>NZ_LGYO01000022.1:94282-290121 GCF_001263355.1 Acetobacterium bakii
AACTGACATCAAAGCAACCATGGTTTGATTCTTTTAAGTTTCGCAATTACCTAATACTATATTTTTTTAGGAGAAAAAATGGAAGAAAAAGCAAAATTTTATTGTGCCCTTGACTACAGTATGAACCTCATTGGCGGGAAATGGAAACTTCTGATCCTCCACCAGCTTTCTGGTGGGACAAAGCGGTTTAGTGAATTGAAACGACTGCTTCCCGGAATTACCCCGAAAATGCTGACGAGTCAGTTGCGGGAGTTGGAAAAAAATGGGATTATCACTCGAAAAATTTATCCTGAAGTTCCTCCCCGGGTTGAATATACGATGACAAGACATGGGATGGAGATTATTCCGGTGTTGTCTGCCCTTTGTGACTGGGCCAGAGGTGTGGCAACAGAGAAAGGAATTCAGTTTTCAGATGAATGAGTTTAAAACACAGATATTTATTGCCGATACCATGCCCCTACAAAATCCAAAAATATTGCAAAAATATTTAGACCAGGTTACTACTGAACGAAGAGAAAAGGTGGTGCGGCAAAAATCAATACAGTCCCAAGCCCTTTCCCTGGGAGCCGAGGTTTTAATGAAAAAGGCGATGTTAAAAAGCTTTGGTATTAAAGGCAATTTAATTATTGAAAAAAGCGAACAGGGGAAACCCCGCTTATTAAAGCACTCCGGAATTCATTATAACCTTTCCCATTCCGGGAATTATGTGGTCTGCGCTTTGTCCAATAAAGCCGTGGGTTTGGACCTTCAGAAAATGGACCGATTAAACCTTGATCTGGCAACGCGTTATTTTGCCCAAGAAGAAGTGGTATGGCTTTTTGACCTGCCGGTTGAAAAGCAAAAGAAAGGGTTCTTTGATCTTTGGACCATTAAGGAAAGTTATATGAAGTTTACCGGCAGAGGATTTGCACTGCCCATGAGCAGCTTTACGGTCAGGCTTGAAGGAAAACTTTTAGATGCTGGAGGGGTAAGTATTTTTGAGGGCGAGGAAAAGGTAAGTGTTTTTTTGAAAGAATACAAATGTCCGGAAAACTATGTATTATGGTGTTGCAGCAGCTCCTCAAATTTTGAGGAAGTACTGGAATGGATGGATTTGGAGGGGGATTTAATTTGAAACAAATAGAAAAGCAGGGTAACAAGTTCAAAACATTGTTTTTAACGTTTTTTAAAATTGGTCTATTTACCTTTGGCGGGGGTTATGCCATGATCCCGCTGATTGAATATGAAATAGTAGAACGGCACAAATGGATTGAAACCAAGGATATCCTGGATATTTTTGCCATTGCGGAATCAACACCGGGAGTTATTGCCATAAACACCGCCACCTTTGTGGGCTACAAGGTGGCAGGTTTTTGGGGTTCGCTGTTGGCAACTCTGGGGGTTGCCATACCATCTTTTGTAATCATCAGCATTATTTCACTTTTCTTTGTTCAATTTCAAAACCTGGAATGGGTTGCCTATGCCTTTAACGGTATTCGGGCGGGTGTTATTGTTCTTATTCTCGGAGCGGTGGTTAAAATGGGACAAAAGGGACAGTATAATCCGTTAACCATTATTCTCCTGGTGCTGGCATTTCTTTTAGCATCGTTTACTCAGATTAATGTTGTCTTTCTTATTTTGGGCGGAGCCATAGTCGGACTTGTGTACCAGGTGCTTTTAAAAAAGAATCCGGCAAATAACAATCATGAGGTGAAGAAATGATTTTTCTGGAACTGTTTATCACCTTTTTTAAAATTGGTCTTTTCACTATTGGCGGCGGTTATGCCATGATTCCACTGATTCAACAGGAAGTGGTGGCTAATCAATGGCTTACCATAACCCAACTGACGGATTTTATTGGGGTTGCAGAATCGACCCCGGGCCCTTTTGCCGTAAACATTGCCACCTTTGTGGGAATGGAAACCGCTGGGCTATTAGGCGCCTTTGTCACAACCCTGGCGGTGATTTTACCTTCATTTATTATCATCCTTATTATTGCAAAAGCCTTCGTCAATTTTCAGAGTAACAAATGGGTTCAGGGGGCCCTCTTTGGGATGCGGCCAGTGGTGATTGGGTTGATTGCCTCGGCGGTATTTATTCTTATGGATAATGTGTTAATAAACCACGGCGCTTCAATAGCAGACTTTGAGGGTTTTCTGCAGGCGCTCAAATACAAAGAAATCATCATTTTTGGGATATGTTGTTTTATTTATTTCAGGTTTAAGCTCCATCCGATCAAGCTGATTTTTCTTGCGGGAGGATTGGGAATGGTATTTTTTGGTGTTCTGCCGCTGATGTTTAGATAAAATGCACCGCCGCTTCACTTCGCCATCACATTAACATGTTAAAATGTAAAAATGCAATGTAAGAAATGACACAATTTTGCCACATTAGCATGTTAAGATAAAGAAAAAGCTTAAGGAGTGAGGGAAAATGATGCTTTTAATCAATGTCATTACAGCATGGATCAGTGTGTTTTTAGCCGTGCTTTTATCGATCATCTATTTACTGAGAATATTTAACAAGGGCAAGAAAAAAAAACTCGGGATTGCCCGAATCAACAAAAAACTGAGAAATGCTCATAAACCCATGGGGATTGCTTTTGTGGCATTTGCTGCTATTCATGGTTTTTTTTCATCAGGTGTCATGCTTTCCTTTAATTTTGGAACCGCCTGTCTACTCATCGGAATACTGCTGGGGCTGACCTATATGCTGCGCAAAGTAATGAAAGGGAAATTCTCCTGGATTAAACCCCATCGCTGGTTAACCGTGGTTCTTATTGCTTTTCTTGGCTTACACCTTTGGGAAGTTGGCGGGGCAATGGGTCCAAATACTTTTCTAACAGGCGTTCAAAGGGAGATCGAGAACACTGTTGAACAGCTTTACGGAAAAACCACAGAGATTGCCACAACAGCCAATGTTACGGAAGCCGCAGAACCGGTATCAACAGTCACGGATACCGTTGTGGAAAAAGCCAATCTTTTTTTAGGAAATGTGGACCTAACGGCTGGCACTTATACTGGCGTAGCTGAAGGGTTTGGACCTGAGCTTACGGTGAGTGTCACCGTAGTAAACAATCAAATCACCGCGGTAGAGGTGGTTTCCCATAATGAACGTGATGAAAAATATTATGGCCGCGCAATATATGCGGTGCCGGAAGCGATTATAGCAGCCCAGAATCCGGTGGTAGATACTATCTCCGGCGCCACCTATACCTCCAACGGTATTATGCAGGCAGTTTTAAATGCATTGCAACCGGCTGTAGTTTCAGGAACCTTGCCGAGTCTGTAGATCCAAGGATACCAATAGACACCATTCACACGTTAAAAAGCAGATGGATCAGGTTGAAGGGGCACTAATTATCAATAATACTTGACAAACCCAATGTGATTCATTGTGTTCTGGCAGGCTTATCCTATATGTTTATGCACATATTGAATGTTGGCGTTGGAATGACCTTCTCCGGCGGGCTCATTGACCTTACCCTGTTTGGGATCCTTCAGGGAAATGCTAAAACCAACTGGATCTATATCGTGGCTGTCGGAAATGCCATCAAGCAAATTGAAGCGGATTGTGCCATAACCATTGCGCCCGGTTCATTCGCCTACTCCAGGCTGATGTATCATATTCGCTATATGATTGATCGGATCATTAAAAACGAAAAACTGAATTCAGATATGATTGACTATACAAAAACCCACTGTGCCTACGCCTTTCGGATCGCCACTAGTGTCTGTGAAAAACTGGATGAAGAATTGGGAAAAGCTTTTTCCGAAAGAGAAGTCAGTTATCTGGCCCTGCACATCGAACGCATGCGGATGATGGAAGAACCAGCTGCCGAATAACGAAAACTGTTAAAAGGAAGGTTCACTTAAATGGGACCTTCTTTTTTATGAAAATTTAACACAAAATTTACAAATAATGACTTTTCTCTTGATTTAAGAGCCACATAATTGTGATAATATAACTCTATAGACTTTATAGGTAATTGCGAAAATACCGTGAGCTTTACGGTCAGTTTTGCTATTAACTCGGTAGACCTTATCACAGAAGGAGCAGCAATATGAGAGAAGAAACAAAGGAAGCCTTAGATATTATCATAAAAAACAAACAGATAAGAACTGTTTTTCAGCCCATTGTTTCCCTTAGAGATGGTTATGTTCTTGGCCATGAGGCGCTGAGCAGAATCACTGGTGAAAGTAAAATAGAAAATCCTGAAATGCTGTTTAATCTTGCCGGTGAATATAATAAATTATGGGATTTGGAATTGCTTTGCCGAACAACCGCCCTTGAAGCAGCCTTTAAATTTATGGTGCCGCCCTATAACAAAAAATTATTTATTAATGTCAATCCCAATACCATGCACGATGATGCATTCAGAAAGGGCTTTACCAAGGATTTTTTGAGACAATATCATATTTCACCGAAAAATATTATTTTTGAAATAACCGAAAAAAATGTCATTTCGGATATGGCTGGATTCAGAGCAACTGTTGACCACTATAAAAGCCAGGATTACGAAATTGCCATTGACGATGCCGGGGCCGGCTATTCGGGTTTAAATCTGATCAGCGACATCAGTCCCAGTTATATTAAGCTCGATATGAATCTGATTCGGGGCATTAATACCGATAATTTAAAATTTGCGCTGGTAAAGGGCATGGTTGAATTGTCCAAGGTATCAAATATTCAGCTGATTGCCGAAGGCATCGAAACCTATGATGAACTGGACACCCTGGTAAATTTAGGGGTCCAGTACGGACAGGGCTTTTTTATACAGAAACCCCATAGTATGGTTCAAGAAATTAGAGAAGCGGTGTTACAGGACCTGAAGAAATTAAATAAAAAGAAAAACCATACCTCACAAAGCAGCAGTTCAAAAATTTACATTGCCAATTTATGCGCCCCCACCCGGATCATTTCTGCAACTGAAATGACTCAGGATATCTACGATGTTTTTAAAAAAAATCCCAGCTGTTTTGGGGTATGCGTGGTTGAAAATGAAATGCCGGTGGGGATTGTCACCCAGGAAAAACTGGCATTGAAACTCAGTGGCCATTTTGGCTTTGTGCTCTATCAGAACAAGCCGATTTCTGAGGTTATGGACAGAAACTTTTTATCCGTTGATTATAAGACCCCTATCAGCATTGTGTCTGCCATGGCCATGGCACGCTCCTATGATAAGCTCTATGATTTTATTATTATTACAGAAAACGAAAAATGTGTCGGCGCCGTGACGATTAAAAGCTTGTTGGAAAAAACCACTGAAATAGAAATTTCAGCGGCAAAGCATCTTAATCCTCTGTCCGGCTTACCGGGAAACCTTTTGATTGAGCAAAATTTAAGCCACTGTGTCTCACTGTGCCCAAATTATAGTGTGGCATATCTTGACATTGATAATTTTAAGGCCTACAACGACGTTTATGGATTTGCAAATGGCGATTTAATCATAAAGCTGTTGGCGGATATTTTGTGTTGTGGATTTTGTGAAGAAGACTTTATCGGTCATGTGGGCGGAGATGATTTTGTTGTTATGTTGGAAGAACATGTCACCCAGGAATACTTTGAGGGTATTGTGAATAAATTTGAGCATGAGGTGCTGGGCTTTTATGACCAAACAGATATTCAAAATGGATTTATTACCGCCGCTAACAGACACGGGGTGGTCGAGCAATTTCCACTGATCACGCTGACCTGTGTGGTGATCAATAACCAAACTCAGACATTTGCAAATGGTTTTGAGATTACCGAATTGCTGGCCGGCATGAAAAAAATTGCCAAGGAAAGAATTAATGTTAAACCAACATTTGAACAGGAATAATATTTTTCAGACCAGCGACTTCTTTATGGGGCCATTTAGAATTAAATTTTGATGAAAATTCTCTTTTGTAATAACATAATTTATTTTTTTTAAGCAATATGGAATTGAGCTATTTTAGGGTATAAGTAAATTAGATATAAAAAAGTCTGCTTCTTAAAGAGGTGGAAATACGAAATAATGCTTAAAAATAAATTAATAAGGGAGGATCTTAACATGGAATTTGAATTAAGAGACTGGAAACTGGATGATGCGGAAAGCATTGTACGCTATGCCAATAATCCGAAACTGGCTGAGAATTTACGCAATGAGTTTCCCTCACCCTACACCTTGGACGATGCTCATACCTTTATTGACCAATGCCGGGATACAGACCGAAGAAAACAATCCATCAAGGCCATTGTTGTTGATGGGGTGGCGGTGGGATCGGTTGGTTTTACGATTCTGGACGATGTCGAATGCAAAACCGCCTTGTTGGGCTTCTGGCTGGGAGAGCCCTTTTGGGGAAAGGGTATTATGACAAAGGCGATTACGGAAACCTGTGAAAATGGATTTAAAAATTATGACATTGTCAGAATTTTTGCCCGACCTTTTGCCGGAAATACCGGCGCCCGCAGAGTTCTGGAAAAAGCGGGATTAAAGTTAGAGTGTATTTTAAAAAAGAATATTTACAAAAATGGAAAAATCATGGATTCATGTATGTACGCCATTGTCAAATAATAAAAAGATAAGAATGCCCCTAAACTATTTTAGCTTAGGGGCATTCTTGCTTTTTCAAGCCATCCGAATGGCATTTACGGGACAGGCTTTTTCGCACCGGGTACAGCCGGTGCAGCGGTAGTAATCGTCCAGAACCGGGTAGGCCTTAGGATCGGCATCAATATCGGTTTTTCGAAGAGCAATGCAGCTCAGCGGGCATTCCGTGGCGCAAATCCCACAGGCCATGCAAAGGGCGTAATCCACAACCGGTTTTTGGGTATCAGCCATGGTTGATCACCTCCATATCCAAATCGCAAAAGCCGAGCTCCTCGAGCAGCTGCTTGGTGGGAATTCCGGTGTTTCGATCCCAGCCCATAAACTGATAATGGATGGACATCATGTCTTTCATGCTAAAAGATTTTCCCCTCAGCGGACCCTTGGTTAGCGGGGGAAAACCACTGAGACGATCGTTCATTTTAAAGTCCCGGGGATTAATCCCCTCCCGGACATTAAAACATTGGCGCAGGGTTTGCATTCTCAAACCGATGCTCATGTAGTCATCGGCGGTTTTATCCCAGCCGGTAGCGGCGTTGAGGTAGTCAAAGATCTTAAAATGATTGAGACCGCCGATCATGCCAAAGAGACAGCCGCCGGAACCATCCAGAACCTGTTTGATACAGGCATTGGCCATGGATTTTAGCCCCACCTGGCTGCTGGCTTCGTACTCTTCTTTTTTGTCTTCCCCAAGCTTCACCTTAGGGGCCCAGGTTACCGATTCCCAGAGGCGCATGTAGGTGTAATAGCTTCCGGCACCGATGGTGTGACGACCCGGGGTGGGATCACAGGAATAATGGATACCCAGGATGGGGTCCAACCGGGGATCGTGCATACCAGGCTCCTGGCCGCCGGCGTGAATGGCGAATGAATCCGTGGCAATCCCCAAAATTTCACTGGCTTTTTTAACACCGTGTTGAAGGACCGCGCCAAAACCGGTACCGGCAATCATTTGCTCAACCAGGGTGATGATGGTTTGCGCATTTCCCCAGGTTAAATCAAGTCCGCCGGTGGCGGTCTGACTGAGCCACCCTTTTTCATAGCATTCCATGGCAAAGGCAATGGTGTTTCCCGCGGAAATGCTGTCCATTCCGCCGCGATTCAGCAACTCGTTGACGAGAAAAATAGTATCCAGATCCTTGTTTAGCAGTAGGGCGCCAAAAGCAGCCACGGTTTCGTATTCCGGCTTATGGGTAAGTGGAAAACGGCCATTGGTGACCTTATCAATGTCACAGATGCCGCCACAGCCAATCACACAGGAATAACAGTGATATTTTTTGATTTCATGTTTTTGAACCCGGTCGGGATTCATATTTCGATACTTTGAAAAAGGGAAATCCAAAACTGAGCCTTTCCAGTTCTTTACCGGGCTGTCGCCCATAGGCATGTTCATGGTGTTGCCAAAACCGGTTCCCCATTTTTTCATAATGGCAGTGGACATCATACCATCCAGGGGAATGGCTTTGTCCGTAGCAACCATTGACTTTCCCATGATTGGAAGGAAAGCACCAGTGGCCATACCGGGAAGGTTGGAAGCCTTCACTTTTTTGGCGTAGGCCTGGCTGATGGTCTTGATGACTTCAGGATTTTGAGATTTGATCAGCCTGGATCCGCAGAGAACCAAAGCTTTTAAATTTTTGGAACCCATCACCGCACCAACCCCGGAACGGGCTGCCATGCGTCCGCCGTCATGGGAAATTCCGGAAATCAGGGACTGGTTTTCCCCGGCCATCCCAATGGTGGCAATGGAAAGACTTTTTTTATGAGGAATCATGGTGCGGATCTGTTCTTCGGTATCAACCGTATCCTGTCCCCAAAGTTTGGAGGCATCTATAAGCTGGGGACCTTTATTGTCGATAAAGAGAAACACCGGATTTTTGGATTTTCCTTTAAAAAAAATACCATCATAGCCGCAATGTTTAATTGAAGGGGAAAGATTTCCGCCACAATTGGCATCCCCGAAACCTCCCGTAAGTGGAGATTTAGTCACTACCATCCAACGGCCGGTCATAAAACTGCCGGTGCCGGTCAGCAGGCCGCTGATAAAGCCTAAAATATTATCAGGCCCCAGGGGGGCGGCATTTTTGGGGATATATTTATAGAGGATGTAGGCACCCAGGCCAACACCGGAAAGAAAGTTTTCATAAATCGCATCGGGGATTTCAATTTCTTCAAAGGTAGATTTTGTTAAATCCACCATGAGTATTTTTCCGCAATATCCTTTCAAAATTAACCTCTTATCCTCCGGCCAGAGGGAGAATGAAACTGATGATGTCTCCATCCCTTAACCGGGTTTTCATTTTTACGCGTTCGTAATTCACATTGCAAATAACCAGCGGCTGCAAAGCCAGGGGAATCCACAGTCGTCGATAAACCGTATAAAGCGTGGCACCGGCTTCCAGGATTAACATGCCATCCTCATCCAAATCTTTAAGTTTGGCAAAGGGTGGGGGATAGACCTGGACCTTCATTTAAAGAGCCTGAGCAGTTTCCGGACAAAGCTGTTTGAGAATATCGCAGCATTCGTCAAAATGCATAATCCGGGGTACCGGGTAGGTAGGATTGGCTTCTTTTAAGATGCGCTTTGCCAGGAAGGTGATGTCATTGGCTTTAAGTGCTTCAATAACCCTTGGAATGCCCATGGCTTCATTCATGGATTTTATTTTTTTGATGAAGTGAAAGGACAGGGCGCTGTCATCATCCATGGGTTCACCCAGTCCGGAAAAATATGCAAGTTCAGCCAGCTTTTCCTCGGCTGCTTCCCGGGAAAACTCTAAAACATAGGGTAGTACGATGGCATTGGCTAAACCGTGGGGGACTCCATAATAACCACCCATGGCATGGGCGATGGCATGTACGTAACCCACATAGGCCCTGGTAAAGGCCAGACCTGCGTCAAAGGATGCCTGAGCAAGATTCAAGCGCAGTGCTTTATCCTGACCATTTTGGTAACAGGATTCCAGGTTGTTGATGATAACGTCGGTAGCAGCTAACGCTTTTTCTTTTACAAAGGGCGTGTCAAATTTTCCGATATAGGCTTCAATAGCATGGGTAAGGGCATCCATTCCGGTGGTGGCGGTGAGCGCCGGTGGAAGTCCGATGGTGAGATCCGGATCAAGGACTGTGGCCAGGGGCACCAGTTTGGGATCATTAATGGCAAATTTCTCATGATTCTTGACATCGGTGATAACTCCGCAGATGGTAGCTTCAGATCCGGTGCCCGAGGTGGTGGGAATCGCAAAAAACGGTGGCAGTTTATGATTCAGTTTGAAAAGCCCCCGCATTTTCGGGATGCTTTTGTGATTGGTGACTTTTGCCGCTATGATTTTTCCACAATCGATGGGCGAACCGCCCCCAAACGCCACGACCCCATCACAATTGGACTTTTGGTACAGTGCCAAACCGTCTTCCACATTTTCAAAGGTAGGGTTGGGCTGGACCTTGTCAAAAATGACCGGTTCAATACCCGCGGTTTCCAAAGCGCATAGGAAGGGATCCAACAAGCCCAGGGAGAGCAGCGGGCGGTCGGTTACCACTAAGACCTTAGTGACATCGGTGAGTTTCATTATTTCCGGGAAACGACGAACCATCCCAGATCCTTTAAGCACCGGAGGGATTGGAAGTTTAAGAACTTTGGTGGCCTCTTTCATGACTAATTGTGAGGTACGGTAGGGAACGTTTTGGATGACTTCGAATATTTTTTTCATGGTTAACCTCCATTTTTCATTTCAGGCTGTATTATTTTTCCAGTATAGCACGAGGTACTGAAAAGTTCATTAAAAACACTTTTACATATTTAAAGGATTGTGATAGCCTAATTCTGCTCCACAATGACCCTTAAGCGTATCCAGATTATGATGTAATACTTCCAGATCCTCTTTAACCCGAACCAGCGTCAGATGAGCATACGCATCACCCTTTTGAATAAAGGTGTAGCAACCCAGTTCCGCCGTTTGCAGCCATCTTAGAGCAGCTAGTAAATCCTGGACAACCCCATCCCCCTGTAAATAACAATGGCCGATGCGGTAGGCGATATTGGGGTATTCGGGAATGGATTCATCGGTGATTTTTTCTGCCTGACGGTACCAGTAAAAGGCGGCTGGGGAATCTTGGGGAACATAGTTGCCATTATAATACATATCACCCAGTTTATACATGCCGTTATGGTGGCCCAGCTGGGCCGCTTTACCAAAAAGATAAAAGGCCTGTTTTAGATCACTGGGAATATCCCGGCCATAATAATAGCAATAGCCCAGATTATTGATTGCCAGAGGATTGCCCAGTTGGGCCGATTTTTCGTACCACTCTTTGGCCAGCTTAAAATTCTGGGGAATGTTAACCCCTTCATAATACATAGCACCCAGGGTTACCATCGCATGATCATTGCCGGCTTCGGCTAAACAGCTATAATAATCAAAAACCATCTGAAAATTTTCAGCGGATAAACTGCGTTTATTTTCGTGAATATAATAATAATCCGCCAGCTCCAGCATGGCATCGGAGTCGCCGCTTTGGGCAAGAGTTTTTAATAAATTTATTTTGATTGGATTCATAGATTGTCCTCACATTTACTGATTTTTTTCATTATAGCACAAGTTAACCAAAAAAAAGAGCGGCTCACGCTTTTTAGCATGAGCTGCCCTGGGTTTGTTGCCGCATCCGTCCTGGGGACAATGGTAAATCGTTGTCGGCTGCATGATCGTACAGGCGAGCCTGTTCGCCATGATGCCGACAACTGATGTTACGATTGTCCCCAGAACTTACTTTCTTTTTTATCTACAGTGCGCATATCCAAATTAATATCATGCCGGAGAATGCAGAAAAATATATAAAGCAGTACCGACAGTTGTTAGATCGTGTTGTGTGCATCAAGGCGAACAGTCCTTAGACTGTACGCCTTGAAGCATACAACTGATTAACAACTGGTCGGTACGGGAGGGTGTCAATAAATGTCCGCCAAGAAGGTTGTCGATACATAACCGTTATCCGATACAGCCCTGGGGGAACTCCGGGGCACAGACGGTTTCTTCATAATCAAGTGCGGAATGATCAGCCATCCAAAGCCCGTGAATATCGCAATAGGCATAAACTCCCAGGACATCAATTTCATGGACTAAAAAATCAGCTTGCGGCAGATCCTCGGGTGTCAGAGAGACATAGAGCCCGCCATTTCGGGTTTGGACAAAAATCCAGAGAATGGAATGTTCCGGGATCATCGGGTGGGGAAGACTGCCAACAGTGACGTGCAGATTTGATTTTTTAAACTCAAGAACCGGAATATGCTGGGCTTCGGAAGCTTTTAGGGCATTGGGAGTCAGCAGTGTCAGATTATGATCACAGTACTGTGAAACGGTGCCATTCATCTCCAGCAGAATGCTGTTACAGTCGTTGCATTGGTAGAATAATTTTTTTTCCATTTAAAACCTCTTCTTTAAATAAAGTCCTTAAATAACTCATTTATATCATCCATGTTGTGGGCTTTATGGATGACTGGAACATCGTTGAACAATTGGGGGTGCTTATCTTCGTAGGTCAACCCTTTTTCCTGATAGAGAATACCAATGGGAATGGTATCCCCGAATTCCATGGTTTTTTCAATGGCCGCCATTTTATTGGACGAATCATAGGAAGCATCCAGTTCCTGAACTCGCTTATCGTAAAAAGAATGGGTGTTCACCTTATTGAAGCTGACACAGGGCTGGAGGATATCCACCAGGGCATAGCCCTTGTGACGAATAGCCGCCGCCATTACCATCGCCAGGTGGTCCTTGCGTCCGGTAAAGGAACGGGCCACAAAGGTGGCCCCGCAGGCAATGGCAACCAGCAGAGGATTAAAAGGTGTGCTTAGATTACAGGCCGAGGTTTTATGATCCAACTGACAGGCGTCAGAAGTCGGTGAAGTCTGACCCTTGGTGAGGCCATAGATTTGATTGTCGTGGACAAAATGGGTAATGTCCACATTCCGGCGAATATTGTGGATAAAGTGATTGCCACCTTCGCCGTAGGAATCTCCATCCCCGGTATTGACGATCACGGTTAAATCATCATTAACCAGTTTAATAGCCACGGCGGCAGGAATCGACCGGCCATGGAGACCGCTGAATCCATTGGCACTGACGTACTGATTTGTTTTCGCGGCCTGTCCGATGCCGCCCACTAAAACTACTTTGTGGGGGGATAAATCCAGTTCATTGAGAACCCCGACAAGGGTATCAATAATGGAGAAATTACCGCAGCCGGGACACCAGGCGGTTTCAGAGCTTACAAATTGATTGTTCATAATAGTTGACCTCCCTTGGGATTTTGAATGCCCGCTAGAATATCGTCCACTGACATTTGCCGGCCATCATACTTCAAAATACTGCGGTGACAGGAAATAAGCGCGTTTTCGCGGATCAGTGATGCTAACTGTCCGGTGGCATTTTGTTCGACGTTGACCATTTCCGTTGCCAGGGCCGCATATTGCTTGAGTTTTTGCTGGGGCAGGGGATAGACATCCCCGAATAAAAGAGCACCATAGTGACCGCCTTGGGCATTAAGAATGGTGATCGCCTCTTTGATGGCACCAGCGGTGGAACCAAAGCCGATCAGCAGGGTTTCGCACTGTTCGTCGCCCCAAAAATCCGGTTCCAGGAGTTCTTTCTTTAATAATTCAAGCTTGTTCATGCGTTTATCCACCATTTGAATGCGGACGTCTGCCGATTCGGTAATTTGCCCAAACTCATCGTGCTCATCACTGTCAATCCGGACCAGTGATTCGGTTTCACCGGGAATGCTGTTCGGGGAGATGCCGCTTTCGGTAAGCTGATAACGGCGGTAAGGTTTCGTTTCATTGCCTGGAACGGATTTTTCGGGGAAAAGATCCGAGTAAAGCCCATTGGTGTCAAAAACAGCAACAGTGGCTGCGGAATCGGCTAAATACTGGTCGCTTAAAAGAATCACCGGCATCTGGTATTTTTCAGCCAAGCCAAAGGCCCGGGCGGTTTGGAAGAAGCAATCGGTATGATCGCGCAAAGCAATAACCATCCGCGGGAATTCACCCTGGGAAGCCGAAATTACAAATTTTAAATCGCTTTGTTCCGTTCGGGTGGGAAAGCCGGTGGCCGGACCGGGCCGTTGAATATTTGCTATAACCACGGGAATTTCGGCAATCCCGGCAAAGCCAAGGGCTTCTACCATCAGCGAAAAGCCGCCGCCGGAGGTGCCGGTCATGGCCCGGGCTCCGGCATAGGAAGCACCCAGAACCATGTTGATGGCCGCAATTTCATCTTCAGCCTGTTCGACCACAATATTCATCTTCGCGCTTTGGGCAGCCAGATAATCAAGGATGGTGGTGGAAGGTGACATCGGATAGGCCGAATAAAATTTAATATTTGCCGCCAGAGCGCCAAGACTGAGGGCGGTATTTCCGGTCAGCAGGAGATCCTGCTTGGCATTCTTGGCGGTGACCTGGAACTGCGATTCCACAGCATCGAAGCCTTCGGTTACCGCTTTAAGGTTAACGTCCACTAAGTCCGGGCGAAGGTTTTCAGGAATGACTTCCAAGGCGTAGTCAAGGGGAAAGCTGAATAATTTAAGCAGTGCGCCGATGGCAACGCTGCTCATGACCTTGGGATTGCCAAGACGTTTGGCAATTTCTTTTAAGGGCAGCTTAATGGCACGGGGGTCCTCGATATTCAGGGATACATCACACAGGATAAAACCGCGATCATGAAGCCGCTGATGATGTTGGTCATAGGTAGTCTGATCAACCGCAAATATGCCATCAAGAGTATCACGATGGGCGGCAATAGCTTCTGATGCAAAACGAACCTGGGCAAAATTATGGCCACCTCTTACCCGGGACATGAAATCGCGAATAGAAAAGACATAACAGCCCGATTTTTTCAAAGTTCTTTCCAGCAGCGACGACATGGTTTCAATGCCATCTCCGGCGGCGCCACCTAACAGTATATTATACATTCAATTTCCTCCTTGTAAGATAAGATTAGCCGTAAGCAAAACGCGGCTATTGTAATTTAGATACCCAATCGTCAAACGGAATACCGTGGATTGATTATTTTTAAGTATAACATATAATGGCTCCGATTTGCGGATGATGAAACAAAAGTTGCTTAAGAAATTTATTTGGCCTTGTTAATTTTTGCTTAATACGTTATAATACATCTAGTCGTGCTAGATGGAGAGTTAGCGGTGCTTTGTAACCTGCAATCCGCTATAGCAGGGTTGAATTCCCCATCGAGGCTCCAGGCTTTGAGGTCTGCCGGAGGAAAGTGGTGTTGACAGTTGGACCCTTCGCAATAGAAACTTATGAACCCCGTCAGGTCAGGAATGAAGCAGCGGTAAGTAAGATCTTTTATGTGCCGGAGGATACTCTGACTCGAGCTAACTGCCAAAGTAACGCTTGGAGGTTGTTTGCCGAAGTGGGGTGCACGGCAAAAAAATAGTCGAATAGTTCACAAAATCGGATATTCGCCACAACTATTTATCCGTATTGATGCAACTTTAAATGCCAAATAGTATTTGGCGTTTTTTTTATGCAAAAATTCTGATACTTAATGGTTCTCATTGAATAAAATTTAGGGATGCGCTATATTTCACATATTATTCTTGCTATAATAATCGTAATTATGAAATTGTGTGCAGAAGGTTCCAGCGACGGGTCCAATGCTTAGAATAAAAATTTATGAAATGTGAGGAAAGCCCATGCGATTTTTTCAAGTAAAACCGGCGATTTATTATGGGGAAGATGCCCTTAATCAAATTGACAATTATAACTTTAAAAAAGTGTGTATTGCCACGGATCAGGGAATGGTTCAGTTCGGCTTATTAAAACTGTTAACGGACAAACTTGATAAAAAAGGAATTGAGTATCATATCTTTTCGGATATTGAGTCGGATCCATCCACCGAAGTGGTGGAAAAGGGCCTAATGCACATTATTATGAAGAAACCCGATGCCTTAATCGCCCTTGGCGGCGGCTCGGTTATTGATGCTGCCAAAGCCATTATCTATTACAATATAAATTTTAAACGGATTTTCTTTGAGGATCAGTATGTTCATAAGCCAACCTTCATTGCCATTCCCACAACCGCGGGAACCGGGTCCGAAGTTACCGAATATGCGGTAATTACCGATAAAAAGAAGAATGTTAAGATTCCTTTAACCGATATTCTGATGATGCCGGATGTTGCCATTTTAGATCCCAAACTGATTGAAAGCGTTCCTCCGGGAGCCACCGCCGCCACCGGTATGGATGTCATGACCCATGCCATTGAAGCATTTATTTCCACCGAAAACAATCCCTTTGCCCGGTGCTATGCAAACAAAGCAGTGGAATTGGTGTTTAGAAGTCTTCACCCCAGTTATGTGAATGGATCGGATCTGGAGTCCAAAAGCAGTATGCAGATTGCCTCCTGTATGGCTGGGATCGCCTTTAACAGTGCCGGTTTAGGGATTACCCATAGTATTGCCCATGCCTTTGGCGCCAATTTTCATATGCCCCATGGTCTGGCCAATGCCATTGTGCTGCCCTATGTCATTAATTTTAATGGCCAGGATGAAAAAGTGCAGCACCAATTTGCCCGGTTGCTGAGCGGTTCCGGAATATCGAACATTTCTGGGAATTCAACGGCCACCCTATTTAATAAAGTGGTGTCTTTAAGTGAATCCTTGAATATTCCGGCATCACTGAAAGTTTTTGGAATTCCGGAAGAGGATTATCTCAAAGCCCGGGAGGAAATGCTGGACAAAGCCATGAATGATATCTGCACCACCACCAATCCGGTGGCTGTTACCCGAGACAGCATGAAAATGGTTATGGATCAGGCCTATTACGGAGTTTAAGTAGAAGCAATCATAGAAATACCAAAGCCTCAGTGTTTTTCACTGGGGCTTTGGTATTTGGTACAATTTATGCTAATAAAGAAATGATATTTGCCAGCAGCAAAGCATTGTCGTTTTTATAAGTGTAGTAGCTCTTGATGGTTGGTGTCTTAAAATCCACTAAGGGAATGGCTATGAGGGCGCGGCTATCAAGATACTGGGAGATTAAACTCAGCGGCAGAAAGCTGTAGCTACGGCCATCCAGCAAGAACGGGATTATTTTGCTGCTATTATCAATTTCAAAGGTAAATTGATGATGTGGCGGAAATAATTCCCGAATAAATAGGCCAACCTTTTGAAGTGCAAAGTTACAGAATAAATAGTCAAGAGAAATTAAGTCCTTTTGACAGATCCCATTAATAAATTCGGTATTCTTTTTATTTGTGACAAGAACCAATTCATCTTCTTTGAACGGCGTACACAGGTAACCTTTTTTATTAAATGGAATATAAGTAAAGGCAATGTCGATTAAGCCATCCTGAAGTAAAGAAAAAAGATCAAAGGAGTGATTGATCACAACCTTAGTTGAGGTGTTTAAATCATTGGACAGCACAGAATGAATAATAGGAAATAAATAGCATTCATAAATGGAATTGGTAGCCCCCAGGCGGATAAGCTTTTGCTTGGAATCCGCTGAATTAATTTGTTGGATCGCCATGTCTTCCAATTCAATGAGTCGTTTGGCATAATTTAAAAATAATTGCCCTTCGAAGGTTAACTCAACCTTTTTTTTATTTCTTAAAAATAGTGGTTTCCCCAAAGATTTTTCTAATTCATTGATCCGATTGGTAACCGTAGACTGGGCAATAAAAAGCAGCTTGCCAGTTTGGGTAAAATTTTTAGTTGCTGACAATTGTATAAAGGTTTTTAAAAGCTGGGTATCCATTGCAGACTCCTTTAATCATAATAACGAATTACTAATATCGGTATAATTCATTTCACAAATTATATAATATCCGATATAATAAATCAATCAATTATAAAACATGGCTGTTCAGGAAAATGGTAAAATAGCAGAAGAACAGATCGGAAAGATGTAAAGCGTTTTCACGGGAACTGAGTTTTAAGGAAAAAAAAGAGGTAAAAATGATAGTGACGATAGTATTCTATGGGTTGGCGGCAATTGGACTGATCGTGTCACTCATTAAAAGCAAAGAGAAAACAAAAATAGCCTTGAAAAAGGCGTGGAAAGCCTTTGACAATATTCTGCCCCAGTTTCTGGGGATTATTCTGCTTATTGGGATCATCCTCAGTCTGCTGACACCACAGCAGATTTCCCAGGTAATCGGTGAAGATTCCGGATGGATCGGTGTTCTGATCGCATCTGTTATCGGCTCCGTCACATTAATTCCTGGTTTTCTGGCCTTTCCCCTGGCGGCCGCGTTATTGGACAACGGCGCCGGGTATATGCAGATCGGGGCTTTTGTTTCAACGCTGATGATGGTTGGCATTGTTACCATGCCGGTTGAGTTTCTCTATTTTGGGAAAAAAGCAACCTTCCTCAGAAACGGCATGGGGTTTGTGTTTTCAATGCTGGTGGCGGTTGTCATGGGGGTGTTATTATAATGAATAAAAAGAGAATGGAAATCCTAAAGAAATATCGTTTTTTTCTGGTGATGCTGGTGGTTTCACTGGTCATTTTGCTCCTCAATCCAGTTTTGGGAAAAAATGTTTACAGATTAACCGTGGACAGCGTTTTTGAGATGCTGGGGGTACTGCCGCCGATATTTGTGTTAATTGGATTACTGGATGTCTGGGTCAAAAAAGAAACCATGGTCAAATATATGGGCAAAGATTCCGGCATTGTGGGTGTTTTGCTCGGCTTCTTCCTGGGAGCTGCTGCTGCCGGTCCGCTCTACGGCGCTTTCCCGGTGGCCGGAGTTTTTCTGAGGAAAGGCAGTCGCCTGGCTAATGTCTTTATTATTGTCGGCGCCTGGGCCTCCATGAAAATTCCACTTTTGCTCTTTGAAGTGTCCTCCATGGGAATGAAATTCACCCTGATCCGTCTGGTGATGGATGTTTTTGGAGTGCTGATTATTGCCTATGCCATGGAAAAAATATTGACCAAGGATGATGAACTTCATATTTATGAGTTGGCAAGAAAAATGGAATAAGAGGTAAAAAAGGAAGCACCCATTGATTCATTCAATGGGTGCTTGTTTAAGGTAGAATAATGACTAGGATCGTAATTTTGATGCTGAACATATGGAAACATCACCGTTTTTCAAGGCGCGTATTCCATAGAAACGTAGTGTTTATAAAATTATAAAAGCATGGAAGCCAGGATTCCGACGAATACAAGTGAAATAACAAAAAGAACGATTTCGACAATAATAACAACAAGACCAATGGTTTTTCCGGTTTTTGCCTTGCCATTTTCAGGATCAGCAGCCAGTTCTTTTTTACCATAAACAAAAGCCAAAATAGCTAAAACAAGAACAGCAAGACCTAGAATCGAAGAAAGTACTTGTCCAATCTGAAAAACGGTAAGCAAAATGTTAACGGCTAGACAAATTAAGGCAATCATGCCAAAGGTATAACCCTTCATTCCAAATTCAAAACTCATAATGATACTCCCTTCCACATCCCAAAAACAGATGTTATTTTTTTGTATCTTTATTATAACTTAAAATTTCATTCTTATCAAGATAAAAACTTGACAAGAATGAAAGTGTGTGCCAAAAAACAAAAGATGCATAAAAGTTTTGAAAGTGTTTATTATTTCGATAATATGACGGTTGCATCCCTGGGTAAGGCTAAACCAGCCGCAACTTCCACAGCCTTGACGATCCCCATGGGAACAGGACAGGCGCCGTGTTTGCAATGGATGCGACAGGCATCATAAATCGGACCTTCACCAACCTTACTAAAGGCACAGACCATACCATCCACCTCTTTAAGATCGTCACCCAGATCTTTAAATGCCGGACAACCTGAAGCAATATCCAGTAAAATATTGCCTCGCCCGGACTTTTCCGCTGTTACAACCGTTGTAAAGCCACAAACGCCACCAAAGATTTCTGCTTTTGCCATTATTTTTCTCCTCCGAATGATTAGAATATTACCTTTGCAGTATACCATGTTTGAAGGTCGATTTCGAATCAATTGTTGTAAATTTTCACCGGAGGATATCTTGCTGGTGGACATGCAGTTAAATCAAACCCGCTGGATTTCCCACCCATTTTCAGATATAATAGAAGCTATGAAAAATTATGAAGACTTCAAACAACACTATAAACTAAATCTCAATGAACAGCAGGCCATGGCAGTGGCCCGTACCAAGGGGCAAACCTTGCTGTTGGCGGTACCGGGAAGCGGGAAAACCACCGTGATTATCTGCCGGATTGCCTATTTGTTAATGGTTGAAAAAATTGATCCCGGCGAAATCCTGACCCTGACCTTTAGTCGCATGGGGGCCCGGGATTTAAAACAACGCTACCAAAAACTTTTTGGGGCAGCCCAGGCCGAAGCCCTGCAATTCAGTACCATCCACAGTTTTTCGCTGTCGGTGATTCGCTACTATGAACGGTGCTTCCACCGCCGGGTCTATGGAGTACTGGGGAATGTGACCCCGGTGGTTCGGGATTTGTATCGGAAAATTTTTGACAGCTTTCCCGGTGAAATCGAGCTCCGGGAGATTATCCAGCAAATCGGTTATTGCAAAAATATGCTGCTAACCGTCAAAGAGATTGAAAAACTCCCCGCCATGGAAATTGACTTTATGAAACTCTACAAAGCCTATGAGGCCTATAAACTGGAACAGAGCCTGATGGATTTTGATGACATTTTAAAATATGCCTGGGGACTGCTCCGAAAATATCCTGAGCTGCTTTTGTTTTTCAGGGAGAAGTATCCCTATATCCACTTAGACGAAGCCCAGGATACCTCCCGGATTCAATTCGAACTCCTGGAGCTGCTAACCGGAAAAACCGGCAACCTCTTTATGGTCGGGGATGAGGATCAGAGTATTTATGGTTTTCGGGGTGCCTTTCCCCAGTCGTTGTTATCTTTTAAAGAAACCTGGGCCCAGGGCGAGGTGCTTTTAATGGAAACCAATTACCGGAGTACCCGGTATATTGTGGATAAAACCAATGCCTTTATCAAGCTGAATAGCGAACGGTATACCAAAGAAATGAAAACACCCAACGCTAATGGTTTACCCATTGTCCGGGAATGGGTAAAATCCAACGAGGCCCAATATCATCTCATCATTGAAGCGATTAAACGCGAAGGCAAAGAAATCGCCGTGCTGTATCGCAACAACGAGTCCGCCATTCCCCTTGTTGATCTGTTGGAACGCGAAGAAATAGCCTATCAGATTAAGGAACATAGCCCCCTGTTTTTTACGCATTTTACCATCAAAGATATCCAGTCCTTTTACCAATTCGCCTGTGATCCAATGAATTATGAGCTGTTCACCCAGATTTGCTTTAAAATGGATGCAGCGATTTCCCGGGAAAGTGTGAATCAGCTGGGTAAAAATCTGGGCCTGAACCAGAATATCTTTGATGTCCTGATTAAAACCAGCGGGGAACGGCCCTGGCAGGTCAAACGCTTCAAAGAATTAAAGGAAGCCTTTCGGCGCCTGGAAAAAGCAACCCCCCAAAAAGGGATTCAAATGATTCTTGATGATTTGGGCTATACCTCTTATTTGAATTTTCGGATCAGCTCCGGTCAGTCCGAAGAAAACATCGAACAAAAGCTGGCGGTACTCAAAACTCTGGGCAGTCGTGTGGATAACTTTCCGGATTTTTTTGATAACCTGAATAATTTAGAACAGCGATTAAGAGAAACCCAGATCCAGGGGAGCAAAAAACCGCGAGTGACCCTTTCCACCCTGCACTCCAGCAAGGGTCTGGAATTTGAAAAAGTATTTATGATCGATGCCATCGAAGGCCAGTTGCCCAGCGTTGTGTCAACGAGTCCGGGAAATGAAAAACTCTATGCCGAGGAGGTCCGGCTTTTTTATGTGGGTGCCACCCGGGCTAAAAAAGAGCTAATTTTTATTTGTGCCCAGAGTAGTGCTAAAACCGGCAAGCCGTCCCAGTTTATTTCCTATTTAATTGATGGCCTGCCCCGGAAAAAAAACGGTAAAGCTGGACCGGGAAGTGGGCCCATCAATAAAAAAGCCCAGTCCTTTGGCAATCCCATGACAAAGTGGCGGGATTTTACCGGATCAGGCCCAGACAACCAGGAGATTGACCTTTCCGGCTATAACAAGGGCACTGTCATTCATCACCAGCGTTTTGGTGCCGGAGAAATTCTGGAACTGGATGGAGCCATCGCCAGCATTCAATTTGAGAAAACCGGCGTCAAGAAAATGAATCTGGCGGTTTGTATTGGCAATGGTGTCATAAAGTAGCATTCCAACCTTGACAAAAATGTGAAAAAAGACTATACTCAGAAAAAGAGAAAACCTGTGATGGTGGAGTAAAACCGATAACGCACTTAAAGAGAGTTGGGGATGGTGAAAACCCGGCAGAAAGCGGATTGGTATAATGGGCACCTGAGGGTGTGAGGAAAGGGCCAGGCCTGAGTATTTCACAACGTTTCATCAACGTTAACGGATGACAAATGTGATGGCATTTGGAAAAGTTTAAGCGCGCATTTTGCGAATAAAGGTGGTACCGTGGGTTATATAACTCATCCTTTTATAGTATGAAAATACTATAAAAGGATGAGTTTTTTGTTTTTAAATGGGAAAGTAAATTAATGAATCGAACAATAATTGCTTTGATGTCAGTTTCCACAAACAATTTTGTAACGTCGAGGCGAGAGTGTCCGACGTAGAGTGTAAAAATTGTTTCGTGCGAAACTGGCAGCGAAGCTCATGGCAGTTTCGCAATTACCTATAACATTATAAACTAGAAGGAGAAAACGATGGAAACACTGAAAAATTTACAGGGCTTAGTCAGCCGACTGGAAGAAAAAAGTCCGTTTTATCAACAGCGCTTTAAAGAAGCAGGGGTGGCTGCGGCGGACATTCACACCATGGCAGATTTTGAAAAGTTGCCCTTTACCGATAAGAGCGATTTGCGTAATTCCTATCCGTTGGGGTTGCAGGCCGTCCCTGACAGCGAGGTCGTTCGGATCCATTCATCATCGGGAACCACCGGGACTCCCGTGATTATTCCCTATACCGCCAAAGATGTGGAAGATTGGGCGATTATGTTCAGCCGCTGTTACCAATATGCCGGCATGACCAATGAGGACCGCATTCAGATTACCCCAGGGTATGGTTTATGGACCGCCGGCATCGGTTTTCAGGCCGGCGCCGAAAAACTTGGGGCCATGGCTATTCCTATGGGACCGGGCAATACCCAAAAGCAATTGCAGATGATGGTGGATTTAAAAACAACGGTGCTGGCATCAACCTCTTCCTATGCTCTGTTATTGGCCGAAGAGGTAGCGCGGCAAAATCTGAGTGGCAAGCTGCATTTGACAAAAGGTATTTTTGGGTCTGAACGCTGGGGCGAAAAAATGCGTAATCGCATCGAAACAGAACTGGGTATCGAGCTGTTTGATATTTACGGACTCACCGAAATTTATGGACCCGGGATCTCCATTGACTGTCCTGAACATCAGGGCATGCATTATTGGTCAGATTATCTGTATTTTGAAATCATCGATCCCGAAACCCTCAAGCCGGTGCCAATGGGAGACTTTGGGGAGCTGGTCATTTCAACCTTTAAAAAAGAAGGGGCGCCGCTGCTGCGGTACCGGACCCATGATATTACCCGGTTTATCCCGGAACCCTGTCCCTGTGGGTCCGTGCATCCAAGGCATGACCGGATCGTGGGAAGAAGCGATGACATGGTGAAAGTCAAAGGCGTTAATATTTATCCGGGACAAATCGATGAAATTTTAAAAAATGTCGATGGTGTCAGCAGTGAGTATCTGGCCACGGTGGATCATAAAGAGGGCAAGGACTGTGTGTTCTTAAGCTTTGAAATTCTCGCTGGTGTTGATCAGGCCAGGGTTGAAAAAGAAGTGAAAAATTCATTTAAATCAAGGGTTGGTTTGAGCATCATCCCCATTGCCAGCCCCATGGGATCCCTGCCAAGGTCCGAGAAAAAAAGTGTTCGGATCGTCGATCATCGATTCGCGTAAAAGAGAGATTGAAAAAATTTATATTGATAAATTGATTTTTTTCTCCGAATTGTATATAATGATGACGGCCTACTTAACTTAAGAGGAGAAAAGGATTAAAATGAAAACAAAAAAACCAAAGAAAAATCGATTTAAAATTGTATTGAATGAAGCTCTTGGAGAAACATCCGGGTGTAAGATCCTTGAAGATACAGATACCGGTATTAATTACCTTTACCACTTTGACACTTTTGGAGCTGGTCTTACTGTCCTCATTGATGAGGAAGGCGAACCTTTGATTGCCCCTGAAAAATAATTAAAAAGGCGCTGAAAAAGTTTTTCTTTTTCAGCGCCTTTTTTCGTGGTTCAAAGATGTTTAAAAAAGAAGATGCTGTGTATATAATATAGTAGATACCATTTAAGTAGGAGGATAAAATGAAATCAATTATTGACGATGTTATTGCAAGAGAAATATTAGATTCCCGAGGGAATCCGACCATTGAGGTTGATGTCTATCTGGAAGGCGGGGCCATGGGCCGAAGCATTGTGCCATCCGGGGCATCCACCGGAGCCTTTGAAGCCGTCGAGCTGCGAGACGGGGATCCGGATCGCTATATGGGTAAAGGTGTTTTAAGAGCGGTGGAAAATGTTGCCTATGCGGCAGAATATATTATTGGCCTGGATGCCACCGATCAGGTCGGTGTGGATGCAGCACTGATTGCCCTGGACGGCACCGCCAACAAAAGCAAACTCGGCGCCAATGCCATTCTGGGTATTTCCATGGCCACGGCTCATGCGGCGGCAAAATCACTGGGATTACCCTTGTTTCGCTATCTGGGTGGGGTTAATGCAAAAATACTGCCAACACCGATGATGAATATTCTAAACGGCGGTGAGCATGCCGATAACAATGTCGATATTCAGGAATTTATGATTATGCCGGTCGGCGCGAAAACCTTTAGAGAAGCAGTTAGGATGGGCGCGGAAGTATATCATCACTTGAAAAAAGTGCTCAGTGATAAGGGCCTGGCCACCGCAGTTGGCGACGAAGGCGGCTTTGCACCGAACCTGGGATCGAATGAAGAAGCCCTGCAGGTAATTGTTCAGGCCATTGAAGCGGCCGGTTATATTCCCGGAGAAGACATTTCCCTGGCCATGGATGTGGCGGCTTCGGAACTATATAATAAAGAAACCGATACCTATACCCTGGCCGGTGAAGGACTTAAAAAAACAGCGGCTGAAATGGTGGATTTCTATGAATTACTCATTGAAAAATACCCCATTATCTGCATAGAGGATGGACTGGATGAAGAGGACTGGACCGGCTGGAAAATGATGACCGATCGTCTGGGTAAAAAGATTCAGCTTATTGGTGATGATATTTTTGTGACCAATACTGAACGCCTCCAGCGCGGCATCGATGAAGGAATTGCCAATTCCATTCTGATTAAAGTAAACCAGATCGGAACCTTGACAGAAACCCTGGACGCTATTGAAATGGCCAAACGGGCCGGCTATACGGTTGTGGTTTCCCATCGTTCCGGGGAAACCGAGGATGTGACCATTGCCGATTTAGTGGTTGCGGTTAATGCCGGCCAGATTAAAACCGGGGCGTTATCACGAACCGATCGGGTGGCCAAATACAATCAGCTCATCCGTATCGAAGAACATCTGGGAAACCTGGCGGAGTATGACGGGTTGGATTCATTATACAGCCTAAAATAATTCCGATTATGAAATGGGCGTTTCTCCTGCGGGCGGAGCGTCTTTCTTTTTTCTGTTTTCAGCATTGTTTTTTAAAGTGTGATAGCATAAAATATGACAAGAAGAATTACGTGAAATAAAAATGATAATAAGGAAGTGAATATATGTACTTAAAAGGTATCGGAATTGCCTCTCATCCGCCGGCATTAATCCCGGAAATTGGACAAGGCCGGGAAGATGACGCCCAAAAAACCACCAGAGGATTAAGAAATCTGGCCCTGAAGGTGGCAGAAATAAAACCGAAAACGATTGTCTGCATTACCCCCCATGGCAATGTATTCAGAGATGGGGTCGCGGTGGTTTATGAGCCGCAAATGACAGGAACCATGGAAAAATTTGGAAATGAAAGTGTTTTCATGGCAAAAGAATGTGATATGGGTCTATTGGATGAACTGAATCTTGCGTTTGCAAGAAACCAGTGTCATACGATTTTTTTAAATGAGTCCATCGCCAAGGAATATGAGATTGAACTCAACCTCGACCACGGTGTTTTTGTGCCACTGTACTTCATTGACAAATATTATCGGGATTATAAAATTGTGCACATTACCATTGGGGAGCTCAGTCTGATTGAGCTGTACGAAATGGGTGGTGCCATCCGTGAAGCCATTGAAGCCCAGGGCACCGACGCCATGATTTTAGTGAGTGCGGATCTGTCCCATTGCCTTAAAACCGAAGGACCCTATGAGTTTAATCCCATGGGTGCGCTGTTTGACGAGAATATTATTTCGGGCATTGAGAAAAAAGATTATTATTCCATTTTAACCATTCCCCACCAGGTTTATGAGCCCGCCGGACAATGTGGTCTGCGTCCGATCGTCATGGGACTGGGGGCCGTGGATGGTCTCGAAACCGAAGCCGAAGTCTTTTCCTATGAGGGCCCTTTTGGCGTCGGATATTTATCAGCCTATATTTCCCTGGTAGAAGGAACCGTTCCCAGTCTCACCAAGCGTTACGAAAAGGATAAGATCATCTCCTATAAAGAAAGACGTTCCAGTGAAGGACCCATCGCCGGACTGGCCCGGGCCACCATTAATTCCTGGGTTCAGCGGGGGCGCAAATTAAATTTTGATAATTACAAAGATCAGGTGGACATTGACCCGGAAATCCTCACCGAACTACAGACAAAACAAGCCGGAGTATTTGTATCTCTTCATAAAAATGGCGAGCTCCGGGGCTGTATTGGAACCACTGGACCGGTCACCGAAAATATTGCCCAGGAAATCATTCGCAACGCCATTGAAGCCGCTGCCTATGACCCCCGGTTTTTACCGGTGGAGGAATCCGAGCTGATGGATCTGGAAATCAAGGTCGATATTCTCGGTGTACCGGAACAGGTAACGGGATTGGCCGATTTGGATGTGAAAAAATACGGTGTGATTGTTGAGAAAGATCTGCATCGGGGGCTTTTATTGCCGGATCTTGAAGGTGTCAACACCCCGGAAGAACAGGTTGCCATTGCACGATCCAAGGCCGGTATCCCGGAAGAAGAAACCGATATTATTCTGAGTCGCTTCGAAGTCGAGCGCCATCGTTAAAAGGGTGCCTTATCGGGTGTTGCACCGCAACGGATAATTGCAAAAAAAATCCCGTTATGGGGATTATCAATTGATAATCCCCATAACGGGAACGAAGGCAGCGGTTATAAAAGGATTAACAGTTTGGAGAAGGCCACCGGCAGGGCCAGGTCATCAATGGCGTCAAGGGATTTAAACTGAGTCCTTATCGGAAGGGTTTCCTTGTCTTTGCCAAAAGTGTAGGATTCCGGGGATTCAAAAACCCCAGATGGCAGTTCAAACTGGTAAAGCTTCATCTCCCAGATAATATGGGAAAAAACATGCCGACTCTCACCAATGAAAACCGGATCAGAAAGCTCAGGAAAATACTCCTCGAGCTTTCTTTTTATGTCCACCCCGGTGTCAGTAGTAGTTTCCACAATGGGGAAGGACCACATCCCAGCTAAAAGACCTGAGCTGGGACGCCTGACAAAGAACAACTCGCCCTGATGCTTTAAGATCCCCACCTCCATTTCTTTGCGAACCTGCTTCTGCTTTTTCTTTTTCACTGGCAGCTCCCCGGTGGTGCCACAGGCAAAGCTTTGACAGCCCAGACGTACCGGGCAGACCAGACATTTGGGGCTTTGAGGGGTGCAGATAACAGCCCCCAGTTCCATCAGGCCTTCATTAAAGTTACCGGCAGCTTCAGGCAGAATTGCTTCAACCCACTGAGTCACGATTTTTTTTGTTTTGGCCTCACCAATATCCATGAAGCTGTTGCAGTAACGGCAGATGACCCGCAGGACATTACCATCCACCGCACTTACCTTTTCATTAAAGGCAATGCTGGCGATGGCACCGCCGGTGTAAGGTCCGATTCCCGGCAGCTTAATGAGACCGGAAAAGGTATCTGGCATGCATCCATCATAATCGCTCATAATGATCTTAGCAGCCTTGTGAAGATTCCGAGCCCGGGAATAATAGCCCAGACCCTCCCAGGCCTTGATGACCTGATCCTCGGTGGCCAGAGCCAAAGCAGCCACATCTGGGAATAATTCAATAAAGTGGGTATAATATGGAATAAGCGTATCGATTTGCGTTTGTTGGGCCATGATTTCAGAAATCCAAATGGCGTAGGGATTCTTTGTCCGGCGAAAGGGCAGGTCCCGTTTAGACCCCTCAAACCAAGTGAGGAGCTCAATTTGGAGAAGGGTAATGAGCTGGGTTTTGTTTTCGGTAGTGAGCATAGTGCCTCCAGTTTTATTTTGCTTATAGCTTGATGCTGTTGTGTTTTTATTGTATAGAACAGGTATCGGAAGCCAATTTCATCAATTAGTGCCAAAGTCCCACAAAAAAAAATATAGCTTGAAAAACCTAGTAGATACCCCCATTATAGCATAGGAATGCGGAAAATCAAGATTGAGAAATGGGAAGTGGTCACCAGATGCCTCCCCGCAACTCATATTATCCTTGACATAAAATGGTCAAGGTGGTAAACTTGGTGTAACAAATATGTATCTATATGTTGTATTTGTGTTGACGAATTGAAAGGTATTATTTATGAAAAATAGAAAAAAATCAAAGGGTTTCCTTAAGAAATACCCTGGCATAAGGATCGGATTCATTGCATTAATCCTGCTCCTGGTTGTCGGGGTTTCCAGTGCCTTTACCATCGAAAAAGACATCCAAGTCAGAGTCGAAGGTAAAGATTACGTGGCAAAAGGAAAATTACTTCAAACCTTAGAGGAAGTTCTCATTGAGAATGACCTGCCGGCCGGCGCTGAGTATCAAACCAGCGTTCCGTTGACAACACTTTTAAAAGATGTTGTTAACGTGGAAATTGAGAAAAAGATTTCAGGAAACCTCATCGTTGATGGGAAAACCATTGCTTTTCTTACCGGTGCTGAAGATATCAGCGGATTACTGAAAGAAAACTACATTGAACTCGATGACGATGACCGGGTTGAACCGGAGGGCAAAACTCTGATTACAACTCAAACCGGAGATATTAAAGTGATCCGGGTAAATGTTGTGGAGTCTGCCAATGATAAAGTCATTCCGATGACAGCCAACATTAAAGAAAACTCGGCTCTTCCCATTGGAAGTCGGACGGTGGTTCAGGTTGGTCAAAATGGACTGAGCAATGTGAAAGAACGCATTCGATACGAAAATGGTGTTGAGGTCGCAAAAGAAGTTCTGGCCAGTAACGTGATTACCCCGGCAGTGGAAGAAATTATTGAAGTAGGACCGGCGACAACCATCAAAATGCCTGAGTCTGTTCAAGTGACATCCACAACCGGAAATGTTAATGTTGAAGCAAGTGCGGCCGGTAACGGCGAAGCAACTGTTAACCAGGAAAGTGGCTTTAAGAGCAGCATGACCGTCAGTGCCACCGCCTATACCGCCACCGGAAATGGGACCGCATCAGGAACCATGCCCGAAGCAGGACGAACCATTGCCGCAGGCAGCGGACTACCCTTCGGAACCCAGGTGTATATTCCAGCCCTTGGCGGAATCTACACTGTCGAAGATCGCGGGGGCGCAGTATCCAACGGTGTCATCGATATTTATATGAACACCCAGGAAGAATGCGTCCAATGGGGAAGACAAAATATTGAGATTTTTATAATGAATTAAGTTAATCCAAAAGCGATGGCGTAAAAGCCATCGTTTTTTTATTGCTTAAAATTTTAACTGGCAAGAATAATCGATTCCGATGATTGTATTTACAAAGAACATTATTCTGGAACTTTACACTTGTATTTTGTATACAAAGCTTGTTATACTTATATATGAGATAAAATTAACAAAGGTTTTACTATGGATTACGGAGGTAAACATGGATATTAAAATTATTAAAACAACACAGCCTAAAGAAAAGCAGGCAGCGGAAAAACTTGCTTTTGGAGTAACGTTTTCAGATCACATGTTTGTGATGGACTATACAGAAGGACAGGGGTGGCATGACCCTGTGATAATGCCCTACGGCCCCATACAGTTGATGCCGTCCTCGATGGTTCTCCATTATGCCCAAGAGGTTTTTGAGGGCTTAAAAGCTTATAAAACACCACAGGGAGAGGTCCAGTTATTCAGGCCTGAAGAAAACTTCAAACGGATGAATCGTTCAAATGAGCGGATGTGCATTCCACAGCTCGATGAGGAATTTGTAATGAATGCTCTGAAGACGCTTGTGAAAATGGATCAAGACTGGATTCCAACCTCACCGGGAACCTCCCTTTACATTCGACCCTTCATTTTTGCCACCGACCCCTTTATTGGTGTGCGGGTATCGCAAACCTATAAATTCATGATCATCATGTCACCGGTCGGATCCTATTACAAAGGCGGACTGGCCCCCTGTCGAATTTATGTCGAAGACGAATACGCCCGAACTGTTCGCGGTGGGACCGGCGAAGCTAAATGCGGCGGTAACTATGCCGGGGGACTGGCGGCTCAGGAAAAGGTCCATGTTAAAGGCTATGAGCAGATTTTATGGCTGGATGGCGAGAAACGACAATACATCGAAGAAGTCGGCACCAGCAATGTGTTTTTTCTAATCGATGGGGTTTTCGTCACACCTTCGTTAGAAGGCACGATTCTTAGTGGGATTACCCGAAAAAGCGTGATTGAGCTATTGAAAAGCTGGGGCGAAACCGTGGTCGAACGGCGTATCACCATTGACGAGTTCTATGAGCTTCATCAACAGGGAAAGATTCAAGAGGCCTTTGCAACCGGAACCGCCGCGGTGATTTCACCCATTGGCACCTTAGGCTGGCAGGATAAGGAAATGACCTTTAATAATGGCGAGATTGGTGAGTATACCCAAAAGATCTATGACACCCTCTATGGGGTGCAAAGTGGTCATATTAAGGACACTTTAAACTGGATTGTTAGAGTATAAGGACTAAAACCCAGGGAATTTCAATATATAAACGATTAATAAAAAAAAGTTTTTCAAAACGCTTGACTTTGGTTCTATTCCTTGGTAGAATTAGTCTTGCATTTTGAATATCGAGAGGTACCGAAGCGGTCACAACGGGGCGGTCTTGAAAACCGTTAGGGTGCAAGCCCACGTGGGTTCGAATCCCACCCTCTCGGCCATCAAATGCTGAGAAAAATTGAATAGAAATACAAACATTATTACCTTTGGAGAAGTACTCAAGTGGCTATAAGAGGTGCCCCTGCTAAGGGTATAGGCCGTTTACGCGGTGCGTGGGTTCAAATCCCACCTTCTCCGCCACCAAGAACTACGCATCAACATTGATGTTAGATAGAAACCTGTTACGTTATGTAGCAGGTTTTTTGTGTTTAAAAACAAAAAGTGAGGGGAATGTCTTTAATTATTTTAAATTTCTGATACAATTGGTACTAACATTAATAAAATTGATTATATCTCATTAAGATGGTAATTAAAAATTGAAATACATCATGGAGTAGTTAAATGACTAAAATTAAATCTTGGGTTTTAAGAAAAAATTATAAGGATACTTTTAATCAGACTATACTTTGCAGGTGTGGCACCCGTTAAACGGAACGACAGCTCTCACTTAAGAAATATTCAGAAAATAAGAAGGAGATTTGTTGCAAAAATAATTATAGGAAAGAAAAATGAGATGGAATCATATGAAAGATTTTAATTTAGAAGAATACAAAAATACAAAAATAAATAAAAAAATAAGAGCTTTTATTGAATACTTATACGAAAAGTTTGGCGTTTCTGATGACGACGGAGAGTTTGACAATGAATATTTTTCTCTGCTTAGTGTAGATGATTTAATTGAAAGTTTGAACTATTATATCGAAAATTATCCTGTCAACGCACAAATAACGGGAGATAATTACATTTCATTTGTAACACGCTTCTTTAAAATGCTTATGGATGATTACGAAATAAAAAATGAAATATTTATGGATATCGGTCTGAAGAATCAATTTTTTATAAAGGCAAAAAAAATCATTTCATCATTAAAAGAAACTGAAAACAAGAGTTGTGCTACTGACGAGCAATATGAAAAATTAAATGAAGGTATAAATGATTTTTTACGGAATAATTTTAGCGTTGACACTATATATGATGGAATTCAAAATTATAATGACGGATTTAAAGCCGGAGCTATTAAAAAACCAAAAAATTATTATCGTTTTGTATCAATTATTCCAATAAAATTAATAATGAAATTTGCACTTGGAAATTCAATCGTTATTTCATTAAAGTTGGAAGATTTGGATATAGAAAATGGTGTACTTACAATAGATAGCGCAATTAGGTTACCTCTTGATGAAGAATTAATTGGCCTTTTAAAAATGTATTTAGAAATTAGAAAATATGTTTTAAGCTTCTGCACAGCACAGGAAAGTAAATTATTTATCAAATATAACGGAGAACCATATTCTAATAAGGAGTATGATGTTTTTTTTAAGATTATGAAAGATTGTATTGGAACACAGTCGGCAGATTTATTTGTGATAAGAAGAATTTCGGAATTACTCGACAAAGGACTTGATATGTTTACTATTGCCAGATTATCTGATAAGTCTAACGAAATGTGTATGAAATTACTTGAAGATAATAATTCAAATACAATGGTTAATGCAAAAATAGAAAAAATATTTAACGATAGAACTATCAATGAAAAATTTAGGGTTAAGAAAAAGGGCTATTTAGAATGTCCTTATTGTGGGAATAATGTTGAAGCAATAAGCGAAGAGTGGGTTTTAGTTCAATTTAAAAAAGATGGTAAAAAACATTTAGCTTGTAAAAAGTGTAGAGGGGAAAATGAAGAATTTAGTATTCAAAACATATGAAATAGAAGAAGTATTAAATCTATATGTTAATAGAAATGGCAAATCGCAATTATGGAATGATTCTGTTGAAAATAAACAAATAAAAATTGACTTATTAGAGGATATAGATATCCCAGAGAAAGAAACAAAAGAGACTACTAATATTAGAATAAAAAGATATCAAAAAATTGTGAAAATATTAAAACAAAAGTATGAATACAAGTGTCAATTATGTGGATATTCTTTTCACATGGATAATGGAAATGATTATTGCGAGGCTCACCACATAAAGATGCTGTCTGATGATGGTTCTCAATCAAAGGAAAACGTTATCATTCTCTGCGCAAATCACCATAAGATGTTTCATTATGCAAGGGATGCAATTAGTATTGGAAAGTTAATTGATAATAAAAGGATTATTAAAATAGATAATGGTCAATTTACAATACAATTCTAACAGTAAATTTATTACAAGTGAAATAAGTAAAAGACAACAGACAATTAACTGCACCTGATCTGAATCTTCAAAAAAATTCCAACCCGGCTGCCTGCAACGGTATGGTTATCCTTATGACATCGTAGTGAAGAATCTCTTATTTCACCATTTGAATTGAAACAATATCAACTCGTTTTGAGGGTATTTGTCACGTTAAGTTTCCTTTCATGTTCAACATTGAGTCATAACTTGACATTATGTCTATTCAGCATTAACATGAAATAGATAAAAAAAGAGGGGAGAAATTACAATGTTTGGTTTATACATCTTAATATTAATACTTATCTGCATCGGTGTTGGTACAGGGTTGGCAACGGCATCTCTTGCCAAAAACAAAGGTTATAGTGAAGAAGTTGGTCTAAATGGTTATTTCTTTGCTGGATTCTTTTTTGGAATCTTCGCAATGATCTATGTCGCGGGTCTACCACTTTCAGAAAAAATGCGAGAAGAAGAACGGATCAAGTTAATTCAAGAAATAAAAAAAATAGGAATAACAAAACAAGAAGTGGTAACAGAAAGAAAAACAGTAATAGCAGATGATTTACCACAATGGTAACAACTTTTGAATGATTGGAGATATCATGGCAAACGAAAGATATAAACATTTATCCGATATAGTTCAAGAAACCTTTATTTTAGGGTGCCCTGTTGCTATTGAAAAAGGGGCTTTGTTGAGTGATACCGTGAATAATACTACTATCCTACGGTTAAGACTAAAAAATGCTTCAAAGAAGTCTATTAAGTTTTTAAGCATCTCAGCCTATATGTATGATGCTGCAAACGATTCAATAATAAAAAGTAAATTCCAGGAGTTTGCTTATCTTGATTTAGAAGTAAAACCTCAGGATAGCTTTGGAGATAATCAAGCCAATATTTTGATCGAACCTAATACACGAAAAGTAAAAATAATTTTCACTAAAGTGGTATTTACCAATGAAGAAGTGTGGAGAAATGATGCTCAAGAAATAGGAGTTAACTTTCCGGAACAAGAATCGATTGAAAAAATTGGATCTGATTTACTTTCTCAATGTAAAAGGGAATTTGAATTGTCTGGAATGTCTGGAGTCTCATCCCAGAATATAAAATTCATTCCCGTGTTACAGGATGAATATTGGCAATGCTCATGTGGGTATCCTAATAACAATGAAGATAAGACTTGCCTTTACTGTGGAATGAATAAAGAATGGATTTTTAAAAATACCGACATCATTGGTTTAACCGAGAAATTAAAAGAATACAATAAAAAACAAGAGGAGCTATCAGAGAAACAACGAATAGAAAATGCACAACTAGCTGAGGAAAAAAAAGTTCAGGAAGAGATTCAGAAAGAAAAAGAAATAATTAAAAAAAATAAAATAAGAAAGTATACTAAGATCATAATTCCAATTGTTACAGTGCTTGTTAGTATAATAATTATAGTAACAACTGTAATAATGCCCCCAATAATACAGTCATCAAATTATGATAAAGCAATTAATTTGATGACTGAGGAAAAATATTCAGAAGCAAAACTATTACTTAATTCCCTTGGCGATTACAAAGATACCGAAGATTTTTTAAAACAAATTAATGAAAAATATCTAAATACCATTGCCACCGGCAATGGTTATACAGTAGGTTTAAATTCAGATAGAACAGTCGTTGTGGTTGGGACTAATGAGTATGGCCAATATAATGTGGAAAAATGGACTGATATCATTGGCATTAAAACTACTTATGGTAATATCATTGGATTAAAATCTAATGGTACGGTCATGGCTGTTGGATACAGTGAGGATGAGCAATCCAATGTAGAAAAATGGACAGATATCATAGCTATTTCTGTGAGCGGTGGACATATTGTTGGACTCAAATCAGATGGGACAGTTGTTGCTGTTGGAGCTAATAAGTATGGAGAATGTAACGTGGAAAAATGGAGAGATATCAAAGCCATTTCTGCGACTGATAGAAACACTGTTGGTCTTAAATCTGATGGTACAGCCATTGCTGTTGGTTTAAATGAGGACGGGCAATGTAATGTGGAGGACTGGTCAGATATTGAAGACATCTCAGCCAGCTATCGATACACAGTTGGACTTAAAGAAGATGGAACCGTAGTTGCTGTCGGAACCAATGAGGCTGGACAATGCAATGTGGAAAAATGGAGAGATGTAATAGGTATTAAAGCTAATTATAGTAATACCTTTGGACTAAAATCAGATGGAACGGTAGTTGCTGTTGGATCCAATGGGGCTGGACAATGTAATGTGGAAAAGTGGACAGATATCATAAGCATTTCACCCGACTCTGACTTTACCGTAGGCTTAAAATCAAATGGAACGGTGGTTGCTGTTGGATCTAATAAGTTCGGACGATGCAATGTGGGGGAATGGACAGGTATTATAGACATTTCAACCGTGGGAGGAGACCACACTGTCGGCCTAAAATCTGATGGAACAGTAGTTGCTGTTGGGGCAAATCAAGAGGGACAATGCAATGTGGAGAAATGGACTGGGATAGGGTTTTCTTTAAAATAAGTCATTTCATTTATGATGTCCACTATGTAAAATGCGATTACTAAGACTAAGGCAACAATTCGTAGTGAGCCAAATGTTAAAGTTGAAACAATGGCTATTTCAGAAAAAGATCAGAAAATAATTGTAATTGAAGCTGGAGTTCCACTTTATTACGAAATCGAGTTTTATGATAAAACAACTGGGCAAAGAAAAACTGACTGGATTGCAAAAAAAGTGTATTGGTGATTGAAATAGAACAGACACAAGAAGAATCAAATTAAATTGTTACTGGAGGCGAATAAAAAATGAAACAAATTTGTCATTTAGAGGAAATATTTCCACCAGAATACTACCATGAAATTCCTGGATATGATAGCAGGATAGCAATAAGAAAGATGTTGGATGTTCTATCGTCTCTTGGCGATGCTAGTATTGCGCTGACATTTTCAAATATTGATGAGTATGAAGAAGATAGTGTTGAAACCCAAATTATTAGAAGAACCCATTTACGTCATGCACTGATTGATTTGAATAATTCATTTGATCTGTTACTGCAAATTCCATGGTTTTACTATCGAATCGGACTTGGTGAGAATTCAAGTATTGAAAGAAATATTGATGGATGGGTTGAAAAATTAGAGAGTGAATGTAAAATCTGGAAGGTTAGAAATTTTTTATTAAGGGAGGCAAGTGATTGTAAACAGAAGATTCTTGGCGAAAAAATTACGGATTTTAAAAATTCATATATGTATTGTGATTCGAAACCATTTACAGTAAGATCAGTAGCAAATGATATGAAACACAGAAGTACGATTAAACTAAAAGAATTTGATTCACATCTCAAATTGAAAATAGATGGTCTGGAACAAATCGAAGAATTGACAAGATTAAAACAAAATCAGATAAAGAAAGAATTTGTTATGGATTTTTATGATTCAGACTCGCCCTTGGAATCGATAGGAAAAATTGAAATCAACGGTGTAGAAAATGGGCTAATTAATATTAAATACAATAACGGAGAAGAATTCAGAGGTAAAGATTATGCTTATACTGAAGAGTCTTTTTCGTTTGATGATATTTATGGGGAGGCTATTGACTTTTATGACAACTTTTTAGAGCTTTTCGATTGTATATATCATAATATTTATTTGGAAATACCGCAGAGTCCTGTGATGAATAAAAGAAATGCAAAAAAAACATCAGAAACACTGAATGTGGATAAGTGGTATAAGTGTTAAGGGTTACTCAACCTAAATCAATGAAAAGATAAGATTCAAGAGGAGGATTATATGAATTCAGTCATTCCAAAGGTTTTCATTTCATATTCATGGGAAGATGACGTACATAAAAATTGGGTAAAAGAATTTGCCATTAAACTTCAGGAAGAAGGTATTCAAATTTCAATTGATCAGTGGGATTTAACTCTTGGAGACCAATTACCTCAATATATGGAAACATCCATTCGAGAAAATGATTTCGTCCTGATTATCTGTACCCCCGAGTATAAAAAGAAATCTGATAATCGTCTTGGGGGGGTCGGATATGAGGGAGATATCATTACAGGCGAACTATTTGTGCAACAAAACAAAAATAAATTTATCCCGGTCCTTCGCAAAGGTAATTGGGAGACTGCTGCACCTTCATGGTTGCAAGGTAGGTTAGGTGTTGACTTACTGGGTGATCAGTATTTGAAAAATGGGTACAATAACCTGGTAACAACACTTTTGAACAAAAAAAATAAAAAGCCTACCACAAAAAAGGTTGCTAAATCCGTATCTGAAGGGACAGCACCAGGATATGATGTACTGGATATAGAAAAAGCAATTGTTGAAACTTATGTAGATATTAAAATCAAAGGGATACTTGTAGATAAAGTTACCCTACCAAAAATGAATGGAACACGAGGTAGTGCGTTATACAAAATACCATTTAAATTGTCAGATTATCCCAGCGGTATGTGGTGCAAATTTTTCATTTCAGCATGGGTTAGTCCTTCTTCTTTCACAACCATGCACCGACCAGATATAGCAGGGATATTTGGAGATGAAATTATCCTTGATGGAACAACAATTGAGGAAGTTGAAAAGTACCATCATAAAACATTATTGCTGGCGGTTGATAAAGCCAATGAACTTGAGAAGTATCGTTTGCAGTGTCTCGATGATGAGAAAAAAAAGAAAGCTAGGTTAGAAGCCGATCATATTGAAAATATACAAAATATTGCAAGTAGAATAATTTTTGATTAAATAAAGACATTATAAATTTTTAGAGATAAAATCAACAGTAGGGTTTTGCGTTATAAACTTAGCCATATTATTTTCAGATGACTGATTGATTCAGATGAAAAAAAATAGAGCTTCCCAAAGACCAATCAGCCTTTGGGAAAGTCTATCTTTAGGTCTATTTTTTCTCTATATTTTTACTGACATATTCCAAAACCCCATTCTTGCTCAAGGGAATGTTTTGGTACTGCAGGAATCCCACAGCGATCATAGCAATGGAAATAATCAGGTACAGGTAATACCCCATACTGGCAGATGCAGAAACATTGAGCCCAGCTGCAATCGCTTTTTCAGCAATGAAGGTGGCAATTAATCCGGCAAGAGGAGCTAAGAAAAGCATGAGCTTTTTAATGTTGGCCAGTTGTTTCACGTAATTGCAGACAATGAGAAAAATGGGTGCCAAAACCATGATCAGACCAAAGAAACCACCGGAAACATAGGTGCCATCAGTAAATTCCGAACCCAAAAGAACATTGAACCCGGTAAGCAAGGTCATTTCCATAGCCGTATTCGCTGGAATTGACCACACAAAAGGTTGTGAAAAGAGACAGGACCAGAGCAATCGAAAGGATCAGGCTGATATTTCTCAAAATGAATTCCTTATTAATCTTGACCGTTAAATCAGTGCCTTTTTCATTGGCACCATTGTTTTCTTGATTCGTGTTCATATTTACCTCCATAAATAAAATAGCATTGGATTTTTTTAATTTCTTCAATTGTTCTTCCTATAAGAGTCCTTTTTCTTTTAAGCTACAATAGGCTCCCTCTGAACCGATAATGATGTGGTCCAACAGTTCAATGTTAAAAGGCAACGAGGGTGAGTGTTATGATTATGAATGCTACATGGAAATTAAAGATGGCGAGATTACGTATTACGGTTCAATCGAAGCAGTGAATTTTCGTTATAAGCGCAATGGCAGAATAATGAGCTATGAAGAAGCATGGCAAGAGTCGCAGGAAAATGATATAAATTTTAGGGAATATTGGCCAGTCGTTGTTATAGGTCAATGTGATCAAAATGTGGAGCGTTATTATTTATAGGCCAATAGAGATCAGCCCTAGCTTTAAAAAGACAGAACAGAGAATAACAGTCATCGATGATGAACATATCGAGGCAACCTTTACGGTTGTCTTTTTATTTTATCAAAAGAGATAATTTGAGATAAAACTATTTTATCTCAAATTATCATTGACATTATGGCTGAGATAGAATAAGATAAAATAAAATAAGATTAAGGAGAGAAAAATGAATTACGATACAATAATTGTTGAACTTCTTAGTAGAGTGCAATCACTGGAGACTGAGATGGAGTATGTTAAAAACGAATTTGCATTGAGGTTCGAAGAAGAAAATGAAGTAATTGAAGATGAAGTTGATGATTTAGAGGTTTTTACCCGCTCTCAGGCAAGGGAAAAGGCCATCGAAATAATCACTGAGAAGTTCCCAGATTATTTCGCACAAAAAGCAAAGAGAAATGAAGGCAGTGGAATTAAAGTTTCTAAATCTTACACAAACAGACCATTACTTATAAAATTTTACCATAGTAAGAGTTTCCCAGATCGTTCGGGCAATTCCGAACATGGCTGGCATGTAGTAAGGATTGATGAGGTTCTTGGTAACTATGTTGATTTATGTATGTTTTCTTTGGTTGATTTGGATGGCAACTGGAATTATCTCATTTATGATCCAAATGAAATAGCCATGTATAATGAAGACAATCGTTTGAATGCAAGTAATGAGTTACATCTTTATTTCTCTGTTCAAGACGGTAAGGCTGTGGAGGTACGTGAAGATACAATTGATGTAACGGATCACCTGAACAATTGGAGCATCATCGAGAGGATGGACAATGGATACCGTGACGAATAAGTTTCATGCGGATATGCTGAACATTTATAAAACGGCAAAGAAGGATCTTAATTATTCGGCTTCAAGGTTACTACAACTGGTTGCACAAAAAGGCGGTGTTAAAGCTGCAAAACAGTTAATATCAACGGATCGTGCAACGGATGGATTTTGGGTATTGTGTGAGCATAAAAGACTCGATTTGTCAGTGGAAGTCCATGTTTTAAAACCGGAATATGCAGAACTTTTTACAGAGTCAGAAAAAGAGATATGTCGAAATAGATTACGTCAATTTGGGTATGAAGTATGATGAGCGCTTAAATAGGTTATGGGTTAGCATAATTTTTATGATGATTTAAAAGAAAATGAAAAAATCCCGATTTCAGATGGTGGCAAACCGAAATGACTGAGAGGTGTTATAACAGTGATTAAAATTCTTAACCCCCAAGAATGCGGTTGGAATCGCATGAGTTTTATATTCAACTCTTTGTTGCTAAGTAAATGGTGGCATTCAGCAGAGATTAAAGAAATTGAGACGGTGATAATTATTGAAGATAATACCCTTTACCCCAGTAATACGCTAAGAGGTCTTTCAAACAGTATTACTTCTACCATGTTATTTGGTGTAATTGGAGCAAAGTCCGCTGCAGCACAAAATCAAACGAAATTTGATGTGGATTTGGATATCTATACGCCAGATGGAAAAGTGTTCGAAATTCATACCGATGAACCGAAGTTACTCAAGTACTTACTAAAATGGGTTTATGTTGAAGATCCAAGAGATAAGTACCGAAAAATAAGAGGCGTGTAACCTGGAAAGAATAGAATCCTTTGACGATTGATCTATAATCAAATAAATTGCTAATGTTGAATGTGGGTTTTTGCATAAAAATAAATGGAGGTGTTCCTATGAAAATAGCTTTAGTATCATGCGCTAAGAGTAAACAAGATTACGCCTGCAAAGCAAATGAGATGTATATGCCAAGCGATCTTTTTAAATATTCATATGATTATGCAAAAACTGTTGCTGATCAAGTCTATATTTTGTCCGCTAAACATGGCCTTCTTTCTGAAAATTCAATCATTGACCCATATGAATTAGCTTTAAAAACAATGAAGTCAAAGGAAAAACAGGTATGGAGTAAAAACGTGATCATGCAAATGAAAACTAAATTTGATTTGGAAAATGATGAGTTTATCATTTTGGCGGGTAAAGATTATCATCAGTATCTATTAAGCGAGCTTAATAATTACCAATTGCCATTGGGAAACAGAAGATATGGTGAAAGAATCTCTTATTTAATGAAATTGCTAAATAAAGAGGCGGATTGTTTTACATTACATAAACTATTTGCTGGAGCAAAAAGATATTCACATGATCAAATCGATACAATACCTTTCAAAAATGGTATTTACATCGTTTTTGAGAAGGGTGAAATTTATAATGGCGTTGATCGTATTGTGCGAGTTGGTACTCATGATTCGGAAGATCGATTAAAAGCCAGATTGAAAGATCATTTTGTGCGAGAAAACAAAGATGGTAGTATCTTCAGAAAAAATATTGGCAAGGCAATCCTGAATAAAAAAAACGACTCATATTTGGATATATGGACAATGGATACATCAAAGTCTGAAAACAGGATATTTATAAACAAAAAAAAGCAGTCAGACATTGAAAAAGAAGTATCAGAATATTTAAGAGAAAACTTTAGCATTATGTGTTTCCAAGTTGATGACAAGGAACAGCGACTAAAACTCGAAAAAGGGATCATTGCAACATTAAATTCACAGAGTGATTTTGATTCGAGTGAAAATTGGCTTGGAGGGCACAGTACGGTAAATAAGTTAAGAGATAGTGGGTTGTGGCTCACCATTGGATTAGATGCTGAAGTCTTAACTTCAGATGAAATGAAACAGATAAAAAACAGTGTTCGAGGAGTAGCCCCAACTGAAACGCTGCAAGTTAAACAGCAACAGCCGATTGTAAAAGCAACCAAGAAAATATCATCCGCAAAAACAACTACGGATGATATCAGAAGCTTTCTTTTTAAGAAACTCAAAAAGGCCAAAGACAGCGGTTTGGATTCCCTAACGATTAAAGCAGGCGATATTGGAAGAGAAATACCACTTAATAAGAGACCTATGATGATTTGTGCTGCAATGAGAGATGTCCCAGGATTTGCGAATTACGACGTAATTTATAAACCACCAAAGGGAAATGGACCAAGATTGGAACATAAATATTTTTTTCAAAGGGATGAGCTATAAAAATTGAAGTCGGTGAATCATAAATGTTGTCCTGGTTAAGATGGACATATCGAAGCAACCTTTACGGTTGCCTTTTTTTTATGTCCAAAGATTCTATTTCAGTGAAATGGTATGAGAATACATAGTTTTGATTGAAATAAATGAATAAAAAGAGTGCAGTTTGAAGCAGTTGGGAAACTTAATTGGATGCTTTCTAATTCTTCCAGGGTTGAGAGCGTGGTTTGGATGGAATTGATTACTTAAGATTGAGTTGAAAAATGGTTGTATAATAGGTTAACCAACATGTTAGAAATATGCCTAGATGTTTATTAGTCATAATGGTAAATGGGAAAATGAATTCACGTTAATAGGGAAATTAAACAGTTCGACAAATTTGAATTTATATGAAATAATTAAGAAAAAATGATGCTGAGATGAGCTTCTGAAGAGGGAGGAAACTGTGTCAAAATTAAATGATATTTCGAATGGAATTGGGAACATATTCAAAGATGCTGGCAGAGATCTTATTGACGAAAAAGTCAATATAGCTATTAAAAAAGAAAGAAAAAATGGAATCGAAATTACAATCGAAACACTTATTGAGGCGGGAATTAAAGATGCTGTTATTATCAATCTTTTAGAGAAGTATTGGGGTTTACTTGATGATGAACCTAGGGAAGCGGTAAGATATATAAAAACGTTTGAGTATCCATATAAAGCATTAACTTTCTACCTGAAAGGACAAGGGTATACTTCTACAGAAGTTGAAGATTTTATGAATATGAACCATGTTCGTATTAAGCTGAGACATAATCGCGAATTATCGAAACTGTCTCCGGAAAAGTTAATGCATAAGGTAACGGAACTTAAATAGGCATTACACTATTTACTTTCGCTTGACGACAAACAGTGCAGAACAGCTGAAAAAATCTTACCGCTCAAGTATCGGCACTAACAAGATTAACAGTATTTAGCACAAAGATATCTTGAAAAAATAAAAAAACCATTAAAAGTAGGAGGAAGAAATGGAAGAAAAAGCAAAAGTACCGTTTTGGAAAAAAACGTGGGTAGTTGTTTTAGCGTGTATATTTATCCCGCCTGCTGGCATCGTCCTACTATGGTTAGGAAATAAAGGCGGTAAATACACGAGAATTGCTTTAACTATTTTATTAGGAATTTATTCATTGGCATGGTTTAATGGATTTATTAGTGGTGGCAACGCTTTAGAAACAACAAATCCTAATATTACAAATAAAGCAGAAGTGGTTGTAGAACAAACCTCCGCAGACAAAGCGGCAGCAGACAAAGTAGTAGCAGATAAAGTAATAGCAGACAAAGCAGCGGCAGACAAAGTAGTAGCAGATAAAGCAATAGCAGACAAAGCGGCAGCAGACAAGGCAGCAGATGCAATTATAACGGTGGACAATAATGAAGATATGGTAACACTCTTTAAGGCCAGTGATTTTGATCCGTTTATTAGTGAATTTGCGAAAAAATATGCTGGTAAAACTATTCAATTTGACGGGTATGTAGCAGATATGACACCACACGAAAATTATAATACAAGGTTTGACCTTTTAATTTATACCGGTAATTCGGGTGAATCATCTGGTAATGCACTTAGCTTTAAGTTTGAAGATATCAATATAACCTCTGATTTAAAACTGACTGGTTCTAATATTCCAGAAAATATCAGTAAAGGTCAAAATCTTCGCATAACTGCTAAAGTTGAAGAATACAAAGAGGCTTCTGGTCTTTTCTTTCTCAAACCGATTTCTACTGAAATAAGATAAAGGGTTTCCAATTTAATGTGTACAGAAGGTTCTAGATTTAGTACAAAGATATCTCAGAAAAATCAAAAACCCATCGAAAGACATGTGAACTGTACTAATCAATTTTTAGGCGTAATTGCCAATAGTAACGCACCTTCTCCGCCACCAAAAACTACGCATCAACATTGATGTTAGATAGAAACCTGTTACGTAATAAAGTAGCAGGTTTTTTTGTGCTTAAAAACAAAAAGTGAGGGGAATGTCTTTAATTATTATAAATTTCTGATACAATTGGTACTAACATTAATAAAATTGATTATATCTCATTAAGATGGTAATTAAAGATTGAAATTCATCAAGAAGTAGTTAAATGGCTGAAATTAAATCTGGGGTTACAAGAAAAAATTATATGGATACTTTTAATAGACTATACTTTGCAACCGCCAATGCTGTTCTCTTTACGCTGGTGGAATCTGCCCAGGCCAGTGAACTTGATGTCTACGAATATCTCACCTATCTTCTGACATAAATTCCGAACAGTGACTATCTGCACCAGCGGGTAGTTCTTGAAAAATACCTGCCATGGTTCTCCGCAATTGCCCGAGGAGACTTAATCATAACTACAAAAAGTGCCTCAAATAATGATGTGATCAGTATAACAGGTTTGGTTTGGACTTGCTATACGCCATCTTTGGAGGCAATGACATAAAAAAAGCAATATAAAGAAGTGTACTGACGGAGTAAAATTCAGCAGTACACTTCTTTTATTATTCTTTCAGTTTTACGTTTGGGACTAAAAAAACTGCTAAAATCAATCCGATACTTACAATAACGCTGAGGACAATTCCTACTAAATCCATAGACATAGACATTGCATTTGTTGCAATGCTTTGTAATTCCGGTGATGCTACTCCTTTAAATGTCTCAAAATTTTGAATGAGCAATTCCTCAATTTGATTTTTGGTCATGTCAGTGGTATTTAAAACACCTGAATCAAGAATCCCCTGGGCTATATTACTAAACACACTTGCAAACATTACTGTTCCTAAAATTGCGATACTTGAGGATGCTCCTAGGTTCTGAAATGTCAATAATAATCCTGAGCCTTCGTTTTTCCATTCCTTATTGACGTTTGATAATGCGAGATTATAGGCTACACTGAATGCAGTCCCCACGCCTAATCCGATAAAAAGAAAGGCGAATCTAAAACTGCTGCCACTGATATCGATAAAATCTCCCCAGAACTGTGCTCGCATCAAGGTAATGCCTATCAGCATAGATATTAAACCAATAACAAGCATAATTTTAGGTGAAAAATGGTAGACCAGTCTTGTTATAAATAAAGAGGCTATTAACAGTGCTATCGACAGTGGCATTAAACTAAGCCCTGTCTCTAATGCATCATAACCCAATGCATTTAGCATAAATACCGGCATACAGAACATAATTCCTGCAAATGTCATCTGCACAAATAAATACACTGATATTGCGGGTGAAAATACGCGGTTACTAAATATCTTGGGATGAAATAAAACCGGTTTATCTTTTTCTATCCGTTTTTTCAGCCAAATTAAAAGAATAAACAAAAATGCAATTCCTAATACTATCATTAAAAAAGAGATCGATAATCCAAATAATGAGAGGGTAACCCCTCCAATTACAAGTGGCTGCTTTGCATAAAACCAACCATAGGTCTGTGCCGTTAATAGTCCCAGAATAATTAAGAACAATCCTGATGCAGAAAATAAAAAACCAACAAAATCGATTTTCGGTCGGTTTTCTTTGATAATACAATCTTTTGGTATCACACCTGAAAATACAAATGCTGTTATGGCGATAATCGCTTCACCAGCAAAGATAAAACGCCATGATAAATACGTGGTTACAGCCCCGCCGATAATTGGTCCTGCTGCTAATGCTACTGCTGCAACTGTCGTATATATGGACATTGCTTTTGCACGGTCACGGCCTTCGTAATTACTGATTAATATTGATAGTACCGCAGGCATCATTAGCGCTGCTGCCATCCCTTCAATCACCGACCATCCAATTGCTAACATCGCGACATTTACACTAAAGGCTGCAATTAATGTCCCGACAGTGTAAATCAACAATCCATATTTAAATGCATGTTTTTTTCCGATAACATCTGATAGTTTTGCCCCTAATAGCATACAGGATGCCATGACTAATGTATATAATGACATTACCCCCTTTACCGTACTGACGGTTGTATTTAAATCCTGCACTATATTTGCTATAGATACGTTCATTGCGGTTGTATCAATCACCATTACAAATGTTGCCATTGATATTACCAATAATATATTCCATTTGCCTTTAGTTTTTTCAATGCTTTCTTCCATAGCCATCCCCTTTATTAAAAATAAAATCGTTCACCAGTCTGCTAATTATTTTACATCTTATTCTTCGCTTGCTGCCTGTATTATATTTTGTGCAATCATTGTTGGTACTTCTTCATATCTTCCATATGAATACATAGTCCACTACTACCATCTTCACTCATTTCACCTCTCTTTCTTTAATTCATATACTATATAAAATATGCTACCCTGTTTTCTGGAATTTATTCGTACCGCAGCACTTATAACCAAGAAGAGTATTATTATTTTATGTAAGCTTTAATGGCCACCTTTGGGTATCGATTGGAAGCCATTAAGATTGTTGTTGTTCCAAAGGGTTCGGAAGCACCAGGTATAACCGTAAAACCATTTGTAAAAAATAAGAATTCAAATCTTAATGTGAACAAAAGGCACTCAATTCAGTACAAAGATATCTCAGAAAAATTAAAAAACGAGATGGAAAGATCAGGACGCCAAGGCGTTCATAAAAACAACTGCTGGAGTACAAAGTCCCATTGAGATACAAAGATTTGAGAAAGAAAAGCGTAATGAGATAATAGCAATCTGTAAGGATAAAGGTTTGTCGATTAGAGAATTGGAATGGTTAACCAGCATCAGTTTTGGCATTCAGCGACGTATTTAGAACAAGAGAAACAGCATAAAAGAACCATCCACAATGTGCTCCATCGTCGTTGCTCAATATTTCAGCAAATAAAAAAGAAGAGGCGTTGTCCTCTTCTTAGCTAGCAATTTATACCGATATGTGCTTTTTATTTATATGTTTTTTTTTGCTATTCATTGATTTGATTTTGTAAAACGTGTAGAAATTAAGCTTCGATCAAGAAATAAAAAAAAGAACCGTCCCTATATGTCTTTAATTTTCAAGAAAAGCATAGATAAGTCAAATAAAATGTGTAATTATTACATTTTATTTGACTTATCTGTGCGTTCACTGAAAATTATGTTGCGAATGCTTTAACCCAGAAGGGATATCCGTTATATTACTGGACTTCGGGAACATCGGAGGTTGATTTTATGATTGAGAAAAAAAGTGATGTCTTTCCAATTGAGGTCAAAGCAAGGGAAAATGTAAAATCCAGAAGCTTATCGGTATATGCAAAAAAAATATGATCCGGATTATTCAATTCGGATTTCAGGAAAGAACTTTGGATTTGAAAATAATATTTTGTCAATTCCGCTATATGCGGTGTTCTGTTTATAGAGGTTTAAAAGTTGAACGGTGTAAAATACAAGAGGACGAGTTGGTGGCTTCGAAAAATCCGGTTAAAATAGCGAGAACTTTCTGATGGACTAACAGCAATGAAGGAATTAATTTGTAAGCGTAATTGCCAATAGTAACGCAACTTCTCCGCTACGGACTCTGAAACCATTAATGATTTCAGGCATATTATTTATCATAATATAGAAACAAAAAATTGCGATAATGAGGTATCAGTTTGATGGTGATAATAACATAACCGTCCCCATGTGTCCTGTCCACATATGTCAAAAATCAACAAAGACCCAGGTTGCCGGATTTTTTGATACATTTGATAAACTGTCTAATATGTAAGGGATGCACCTTGTTTTTTTTGTAAATGATATATAGAAATCTGTAACTCGACAACTCTCCCAGTCTGAAAACTAGTATTTTCCCTTCATTCATATGGTTTTGAACTGCTTTTTCGGAAATGATTGAAATCCCCATATCATTGATGATTGTTTTAATAATTGCCTCCTGATCATTCATGGTCGCAATGACGTTAAGTGAATTTTTATCAATTCCCAATTTTTCGATAAATAAATCACTTTCTTTTCTTGTTCCTGAACCACTCTCACGCATTACAATCGGTTCTTTTAAAAGTTCCTCGGTTGATGCATTGTTTTTTTTTAGCTGCATGAAATGGTCGCTTGAAGATGTTGCAATCACGAGTTGATCCTGATAAAAAGGATCACTCGCACATTCTTCATATCCTGGTTTCGTACCAACCAACCCGATATCGACCTCCCCTTCCATCACCTTCTCAATGATTTCTCCGCTATCCGATTGATGAATCTGAAAAGAAATCCTCGGATATGTTTTACAATATTCCGTAACGACCTCCGGAAGAATATAAATAGATGGTATGGTTGATGCCCCGATTTTTATTGATCGCTCATTGTCACCATTGAATTCCTCATAAATCTTTTCACGAAGATTGAGAATGCTTTTCGCGTATTCATAGAGTTTTTTACCGTCTTTTGTGACAAAAAAAGTTCTGGTGGTCCTAATGATTAATTGATTGTTTAATTCGTTTTCCAGCGAGCGGATATGCACACTAACGGTTGGCTGTGTCAGAAAAAGCTTTTTTGCTGCAGCAGAGAAACTTTTTTGCTCGACAACATTGACAAATACTTCCAGCTGTTTAAATTCCATTTAAGATCTTCCTTAATGCGTCTGCGACATAGTGGATTTCTTCTTTGGTATTGCCATGCCCTAACGAAAAACGTAATGTTCCGGTCGGATATGTTTGCAACGTTTCGTGGGCACTGGGTGAGCAATGCAGACCGACTCTTGTCATAATGCCGTACTCACAATCCAAACGAAAAGCAATACCAGCCAAATCATGATTTAACGCCTGCACCGAAACAACTGCCGTCCGATTTACTGCATTCGGCATTCCCACAATTTTGATCTCCGGGAGGTGGCTTAATTCTTCCAATAATAATGATGTCAGCATCATTTCTTTTTCATAAATCGTCTGAATCCTGACATCCATTAAATATTTCAATGATGCATTCAATCCGACAATTCCCGGAAGATTCATGGTCCCGGGTTCAAAGCGATCTGGCATAAAATCAGGGATCTCTTCCGTGTGCGAAATACTTCCAGTACCACCACTTAATAACGGCTCGATTTTTTCAATCATTGCTTCTTTTAAGATAAAACCACCAATTCCCTGCGGTCCTAAAAGGCTTTTATGTCCAGTGAATGCCAATGCATCGATCCCCATCGCGTTCATATCGATGGGCAGAACGCCCGCCGTTTGCGCCGCATCGACAATAAAATCAAGTCCGTTCTCTTGACAAAATAAACCAACCCGCTCAATCGGTAAAACTGTTCCACATACATTCGATGCATGGGTCATGACAATGGCCTTTGTATTCGGCTTAAGGTGCTTTTGTAGCTCTTCAAACAACAGCTCCCCCTTTGTACTGCAGGGGATTCGATCGAACGCAACGCCAGATTGTTTTAGTTGTGTCAATGGACGCATCACCGCATTATGCTCCATCGATGAAACCAGCACATGATCGCCGGGTTTTAAATAGCCCTTAAGGATTATATTTAAGCTGGTTGTCACGTTCGGCGTAAAAATGACATTTTTACAGTCGGGACAATTAAACATTTGACTCAGCATTTCCCTGGTCTCAAAGACCATTTCAGCGGTATCATAAGCATCCTGATAACCTCCCCGGTTAATATTGGTGCCATTTTTTTCGATATAATCCACGATCGCCAAAGCCATCCCTTCCGGTTTTGGAAAAGACGTACAGGCATGATCAAGATAAATTCTATTTTTTAACATGACTAACTCCTTCTGTCCGTTTTCTTATTTAAATATACCCTAACTGGAAAAAAACGCCAACCATTTATTTATATTTTCTATATATATAATCGATTCTGCGTATCTTTCAATTACAGTTTTTTTTCATAGCATGTTATATTGATACCGTAACTTTTTTGAAAGAGAGGGATTTTATGAACTTAAAAAATGAAAAAACTGCAATTATTCTTGCTGGTTTACTAATTGGTGTGATTTCCGCACTATTGGTGGTCTTTGGTAATCCGGCGAACATGGGCTTTTGTATCGCCTGTTTTATCCGTGATACGGCTGGAGCCCTGGGCCTGCATCAGGCTGCCGCTGTCCAATACATCCGTCCGGAAATCATCGGGCTGGTAATTGGTTCCTGTGTAATCGCATTGGTAACAAAAGAATTTATTCCCCGCGGCGGTTCTTCGCCGATGACCCGTTTTGCTCTTGGATTCTTTGTGATGATCGGCTGTCTGATGTTCCTCGGCTGTCCCTATCGTATGGTTTTGCGGATTGCCGGCGGCGATATGAACGCCGTGATTGGTCTTATCGGCTTTATCGCCGGGATTTTGGTCGGCGTTTTCTTTCTCAATCGTGGTTTTACTCTGAAACGAACCTACAGCCTTCCCAAAATTGAAAGTGCGATTTTCCCAACTGCTCAGATCGTGCTACTGATCTTACTGATTACAGCGCCGGTCTTCATTCTCTTCACTGCCGTTGATGGCGGACCTGGCGCAAAGCATGCAGCCATCCTGGTTTCACTGGGAGCTGGTTTAATCGTAGGTATTCTGGCCCAACGGACAAGATTATGTATGGTCGGAGGTATCCGTGATGTCATCTTATTCAGAGAATGGAAATTATTCTTTGGTTTTGTCGCAATTCTGGTTGCTGCATTCATTACCAATCTTATCACCGGTCATTTTTCACTTGGTTTTATTGATCAACCGATTGCCATCACCGATGGTTTATGGAATTTTCTGGGTATGTTGACCGTCGGATTTGGCTGCGTCCTGCTCGGTGGCTGTCCATTGCGTCAACTCATCCTGGCCGGTGAAGGAAATACCGATTCGGTCATTACAATTTTAGGCTTATTCGCTGGCGCTGCCATAGCTCATAATTTCGCGATGGCTTCCTCCAGCAAGGGCCCGACTTTCAATGGAAAAATTGGGGTCATAATTGGGATCATTGTCATCCTGATCATTGCTGTTGCAAATACAAAAAAAGAAAAATTAGCTTAGAGGTGAAAAAAATGTTAGACGCTAGAGGACGTTCCTGCCCTGAACCCGTGATTATTTTAAAAAAAGCCATGATTTCTCAAGAAAATTCGTATGAAATCTTGGTTGATAATAAAACCGCTTTGGAAAATGTTACCCGCTATGCTGAACACAATGGATATCAGGTTGCTTTTACGCAAAGCAATGATGATTTTACGATGATACTCACAAAAAAACAAGCAGGTATTTGATGATTTATATTGCTACTTTCTATTCTCATTTTGGCGCCATTCGATTTAAAAAGAAATGTATTGCTGATGGCTTATCCGCATCAGTCATGCCAGTACCGAGAAGTCTGAGCACCTCATGTGGAACCTGTGTAACATTCACTGTTTCAGAGGAATACTGTTTAGATAAAAATATCAACGAAGAAATTGAACAAATTGTCTGTGTAGAAGAAAACAGGTATCGGCAAATTTATCAAGCATCAGATTCCTGATGCTTGATTTTGTCGTACAGAAAGGTTTTAAAAATGGAAAACGAAATTAAATTAACTAAATTAGCCAGTTGTGCCGGATGTGGTGCAAAAGTCGGAGCCGGCACATTAACCGAAATTCTCGATAAACTGCCAACGCTTCATGATCCCCGCCTGATTGTCGGCTTCGACAAAAGCGATGATGCCTCTGTTTATATAATTAACGATGAGCTGGCTCTGGTACAAACCCTTGATTTTTTTCCACCGATTGTCGATGATCCCTATATGTTTGGACAAATTGCTGCAACAAATGCTTTAAGCGACATTTATGCAATGGGTGGAGAACCAAAACTGGCCATGAATATTATGTGTGTTACCAAGCAAATGAGCAAAGATACTATTTACGCCATTTTACGCGGTGGTTACGAGAAAGCATTTGAAGCGGGTGCCATCATTACTGGTGGACATACCATTGAAGATATCGAACCCAAATATGGGTTATCGGTATCCGGATTTGTTCATCCTCAAAAAGTGTTGAAAAATTCCACTGCCAGGGAAGGAGACGTGCTTATTTTAACCAAACCGCTTGGCATAGGAATCCTGACAACCGCTGCCAAGGCAGATATGGTTGAGCCGTCTGTCTTAAACCGTGTTTATGAACAAATGGCCACATTAAACAAGACCGCACGTGATATTATGGTTAAATATGATATTCATAGTTGTACCGACATCACCGGTTTTGCTCTGATTGGGCATTCTTATGAAATGGCCCAGGGGAGTAATTTAACCGTCCATCTGGACAGTCATTCTGTTCCCTTCATTCCTGAGGCTTATGCCCTGGCTGAAATGGGAATGATTCCCGCTGGAGCTTATCGAAACCGGGATTATGCTGAACAAGGTGTGACGGTTTCTAAAAATGTTTCAGTTGCCATGCAGGATATTATGTATGACCCTCAGACATCTGGAGGGCTATTGATGGCAGTTAACGAAAAGGATGCCACCAGACTATTCAACGAGCTGAAGGATTCGATTGAACACGTTGCTATTATTGGGCATGTAACTAAAAGAGGACAGTCCGGGATTGTCATCGACTAAGTCTTTTCAAAAGGTCTGGAATGGTTAACCGTCCCCAGTTGTTATATTTCCCAGGTCATGATTTTTTTTAGATTAGCGAACCTGGGAAGACCGTCTTCTTTCGGCATTTTGGTTTCGCCCTGAATAAGTGGTAGCGCATAATCGATAAAAGCCGGCAGTAGACCGTTACCGGCTGCATTGATCCACTCTCTGGGTATTTTCTTTTCCGCGGTTGCAACATCAATTAGATCGAACATTTTTATCCGGCATTGGTACTTTGTTCCGGGAATTCTTTCAAAGCCTACCAGCTGATCTGTGGCACCGCCAAGGGCAGCTGCCAGAGCGGCCCTACCTATCGTATAGGCTTCTTCTATGTCTGTTTCTGAGGCAATATGGGCGGCGCATCGCTGCGTAAGGCCGAATTCGATACCTCGGACCTTAGTATCGATTTTTGTGCTGACAAAGCTTGCAAGGCCAGCGGCAAGTCCGCCCATTCTTGAATGGCCAAAAGCATCCGTATGCTTGGTCAGATCGGAAAAATAGGCTGAAATGTAAGTACTGCTTTTATCCTTAATGCCTTCAGAAACAGCGACCAGAACATCTCCTTTTTTTTCGTAGATGCTGCTGACATCGGCAATGAAATTGGCAAGATCAAAAGGGATCTCAGGCAAATAGATCAGATCAGGGCCAAAACCTTTGTAGGTGGCCAGCGTGGAAGAAGCGGTCAGCCACCCGGCGTTTCGACCCATGAATTCCAGGATCGTTATGGAACCGGTTCCATAAACTATTGCATCTTTGTAAATCTCCATGCAAGATGTGGCAACGAACTTAGCGGCACTACCGTAGCCGGGGCAGTGATCCGTGCCTAAAAGGTCATTGTCGACGGTCTTTGGGATGCCGATAATCCGGCATTCATAGTTGTTCTGATTCAGATAACTGCTTATTTTGCTGCAGGTATCCATGGAATCATTGCCACCGTTATAAAAAAAATATCGGATATCATACTTTCGAAATAGATTGAGAATACGCTTGTAATCCGTGTCATCCACAATGAAATCCTTAAGTTTATAACGGCAGGTTCCAAACGCTGAGGAAGGAGTATACTTCAGCAGTGAAAGCTCACAAGAATCCTCCAGATCCATAATATATAATCGATCGTCTAAAACACCCTTGATGCCATTTTCAGCAGCATACACCTTTGTGATATGTTCTGAAGCAAGCGCAGCTTCAATGCAGCCAAGGGCACTGGCATTAATGACGGCTGTCGGTCCGCCTGATTGACCGATGATGCAGGCGCCTTTTAATGGTGTTATCATAATTATAAGCATTCCTTTCGTTTCACTCGAGGCCCAAAACGATATGAACCGTCTTGTATTCAAGCATTATTCTTTTATTTTATAGCCATAGGGATAATCGTTAATTGCAAATCACGTGAAGGAGAGTAGACTGCTAATTATTTGGAAACTTTCCAGATAAGTTCACCTCTTATTTGGTTCATTATTTCCGTAATGAAGCCATCTTTTTCTTCCTGGTCTAAAAACGCATATAAAGTTTTAATTTTTTCAGGTGATTCACTGATGTCCAATTCCAGGGGATAGATTTCCCGGGCTTTTTCCAGAGGCAGTAAACGTTCATAGTTTCCCATTTCATAGGACAGCTCAGCGAAATAACCTTTTGTCCATAGGATATTGAAAATATAATTGATGATATTATATTGGGGTTTAAAAACTTGATCGGTGACACGGTAAAGTTTTTCTTTGAATGCACCCGAACGTTTAACGAAAGAAGATAAATAGCAGGAGCCTTTGGAAGCACTTAACATTTTATCTAAATCAGCCGGGCCGTTAATGGCAGGTGACATACTGGCAATGACTAAATCAAAGGGTTCTTCTAGATCGAAGCTTTCCCAATCCGAAAGAACGAAGCGGATGTTATCCACACCGGCAATTCTGGCATTATCTTTGGCAAAGTCTAACATTTTTTCTGAAAAATCCATGGCTACCACTTCTTTAACCACCTTAGCAAGGGCAATGGCTAATTGTCCGGTACCGCATCCAATATCCAGAGCCCTGGATTTGCTATCGATGAGGCCCTTTTCTAAAAAATAGGCAACTTTTTTTTCTCGATTCGAAACAGAGTGATTTTTTGAAACAGATTGATTGAATTCTTCAGCCCGGAGATTCCAAAAATCAGCATTCCGATCATTAAAGGGATGATCATTTAACCACAGGCTCTCAAAATAATCGGTGTTTAAAGTATTTTTCATGTTTTCTCTCCTTTTTAATAATACAAAAATTTATTGTAATATCGCTTAGTCTAAATTTTGCAACTTTGTCATTAATTACCCAATTATCATTAAGTTATAATAAGTATTTCGAATTATTTATAATAATCACAGCTATAACATACCGCCAATCCACAAAAAAGGGCATATGCATGATAAACACTAATAATTTGGGTATACCTCTAATATGAAAAATAAAATTTAAGGGAGGATTTAATTATGGCAGATCCAAAAGGTAGAATTGATGAAGCTAAAGATAAAACCCTAGGTGGAATCAAGGAAGTAGCTGGGAAGGTTACCGGCACCGAATGGATTAATGGCTGTTGGCAATAATGGGGTTTTAGGTATTCACAATTATTGAAAGGAAGAAAAAATGGATCAAATTCAAAATACTACGAATAGTTTATGGAATTCCTTTAATGCGGCTTTACCAGGTGTAATAGGTGCTATTGTATTATTAATTATAGCGATACTAGTTGCGTTGCTGGTAAAATTTTTAGTGAACAAGGGCTTACACGCAATCAAATTTAACGTAACACTTGTAAAATGGAAGGTAGCGGCCACGGCCGAGGATGGCACCCGACTAATCAATTCTATCGCCAAAATATTGTTTTACTTAGTGCTGTTGTCCTTTGTTCCAGCTATTTTAGTACGCCTTGGGCTGGGTCAAATTGCTGATCCAATCATCAACATGTACAATAGCTTTTTAGCTTTCTTGCCAAATTTGTTTGCGGCTATTGTCATCCTGGTTATCGGCTATTTTGTGGCAAAATTTGTTAGAGAATTAGTCCAAGCCGTCCTGGAAGCAATTAACATTGATCGCTTTGTAAACAAATACACGGTCGATGCAGATACCACGCCGCAAGAGCTGAGAAAACAAAAGAACACGTTGGCAAAAGTACTTGCTAACACAGTTTTTGTGATTATATTGATTCCAATAGTCACAATAGCTTTGGAAACATTAAGAATCTCTACTCTTTCCACGCCAATCGTAAATGTGTTAAATCAGATCCTGGCGGCGCTACCCTTTATCATCGTCGCAGTAATTATATTAGTTGTCGGTGGATACATTGCAAAAATCGTCGGCAATTTAGTAGAAGGATTATTGGAAAATTCTGGCGTCAATAAATATTCGAAGTACCTAAATATGTCGGGGACAGCAAGTATTACAATATCTGAAATAGTGGGAACGATAGTCAAGGTTGTATTGATGACATTCTTTATCGTAGAAGCAATCAATACATTGCAGCTGCAAGTTTTAAACACCATCGGTATCGCCATTATCGCCTATCTGCCATCGGTTCTTATCGCCATCATTATTCTTGGCTTTGGAGTTTTTGGTGGAAATGCGCTTTCAACATTTATTAAAAAGACAACAGGGAGTGCTTTAACCGGTGAATTAGTGAAGTATATTATTTATATTTTGGCTATTTTTATGACATTGGACCAATTGAAGTTTGCCTCAACAATTGTAACGACCACCTTCTTGTTTATTATAGGTGGTTTATCAATTGCTTTTGCGTTAGCATTTGGTCTCGGCGGAAGAGAATTTGCCAAATATCATTTAGGTAAATTCTCTAAAAAGATTGATAAGGAAACCGCAAAAACCGGTACTGAAAACCCACCTGATGATACTACAAAGTTTAAAATTCCATGAAAATTTCCAAAAACAAGTTGTAAGTAGTCAAACAATTACCAATATTGAAACACTCTTGATCAGGTATCGCGTTATCAAAAGCATACCAAGACGGAGATATTCTTTTGAAATGGTCAGAAAAGCCAGCATTATTGCTGGCTTTTCTTTGTGGTGCGCCCGGCATAAGCTGATTTAGGCTTCCACTCGGCGCTGCTTGATCAGCATCAGCCAGGTAATCATCGCAAAACTGAGGTTGTCGAGAATCATCTGGAAATTCATGTTGGTTGATCGCATCGGTGAGCAGACTCCGAGAATCAGAATGGCAAACAGCGATTTAATTGATTTATGAGTTTGTTTAACGTTAACGGAGGTCACTTTGTAAGTGTTCGGTCTCCTGATTGGTTATGACAAATGTCATTAATTATGTTAAAGTATGGATAATATGCTGATGAAGGTCGGGTAATGAGATAATAAAAATCTGTAAGATCAAAGGTCGAGCAGACAACTAGGAATGGTTAACCGACCTCAGCTTTGGCGTGCTGCGACGAAATTAGAACGAAAAAAGAGCACAAAAAGAGCACAAAAAGAGCACAAAAGAACTGTCCCCTTTGGACTCGGCTTATCTAAAGCGAGGTATTTATATAAGTATCGAATGGATGTCAGTGGCGAAAATTTAATGGAGGAGAAAAATTGATGAGAAACAAAATGGTGAAACAGGTAACGAAAAAACACTTTGATGAGAGTGCGAAACATGGATTTAAAGTATCAAACTGGAAAGAAATTAAGTACCGGGCTTTTGTTATTAATGCATCTGCCGTATAAAATGGGTTGCACTAGGGTGAAATGCTTGGTATGATATGCAACAAGGGTTTATTACAAACCTGTTACTATGTAGCAGGTTTTTTGTTTGGATAAAAAATTTATATGAGTTTAATAAATAAGTGATGGTAAGTGAAAATACTGAAAAGATAAGGGCTAGAACACTTATTAATAGTGCTATGAAAAAGGTATCTTATTTAGAATGGGTTTTCAATGAATTTTGGTTGACGGTGTAAAAATTGAGATAGGGGTTGAATTACTGATGGCAAATAATGATGCTGCAATGAATAATCAAATCTTCATCGAGAATGAGGATAAGGCGAATCAATATGCGGCTAAATGTTTAATCATTATTGCAGCAATTGTTGGAATCGTATGGATTTTAAATTCCATCAATTTTTTCATCATTTCAAAAATATTGATGAACATAGCCATGCCGATCAGTATTGTTTTGTTTCTGTTACCGTCGTTGTTGATTAAAGCGATTGGTGGCCAAAAGTGGTATCTGAAATACCTCATTATGGCATGTACCATCCTGGGCATAACTATCCTTTCGACGATGATGACTTTGCATACGGTGCTTGCCTGGATCTGTCCCATATTGATTTCCTGCCACTATTATTCGAAAAAATTTACCGGATGGACTTTGGCCGGGAGTGTTGTTTTTATGACCATTGCTATTTTTACCGGACTGTATATTGGTTTGTGGGACTCGAATATGATGCTGGTAATGGATGGTGTCCAAGAACGGGTTATTACCGGGAGTATTTTGACCAGAACACTGAAGTTCTATTATTTGCCCCGGGTATTTACCTTAGTGGCACTATCGCCAATTTGTTTTACTTTGGTTAACCGTACTCGGGAGCTTTTGAATAAACAGAAAAAGGATAGTGAAGAAAAACAACGGATTTCAGCGGAACTTAACGTGGCTACGGAGATCCAAATATCCATGCTGCCAAGCATCTTTCCGGCCTTCACGGACATCGCCGAAATCGATATTTTTGCAACCATGCAACCGGCTAAAGAAGTTGGCGGTGATTTTTATGACTTCTTTTCCATTGATAATGATCATTTGGCAGTGGTTATTGCGGATGTGTCGGGCAAAGGTGTTCCTGCGGCGTTATTTATGGTGGTTGCTAAAACGTTGATTAAAAATCATACCCAGGCTGGTCTTACCCCGGTCGAAGTGTTTACTTTAGTGAATACCCAGCTTTGTGAAAATAATGACGTCGGCATGTTTGTTACAGCCTGGATGGGTGTGTTGGAAATTTCGACGCGTAATTTTATTTGTGTCAATGCCGGGCATAATCCGCCGTTGCTGAAAAAAGCAGCGGGCTGTTTTGAATATTTAAAATTGGCAAGCGGTTTTGTGCTGGGGGGAATGGAAGATATTAAGTATCAGCAGGTAGAAATGCAACTGACAAATGGGGATGAATTGTATCTCTATACCGATGGTGTGACCGAGGCGACGAATACCAATAATGGATTGTATGGCGAGGAAAGATTGTTATCGGTGCTTAATAGCAATACCAAATTAAATCCGAATGAGCTGCTGTCGACTATAAAAAAAGACATTGACAGCTTCGTTAATGGCGCGCCTCAGTTTGATGATATTACAATGGTTGCTTTTAAAATCAATGAAGCGTAGCAATCGTATAAAGAAAAACCAAACAGTGAAAAATCTGTTGTAAGACCGTATCCGGTGGAATATGGTTTTAAAGATGGCCTTCTCGGCCACCAATAATTTTAGGTAATGGATGCAAGATAGAAACTGATAAGAGCGCCGGTCTTTTGGTTATTCAGGAAAATTTATAAGAGGTAAGTAAATGACAAGAGAAAATATTGAAAAGAAAATTATGGAATATCCGATATTTGAATACGCATTTTTTGATCCGTCTGAACTTAATTTTCATCCAGCAGTGCGAAGTATCTGTAAAAGTGAATGTCCACAATACGGGAAATCATGGTCCTGTCCGCCTGGGGTTGGAACACTGGAAGAGTGTAAAACCCGCTGCACTGCTTACGATCATGCCTTTATTTTCAGTACCATATCGGAAGTCACAGACATTCTTAATATGGACGAAATGCTTTTAACCAGAGGCGAACATATTGAGATCGTAAACCAGATTAAGGAGAATGTTTTTAGTGGAAATAAAGACATTCTGATCCTCACCGCAGAATCCTGTGCCATATGCGATACCTGCACATATCCAGCTGCGGCCTGCCGCCATTTGGATAAAATGTATCCCTGTGTTGAAAGCCATACAATAAGCGTAACAGACATATGTGAAAAACAGAACATGTCATTTCTAAATGGCAATAATGTGATTACCTGGTTTGGTATGATCTTTTTTTAGGCAATTAATGCAATAACTAATGTTATTTATCGCAAAATGATTTACAATAAAAACAAAAGCTTGAAAAATAGTTTTGGAAAGAGCTGTAAAATGAATAAGGAAAATGATAAAAGTCAATTAGTGAACGACTATGCCGTCGAAAATTTCAAGAATGGTTTAAATTGTGCGGAAAGCGTATATGATGCCTTGATACGTGCCGGCGTTCTGGATGTTCCAAAGGAAACAGTGGCTATGTGTACAGGTTTCGGCGGTGGCATCGGAATGTACGGAGATACCTGTGGGGCATTGTCAGCTGCGGTTATGGCAAACAGTGCCATTTATGGCCGCAAGGATCCCTGGAGTATTGATCTCGACGTTCGTGGTAAGGAAATCGCTCAAAAATATTACCGTCGTTACAATAACTTGATCAGCGAGTTCAAAGAAGCAAATGGTTGCACAACCTGTCGTGATGTCGGGGCGCCGTATGAGGATTGGAGCGGAAAAGATAGACGTGTACATTGCATGAAATTGATAGGTGCAACAGCTAAATTAGCTTATAAGTATTTGCAAATCCCTCAGACAGAAGCCTTTGAAATGCCCTATGGTGAAAACATGGGTGAGAACAAGAAAAAATAAAGCTTAAAAAGCAACCTTGTTCTAAATTGAAAGTAAAGTTTAAAACAAGGTGAGGGAGAATAGACAGGGTGAGAAAGTCTATTTCGCGATACCTAGGATGATCGGATTTTTAGGAATGCAAAGATAATGCTTCAGCTATTGCAATTATTGTTGTTTTGACTTTACAAATGCAGGCTGGTTATGATATCATTTGATAAATTAGTACTAACAAACCTTTGATTGAAAGTAGTAGCTATTTGAAAGATGCGCCAGTGAGTTGCAGAGAGTGTGAATGCAACAGTAATCGCAATAGTGAATGGATTCATGAGGGTGAAAAGAAAGGCTGAGGAAGCTGAGTAATGTTCAACGGGGGTTCCGTCCGTTATCACAGGAAAGCGTATGATAGTACGTTCAAAGTGGATGTGCATCAACTTTTTTTGAGGTTGAATTGCATCAATTTAGGTGGTACCGCAGAAATTTTAACTTCTGTCCTATTATAGGACAGGAGTTTTTTATTTGCCTAAAAATCAAGGGAAGAGAAAGGAGAAGTTGGATGACATACAGTGTTTATTTATCGAATTATACAGTTGGGGAATCAAGTTACGACACCATCAATGATGTCTGCTCCCCATACGGGCAAAAAGTGGTGCTGATTATCGGCAGTCACGGTTACCATCAGGCCAGGAAATATTTGGATGAGGCGATTGAGAAAAGCAGTCTGAGGGTTGCAAAGACGCTTTATTATGGAGGCGAATGCACCTATGAAAATGCCGAAAAACTGAAAAAAGAAATAGCCGAAACCGATACGGACATGATTTTCGCTATCGGTGGTGGCAGGGTTCTGGATACTGGGAAATTTGTCGCCGAACAAACCGGAAAGCCGGTTTTTTCATTCCCTACCATTGCGTCCAACTGTTCAGCCTGTACCAGTGTTTCGATTTTATATGGCACCGACGGCGGTTTTCTCAGACCGGAGTTTTTGAAAGAACCGCCCAAGCACGCATTTATCCATACCAAAGTGCTGGTGGAGGCCCCGGTTAAATACCTCTGGGCCGGTTTGGGCGATACCTATGCCAAATATTATGAAGCATCTATTTCTTCCCGGGGCGAAGCTCTGAACCATGCCTTGACCATGGGCGTAAATATCAGCAGTCAATGTGCTGATGGGATCATCCGACACGGAGCCGGGGCATTACAGGCAAACCGGGAAAAAATCCTCAATGAGGATTTTGAACAGGCGATTCAGACCATTATTGTGACCACGGCCCTGGTATCCATTCTGGTTACCCTGGATCATTCCCCGGACTACAACAGCGGTTTGGCCCACGCCATTTACTATACCCTTACTTCAATGCCGGACTTCGATGAAGAAAAACATCTCCATGGCGAAATTGTAGCCTATGGGATACTGATTCTGCTGCTGGTGGATGGCCAACGGGAGGAATTCGAGCGAGTCTATGCCTTTAACTGTGCCACCAAACTGCCACATTCCCTAGAAGAGCTGGATCTGGATGCCGAAACCATGGCACCCTATCTGGAATCCATCACTCAAATGGCGGATATTCGCCACAACCCCTATGTCATTACCCTGGATATGCTCAAAGCGGCATTTCAGGAATTGGAAACTATAAATAAAAATAAGGAGAAACAGAAATGAAAAAGAATTTATTCAAAAGAATTACAGCGGTTGTGTTAACCCTGGCAATGACGGTGTCATTGGCCGCCTGTGCATCATCGGGAACCAGTGGGGACACCGAAGGAAAGAAATTAAAGGTCGGTGTGATTCAAATGATCGAGAATGGCGCGTTTGATGCCATGAGAGATGGCTTTATCCAGCAGCTTAGGGATCAGGGCTATTCCGAGGATGAAATGGAAATTGTGGTCAAAAATGGCCAGGGAGATGCCTCGACAATGAATACCATTGCCCAGGAAATGGCTGACGGCAGCTATGATTTAGTGGCAACGGTAGCCACCCCAGCATCTCAGGCATTTGTGAACATGAAGTCGGAAACACCTCAGGTTTTCATCGCCGTATCTGATCCGGTTAAGGCCGGTATCCTGACCACCATGGAAAAACCTGATCACAACGCCACCGGAACATCCAACCCCATTCCGGTGGAAAAGATTATTGATCTTTCCAAAACCATGACACCGGGCATCAAAACCTTTGGTATTATCTACAACACCAGCGAGGTCAATTCAGTGAGTACCGTTAATAAAGCAAAAGAATACATGACCGCCCAGGGCTATGAAATTAAAGAAGCCGTGGTGACCAATTCTTCTGAAGTAAAACAGGCAGTTGAAGGTTTACTGAGCGAAGTGGATGCCATCTTTGTTCCTAATGACAGTGTGATTCAGAATGCCATGCCGACGGTTGCCGAGGCGGCCAAAGCGGCTAAAAAGCCTGTCTACGGAAGCTCCGCAGTGATGGTAAACAGCGGCGCTCTGACCACCGTTGCCATTGGCGATGAAGCCATTGGGGCTGCTTCAGCAGACATGGCCATTGCAATCTTAAACGGGAAAAACCCAGCGGAAATTCCTGCCGTCGCGGTGGAAGCTACCGATACGGTGATCAATCAAACAACCGCCGATGCCATCGGGATTGTGATTCCAGCGGAAATCAGCAAAACAGCAACCACAGTAAAATAGTAAAACCGTCGGCCCCGGGAAACCTTTAAAGGAGAAATAAAATTATGTCATTAGCTATTGGTTCACTTCAATTGGGATTGATTTACACGCTCATTGCAATGGGGATCTACATCAGTTTCAGAGTATTGAATATTCCTGATTTAACTGCCGAAGGAAGTTTTGTGTTTGGAATGGCTGTAATGTCGGCAAGTGCCGTGGCCGGTCATCCCATTTTGGGGATTTTCTTCTCGCTGCTGGCAGGAGCGGCGGCCGGGCTCGTGACGGCGCTGCTCCAAACCAAGCTGCTGATTCCGGCGATTCTATCCGGGATTCTCACCATGACAGGGCTATACACCATTAATCTGACGGTGATGCAGGGTTCATCCAATGTGACGCTGCTAGGGGTCACCACTATTTATGATATCCTGGGCGACTTATTGCCCATGGATTTTGCCATCGCTAAAATTTTTGTATCGTTAATATTTGTGATTATTGCCATGTTAACCCTGGTGCTTTTTTTCAAAACCAACTGCGGACTTTGCATTCGTGCCATCGGTGACAATGAAATGATGGCCCGGTCCTCGTCCATGAGTGTGGATCTCTACAAGATTTTGGGACTGATGATCAGTAATGCTTTAATTGGCTTATGTGGCGGTCTCATCGCCTGTGATCAGGGTTATGCCGACATGAATTCCGGTGTTGGGATGCTGGTTGTCGGTTTGGCCGCGGTTATTATCGGCGAAGCGTTTATCCGCAGACGGACGATTTTAGCGGGGATGATCAGCTGCCTGCTGGGATCCATCATCTACCGTTTTATTCTGGCCCTGGCAATCAGTACCCGGATCTTCCCGGCCTATGCAATGAAGCTGTTATCAGCCATTATCGTTACCATTGCGCTGGCGCTGCCGGCCGTTAAGTATTATAAAGAAAACTATCAGTTGAAAAAGAGGAACCGACATGCTTAGAATCATCAATTTGCAGAAGAAATTCACAGTAGAAAATGGCGCGGACAATCATATCTTAAACGGTTTGAACCTGACCGTTGAAGACGGGGAATTTGTGACAATTTTAGGAAATAACGGCGCCGGGAAATCCACCCTTTTCAATCTTATCAGTGGCGCTGTTTTGCCCAATGACGGCTATATCTATTTGGATGAAAAAGACATTACCTTTATGCCGGAACACAAACGATCCCAATTTATCGGCCGTGTTTTCCAAAGTCCTATGCGGGGCACCGCACCGAATCTAACCGTTGCGGAAAATCTGGCTCTGGCCTATGGCCGGCAAAACCGGAAGAACTTAAATTGGGCCCTGACCAAGCCGTTAAAGGCGATTTTTCGGGAGAAGCTGGCGGAAGCCGACATGGGTCTTGAGGATAAGCTGGACAGTAAGATTAAAAACTTATCCGGGGGACAATGTCAGGTGGTCGCCCTGATTATGTGCACCATCAAGCCTCCGGAACTGATTCTGCTCGATGAGCACACCGCGGCGCTGGACCCGAAGACAGCAGAAGACGTCATGGCTTTTACCCAAAGAGTTGTAAAAAAAGATCAGCTCACCGCTTTGATGATTACCCATCACCTTGAGGATGCCATTGCCTATGGCAATCGACTGATCATGATGGATCGGGGCGTGGTTGCCCATGAATTTACCGGTGATGAGAAGAAAAATATCACTCCGGAAGAGCTGCGAACCTTGTATCATTTAAAAGAAAGTTAGAGGCGTCGATTATGGAAGAGGCACAAACGAAACTGCCCGCAACGGTGAAACGAGCGGTGCTGGTGGGGGAAAGCGCATGCTGCCTGGTCAGGATGGTTGTGAAAGCCGGGACCATGCCTCCAATGCATGCCCATCCCCAGGCTCAGATCGATTATATGATCAGCGGATCCGCGGAGGTGAGCATTGACGGGGTCATTACCCATGTAAAACCGGGAGAATCGATTTTTATTCCCGCCGGGGCCACCCATGGCTTTATGGTCAGTGAAGAGGATCAGGAATTTCTGGAGTTTTTCACTCCGGGAAGAGACGATCTTTTCTGATTCAGGCGAATGAATTTTATGGGAATCACCGAAATAGAGTTTTAAACAGTCCGCCGATCTTGAGGCATCATGTATCGGCGGACTGTTTTATTTCATGATGATATCCCCGTACACGGCATGGACAGCGTGGCACAGATCATCCGGGCGGAGTTTTAATTGGGAACCGATTTTTCCGCCGCTTACATAGATTTCAGCCAAGCCTTTGGCGGTGTCGCTGATAATTGTTTGATACTGCTTTTTCATGCCGATGGCAGTACAGCCGCCCCGAACATATCCGGTAATTTTGTTTAAATCTTTCACATGAATCATGGCAATTGACTTTTCATCAACCGATCGGGCCGCTTTCTTCATATCCAATTCTTCCGCAATGGGAATCACAAACACAAAATAATCGTCGCTTTTTCCCACCGTCACCAATGTTTTATACACTAATTCATAGGGTAGATCTAACTTGTCGGCGGTCTGCAGACCGTCAATAAACGCATCACTTTCATAGGTTTGATGCTGGTAGTCGATTTTCAATTTATCCAAAATGCGCATGGCATTGGTTTTAACTTCTTTCTGTTTTGACATGTTGCCTCCTCGTATTATTATTCAAAGATTGATATTTCTATTTAATTCTATCACGACACATAAATAATTTAAATTAAATCCGTAATATGATAAAATAATAAGCACAGACTATTCCGGTTTTTTAGAAACCAGCGAATAGGACATCATGATATCATAAATGCTGCAAAATATTGATAAAAGAAAGTTGGCTTTTAATATGGACTATTCATTTTTAGGGATTGATAAAAATCCTGTCACCCGTTTTACCTTTGAGGATAAAAAGAAATTTTTACAGGACCCCGGTGCCATTGATAAGGGCATTAAGGAACTGGCCGATGCGGTCAATTCGGTTAACGTCCTGTTTACCATGAACTCCTGTCAGGGATTTCTTATCGAAAGCGAACGAGACGAACATTGTCAGGAAACTTATGTTGATTTTTATGTGGTAAACCATCAGGACCAGATCGCCAATATGCTGCTAACCTCATTGGTCAGTAAATTCGATGCCTTAATTGACTGCAAATTAGTTTACGAAGCTGATTATAATTTTATCTCCGAGGACGAAGTGGAGGTCAATGGCTTTGTAAATCTAAGATACGGTATTAAATTGTATGAACTAAGACCTGATCTGATGGCAACCACCTACCGGGAAATAATCGAACACATTAAACGATTTGCCGTAGCGGCCAATAAACAACCGAGTGAGGTTTCAAAATAACAAATAATCCAACAAAGCAATTTGCGGTTAGGTTTAGGGAGTTTATTATTACCAATTAATCCTAATCTGAAGGAGGAAATCAAATCATTAATAAATTGCAGAATAAAGGTGTTGTATTTGCATTGGCGACATTCTGCTGCCTTCTGTGGGGCAGTGCTTTTCCCAGTGTGAAAATAGGCTACAGTCTTTTTGATATCCAGACAGCCGGTGCGCAGATTCTCTTTGCCGGTTATCGTTTTACCATGGCCGGGGTTCTGACGCTGATCATGGCGTGTATTTTCTACCGAAAATGGATTGTCCCGGGAACCGGTGAGCTGAGAGGAATGGTAAGCCTGGGACTGGTACAGACGGCCATTCAGTACATCTTTTTTTATATCGGTCTGGCCAACATAACCGGTGTGAAGGGTTCAATCATCAATGCGTCTTCGACCTTTTTAGTCATTCTCTTTGCGCATATCATCTTAAAAAACGAAAAGATAACCCGGGCAAAAGTCTTCGGCTGTGTTTTGGGAATGGCCGGCGTGATCCTGATCCAGCTTAACGGCGGCCAAATAGACAGCAGTTTTTCGTTAACCGGTGACGGTTTTCTTTTTTTAGCCTGTATCGCCTCGGCAATGGGTGTTGTACTGACCCGTATTTTCACAAAAAAAAGCGACTCCATGGCATTAACCGCTTATCAACTGATGATCGGCGGGGTGGCGCTGATCATCGTCGGCCGGATCATGGGCGGCGAGATTACCCAGGTTACGACATCGGGAATTTTATTGCTGGTTTATCTGGCAGTTCTGTCGGCCTTGGCCTTCACAATCTGGACGGTGCTGCTTAAGTATAATCCGGTGGGCGTCGTGGCAATCTATGGCTTTATGATCCCGGTATTCGGGGTTGTTTTGTCTGGATTTTTTCTCGGCGAACAGTTTCTGAGTCTGCGGACCATCATAGCGCTTATGTGTGTCAGTGTCGGGATATGGATCGTTAACCGGGAACAAAGCAAAAAACCTCAAAATATTTCAAATGAAATATTTTGAGGTTTTTTTTGCAGACAAAGTCACAGCTCTGAATTTTAGCTGCTTTCTTTTTCAAAAATAAATACGCGAACAACAAAACTCCTTAAAAAAAATAAAAGTGACAACCAGTTAATATAAAAATAGACAAAAACAGAAAAATAGACTACACTAAAAACAATAATTTAATAATAGCCTGTAAAAAAATATAAAGGGACAACGAAATACAACTTGGAGGCACATATTGAAAACGGTTAACTTAAAGCTGATGCTGATTCACCGGGGAACGAGAACCCATTCAATCACGCAAATTGAGCCCATTGGCCATATGTCTTTGGCGGAAATGATGGCGAGCAAAGGTATCGACGTGGCGGTTTTTTCAGGAGAATTATTAACAGGTCTGGAATTCCTTGAGCGTTCTGGCAGCGACTGCAATACGGTGGTGGGTTTGTATTGCGATTATGAGAATCAGTCGGTCGTTGAAAGCTTTTCAAAGGAAATAAAAAAGCGATTTGGCAGCTATGTTTTTCTGGGCGGACCCCAGACCGTGGGACTGGGTGAATATTTTTTGCGGGCCAGCCAGGCGGATGCGATCATGCGTGGAGAAGGCGAATTTTCTCTGGATGCAGCCATCAGCGCTATTCAAAATGAAGACGAGGCAAAATGGGAAGCCATTCCGGGAATGTGTTCATTTCGGAAAGACAACACCTATTATGACAATGGCATCTATCCGGCCATTGAGAATTTAGATGAATTGCCCATTATCACGGGTAAAATTAAATCTTCCCAACATCAGGGAATTAACCATATGGCAGTCATGTCAGGACGAGGGTGTCCTTTCCACTGCTCTTTTTGTTATGAAGGGGCAAATAGCAAGAATGTTCGACGACGCAGTGTGGACAGCGTTATGAAAGAAATCCGCTGCCGGCTGGCACAAAACCCCAATGTCAAATACATTTTTTTCGGGGATGACACCTTTACCCTGGACAAACAACGGGTTAAAGCCTTTTGCGAACAATTGACAGCGCTGCGAAAAGAGCATGATTTTGTGTGGTTTGCCGATGCCCATGTGAATATCGTCTATAAATATCCGGAAATCGTGAAAATGATGGTTGATGCCGGCCTGGTGCGGATGCAAATCGGAATAGAGAGCTGCAATCAGCATATCATTGATATTTATAATAAAAAAATAAAACGGGAGGATCTCTTTAAGGTCATTGAAATCTGCAAAGCGGCCAAGCTCCCCCAGTTAGTGGGTAATATCATCATCGGCGGGGCCCTGGAAACCCGGGAAACCCTGAACTATACATTCAGCACCGTCAATGAGATGATCAAGGCCGGCCGGGGCATGGTGGAGGTGGTCAGCACTTTTTATATGCCTTTTCCCGAAACCGCCATGTCGAAAAACCCCGAGGCTTTCGGTATTACCGTGAAAGATGAAAAAGCCCTGACATCGGTGGGCGATTTTCCGGTAGTTGAAACAGCGGCACTGAATATTGAGGATATCTGCGGAGCCCGAAATGAGTTTTTCGAAGAAAATATGCAGCTCATGCGTAAAATGCTCAGCGCCGGCGAGATTCCCGATGAGGTGATTCTGGAAAGCTATGCACTCAGCGAGAAATACGGTCTCAGCGGCATGTGGCAGGGCTTGGCCTATTCCCGGTATCCTTATTTCGATGCCCAGTATAAGGCCCGAATCCGCGGGGACAAGCTTACCAAAGACTATGACAGGTCATCCGTTTTTGATACCCATCCGCAGCGCATTGCCATGCTTTCCCTGACACCGGAGCTAGCGGCGGAAATTCCGGTTTTAAACGGATTTGTGTATTCGCCGTTTGAATTTGAGGTGCTGACATACGCATCGGGTAAGCTCACCATCAACGAAATGGCGGACATTCTCTTTGTAAACCAGCAGCAGAACTTTGCGAATCTTCAGGAATTCAAGCTACATCTGTTAGAAACCATTAAAAAACTGGAATCCGTGGGCATGTGTGTGCTGTCGGGGGCACTAAAAGCCGCAGGTTTGGAAAAAGAATGGGCGCAGCAGGAAAAAATGGTGGAGAAAACAGTGAAAAACAAGGTAATCCTTTATAAATTATCGACTTTTGGTATGGAAATAGCCGGTTTCGCCAGAAACGGCGCGTTCCTGGGTGTTTACGGACTGGCAAGCTATCTTGATTCGAAAGGATATGACGCCTACGTGTGCGAATGCCGGGCGGATCAGGCCGGTGATTATCTGAAGCAATTCAATCTCAGTGAAGTCATTGGCATTGGATTTTCGGTTGACTTTGAAAACAAACATGTGGCCAAAAAAGTGGCGGCGACCATGACCGAGGTGTACGGCATTCCGGTGCTTATCGGCGGACCCGAAGCGATCTCCCTAGATGAGGATTATCTCAGACAGTCAAAGGCAAGCGCCATTGTAAGGGGCGAAGGGGAGCTGGCCATGGTGGCGGTTCTTGATGCCGTAAAAGAAAAGAGAAGCCTGGCTGACATACCCGGAATTTTCTATATCAATAAAAAAGATGAATGCATTGACCGGGGCGAAGGCCCGGTTGTCGAAAATCTCGATGACCTGCCGTTTCCCGCCTATGATAAAAGCATTACCCCCATCGATTACTCCAGTCTGTACCTGATGAGCAGCCGGGGCTGTCCCTATCACTGTGTTTTCTGTCATGAAGGAGCGCTGATCCGGCCCATGCGGCAGCGGAGTGTGGAAAATGTCATCGCGGAAATGAAACATTTTCTATTGAAGTATCCACAACTCAATTATTTTAAATTCTGTGACGATACCCTGGTCACCAATCCCAGGTGGTTGGATGACTTCTGTAAGCAGGCCAAGGCGCTTCAGGCGGTTAAGCCTTTCCAATTCTACTGTGAAGCTGATGTGGTGTCCCTAAGCCGACGGCCCGAAGTTTTAAAGGACATGGTGGATGCCGGACTGAATCGACTGCAAATCGGCATCGAGTCGGTGGATAAAGACATGCTGAAGGTATACCGGAAAAATATTTCACCGGAAATGGTTGAAATTGTTGTAAAAGCAGCCTACGATGCCGGCGTTCAGCAGGTTTTCGGAGCGTTGCTGGTGGGGGGGCCCTTTGAAAACCGGGAGCATATTGAGAAAAACAAGGCCTTTGGCGCCAAACTGCTGCGTCTGGGCCCGGGCATGATGGAAATTGCCCCGAGTATTGTGATGCCCTATCCGATGACAGATATTGGCCTGCATCCGGAAAAATACGGTTTAACCATTTATGACAAACAGGGGCTGGGATCGATTTCGGATTATCCCATTATGGACAGCGAAAAAATGGATCGCCGGGAAATCATGGAAGCCTATCAGGAATACCTCCAGAGCTTTGTGGATGAGGTAAAAGTCATGCTCAATGCCGGGGAGTTAAGTCATGAGGATATTTTAAGATGTTACAAAACCTCAATGGCAGCCAATGGTCCTAAATACTGGACGAATATTATTACCCATCACAAACCAACCTTAACCGCCTATTACACCATGCTGGCCAGAGCGGCGGCCAGTCGGATTGTGGATGTGGATCCAGTGGAATTACCCAGCTGGCGGCCCCAGCGCATGATTGAAATGTGGCGGGATGTGAATTTTTCCCAGGGCTATCCGGTTTTGTGGGGAGAGGCATTATCCCCATTTGAATATGAAGTGATGAAATACTGTACCGGCAAAAGCACCATCGCCGCCATTGCCGAAATACTCTACGACCGATTTGGCAAACCATTTGGCGAAAATCTCAATGAATTGACAGAACGGATCATTGAAACCATGAAAGTGTTTGATAAAAAATACTGGCTTCTTGTTGTTCCGTTCTAGAAAAAGGGTATAAAATGAAAATATTTCTTTGCAATGTGTCAAAAAAATATGAAACGACGTCCCATGATTATGTGGGGCTGTTTTATCTGGCCGGAGCGCTGGAAAGGGCCGGATTTGAACCCCTGGTTTTTCATGGAAACCCGGAAAACCTTTTGGCGGAAATAAATAAAGCAAAACCTGATGCTTTGGGTTTTTCCTGTGACTTTGACAATACGCAGCTGATTGCCGGTCTGGCAAAAAAAACAAAGGACACCTGGGACATCCCCATCATTATCGGTGGTCCCCAAGCGATTGGGCTGAATGAAGAATTTTTACAAAACAGTCAGGTGGACTATATCCTCAGAGGCGAAGGGGAAGTATCGCTGCCCCTGCTATTAGAGGTTATCCTGAATGACAAGGGCGATTTAAATGCGGTAAAAGGACTGGCCTATTTAAAGGACGGCGACTACCGGGAAACCCAGCCTCCGGAAATCATTGAAGACCTTGATGCTCTGGCGTTGCCGGCCTATCACTGTTCTCTCCATAAAAACCATGCCTATGGCAAGCTGATTTTTACCGGCCGGGGCTGCCCCTATCAGTGTGCCTACTGTGCACCCAGTCCCGGGAAACAGAAAGTCCGGCTGCGCAGCATCCCGTTGGTACTTTCAGAAATTAAACTCAATTTAAAAAGCAATCCCGATTTAAGCTATCTTATTATTATGGATGACACCTTTACCGTTAACCGCCAGCGCATAGAAGAATTCTGTGCAGGCATGCGGGAAATCAGAAAAGAACGGGATGTCGTCTGGTACTGTGAATGCCATGTGGGCCGCATTAAAAATTGGATGGATATCCTGCCGACGATGATTGATGCCGGACTGATCCGCCTTCAGATTGGCATTGAATCCGGTGATCAGAAGGTCATTGATCAATATAATAAGCATGTTGATATACGGGATGTTATTGAATTTGTATCCTACGCCGCAGACTGCGGATTAACTCAGATCGCCACCAACTTTATTGTCGGCGGCCCGGTCGAAGTAGAGGGGGCAACCCCGGGACTCATAAAAACCTTAATGGATCAGGGCCCAGGGGTCATTGACATTATCACCGGATTTTTAAGAGCCTATCCGGGTACCCAAATCCTTGAAAATCCGGAGAAATTCGATTTGCAACTGCATGATGAGAGCGGGCTTCTTTCCGGCGATGATTACCCCTATGTGACACCCCAGGGGCGAAGTCAGGACCAGATTATGAAAGACCGTCAGGAATTAAATAAAGTCATCCGGGAAAGCATGCAAAAGAAAATCAAAAACCATGAACTGAAACAGGATGCGGTGATGAAACAGTTTAAAGCCGCCCTGACCTATGGGATCAGGAGCCGCTGGTTTGAGGAAATTTCCGCCAATCCAAGGGCTTATGAATATTACTATGTGCTTTACTTAGATGAGGGACAAGCCTTTGACGCAGCACTGGATTTTGCCAGAGATTACCCTCAAAGAACCTTTGAGCTATGGCGTACCATGACATTTACCCAGGGCTTTCCCATATTGGATGGGATTGCCCTTTCACCCCTGGAGTATGAGCTGCTGTTCCGAAGTGCCGGAAAAAGAAGTCTTGGAGAGATCGAATCCGAACTGTATTTGAAGTTTGGAGATCCCTATGACAACCAGGCAGAGTTCCATGAAAAATTAGTTGATATTCTATATCAATTTAATTTTAAATATTGGCTGACTCATTTCGTGATTTAGCCAAAATAATTTTTAGAGGAGGAAGAATATGAGTATTGATGGAGCAAGAGCGTTGGCCGCAAAGGTATTAACCGATGAGGCACTGGCAAAACAAATCAATGATGCTAAAACAGAAGCAGAATTTGATGCGATTGTTGCAAAATTGGGTTATACCGCTAAAGCTGACGAATTCAAAGCTGCTTTTAAAGAAGCAAAAGACAAACAACCCATTAGCGATGATCAATTGGATCAGGCTGCCGGCGGTTTAAGTATTGTTGGCGTGGATTATGCATTTACAGCAACACAAACAGCTAGAGCCTAGTTTTCTAAGAAAAGAAGGGGATTCTCCCCTTCGAACTACTGACTGCAAAGAGAGTCAGTAGTTCAAAGGGGGGATAAGCAGATATGGAATTATTATTGATTAAATCACACCGCTATGTCAGCGGTTATATTCCCGGGAGTAACCTGGGAATGAATATTCTGACCCAATTGTTAACTAAAAAGGGTTATGAGGTCCAAATGTTTCAAGGCTACGCCAAAGAAGCTCTGAACTATGTCAACGGGCTGATGAGTAAAGAAGATAAGCCGAAAATCGTTGGCTTTTATTGCGATTTCAACAATGTTCACTGGGTAAAGACCTTTTCACAGGAAGTGAAAAAACGCTTTCCCGAGGTGATTTTATTGGCCGGCGGTCCGCAAACTGCTGGGATGGATGCGGATTTTTTAAAAGAAACATCCATAGAAGCCGCTTGTATCGGAGAAGGTGAAGAAACCATTCTTGAATTGATGGACTTTTTTATTGAAAATAAAGGAGCACTAAAAGACATCCAAGGAATTATTTATCTTGATGAAAAAGACGAACTGGTGGAAACACCGGCCCGGAAACCGCCCGAAGAACTGGATGACATTCCCTGGCCGGATATTACCTTGACCAATGATTATAAGTATTATCAGCTACTACCGATCTTAACCGGTCGGGGCTGTCCCTTTGGCTGTACCTTCTGTTATGAGGGTGCTAATGCCAAACGGGTCCGCCGTCATTCGGTGCCGTCGCTGATGACTGAAATCCGGGACAATTTTAGGCGGGATCCAGCCATCAATTATATAAACTTTCTGGATGATACCTTTACTCTGGACCATAAACGGGTCAACCAGATTTGTAAAGAAATAAAGGATATTCGAAAAGACTATGATTTTGTCTGGTTTGCCAGCGCTCATATCTCAACCATTGACAAGCATCGGGAGATGGCAAAAAATATGGCAGATGCCGGGCTAAAAAAGATATTCTTTGGTCTGGAATCGGGCAGTGATGAGGTTCTAAAGAGCTACAATAAAAAAATAAACAAAAAAATGGTGGTAAATGTCATTGACCATTGTGTTGAATCAGGGATTCATGGCATTTCGGGCAACATTATTATCGGTGGCCCCCACGAGACCCGAGAAACCATCAAAGAATCTGAAAATTTGATTATGGAACTGCTTTACCGGGCCCCAGGCCAGTTCGAAACCGCCTATTTTTCATTTCTGCCTTATCCCAAAACCCCGATTACTTTAAACCCCGAGAAATTTGGGATGGAACTATACAATGATTGCATTGATTGCTGCAATGAGGATATGCCCCTTTCGAGAACCAAGGAATTGGATTTTACCGATTTGATGAATATTCGGTTGCAGGCCAATAAGCGGCTGCAAAATGAAATGCGCCGAATTTATTTTGACGGAAAAATCCCGGAAGCGGTTATTCTGGATTCCTACCGATTAGGTCGGCAATATGGAGTTTTTACCAGATGGAATGATTATGTCTATAAAAACATTCCCATCGATGATGCATACTGGAAAATGCGGGCTTCGGATGATTACTTTTTAAATGTCCAGCTGGGCAGCCATGAGGAAGATGCCATTGTTCACCGAACCTTTGAATTATGGCTGTACACCGATGTCAGCGGAGAAAAACCAAAAATATTTGATGAGACTCTGGATGAAACAGATTATACCCTGTTGAAGCTGTGCAACGGACGGCTTTCAAAAAAAGACGTGCTTCAGGAGGGCAGAAAAAATCTTGATCCCCAGGGAAAAAATCCCGATTTTTATGCTCAGGCCCACAGATCCCTGAATAAAATGGAGGGAAATAAGTGGATTTTATATCGGAAACCATGACTAATAAACCCGAAATTTTACTGGTCTATACCCAGCGAATGGTCCGGGGACGGACCTTTGAAATGATTGAAAACCTGGGGATTTTAACCCTGGCGGCCCAACTCAATGCCAATGGCTTTGAGGCAAAGGCCTATACCGGCATTACCACCGATGCAGTGAAAACCATTGAAAAAATGAAAGGCAGGCTCTTTGCAGTCTGTTTTTATTGTGACTTTGACAATCGCTCGACAGTGGCTGCCATTATCAACTATTTAAAAAAGCACCATGATTTTTATGTGGTGATGGGAGGCCCCCAAACCCTGCATATGACACAAAAAGATTTGGCAATATATGAGGCAGATGCTATTTTAAAAGGCGAAGGGGAAGAAACTCTGTTGGCCTGGCTAAATGCCAGGATCCAGGGGAAAGATATCATTGTGACCGGGGAAATCCGAGCGTCTCAGAACGCCGACTACGTCTACCTCGAAGATTTTTCACAATACGCATTACCCCGTAACGAAGATGCGCTTAATTACGCGGAAAGACCGCTGTTATCGGTGATTACTGCTAGGGGCTGTCCCTATCGCTGCGCGTTCTGCTTTGAAGGCGGGAATTCTAAAAAACTGAGAATGCGCAGGGCTGAAGAGGTGCTCAATGAAATTGAAGAACGTTTAAAAAGAAGTCACGGACCCCGGTACCTGTTTTTTTGCGATGATACCTTTACAACCAATCCGGTGCGGCTTAGGAAGATTCTGTCAGGCTTGAAAACCCTTCGTGAAACCTATGATTTTGTGTGGTTTTGTGAAGGTCATCCCGGATTTTTAGTCAAACATTCAAAGCTCATCGGGGAGATGATTGCCAGCGGTATGGTACGGATGCAAATCGGCATGGAGTCGGGCGTCGATGAGGTGCTGGAGGCCTATGGCAAACAGGCAAAGCCGGCCGATATCCAAAAGGTTGTGGAAATCTGTTTTGCCGAAGGACTGCCCCAGTTAACCGGAAATTATATTATCGGCGGGGCCTTTGAAACAGAAGCGACCCTTGAAGCAACAACAACAACTGTTTTGGAATTGTTGGATTTGGCACCGGGAATGCTGGATCTGTCCACTACCTTTATCATGCCTCTGCCGGGCACGCAAATTTACAATCATCCCGAAAAATTCGGGATTGTGCTGGAAGATCGGGAATGCATTACCGCCATAGAGGACTTCCCCGTCAATCATACCCAGGGACTTTCCCTGCCGGAAGTCTGCATGGGGCGTTCCCGCTTTATCACCAAGGTATCCAATAAAATGAAAGAGCAGTTTGCCGCAGGCCTTGTTCCCAAAGAGCGGATCAGACAGGACTTTAAACTGGCGTTCAAATACGGCCTGGCAGCGGGATATCTTAAATTTATTTATGCCAAAAACAAGGTGATGGTTGATTATTACAAAAAACTGATTGATTATGACGGGCTTTTAAAAGAATGGCACGAACTCAGTGAAGATGAACAAAAGAACTGGATTATTCAAAAGATTCCGGATCTGTCAATGATTGATATCAAGGCACTCACCCAAAATGAATTCGAATGTCTGCGCTATTCCGGAAAAGTTACCATAAGTGAAATGACAGAGATCCTGAAGCTGTCGGCGGAGAAGATGAAAAAGCTATTAATGAAAATGAGTGACGATTATCTGATTTTATTTTCAGAGGTTATATAGGAGAAGGTAATGAAAAAACACCTGATGATACTAACGATAATAGTGGTTTGGGGAATATTGTGCTGTGGCTGCACAGCGAAAACAACCGAAAAGGAAACAGTGACAGTGGATGTTGTTTATCCATTTTCGGAAGAGTATAGTGCTTCCTTCAAGAACGGCATCGAGCTTGCCGCCAATGAAATCAATGGACAGGGGGGCATCCTGAATAAAACTGTTGAAATAAATTATGCCGATGATGGCAATAATACCAATACCGCGGTGGAAGTTGCCACCATGATCGCCGAAAAAGAAGGCTTTCCCATTGTGATTGGGCATCGCAGTACCGATGATGTGCTGAAAGTGGCGGGTATTTACAATCAGAATAATAAGCTGTTGTTTGCACCCATAATCGCCAGTTCCAAGGTGAGCCTGCCCGAAAATGAGGGCGTTTATCTCTGCGCGCCGTCGGAAGACGCAATGGCCAGTGAAATGGTTCAGAGCATGGCTTCCCAGGGAATCAGCAAGATCGCCATCGTTCACAGCGCCGGCAATACCTATGGAAAAGGCTATATGCAAAGTATTGAAGAACATGCCAGAGCATCCTCTATTGAAATTGTAGATGCGGTTTCCTATCTGCCAAACCTTGAATATTTCAGATATTATGTAAAAAAATGGGATAGTCTCGGTGCCCAGGCCATTGTTACAGCATGTGTGGGAAATGACATCAGCACATTGTACGATTATCTGGAAAAAACCGGCAATACCCGGCCTGTTTTTGCGAGCTATGACATTGAAATCGAGCCCTATCCGATTCCTGAAAGTATAAAACCCCTCATCCAGGTGACCAGCTATTTTGAGAATAATGCCCAAACAGGGGCCCAGGCTGCTTTTATCGCGGCTTATCGACAAGCCTACGGCCAGGACCCTGATTTATCCGCAGCCCAGTCCTATTTGTCTATGCATCTGGCAGCAGATACGGTAAACAAGGCCCAGACGTTTGACATCGGGGCCATTAAAAAGGTGCTGGCTGAAAACAGTTTCGATACCTTATATGGGGGTCTAAGCTTCAACGAGCGGCTGATTACCGGCATTAACGTATTACAGAAGATCTATGTGGGGAATCAATTGGTGCCTAAGAGCAATCTCTCGGATGGAGGAAAAACCAGTGAATGAATCCATTTTCAAGAAGAAAGATGATAAAAAGATTAAAAATGAGCAGGCGGCCTTAATGACGGTCATTGGCCCTAAAAACTTGCTTATTTTATTGGGCATTCTGATTTTGTTAATCTGTGTGGTGGTATTTTCCATCACCGTGCCCATTAATATTACCACGATCATGGATGCCACGGTTGCCTATGGTGAGGGAACGGTTGAAGTTCTGGGGGAAAATGAAGGGGTGCTCACCCAACTCAGTGTATCCGAAGGGGATTATGTCCAAAAGGGTGATTTGTTGGGAGTGGTGACAAACGAAAACCTGGGGGCCCAGCTTGCCGGCGGGGCAGTGTTGACTGAAGTTGAAAAAAGCAAGATCAAACGGCAGACTATGATTGTGGCCATGCAAAGCGGTATCATCAGCGGACTGAACTATCAGGAAGGTGAATTCCTGCCGAAAAACACCTCTTTTTGCCAAATTGTCAAAAAAGAAAATGAAAATACCACGGTGGTGGTCCTGGCCTTTTCCACTTATGAGGAAGCCCAAAGCGTTAAACAGGGTGATAAAGTTTTCGTCAATCTGGAATCAGCACCCGCTGACCAGTTTGGGTATTTAAGAGGAGTTGTCCGAACGGTGCAACTGAGCGGGTTAAGCAAGGATGCAGAAAATCCGCTTGAAATGGAAATTATCATTGATCCCAAGCTGGATGACCAGGGAAATTATATGTGGACCAAAGAAAACAATCAGTTTGACGGCGAAATAAATCCCGGAACCAAGTGCCAGGCAACCATTTTCACAGATAAAATTTATCTGATTGACCTGATTATCTCCTAGAAAGGCGGAAAGAACTCATGACGAAACCAGAAAACGAGAAAAGTCGGGATGAGAAAGAAAAACTGCCTAAAGTCGTGAAGGTACCAGTTGTCTTACAGATGGAAGCGGTTGAGTGCGGCGTGGCTTCTCTTTCGATGATCCTGGCTCACTACGGCCGATATGAAACCCTGGAAACCCTGCGTATCGACTGCGGCGTGTCCCGGGATGGGGTAAAAGCCGGAAATATTGCCAGAACGGCCCGGCTTTACGGTTTGAACGCCCAGGGCTTTGTCTGCAGCGTGGATAAGCTGAAGGAAATGGAAATGCCGGTGATTATTCACTGGGACTACAGCCACTTTGTTGTTCTAGAGGGGTTTAAAAACGATAAGGTTTTTTTAGCTGACCCTGCCTCCGGACAGCGGGTGATTTCCCAGGAAGAACTGGAAAAAAATTTCACCGGGGTGGTGATTGAATCGCGGCCGGGAGAAAACTTTACCAAGGCCGGTGAACCACCGGATGTCTGGAAAGCCCTTTTTAGACGGCTTTCACAAAGCGGTATTTCGCCACTAATCTATGTTTTGATTCTGGGGGTTTTGCTGGTTATCCCGGGTTTGGTCATTGCCAATTATGCAAAAATATTTGTTGATTACTATTTAAATAATACCGAACAATTCGGTATCTGGATTTTCATTTTCATTTTACTAAATACGGTGATTCTCCAGGCCATTCTCAACTGGTTAAAAGAAAATGCCCTGGCTCGAATGGAAAATTATATTGCTATTGACAGTGCCGGGAACTATCTGCGTCATGTCCTCCGGCTGCCGGTGGAGTTTTTTAACCAAAGACAATCCGGGGACATTAACGGTCGGATGCAAAGTATTAATACGGTTGCAACGGCTTTATCCAGCAATCTGGCCCGAATTCTGGTCAACCTTGTTACCGCCTTTTTATATTTGATTCTTCTTTTTCAATACAGTGTGCCATTGACCCTGATTGGGATTGTCATCACGGGCATTAATATCGTTTTGCTTCAATATACCGCCAAAAAAAATGCCGATAACAACCGTGTTCTGCTGCAGTACCAGGGAAAATCGATTGGCTGGATCATGGTGAATCTCAGGTCCATTGAAACCATTAAATCCATTGGCGAGGAAGATAATTTTTTTACCCGGATTGCGGGACTCAGCGCCGAAACACTGGCGGTGGAGCAGCGGATGGGCTCAATGGAAGCCATTATATCAGTGCTGCCAACCCTGCTGACAAGTATCCTGACGGCTTTAATTTTCTTGTTCGGCAGTGAATTTGTGTTAATGGGAACCATGACCATCGGTACTTTTGTGGCATTTAATACCCTAATGGCAGGATTTACCCAGCCGATGAGCGAATTGGTCAGCACCAGTGCGGCGCTCCAGGGAATGATCGCGGATATTCAACGGTTGGATGATGTTGAAAAATATCCTGAAGACATTGCTCTGGAAGCGGAATCAATTTCGCTGGAAGGGTTTGACTGCGATCAGCTGGAAGGTGAAATTGAGTTGAAAAATATGACCTTTGGTTATAACCGTTTATCGGAACCGATCATCAAAGATTTGAATTTAAAACTCAGGGCAGGGGGATCGATTGCTTTAGTGGGGTCATCCGGCAGCGGAAAATCGACCATCGCCAAAACCATCACAACCCTATATCAGCCCTGGAGCGGGGAAATACTCATTGATGGCTTTAATATCAAAAACATTCCTGCCGAGCTGCGCCTTAACACGATGAGTTCGGTGGATCAGGAAATTGTTATGTATTCGGCCACTATTCTGGATAACATTACCATGTGGGATGAAACCATTTCAGTGGAGGATGTGATACAGGCCACAAAGGATGCCTGTATCTATGATGATATTCTGGCCTTGCCCAACGCCTTTGAACACGTGTTAAGCGAAGGCGGGAAAAACCTGAGCGGCGGACAGCGCCAGCGGCTGGAGATTGCCCGGGCATTGTGTAAAAACCCCAAAATACTTGTCATGGATGAGGCTACCAGTGCCCTTGATACGGCAACGGAAGCCGAGGTCAGCGAAAATATTAAACGAAGAGGCATCAGCACTATTCTGGTGGCCCATCGCCTGTCAACCATTCGGGACTGTGATGAAATCATTGTCCTAAACAACGGAGCAGTGGGGGAAAGAGGAACCCATGATGAGTTGCTGGCACTGGGTGGCGAGTATGCAAATCTCATTAGAACTGAGGGATAACCATGGCAAAAAAATTAGACGATATGAGACAGATCAGGGAAAAATATGAAAAGAGTGCCAAAAAAGCATTTGATAAGGTATTGTCCCCTAAAAGTTCCCCGGCTACCCTGGAAGACAATCCATTAATTGCTGCAGTCATAAAAGTTGCTCAAGCAATGGGAATTAATGTAAAAATCCCACCACTGCGGAAACTGTACAGCGGCGAGGACCAGTTTAAGCTCATTGCCGATGAATCCGGTTTTCGCTTTCGGCAGGTGGAGTTAAATGATGACTGGTACAAAAGGGACAATGGCCCCATGCTGGGATTTACCATGGAAGGAGAGGCGGTGGCACTGATCCCGTCCTCGCCGACCCGTTATCAATTAAAGACTTATGATGGTGAGCAAAAAGAGGTTGATGGAAGTTTTGCGTTTTCTAAGGCCTATGTTTTTTATCCGCCCTTACCTAAAGAACCGGTATCCTTCAGGGAAATGGTTAAACTGGGACTGAAGCTGATTCAAAGAAGAGATTTGATCTGGATGATTGTTTTAGCGGTGGCGGGTTCGCTGTTATCGCTGTTGCCTTCAATTGCCATGCAGCAGGCCTTCAATGTCTGGATTCCCCAAAACCAGTCCATTACCATTTTGGTTGTCGGCTGTATTCTGGTGGCCGCTGCCATCAGCCGGGGCTTGTTTACCATGGTTCAAAGCCTGTCAATTTTGCGAATCCAGGGTAAATTATCGATTCTGCAAAATTCCCTGCTGGATAAACTGCTGTCCCTGCCTGCTTCTTTTTTCAAGCAGTATTCATCAGGGGCGTTGGCCCTTCGGGCAACCGGATTTGCGACCATTCAGAAAATAGTATCGGTAAATGTAATCAGCATGATCATCACCAGCTCATTTTCCATTGTCAACGGATTTTTTATTTTTTCCATTAATGCCACCATTGGCTTTATTGCAATGGGTTTAACCGCCGTCAGTGTTCTGATCACCCTGGTGATTGGCAAGTTCCAGATGAAATGTCAGAGAACCTCCATCGAAATGAATAATAATATTTCAGGACTGGTTTTGGAACTGATTACCTCTGTTTCCCGTCTCCGGGTAGCCGGGGCGGAAAGTCGGGCCTATTTAAAATGGAGCAGAGAATATGCAGCCCAGCGAGCAGTGGAATATAAAAGAGGCAAACTGACGGGTTTGCTCCGTTTGTCAACCATTGCCCTGCCGACCTTATCGATGTGTGTGATTTATTATTATGTGAGTATCAACAGCATCTCATCCGGTTCATTTGTAGCCATTAATTCGGCATTTGTGATTTTTATTTCCTCCCTGCTGGGGCTTGTGCAGGCCCTTATTTCCATAAACAGTGTGGTGCCCCAGTATGAGAATACAAAACCTATTATCGATGGTGTTCCGGAAGTGGACCGGTTTAAGACCACTCCGGGAAAAATCCAAGGCGATATCGAAATAAATCATCTTGGCTTTGCCTATTATGAAGGCGGTGCCACCGTTCTTGACAATATTACAATCAAGATCAGCCATGGCGAGTATGTGGCCATTGTCGGGGCATCCGGCAGCGGCAAGTCGACTCTGGTGCGGTTGCTGCTCGGCTTTGAAAAACCCACCACTGGTAATATTTACTGTGGCGGATACGATTTGGAAAGTGTGGATATTCGGGAAATCAGAAAACAGATGGGGGTTGTGCTCCAGGACAGTCAGCTGATTCCCGGGGATGTTCTGTCGAATATTGCGGGCTCAAAGAAAGAATTAACCGAAGCGGATGTCTGGGAATTGCTTAAAAAGGTGGGCATGGATGTGGAAATCAGAGAAATGCCCATGGGTCTTAAAACCATGGTGGCAGAAGGAGCCGGAACCCTGTCAGGCGGTCAGCGGCAAAAACTTTTGATTGCCAGAGCCATTGCCGCAAGTCCTGCCATTATCTTTTTTGATGAAGCTACCAGCGCCCTGGATAATCGCTCCCAGAAGATTGTCTCCGAAAGTATGAAAAATCTGTTGGCAACCCGGCTTGTTATTGCTCATCGTCTCAGCACGATTATCGACTGTGACCGTATTCTGGTGCTTGAAAAGGGGAACATTGTGGAAGAAGGTTCCTATGAGGCGCTGATGAAAAACAAGTCCTATTTTTATAAATACGCAAGCCGACAGTTGGTTTGATGAAAAGTAGAAATCGAAATACGGTTTCTGCTTTTTTAAATTAGACTTGACAGGATAGATTGGATTGTGTACAATTCAACCATAAAGATTGCGCACAATTTAATAAAAAACAATTATGAAGGGATGAAAAATGGATTATAAAAAAGCTATTGAAAATAGACGATCCAGACGGACATATTTAGATAAGCCCATTTCCCAATCCAGTGAAAACCGGATCAGGCAACTTATTGCCGGGGCCAACGAAGAAAGCGGCCTGCATATGCAGTTGCAGATAAACAACGGTAATGGGCTCTCAGGGATTAAAATGAGCTATGGCATGTTTAAGAACGTTCATCATTACATTGCATTAGTCGGTAAAAAAGATGACCCGGAACTGTCTGAAAAGCTGGGCTATTGCGGAGAAAAAATTGTTCTTGAAGCGACCTTGTTAAATCTTGGCACCTGTTGGGTAGGGGGCACTTATGATAAAAAAAGCTGTGACTGCGAGGTGGGCGAAGATGAAACCCTGTTAGGAATCATCACCATTGGCTACACCCCGGAAAAGCAGTCCCTGATGGAAAAGGCTATCCATTCTATTATTAGCAGAAAAACGAAAAAGATAGAAGACATGCTGACTTCTGATGTCAAAATACCCCAATGGATGGTGGAGGGGATGCAGGCCGTTCAAAAGGCGCCTTCAGCGGTTAATAAACAGCCGGTTCAATTCACCTATAACAATGGAAAACTGACTGCTCAGGTGAAACTAAAACTGGGTTATGAGATGATGGATTTGGGTATTGCAAAATTACACTTCGAAATTGGATCAGACTATTTTGGAAAATGGGAACGGGGCAATGGCAAAGAATTTCTCGTAGGCGAGAAGAATCAATAAAAATTTATTAAAATAAAAGTAAATTGAAATGAAAAACCAGAAGTATTTTGCCAATGAGGTGGCAGTTCTTCTGGTTTTATTAGTTGCGAGTAAATTTAATTAGGTCATCGACAAATGAAATCAGATCAGTCAATAATGTAGGCGCTAAAGGTTTCTTTGAGAATACTTTCGAGTTGCTCCGGTACAATACAAAACACAATAGCGACACCTTCGATAACACAATGGGAACTTTCTATATGATGCTTATCCGAATCATCTTCAGTAATTGAAATCATACAGCTCTTACCCTTGGAAGTGAGAAAAGCCTTGATGTGTCCGATAATGCCGCCGAGAGCGGTTACGTCTTTTGCCACATGCCTTAATAACTCGTCAAGGACTATTTCAGCCTCTTCATAGGGCTTTTCAATGGTGAATTTGTATGAGCCGACAATACTGGTATCATGGGTTGTGACAGTAATGGGTTTATGTTCGTGGTGATGGTGCGCTTCGGAGGGATGCTGTTCATCATGGCACCCGCACCCGCAGTTTTCATCGTGTTCGCTTAGTGTGATTGATTCATTACTCATGTTCTCACGCTTTCATATTCATTTCCGAGCATGACATCAAATACTTTGGTGTCTATTTCTTGTGCGGCGCAGATCTTGAAGAAGGCTGCCTCATTGTTGAATGTTTTGATTGAAGCTTCCACTTCGGCAAAGGTATCTTCATCAACCATATCAGCCTTATTGATAAGAATCACGTCGGCGGCGTCAAGCTGGTCTTTAAGCAGCATTTCCATCGGACGAATAAGCCGTTTCCACCGCTTTGCATCGGTCACACAGGTTACGACACAGTCAATATCCGGCATGGACTGGTTAATGGTTTCTCTGATATTTTGGGGATATGCTACTCCGGTTGCTTCCATAATGATGAGCTCAGGGCTGAAGTCCCGGATGATATTGTGCAATCCGATGACAAGCTCCCCGGACATCGTGCAGCAGACGCAGCCGGAAAAAATATTTGATACTTGGTAGCCACTGTTTCGAAGGATTTTATCGTCAATACTGACTTCGCCGATTTCGTTTTCTATGATGACAATTTTTGTTGGATTATCAGAAGTGGCGCCGACAATGTATTTGGCAAGCTGAATAACAACACTGGTTTTGCCTGAGCCCAGAAATCCGCCTAAGATTAAAATTTTCATATCTACACCTGATTTTTCTTTATTAATAGTCTGATTTTTAAATTAATTATAAACGGTTCGGCTTAGTTTTTGGGCTTCGTCGGTAATCCAGCCGTTAACTTCCTGAACTTTAGGATCTTGAAAGTCCAGAGAGGCAATGGCACCGTTGAAAATAAAACCGCCGTTAGGTGCAAGCTTCTTATAGGTATCCCGGACCGCTTCCCGGACTTCTTCTTCATCTACAACAGGCCATGTTTTAGGCATTGCGTATTCAAAACCACCGCTGATGGCTAGTTTAGAACCGAATTTTTCCTTAATACCAACGAGATCATTTTCGGTTTGAGCCGGATCCCAAACGTTTACACCGATATCTACCATTGAAGGCATCAGATCTTCGCATCGGCCACAGTTGTGGTAAAAAATTGGGACACCTTCATCGCGGACAAGGTCCAGGCATTTTTTATACCGGGGGACCAGTAGTTCCTTGAATAATTTGGGTGAAATGAAAGGATTAAGTTTTGAGGCGGTATCGTCAAGGAGATAATAGCCTTCGGGTTTGTAGTAGTGAAGCAGATTCTTTGTTATATAAAGTGAGTGATCAAGCATATAATCAAAAAGTTCTTCGACTTCTTCGGTTTCTTCGTAAATAGCGCAGAGTCCTTCGGTGAAGCCCATGAATCCGATAAATTGCTGGAATATATCTGCGTAACCGCTCAAAACAAAGGCCGTCTGGTTAGGATCCTGCACGTATTTTTTTCGGTCTGCTTTGGCCGCGGATTCCCAGTCAAATCCTGTGTAATCAGGAGTTTTAATAACATCTCGCCACTTTGTTATATCAGTAAGAATAAAGTCGTTAGGTTTTGGAAGGGCTGCAAATTCTATTTCTTTGGTAGTTACGAAGGTAACACCCCAGGGATCAATTCCACCACCGGGTCCTCTGAAGCTGCCAAGAATACAAGGGTCTGCCATTGTCATGAGAGGGGCATCAGGTCCAAAATATGTGGACACAGGAACGTATTCCGGCATTTCGCCATGGGCAACGCGTAAAAAGTTTTCTTTCTGAGTTAAATGAGCTGTCATACTTTTCCTCCTTTAATATCTGAATTATAAACAAGTTTAATATTCAAAAGAGTATTTGTCAATACATTTGTAATAATATATAATTTTACTATAAGATCGTTTACATAAAAATTAGCCGGAATAACCTTATTATATAATTATTTGGCAAAGTAAAAGGAAATCCTATAGACTAGTGCCGTTGATATTAAGAACCTCGGACAGGCTGAAAACTCATTAATTGAAATAGAATGCGTTTAATAATAACTCGTAAAATGGAGCATAGTGAAAAGGGGCGGCAGTATTTTTATTGCTCTAAAAGTCGACGTTAGCAAGAAGATCGGACAGGATTAAAAATAAAAGGAAATAAATTCTCACAAAAAGGATTGACAACACTCCATTTATGTAATATATTACATAAATGGAGTGAGAAAGCAAAAATACAGCAAATGACTGGCATACAGCTTGTTAAGAAACGAAAAGGGATGGTATGAGATGGACGGAACAAATTATGATCATGAACATTTTTTATTTGGCATGCTGTTTGCGTTAGGAAACAGACTCCAAAGCATTGGCGATGGATTTTACGAGGAGCTTACCTGTAAACAATGGTTTGTAATGGCCGGCATATCACTCTTTGAAGCTAATCCGCCAACCATGAATGAGCTGGCAGACACCATTGGAAGCTCCCATCAAAATATAAAACAGATCGTCCTTAAATTGGAAAAATCCGGATTTGTGGAAATCTATGGAGATGAAAAGGATCGTCGAAAAACCCGTGTTAAACTCAAAGAAAAAAGTTTTGAATTATCACAAAAATATCAGCAGAAAGAAATAGAATTTATGAGTGAACTATATGATGGCATTAACAAAGAGCATTTAAAGATAACAACTGAGACCATTGCGAAAATGGAGCAAAATCTCATTAAGATAAAAAATAATTTATAGAAAAGAGAACTGAAATGATAACCGTTTTATCAGATGATACCAATCAAAACATCGGAAAAAGAGTGTATGAAGAGCTATGTGCACGAGAGGCAGAGGTGGAGTATATTGTCATAAATGATGTTAATGTGGGACCCTGCTACAGCTGTGGAGGCTGCACCGATAAAACTTATGGAAAATGCATCCACCGGGATGATGGCGACTGGATTTTTGGCAGGTTGGTTCGATCGAATATCATGGTATGGGTAACCCCCGTCACCTGGGGATCCTATTCATTTAAAACTAAAAGAGTTCTTGATAAATGCGCGTTGATCGGGGATCGGCATTATTACTTAAAAAACGGAGAACTGGTAAAAAAAATGGCTGATAATATCCATGGTTTCTATGGGATCGGTGTAAAGGATCATTGTAGCGATGAAGAAAAACAGGCATTTAAAAACCTGGTTGCAGAAAATATCAATATAATGAGCGTTGATGGAAATGCTTATGTGCTGGACAATGACGTCAGTGAAGAATGCATCCTGAAAATTGTGGAGGAAATAAGCAGATGAAGAAAGCAGTAATTATCAACTTAAGTCCCCAAAAAATAGGAACGAGTGCGATGCTGGGGAAATTATGTCTGGATTTTTTAAATAAAAAAGGTCTTCAGAGGGAGATGATTCATTTATATCCTCATCTAAAAGATTTGACTCCGGTACTCAAGGCCATCGATGGGGCCGATACTGTTATTATGGTTGGTCCCTGCTATATCGACACCTATCCAGCAGATACAGTTTATTTTTTGGAAGAAATCATCAAAGATCAGACAATTCTCCATGATCAAAGTCTCTATGGCATCATACAAGGGGGTATGCCCTATGTCCATACCCACGAATCTGGATTGAAAATGCTGGAATTGTTTGCCAAAGAGTGTAATATAAATTACAAAGGCGGTTTTGTCATCGGTTTAGGGGCCATGTTAGATGGACAGTCATTGGATAAATTACCTAATGGAAAAAAAGTTAACCGGTTTTTTAACGAATTTTTGAATCATGTTGCAAAGGGAGAAAATTCGAATGCGGCATTATATGGTAATGCCCAATTAAAATTGCCAGGGTTTGTCTATTGGGCTATGGCCAAGGGAATGAATAAAATGATTGATAAAGAATTAAAGGAAAAAGATATTGATGTGACCCTGCCCAGTCCATATTTAAAATCAGAGCAGCCAAATGAATGAATGTACGAATAAAATTCGTGAAGCCTCATTAGATAACAATCTAATGAGGCTTCTTTGACCATTTTAAGAGAGTGCGAATACAGAAATAGAGTTAAAGTCTATGATTATTTTAGAAATATAAAATATAGCGATGTTCAATCAACGATTTGATAGTATTACGATTATTTTGGGTATAATAACAAAAAGTGAAATAGGGTGTTTATGAAAAGTTTACTATGTAATCATCAAAGTACCTTTAGGCTACTAGTCAGCTGCGCGGATTACCATCCCGAGACTTCCGGTTCACAAACAGTGATGGATGTAAGAAGATGTATTAAATGTTATTAACGTAAGCAAAGAGATTTTATATTACGAGTGGAAAAATACATCTTTCCTTAAAAAACTGGGTCAGACTATTTCAAGACTTCCGGCACCATTGATGTAACCTGAAAATAAATACAAGAAAGGAGAGCCATGAAAAAAGAAATTAAATTGTACACTTGGCCATTTTGCCCCTATTCCAATGGGGCAAAAAAAATTCTCGACGAACTTGGCCTGGAATATACCGATGTCGATATATTTAAGAATGATGAGTTGCGATATCAATTGCAGGCAAAAACCCATCACTATAGTATTCCCTTTGTTTTTATTGGCGGTACTTGTATCGGAGGATACAAAGAGCTTAAAGAGCTTGAAAAATGTGGAGAACTAAAAAAAATGGTAGAAGAAAAAGACGTCTAAAGTCAAAAATGAGAATCTGCTATTGAGAGTAGCAGGTTCTCATTTGCTTTGTTGTCAAAAAATGTTAGAATGAAAATATAATTTCAATAAGTTTATATAATTGCAAAGGGAATGGGAGGTATAGGATGAAAATATGCGGGATTCAAATGAAGGTGTTACTCAAACAAACAGAGCATAACTTTGCCAATGCTGAGAGTTGGATTCGAAAAGCCGCAGAGACCGGAGCCGATGTGGCCGTGCTTCCGGAAATGTGGAATGGTGGATTTCTTACCGTGGAATTGAATGATCGGATAGCCGATGTGGAAGGACAACGAACTAAAGCTTTTCTGAGCAAGCTGGCAATGGAGCTGCACATCAACATTGTCGGTGGTTCCGTGGCTACCAAAAAGGGAACATCGTACTATAACACCAGCTATATTGCAAACAGACAGGGAAATATCATCGCCGAATACGACAAGGCCCATCTCTTTAGTTTTGGCGGAGAAGAAAAGCGCTACAGCCCCGGCCATCAGCTAGTGACCTTCGAGCTTGACTCTATCGCTTGCGGGGTCATTATCTGCTATGATCTAAGATTCCCGGAGTGGTCCAGAAAACAGGCCCTGGCGGGCGCTAAAATACTTTTCGTACCGGCTGAATGGCCAATGCCAAGGGTTTCCCATTGGCGGATTTTGAACCAGGCACGGGCCATTGAAAATCAGCTGTATATGGTAGCAGTCAATGGCTGCGGCGAAGCTATTTCCGATGCATACAACGCTGGAAATTCGATGATCATCGATCCCTGGGGGAATATATTGGCGGATGCCGGCGCACTTCCCCGGGAAATGCTGGTTTTCGGCGACATTGATCTTTCAGCGGTGGAAAAAGTAAGAAATCATATGACCGTTTTTCAGGATCGCAGAGATGATATTTACTGAGCTTCTTTATCAATGCGGATGATTTGACGCATGCCTTCTACGGCGGTATCTAACAGGTGGGCGTTGGTGTCGCACATAGTGGGCGGGGTATTTTCAAGGTTTTCTTTTTCCCGGTTGCGAATGAGCAATAAAATTGAACCGCATCGTACCCGCCGAATGGCTGAGATAATATAAAGGGCTGATGTTTCCATTTCCGAGGCCAGAGCGCCACCGGCCTTCCAGGCCTCCCATTTTTGTTTTAAAATAGCGGCATTGGGCATCTGGTCGGGTTCATGCTGGCCGTAAAAGGAATCCTTGGACTCCACAATACCCAGGTAGGATTGGTGACTAAGCTTGTGAGCGGCGTTGTTAAGGGCAGTCAATAATTCAAAATTTCCAACCGCGGGAAATTCAATGGGGATATATTCAGAGGTGGTACCCTCTTTTCGAATGGCCCCGGTGGCAATGATTAATGATCCGGGTTCAAGGGAACAATCGATTCCCCCACAGGTACCGACCCGAATAAAGGTGTGGGCACCGAGTTTGATGAGTTCTTCCAGGGCGATGGCCGCAGAGGGACCGCCAATGCCAGTTGAGGTGACACTGACCTTTACTCCGTCAAGATAGCCGGTATAGGTAGTGTATTCACGGTTTGAAGCAACGCGTTTGGCATGTTCCAATCTTTTGGCAATTTCCGAAACTCGGCCGGGATCGCCAGGGAGTAAAACATAGTGTCCAATATCAGATTCCTGGCACTGGATGTGGTACATTTTTTCAGAGGTATTCATATCAATCACTTCTTTTCGTAGATTTTTAATGGGTAATTGCGGGTTTAAATATTTTACTAACTGCAATCAGGATTATTAAAAACGGGTTGCCTTTTTCCTATTATAAAGTGGGGATAAATAAATTGCAAGCAAGCTGCTCAGATTAACAGGCTGTTTGTTAAACTTTGCAAAAAAAAGCATGTTCCCCTTATAATTTAAATTATAAGGGGAACATGCTTTTATTAATTTTAGCGAGATTAAATATCTAACCCAGCATGATAGCCTTGGTAAACTGCTGTTGTTATGGTGGAGGGAGTGACACAGTCACCGATTTGAGCCACCCAGGGGGCGCAATCCAAAAGCTCTTCCGTCAGAGGACGTCTGGCTTTCTGGCCCACTGCACAAAGAATAGTAACGCCGGGCACTAATTCCGAGGTGCCATTGGGATTTTCACAGACAAGTCCCTCATTGGTTACCGATAGGCCTTTATAGCCGGTGTGAACCGTTACGTTTTTTTCGAGTTCCTGTAATAAAAGAGGGCGCTGTCGAATATTTGCATCAACTGCCAGCTCATCCCGCATTTCTACGAGATGAACGGTCTTGCCTTCCTGGGCGAAATGAATGGCCGCTTCACAGCCGGCAAGACCTCCGCCAAGTACCACAACAGAATCACCGACCTTGTCTTTTTCTAAATAGTAATCATTGACAACAATAACGTTGTCGCCATCGATTCCCGGCAGTGATGGTACAATTGCCTCAGATCCGATTGCGATGATTAAGGCATCAACTTTTTCGTTTTCTACATAGTCTTTTGTTACCGCTGTGTTTAAGCGAATATCTACGCCGGCATCCGCAGCCAGCTTGCCAAGGGTTTCACCCAGTTCATACATTTCGTATTTAAAGGGAATTGCCTGCTCGCCTTTGAGGATACCGCCCAGGCTGTCTGATTGTTCACATAAAATAACCTGATGACCGCGCTGCGCAGCGGTAATGGCGGCTTTTAATCCACCGGGACCGCCGCCGGCAACAAGTACTTTTTTAGGAGTGGCAGATAGGATAATCTCTGTGCCATTAAGCTCTCGGCCGATTAGCGGATTAACGGTGCAACGTCGTGTGCCCGTTACGGCACGTTCTGCCATACAGGTAAAGCAGCGCAAACATTTGACAATATTGTCGTCCTGGTTAGTTATCACTTTTTTGGGAAGTTCGGGATCCGCTAAAAGGGCCCGGGCCATTTCCACAACATCTGCTTTTCCGCTGGCGATGATTTCTTCCATCATCGCGGGGTCATTTAAGCCGCCAAGGGTTGCTACCGGAACCTTGACATGCTTCTTGATTTCAGCGGCCAAGTGTACATTACAACCATGGGGTACAAACATCGAAGGGTGAGTGATGCCGAAGCCGCGTTGATAGGTACCGGCAGAAACATGGAGCAGATCAATTTTATCTTCAACAAGTTTGGCGATTCTAACGCCTTCTTCCAGATCGTAACCACCTTCAAACAGCTCTGATCCACTGATTCGAAATTCAATCGGAAATCCTGGTCCTACCGCGCTGCGAACACTATCGATGACTTCCAGAGCAAGACGGGCGCGATTTTCCAGACATCCGCCGTACTCATCAGTTCTTTTATTAAAATATGGAGATAAAAACTGATTCAGCAACCAGCCGTGGCCGCCATGAATCATGATCATGCCATAGCCTGTTTTTTTGGCTAAACCGGCGCAGACCCCATAGGCTTTTACAATGTCAGCAATAGTTTCTTTGCTTAATTCCTGTACTTCCAAACCGTCGGGACGTACAGTGGCGCTTGGTCCGAACTGAGCTAACCCCTGTTTTTTATTTTTATCGGTGAGATAGGTGCCGCCGTATTGTCCTGAATGGGATAACTCCACACTTGCCACAGCACCATGACGGCTAATGGCATCGGCAGTATAGGTAAAGCCTGATAGAGATCCAGGGGTGGTGGTATCTAAATGATAAGCGTGGGAACCATCGGTTTCGGGGTGAACCATACATTCGCTAACGGTTACAGCGGCTGCGCCACCCTTTGCCCGCAGTTCATAAAATGCGGTTGAAGCCGGTCCGATGCAACAATCGGCGGTGATGTCGGTACCGCCCACTGGTGCTGAAAACATACGATTTTTAAAATTGACATTACCAATTTTAATCGGTTTACATAAATTCGGATACTTTCTTTCCATCTTTTTAACTCCTTTAATATTCATATTAACGTGCTGCTTCGTTAAGGCCATCATAACACTTACAACCCAAACATGTCAATAGATACATGTTTGGGTTGTTTGTTTTTTATGATATCTTTATGTTATAATATTTTTAATTTCAACTAAAAGGAAGGGATTACGATGCGAATTTTAAAACATGTCATTTTAGGACTTCTTAATCGCTCATCCATGAGTGGTTACGATATTACAAACGAATTTCACACCACGGTTTCTGAATTTTGGACAGCTAGCCACAGCCAAATATATCCTGAACTGAAAAAATTAACAGAAGAGGGATTGGTCACCTATGAGATTCAAATTACCGGTGAAGTTTTAGAAAAAAAAGTGTATTCCATTACCCCAAAAGGGAAACAGCAATTTATCAACTGGTTAAAAATCGATGTGCCCATGGAACCTACCCCCAAGAGCGTATTTCGGCTTAAAATATTTTTTTCGGATCAACTGAGTCCCGAGCGCCGAAAATATCTGCTTAACAGTCAAATACTTCAGCACCGGCAGCGTCTGGAGCATTTAAAAGCAAATCATCAAAAATTTAAGAACCCACCAAAAATGAATTCCCCAGAGCTGGGGGACTACCTAGTTTTGGAGGGGGCGATTATGCGTGAGGAAATGACCCTGAAATGGTTGGAAAAATGTTTGGATTATACCTAAATAAAAATATTACAGAGGAGCGAAAATGAAAAAGAAAAAGAAAATAATTTCATTGTGGTCATGATGATGAAAAAAGAAGAGCAATGCAATGGAAGCACTGTTCGTGATGGCGCCGAGGATCAGCATTCTGTTTTAGAAGGGGTGCTTGCTGAGTTTTATGAGCTAGCCAACATACCAAGACAATCAAATCATGAAAAAGCGGTTAGTGACTACCTGGCGGACTGGGCGGAAAAAAATGGGTTTGATTATGTTCAGGACCAGGAAAATAACGTTATTATTGAGGTGCCGCCAACCCAAGGTTACGAAAAGGTGCCGCTTACAATCATTCAGGGTCACATGGATATGGTTTGTATTGCAGACGATGGGGTTAAGTACGATCCCCTGACCGATCCCATTAAACTAATAAGAAATGAAAAAAACCTAACTGCCCAGGGCACCAGTTTGGGAGCTGATAATGGCATCGGCGTTGCCATAACCCTGTATATGATTCGTTCAAAGAACCTTTGTCACGGGCCGCTGCGAGCGATTTTTACGGTAAACGAGGAGGATGGATTTACCGGCGCACTTAGGATCAGTGAAAAATATTTTCTTGATGCCGCTTATCTTGTTAACTGTGACAGTGAAGCATTTGGCGAGCTTACGGAATCCTGTGCAGGTTCAAATCGCTATGACTTCTCAAAATCCTGTACCTGGGTTTCGCCAAAGGGTAATAAGGCCTATAAGCTTAGCCTTTCGGGACTCCGAGGGGGACATTCCGGCATGGAAATCGGACTTGGTCATGCCAATGCTATTAAAAACATGGGAATTGCCCTCAGCTATGCGTTCAGAAATGGTGTGCATATTGAGCTTGCGGTATTTGAGGGAGGTCAGGCTTTGAATGCAATTCCAGCGAACGCTAGAGCGACCGTGGTTATTGCAGCAGACCATCAGAAAGCCTTTGAGGAACTGATGGTTGTGATTATGGAGCAGTTTGGAAAAACCTATCAAGGGATTGAGGAAAATTATGAATTTACCTGTGAGAAAACAATGCTTCCGGACCAGGTGCTTTCAGAGGCAGATGCTGAAAGCTATTTAAATCTGATTGTCGGCATTCAGGATGGTGTCCACACAATCAGTCCGTTTGCGGATGACCTTATCGAAAGTTCGGCAAACATTGGACTGGCAAAGCTGGGAGCGGAATCAATGAATCTTCATGTTATGGCAAGGAGCTCGGAAGACTTTCATCTATTACAGTATACGCTTATGTATCAAAGCCTTGCTTTTATGTCCGGCTTTGATGTAGAGAATGCTTTACCAACCCCAGGCTGGGCGGTAGACTCTGATAATCTGCTTAAGGACATGTATGCCCAGGCATACAAAGACTGCACCGGTAAGGACATTAAAATCATCGCAATACACGCCGGCCTTGAATGCGGCAGCTTTGCAAAGAAGAACCCGGATCTTAAAATGATATCCGTGGGTCCGGATCTCAGTGATATTCATACGCCTAAGGAAACGTTGTATTTAGATTCCATTGCTCCCTCAGTGGCAGTACTGGTAAAACTTTTTAAAGATATGAAATAAAAACAGAGCAATAATATCACAAGGTATTATTAAAATTAAAGGATAATCCTAAAAATAAGCGGGGTTATTTCCGATTAAACTTCTAATTGTCGGGGGTACGTAAAATCTTTTTCCATGGCCATGAAAGTATAGCCTTCAGCCTTGAGCGTTTCAATCACAGTCGAAAGTGCCGAACGGGTATCCGGTTTGGTTTCGGCATGGCACAATACCACGGAAATATCAAAATTCCGGCAACCCTTGATAATATTCTGTGCCACTATTTCCTTTGCCGGCGGCGTAGAGGAGCCATCACCGGAAGATACATTCCAGTCGGCGTAATTAAAGCCCATTTCAACAATGCCCCGGGCACAGGTTTCATTGGCATTCATTGATCCTCCGGGGAATCTGAAAACATGGCTGGTTTCAGTGAGTCCGGTTACCTGCCGCTGGTATTCATCCAGGGCTTTCACATCGGCATAAAAGGCTTCAGGATTATTGTATAAATCATAATTGTGAGTGGATGAGTGATTGGCCAGAGTATGTCCTTCATTTACAATGCGGCGATACAGGGCTTTAGCTGTGTCACCCTGATGCAAGGTAGTGAAAAAAGTTGCTTTAATATCATGTTTTTTTAGAATGTCCAGAACTTCTCCGGTATGCTCACTGGGACCATCGTCCAGGGTAAGAAATACTACCTTGATATCTTTTGTTTCGCCACTTCGGAGACGTATTTTAATGGTCTCCAATGGGTCCGTGGCAGAAACAGAAACCTCCGGTTCCAATGTCGGTTTCACATCTTCGGTAGCTGTAACCTGGGAGACCTCAACAACTTGGGTAGCGATTTCTGATGCCTTTTTTGGACCGTTTAATGCTGGAGTGACTTTAGTTATGAGCGTAGCCATTACCAACGGAATCATCAGAATAAGTGGCAGACTCATGAGGGTGAAGGCAACAAACCGGGGTAAAGATTTTATTTTCAATTTGGATTTTCGTTTCATTTTTTCCTCGATTTCTATTGAGATAGCAAGCTTGTGCGTGCAATGGGAACGATATGCATCTATATAGGTTTGATTTTAGCAGAAAATGAAGAAAAAGTGTGAACTATTTTTACAATATGCAGCAATTATTTATACATAATCTATAGGAATATGCGAAGCTCACGGCAGTTTCACAATTACCTAATACATAATTTATTGAAGGAGAACCACACCATGGATATCATCGTTGTCATCAGTCAGATGCTGGAGCTTTTTCTAATTCTGGGCTTAGGCTATATTTCCGTCAGAACAAAGGTTGTCGATCAGAAATTCGGCACACAGCTTTCTCGTTTTATCCTAAATATTACCTTGCCTTGTTTAATGATCGCATCTGTTGCGGCCATGCCCAATGATACCGACAAAAAAGATATTATGTTGATGTTTTTAATTTCCATTTTATTTTATGTTATTATGCCTTTTGTTGCCTATTTTATCACCAGAATACTAAGAGTTAAAAAAGAAGAACGCAAGCTTTACATGTATATGACCATCTGGTCAAACGTAGGGTTTATGGGCTTTCCGGTGATTGCATCGATTTTTGGTGAGGGTGCTATCTTTTATGCCACGATTTTTAATCTTATCTTTAACGTGAGCAATTTTACTCTTGGAATCATGCTCATGTCAAAGGAAGGGAAAAATGCTTTGAATTTAAAAATGTTTCTGTCTCCTGGGATCATTGCATCTTTAGTGGCTGTCGCCATGTTTGCTTTGGATATCAGGCTTCCGGATATTTTGAATAATACGTTGAAAACCGTTGGAAATACCACCACACCTTTGGCCATGATTGTCATTGGGATTGCCCTTGGGGGTATTTCAATCAAAAGCGTATTTACCGAGCTTCGGCTTTATCCTTATGTGATTATTAAACAGATCCTGTTACCCATTGGAGCATGGCTGATTCTTAAGAATATCATTGCAAGTCCTTATATATTGGGAATCGTTATTATTATCATAGCCATGCCGGTAGCCACATCGACAGTGCTCTTTGCCAATAGATATGACAATAATATCGGTCTTGCCACTAAAGGCGTATTTATCACCACCTTGGCATCGGTTGTCACCATCCCGCTCATCAGTTATCTGATATTATAAGAAAGAATTAGAAAAAGAAGATGTTGTGCAATAAATACTGCTTAAGCCAATTAATAGTAGAATACAGTGCATGAAAAAAGTTTTGTTTGACTTTTTGCCAGAAAAAATATATTATTATCATAATAGAATAGAAATTATAGAGAAAAGCAAAACAAGTGAAAGTTTGTGACGCAACACTATAGGGTCTAAGTCGTTTGGTTTATGATAAGACAGCCAGTTACCACACTAATTTAGTGTGGCTTTTTTTGTATAAATTTGTATCATCAAACAGAATTATTCATTGCAGAAATCGTTGAGCTTAAGTATCCTATTAAGATTAAGGAGGCATATGTTATGTCATTTGTACCAGCCAAATGTCCATCTTGCAATGGGGAAATTCAACTTGATGATCAACGCGAGACTAGTTTTTGTTCGTATTGCGGTGCGAAGATTTTGTTTAAAGAGGTCATTCAGAATATCGAAGTCTCTAAAAGCGAGGTGATTAATCACAATGGGTCAATCGAAAAACTGCTTCAAAATGCTGAGGTGTTTTATAGGCGCGGTGATTATAGCAAGGAAATAGAAATTTTAAAAAAAATGACACTGGATTACCCTGAAGATTACCATTCCTGGATGAGATTAGCCCTGAAAGATATTGAGGGATACAAAGGAAGTCCGCTTACTGAAAATTACATAAATGAAGATGGTGTGTTCGTAAGCTATTTTGGCCAATGTTATCTGCCAAGCACTGATGATTGCATTTCTGATTACTTCAAACTTTTGGCTAAGGAAAGTATTAAATATACTCTTATGTTGGCACCGGAAAAAGAAGTCATGGAAATAAAACAAAAATTAAAAGAGTTGGGGGAATCGCTGCTCTCATACTTGATAGCTGAAAAAAATGCCCTGAAAAGATCCAATAGATACTTTCAGGAATCGATTAATGTCCGGGAAAGAGCTAGAGCAGTCTTTAAAATCCAAAGAAAAGAGCCCACTCGAAGCTTTTTATTTAAAAAAAAGGTGGATGCCTCTCATTATGATCTTTGGAGGAAATGTTTAGCAAAGGAATTGGAAGGCTCCAATATCAATCGAGAAATTTACGATTCATATTGGATATATCCCGAAGGGTATCAATATCCGGAGTGGCGAGATCATGGTTACTATGGCGAATTTTATAAAATGTATTTTAGAGATTACAATTCTAACTATTGCTCGATTGATGTTGGCATAAAAAGGAATGAAGATAATTTTATTGCTATTTCGAATCTGATTAGAGCCTGTGATGAATGAAGCACTAACCATCCTTGAAAATGACTGTTTAACAAAACCTTATACGTCAAGTAATAAGGTTTTTTTTTTGAAAAATACAAGAATTGATTAGGAATCATATGTTAAATTATTAAAGAAGATCGGAAATCATGATATTAATAAAAATAAATATTGCATACCATAAGTGGCTAGGTGATAATATTAGATAATAAAAAATGATAGATAGAGGTTAGTTGCCTTGAAAACAAAAGGTTTAGCACTTAGTTTAGTTATTCTGACACTTGCTTTTTTGCTTTTTTCTTCCAATGGGGCCGGGTTAAGAAGCGACCTGGCCCTTCAGGTTCAAGGATATGGATTTAAAGATAAAAGTGTTTTTAATCAGGTTGGTTTAGAATTTTTTATTCCGACGGGGAAAGGGTACAGTAAATCTGGTTGGACCAACAATGTAAAACTCTATCATCCGGGCAATAACTTTCCCCATGATCAAGGCAACGGTAATATGAGTATTCTTTATAATTTCGGTCATTTTGAAGAAGGACGTTCCACTTTCTATGATCCTAATTCCGAATACTTTAATGCCCATTATGGAGTTTATGCCATTCATCTGAATGACAGTATTTTTGGTTGGAAAAATGGGGCATTGGACGAAGCTGCAGTTACGAAGATTATCGCCTTTGATCAATTGGAACTCGTTATGGCATCCCTAGGTTGTCCGGCTTCACGGCGACATTTTGATTATCAAATAACGGATGTAAAAGAAGGGCATGCGATGGCGGGATTTTCCGATTGGATATTGATCAATGCAGTGATCAATACTAATTCGCCGTTGCATCACAAAACCCAAAACCGTTTAGGGTATGTGCAGTATGGGGAACCGCTTAAAAATTATCAGGGAGAGGATTTCCCTATAGTAGAGATGCAGGGACGGATTTATCTGCGCTATGACGAAGTACACAAGGTAACGGTTATTTATTTTGTCATCGGAAAGACACTGGAATTCATAGAGAAAACCAGTAATGATTATTTAATACCCATTGAATGGAATGATGTTAATTGAAATAATAAAAGAAATAAGGGAGTGACCTATGAGTTTTGAATTAATACAAGAGATACCATCACCAAGTGAAATATTTAAGCTGATGCCTCTGTCTGAAGCAGGCAGAAAAATAAAGGCTGAACGTGACAGAATTATAAGAAATGTTTTTGAAGGCAAAGATGATCGATTTATTTTGATTATCGGACCCTGCTCAGCGGATAACGAAATAGCTGTGATTGACTATCTCAGCCGTTTAAGTAAGCTCCAAAAGGAAGTTGAAGATAAAATCATTATTATTCCCAGGATCTACACTAATAAGCCGAGAACTACCGGTGAAGGTTATAAAGGGATGCTGCACCAGCCGGATGCAAATAAAAAGGCGAACATGGTCGAAGGCATCAAAGCCATTCGGCAGCTTCACATTCGCGCCATTGAAGAAACCGGCTTGTCCTGTGCGGATGAAATGCTTTATCCGGAAAATTATGCTTACCTGGAAGACTTGCTGAGTTACGTAGCCATTGGAGCACGATCGGTGGAAAACCAAAAACATCGCTTAACCGTCAGCGGTCTGGAAGTTCCCACCGGCATGAAAAACCCTACCAGCGGGGATATCACCGTGATGCTCAATTCCATTCGGGCGGCACAGGTGGGTCATACTTTTATTTACCGGGGCTGGGAAGTAAAAACAACCGGCAATCCTTTGACTCATGCCATTTTGCGAGGTTATGTGGATCAGTATGGCCGTAATTTTCCGAACTACCATTACGAGGATATCAAACATTTAATTAAAATGTATGAGGCCCGTGATTTTGATAACCCCGGGATTATCATTGATCTCAACCATGCTAATTCAAATAAACATTTTGAGGAACAGCCGCGAATTGCCAGAGAAGTGGTCCGGAATCGTCACTATGATCCGGATCTAAAAAAATATATTAAAGGCCTGATGATTGAAAGTTATATTGAAGAAGGCTGCCAGGCGGTTGACGGGGGAATCTATGGGAAATCCATTACTGATCCTTGTTTAGGATGGAAGGCTTCAGAAGCATTAATTAGAGTAATTGCTCAAAAAGTATAAACAAAGACCGCCACCGAATGCTGTTATTCGTGGCGGCTTTTATTTTAGAAAGGAAGAGGTAAAAAGATGGAATTATTACTGGTAAGACATGGCACGGCGGAAGAAAAAAGTACTAAAAAACCTGATCGCGAGCGAAGGCTGACGCCAGCGGGAATCCTCCAGTTAGAACAGGATATGCCTTATCTGGCTGACTATCTTAAGGGCAAGAAAAAAGTGAACCTTTGGTCCAGCGGCATGGACCGAGCTATTGAGACCGCTTTGATTATTAAAGAGCTGGGTGAAATACCTGACATTGAATATTTTGATTTTATTGAAACCGGTGACTTTTATGAGCTCGAACAGAGTATCAAAAAAATGGATACAGACAGTACCATTATAATTGTGGGGCATGAGCCCCATCTTTCGCAATGGTCTTATCTGCTTAGCAGAAAATATCTTGATCTTAAGAAAGGCAGTGTCGTTGTCTTTGAAATTTACCAAACGGAGAAATTAGCGGGTGAAATACTGTGGAGTGCAAAACCAGGTAAATACAAGGACATTTTAATAGATTCAAAGAAATAGAAAACGTTTAATTTTTATTTGGGTTCTTGAAGATCAGTTCATAGGTGTCTTCGGCGATAATCATTTCTTCATTGGCGCTGACAACAATAACCTTAACCGGCGAAGCAGCACAGCTGATGATGCCTTCTCCGGTTAAGGTTTTATTTTTTTGATTATCCAGGTTAATACCCATGTACTCCAGACCATTACAGACTTTTTCCCGGATGTACCAGGCATTTTCACCGACGCCGCCGGAAAAAAGAAGTACATCAAGGCCTTTCATTTCCGCAGCATAGGCGCCAATATATTTTCTGAACCGATGACACACTGTTTCAATGGTATCCGCAGCGCGCTGGCTGCCCTTTTGCGAGGCTTCATAAATTTCTTCCATATCATTGCTGAGTCCGGATAAACCAAGCCAGCCGCTTTTTTTATTGATTAGCGTATCCGCCTCGTTTATGGACAGATTTTCTTTCTTCATGAGATATAACAATGCCGCAGCATCCATATCCCCGGCCCGAGTGGATTGGATCAATCCTTCATGGGGGGTGAACCCGGTGCTGACATCAATTGATTTTCCATAGAGAACCGCGTTGGCGGTGGTTCCGCTGCCTAGCATCATGTTCATAATCCGGTACTTTTCGTAACTTTCAGAAAGGAACGGCGCAGCCTGTTTGATCATACTCCGAAAAGCAATACCGTGGAAGCCATACCGTCTGATTTTGTGTTTCTCCGCGAGTTCCAGAGGAAGTCCATATAAATAGGCATGCCTTGGCAAGCTCATGTGAAAGCCATTGTCAAAGGCTGCAATTTGCGCTGCATGGGGTAATAACTTTTCACAGGTATAAATTCCCGACAAATGATGGGGGTTGTGAAGCGGGGCCAGGTCCTTGATGCTTTCGATATAATCAATGACCTCCTTTGTGATTATGGTGGACACATTATGTTTTTGGCCACCCTGTACGATCCGATGGCCGATGGCTTGGATATCGGCCAGTGAAAACCCCAGGAATGCCTCTTTGGATTTCAGGGTATTTAAAATATGATTGATGGCGTCTTCGTGGTCTTCGATGGCCAGTGTTTTTCTAATAGGTTCATTGTTTTTGATTTCAAATTTAAACTTAGCGTCCGGATATCCGATTTTTCCGATGGAACCCCTGACCAGAACCTCATAGTTCGGCATTTTACAGATTTGAAACTTTACCGATGAACTTCCGCAGTTTAATACCAGAATATACATTGCATTTACCTCCAAAATTAAATTGCTCATATTTTTTGAACTAAATGGGCCTTAATCTTGTTTAATTGCATACCCATATTTATTTGTGATAACAGTGACTTGCTGAATTATGTTATAAACACTTTGATTATTCAATCGGATTATAATATAATTGGTTGCATAGATATTTGCAGAAGAAAATCCTATTAAATTGAACAGAAAGATATAAAGGGGGCATATTTGGAAGTCAAAAAGTTTTTTACCCTTAGTTTAGAGAGTATTGATGGTGCCAATGAATTTGTACGGGAGTTGCTGCTTAAGTATAATTGTTCGAAAATGGACAGCGTTCGGGCCCAGCTCTTTGTGGAAGAGACAATTGTCCACTGGCAGAAAGGGGCTCAGGAAAATGAGACCTTTGAAATATCCATGGGCAAGCGGTTTAAAACGATTACCCTGTCTTTAAACTACTGGGGCGATCAATCGAATCCGCTGGCTCTGCCTGAAGAAGTGGATGACCCGGAATTCAATCTCATTGGGCAGAATATTTTAATCGGGCTATCCTCGGTTACCTATTCTTATGAAAATGGCCGGAACAATGTGTCATATACCTTAAAAGTAAAATCCACCAATCCGGCGCTGACAACGGCCATTGCCCTTATTGCCGGGATTGTCTGCGGTCTGGCGCTGCTTTATTTTTCCCCGTCCACCGGACTTTGGATTGCCGCTACCATCCTGACGCCGCTAAGCGGTACTTTCTTTGGATTTCTAAACGCGATGGTGGTGCCGGTACTGTTTCTTTCCGCCATCGGCAGTATTTTCAACATGGATAATGTCGCGCAGATGAAGCGCATCTTTCGGAGCCTGCTGAGCTGGTCGCTGGGAATCATTCTGCTGGCTTCGGCAATTTCGCTTTTAGCAGCCCAGCTATTTTTCATCAATGAGGGGTCTGCTTCTTCAGGAGGGAACTCCGGTGACCTATGGGGCCAGATCGGAACAATGGTGTTTGGGATCATCCCCACCAATATTCTCCAGCCCTTTTTAGATGGCAATACTCTGCAAATTATGTTTCTTGCCATTGTTGGCGGGGTTGTGATGCTGACATTAAAAGGACGCTTTCCCTTTATAACCAAAATAATAACAGAAGGTAATTTGATTTTCACAACCATCCTCGATGCGGTTTGCACTATGATGCCCTGGGTTGTGTTTATCAGTATTTTGAATATGATGGTATCCGGCAATGGTGGGGCTCTATTGGGAGCAATCGGTTTGATTGCAATGATTATTGTGTCTTTCTTTGCTATCGTGGTGATTATGTTGATCAGTGTGGCATTGGTTGAAAAGATGAATCCCATTACCTATTTAAAATCCGCCGGGTCATTTTTACTCATCGCCTTGTCCACAGCCAGCTCAAGCGCCACCTTTGCAAGTCATACCTTGACCGCGAGTATCAAACAGGGGATCCGGGATTATGTGATTAATTTTTCAATTCCGGTGGGTGTTCTCTTTAATAAGCAGTTTTCAATCCCCTTATTGCTGCTAACCTCTCTGTTTGTGGGTCGATTTTATGGAATTGCCTTTACCATGGGGGAAATTGTTCCGGTGGTCGTCCTCTGCATGATTTTATCTGTTGCAGTTCCGCCCTCGCCGGGAATGGGTCCCTTTCTCTTTACCATTGTTTTTAACCTTCTGGGTATCCCCCTGGAAGGGCTGGCCCTTGCGGTGACCATTGATATCTTTATGGATTATCCGATGACTTTTGGTCATGTGATGACCACAAACATTGGTATGCTGCACACCGAACACATGCTGCGCGTTAAAGAAAATAAGGTTGATTTAAAAAAGTCGCTATCATCGAGATAGCAGCTTCAGAGCCTGGACAAAGTAAAAAGTAAGTCATGGGAATCGTAACATCAGTTGTCGGCATCATGGCGAACAGGCCATAAGCCTGTACGATCATGCCGCCGACAACGATTTACGATCGTCCCCAGGACGGGTTGACAAATTAAAGCCGCTATCATCATGATAGCGGCTTTAATCATTGGTGTTTTATGCTGACTAGTGTTTGTTTTAGTCTTGTTTTGCAGTACCCATTAAGTAAGAATGACAGGCTCTGGCAGCTCCGCGGCCTTCATTAATGGCCCAGACAACCAGACTCTGACCGCGCCGCATATCGCCGGCGGTGAATATCTTATCAACATTGGTTTGGTATGCTCCATACTCGGCCTTGACGTTTGAGCGTGAGTCCCGTTCCAAGGAAAGCTGGTCAATTAACTGATCTTCGGGTCCCAAAAATCCCATGGCCAGTAAAACCAGATCGGCACTCAGAATTTTGGCGCTTCCCGGAATTTCTTTCATGATCATTCTGCCAGTGTCCTCCCGAATCCATTCAATCTCCACAGTATGGATTTCGGTTACGGTACCATCGGCACTTCCCACAATTTTCTTCGTTGTGGTGCAGTATTGCCGGGGGTCATTCCCATAGAGGGCTTGGGCTTCTTCCTGGCCATAATCCAGGTTATAGGTTTTTGGCCACTCTGGCCAGGGATTGCTTTCGGCTCTGGACAATGGCGGTTTTGGCATGATTTCCAATTGGATGACGCTTTTACAGCCATGTCGGATGGAGGTTGCCACACAATCGGTGCCGGTATCGCCGCCGCCAATAACCACCACATTTTTATCTTTGGCGGTGATATAATTTCCATCTTTTAAATTCGAATCCAATAAACTTTTGGTATTGGCACTTAAAAAATCAATGGCAAAGTTAACACCCTTCAGAGATCTTCCTTCAATGGTCAGATCTCTGGGCTTGGTAGCGCCGCCGCATAAAACAACGGCATCATAGTCGGATTGAAGCACATCGATGGAAATATTCTTACCTACTTCACTATTAGTCAGAAAGCGAACACCTTCAGCCTGCATGAGGTTAGTACGTCGCTGCACCACATCAATTTTATCCAGCTTCATATTAGGAATGCCGTACATTAAAAGTCCGCCGACACGATCGGCTCGTTCATAGACCGTCACAGCATGCCCGGCTTTATTGAGCTCGTCAGCACAGGCAAGACCGGCGGGTCCGGAACCGACAACGGCAATTTTTTTACCGGTACGGTTTTTTGGCGGTTTCGCTTTAATCCAGCCTTCTTTAAAGCCCCGATCAACGATGACACATTCATTTGTTTTGATGGTGACCTGAGGCTGGTTCAGTCCTACCGTGCAGGACCCTTCACAGGGGGCCGGGCAGACTCTTCCGGTGAATTCCGGAAAATTATTTGTTTTCAGCAGTCTGGCCAAAGCTTCTTTCCATAATCCCTTGTAAATAAGGTCATTCCATTCGGGAATTAAATTATGGACCGGGCAGCCAGAGGCAGCTCCGGCGATCATCATGCCGGTATGACAATACGGAATGCCGCAATCCATACACCGGGCACCTTGAACCTGTTGTTTAGGCTCGGGTAGTTCTAAATGGAATTCTTTCCAATCGTTTATCCGTTCGAGAGGTGCACGATCTGGGGGTACTTCTCGTTTATATTCTAAAAATCCTGTTGGTTTTCCCATATTCTTACCTCCTCACTAATTTCCGCTAACGCGTGATAAATCACTGTTGTTTTCCTGAAAAGCCGCCATTAAAGCTTCATCCCCGGTGAGACCCTGAGCCTCAACCCGGGCAATCGCATCTAACATTCGTTTATAATCCCGTGGCAGCACCTTAACAAATAGTTTCGACTGTTCTTTAAAATTATCTAAAATACTTTGTCCCAGGGCACTTCCGGTGTAATCGGTATGCTTCTTAATTAAATCCTTAAGTTCCAAAAACTCAGTCGCTTCGGTAATGGCAACCATATCAACCATATCAGAGTTACAGGTGTCACCAAAGCATTCCTCAGGATCAAAAATATAGGCAATCCCGCCGGACATACCGGCGGCAAAGTTACGGCCGGTTTTTCCCAGTACAACGACTTTTCCTCCGGTCATATATTCACAGCCATGATCGCCGATGGATTCTACTACCGCGGTAACACCGCTGTTTCGAACACAGAAACGTTCACCGGCAGCACCGCGGATATAGGCTTCGCCCTGGGTGGCCCCATAAAGCGCGACATTTCCAACGATAATATTTTTTTCGGGAACAAAGGTGGATTCCTTGGGTGGATAAATAACAAGTTTACCTCCGGATAAGCCTTTTCCAAAATAGTCATTGGAGTCGCCTTCCAGCTGAATGGTCATTCCTTTGGGAATAAAGGCGCCCAGACTCTGACCGGCAGATCCGGTTAAATTGATTGTTATGGTATCTTCCGGCAAGCCATCTTCGCCAAAACGTTTGGACACTTCATTTCCGATAATTGTTCCGACGACGCGGTTGGTATTTTTGATCTTTCCTGAGATATTTACCTTTTCACCACGTTCTAAGGCAGGTGCACACTGGGGTAATAATTCGGTTAAATCCAGGGATCCTTCCAATCGGTGGTTTTGCTTCACTTGACAGTATAAGCCCCCATCTTCGGGAACTTCCGGCTGATAGAGAATGCTGGAAAGATTGATGCCTTTTGCTTTCCAATGCTTGATAGATTTGTTCATTTCAAGCTTATCAGAACGGCCTACCATTTCATTGATGGTTCGGAAGCCAAGATCCGCCATAATTTCTCGGAGTTCCTGGGCAATGAATTTCATAAAATTCACCACATGGCCGGGATCTCCGGTGAAGCATTTACGGAGTTCAGGATTCTGGGTGGCAATCCCAACAGGACAGGTATCCAGGTGACATACCCGCATCATCAGACAGCCCAAAATAACCAGCGGTGCCGTTGCAAAGCCGTATTCTTCGGCGCCAAGAAGCGCGGCAACCGCCAAATCCTTGCCGGTTAACAGTTTACCATCGGTTTCAAGAACTACCCGTGTTCTTAAATTGTTAAGAACCAGAGTCTGATGGGTTTCAGCGAGGCCAAGCTCCCAGGGGAGTCCGGCATGGCGGATACTGGTTCTGGGAGAAGCGCCGGTGCCGCCATCATAGCCACTGATTAAAATAACATCGGCCTTGCCTTTGGCAACTCCGGCGGCAATGGTTCCGACACCAACTTCGGAAACCAATTTAACATTAATGCGGGCGTCACGGTTAGCGTTTTTCAGGTCATGGATGAGCTCGGCCAAATCCTCAATCGAATAAATATCATGATGTGGCGGCGGCGAGATAAGGCCGACCCCTGGGGTGGAGAATCGGGTTTTGGCAATCCAGGGATATACCTTCCGGCCCGGAAGCTGACCGCCTTCACCGGGTTTTGCCCCTTGTGCCATTTTAATTTGAATTTCCTGGGCTGTCGATAGGTAATGACTGGTAACGCCAAAACGGCCAGATGCTACTTGTTTAATGGCACTGCAACGGGAATCCCCATTGTGCAGCGGAATATTTCGTTCGGTATCCTCACCGCCTTCTCCGGTATTGCTTTTTCCGCCAATACGGTTCATGGCAATAGCCATAGATTCATGAGCCTCACTGCCCAGGGATCCGTAGGACATGGCACCGGTTTTAAACCGGGTGCAGATGCTTTCCACAGATTCCACTTCGTCAATAGGAATGGGCTGGCTGTTTTTAAAGGCCATCAGTCCTCTTAAGGTGGACATTTGCTGGCTCTGTTCATTAATCAGGCTGGAATACTCCTGATACATCGCATAATCATTATTGCGACAGGACATTTGGAGTTTATAAACACTTTCAGGGTTATAGGTATGAAACTCGCCATTGGATCGCCATTGGAAATTGCCTCCGGAATCAAGGGTTTCATCATCGGAGAACGGATCATTATAAGCCTCGTCATGACGCATTTGTGATTCCCGGGCGATTTCAGCAAGGCCAATCCCTTCGATTCTTGAGGGGGTTCGGGTGAAGTACTTCTCAATGACTGCTGAATTAATACCAACGGCTTCAAAAATCTGGGCACCGTGATAGCTGAGGATGGTTGAGATACCCATTTTGGACAGTACCTTGATAACTCCTTTGGTTACGGTTTTAATGTATGTTTTTATAGCTGCCTTATACTCGACATCAGTAAGCAAACCCTTTTCGATGAGGTTTTCGATGGTTTCAAAAGCCAGGTAGGGATTGATGGCGGTGGCGCCATAACCGATTAAGACCGCAAAATGATGGACTTCTCGGGGTTCTCCGGATTCCACTATAAGACTGACTTTGGTACGGGTGAGGTTGCGGATTAAATGCTGATGCAGTCCCGAAATTGCCAATGCCGAAGGGATGGGCATTTTCGTCTCATTGACACCGCGATCGGAAAGCACAATAATCCGGGTGCCATTCTTAATGGCTTCATCTGCCTGGGTAAACAGTGTTTCCAATGCCTGGTTTAATCCATCACCGCCGGAATGGCTGTCAAATAAAGTGGATAAGGTGACTGTTTTAATCAGCGGATCCTTTAATTCCCGGATTTTTTCCAAGTCGCCATTGCCTAAAATTGGTGTGCTTAGGCTGATCTGATGACAGCTTTCGGGTAAGGGGTTAATTAAGTTGCCTTCACCGCCTAAATAGACCTCTGTACCTGTGATCAGTTCTTCGCGGAGGGCATCGATGGGCGGATTGGTAACCTGGGCAAACATTTCCTTAAAGTAGTTAAACAATAGCTGCGACTTATCCGACAAAACAGCCAGGGGGCTATCGTTGCCCATGGCACCAATGGGATCAACCCCATCCTTGGCCATGGGGATAATCAATGATTTCAAATCTTCATAGGTGTAGCCAAAGGATTTTTGACGTTTGACGAGGCTTTCATTCTCTATAATTTCTGTTGTTTTTGGTTCAGGAAGCATATCCAAAGTCAGATTATGTTTCTGCAGCCATTCTTCATAGGGTTCCTGGCAGGCGACAGAATGCTTGAGGTCGGCATCATTGATGATTTCTCCTTTTTCGGTATCGATCATCAGCATTCTTCCTGGTTTCAAACGTTCTTTAATCAGAATATTTTCAGGTGGGATGTCTAAAACTCCAACTTCCGAGGACAGAATAACCATATCGTCCTTGGTAACATAGTAACGGGAAGGACGCAGTCCGTTTCGGTCAAGAACAGCACCAAGGCGAATCCCATCGGTAAAAGCGATGGCCGCAGGACCGTCCCAGGGTTCAAGCATTCGTGAATGATAGTTGTAAAAAGCCTTCTTTTCAGCGCTCATGGTTTGATGTTTGGACCATGGCTCCGGGATCATCATCATGGCACTGTGGGCTAATGAGCGTCCGGTTAAGCTTAGAAATTCAAAGCAGTTATCAAAGATAGAAGAGTCACTGCCGTCGTTATCCACAACCGGGAACGTCTTTTCCAGCTTATTTCCAAAAAGTTCGCTTTGGAGCAGGGATTGTCTGGCGTACATCCAGTTGACGTTGCCGCGGAGGGTGTTTATTTCACCGTTGTGGATGCAATATCGGTTCGGATGGGCACGTTCCCAGCTGGGAAAAGTATTGGTACTGAAACGGGAATGAACCATAGCAATGGCAGTGTCCACGTCTTTGTCCTGTAAGTCTGTATAAAATTCACCGACTTGATCTTCGGTTAGCATCCCTTTGTAAACCACGGTTCTTGATGAAAAACTGGCCGCATAAAATGACAGCCCCATTTTTTTAGTGAGTTTTTCCATTTGCTTGCGAATGGTATAGAGTTTGCGTTCAAACTCCATGGCCTCTTTTATGCCAGGATTTTTTTTAATAAAAACCTGTTTAATAAACGGCATGCTGTCAATGGCCATCTTTCCCAGATCACCCAGCTGAACGGGAACGTCTCGCCAGCCAATCAGACTTTGGTCTTCTTCAATAATAATTTTTTCTAATAGTTCCTCACATTGTGTTCGTTCCTTAGGATCGGTTGGCAGAAATAACATCCCCAAGCCATAATCACCCGATTGGGGCAAACTGAAACCTTCTTTAATAGCAGCCTTTTCCAAAAAATGGTGAGGAATCTGAATAAGAATGCCTGCTCCGTCACCGGTATTTGTTTCAAAACCTCTGCCGCCGCGGTGTTGTAAATTTACAAGAATCGTTAAAGCCTGTTGAACAATGTCATGGGATTTTTTCCCCTTGATATGAACAACTGCTCCTATTCCACAGGCGTCATGTTCAAAAGCCGGATCGTAAAGTCCCTGTTTAGGGGGTAAATTGCTTTGTTTCATAATTATCTCAACCTTCCTCGGAAAAATATTTCTTGCAATCCCCAGAATAACATTTCGCATTAAAAATGAAAGATGTTATCGATGGTTGATTAACAGTTTTTTACTAACTTTACCACAAACAGTATACAAGATACAATCAGTTTTAATTGAAAAAATATAAAAAAGCCAAGGAAATAATTCATTATGGTAAAGTAGCTTTATTTGATTGCAATGATAACGTTATCAACTAAATCAGGAGTTATTAGCAGTCTGAAATGTTAATTTAATTATTTAAAATTTTTAAATTAACTTCCTATTAAAAGGGTAAACAATATTAATAAGAATCAGATTTAACTGTTGTTTCTGTTTGTTAGAAATTCAAAAATTAGGTTTATTGGTTTAAATTTTATAAGGAGGTATCGTTATAGTGGAAATTCATGTGGATGTAAGAGGGGAAACGTGTCCGGTGCCGTTGGTTGAAATGAGAAAAGCAGTAAGAAAAGCGGAGCAGGGAGATATCATTGAAATCACCGGAGATAATCCGGCATCTAAGAAGGAAATTCCCATGGCTGCTGATGCATTGTCATTAAAAGTTGTGAGTATCGATGAAAACGAGAAAGTTTGGAAAATAAAGATTCTTAAATAGGGAGGTTGTCTGATGAGTGATAAAACCACAATTATTGTCCAAAGCGGAGATATGGACAAAATCTATAGTACGCTGATTGTTTCCAATGGGGCTTTGGCCATGGGGATGGAGACGTCATTGTTTTTTACCTTTTGGGGGCTTTTGCGGCTTAAAAAAGGCGGCTTGGAAAAAGGACCTTTATCCAAAATGAATTTTCTGGGCTTGGGGAAAATAATGATGTTGAAGCGCATGAAAAAAAGCAATGTTGTTTCATTGGAAAGACTGATGGCGGATTTCAAGGAACTGGGGGGAAAAATTATCGCCTGTGAAATGACCATGGATATTATGGGTTTAAAACGGGAGGATTTAAGGGAAGAGCTCATTGATGAATATGGTGCGGTGGGCACTTACATCCAGGAAGCCAGAAACTCGGCAATTACATTGTTCATATAAAGGAGGAAATCATGGAAAAAGTTTTTTATATGGATAATGCCGCGGCAACGCGTCTTGATGAGAAAGTTCTGGAAGCGATGCGACCATTTTATTTTGAAAGTTATTCGGTGGCAACCTCGGAATTTGGTTATTCCCTGGGACTTGAAGCCAGAGAAGCTATGGAGGATGCCAGGGGCAGGCTGGCCAGATATCTAGGGGCAGATATGGATGAATTTATCTTTACATCAGGAAGTGCCGAATCCAGCAATCTGGCCGTCAAAGGTGTGGCTAAGGCTCTGGGATCGAAAAAAGGCAGACATATCATTGTTTCAAAAATCGAGGATTTTCCTGTGCTTTACAGTGCCAGAACACTGGAAAAAGAAGGATTCAAGGTGGATTATCTGGAGGTGGATGAGTTTGGGTTTGTAAATATTGACAACCTGGAGAAATTAATAACCGCTGAAACTATCCTGGTTTCCATCCAGCATGGCAATCAGGAGATCGGCACTATCCAGGATATTAAAAGAATAGGGGCATTGTGTTATAAAAAGGGTGTTCTGTTTCATACCGATGCAACCCACACCTTCACCCGGGTTCCTTTGGATGTCCGGGAAATGAATGTGGATCTGATTAGCGTATCCGCCCATACCATACACGGGCCAAAGGGCATTGGCGGACTATACATCCGAAAAAAAACCCCCATTGCTAAATTAATGGACGGCGGCTTTCAGGAATTTGATTTAAGAGCGGGAATGGATAATATTCCCGGGGCTGTGGGTTTTGCCAAGGCCGTTGAATTGGTTACCGATGAAGAGAACACACGCTTGGCAGCGATGCGAAATAAAATCATTGAAGAGGTGTTTGAAAAAATACCGGATGTAATTTTAAATGGGGATGCGGTAAAAAGGATACCTCAAAATGCCAATATCACCTTTCATTATGTCGAGGGGGAATCCATCACTCTGCATCTTGATATGTACGGAATTGCGGTAAGTACTGGCTCGGCATGTTTCAGCAGATCCCTGGAGGCCAGCCACGTGATTGCCGGAATCGGCGGGGATCATGAAAGAGCCCATGGGTCGATCCGATTCACATTAGGCAGATTTAATACAATGGATGAGGTGACCTTTGTGGTGGAGAACCTGGCTAAGATTGTGGAAAATTTAAGAAAAATAAGTCCTTTAGGCAAAGGCTAGGAGGTATATAATGGCAAGTCCATATAATGATATTGTTCTGGAGCATTTTAAAAATCCGCGAAACACCGGGAAGATTGAGGATGCTGATGGTAAAGCCACAGAAGGGAGTCCCGCCTGCGGGGATATGGTTTCTCTTTATTTAAAAGTGGATCCGGAAACAAAAATAATCACCGATATAAAATTTGAATCCTATGGGTGTGCTTCAAATATTGCGACAGGTTCCATTATTACGGAACTCGCCAAAGGAAAAACCATTGATGAAGCTAAGAAAATTACCTGGAAGGAGGCTTCCGAGGCTTTGGGCGGTCTTCCTAAAATCAAGACCCACTGTTCAGTTTTGGCGGTTGAGGTGTTGCGGTCTGCCATTCAGAATTACGAAGAAAAACACGGACTGGTCATCAATAAAGAAGACACCACTGAAGAAATCGTCCGAGCACGATTGAAAAAGGTCATGAATCCCATTAAAGGATTGGATATGGTGGCGACTCACCTGGTTAAGGAAATTGTGATAAAGGACGGAAATGTCCGAATCGTTTTGGACTTGCCTGAAAACCATCAATTTGCCAATGCCATTAAAGAAGATGCCATCGAAAAGATTGAGTCCTTATGGGATATCGATAAGGTGACGGTTGAATTTACGGATTAAGAAAAGATGTCGAAGGGAGATGCTCCATGCGGTGGAGGTCTCCTTTTTGATTTTGTGACGATAAATATGAACTTTGCATGACCAATATAAAAAAATAGAGCTGCTATTTAAAATGCATTGCTGTGTGATTATAACGTTAGAATAACCAATAAATTCATAAAAGTTAGTTTAATGGGATAACTGGGTATGTATTCAGAAAAGAAAGGCATGTACATCAAAAATATTATCAAAAATATTAGGAGTTGTCAGATGATCGAGGTAAGTACAACATTTGTTTTAATCTTAGTTATTCTTATAGGCCTGGTCTTTACATTTACCAATGGGCTCCATGATGCCAGCGCAGTGGTGGCAACCTTTATTAATTGCGGAGCGGCATCACCCAAACAGGGAATTATTCTGGCTTCAATCTTTGGGATTATAGGGGCTGTTCTTGGCGGAAATCTGGTAGCGGATACCATATCGGGTGTCATCAGTTTGCCAACCGATGCCTTTCTTTTAATGGTTTTATTAGCAGCTATTATGGGGGCAACCCTTTGGGATCTGATTACCTGGAGGTTGGGTTTGCCCTCGAGCTCCACCCATAGTTTTGTGGGTGGTATTATCGGGGCCGTTATGGTTTCCGCGGGCCCTGAGCATATTCTATGGGGTTGGGCCGAACTGGTGGGCCCGAATCATGAAGTAACCGGCATTGTAAAAGTGGTGATCGCATTGATCATTTCTCCGATTATCGGATTTATGCTGGCATTTATCCTGGAAAAGATATCCGAGATATTGCTGAGAAACGCTAAAATCAGCATCAATCGGTGGATTAAAAGGAGTCAATGGCTTATTGTTTCATTACTGTCTTTTACAAATGGATCCAATGATATTCAAAAGATAATGGGAATATTTGTGTTGGCGCTGGCAGCGGCAAGTGGAAGCATGGTGGAAACGGCACCGCTGTGGATGCGGTTCATTGGCGGTTTTGCCATGTTTGTTGGGATAATGATGGGTGGTTGGCGGATCATGAAAACACTGGGAAGAGGTATCTTTGAGATCAAGCCGATTCACAGTATAAATTCCCAATTGGCTTCCCTGGGTTCCATTCTGGGTGCGAATTTAACCGGCGCACCGGTATCATCAACCCAGATTATTGTGGGTAGTATTATGGGGGTTGGCACTGCGGATGCGTATAAAATGGTGAATTGGAAAATAGTAAAGGAAATTATTGTGGCCTGGTTTATTACCATACCTTTAGCCGGAATCATAGCGGCAGGTATTTACCTGGCAATGAATCTACTGCTGAATATGGCATGATTGGAGGGAAAATGGAAAGAAATATAATCGATCGCATCTTTCCGGTTAAATATCGTTTTTATGAATTGCTTTCTGAACAGGCACGGTGTAATTATCTAGGGGTCACGGCTCTTTATGATTGGGTCAGGAGTAGATCAAAGGCTAAAGAAGACGAGTTGGTCCAGTATGTAAAAAAAGCTGACACTGTCAGGATGAAAATGGAAGATGATCTCACGGAAGCATTTAGCACTCCGTTTGATCGAGGGGATATCTATTCGATTTCGGTTGGGATGAACCGTGTTTTAAAATATGCGGAGTCAACTTTATTATCAATGGAAGCTTTTGAGGTGATTTCCAATGAAATTATTATCAAAATGTTGAAAAACTTAAAAAATGGGGTAGAAATATTTTTAGAAGCAGTTGATCAATTAAAATCAAATCCTGATGCATCTGAGGATACGGTTGTAAAGATGCGAAATATCCACATTGAAATTGAGAAGCTGTACAGAGATGGAATGATCACCCTGTTTGCGGGGAAAGACCCGATGGTCGCTTTAAAAATGAGAGAAGTTTATCATCATATCAAAGATGCTTCTTCAAATCTTGAAGAAACCGTTGATGTTTTGCATCGCATTATTGTCCGGTTGATTTAAGCGTCACAGCCCAAAATCCATAAGTATATGCAGTCCAATGAATAAATACGATGAGAAAAGAGAAAAAATGAAAAGAAATTTTAACAAGAGATTTATGCTAATAATAGTGAGCATAATCGTATTATGTTTACTGTCGGGCAGCGGAATAATGGCAGAGGATTTGGTGAATGAAAATAAAGAGACAATTTTTAACGAAAATCAGGAAACACTGGTTGATAACAGCAAAGAAGCCACAACATGCATTAATAGTCTTGAGGAAATTCCGGATATCAATATTGAAGAAAATTCAGATCGGCAGGTTGTGATCATTTATGCAAACAGTGGCGAAAATAATGTCAAAAGCCTGGCACTTAATACTAAGGCCATTCAATCCGGAAAAAAGGTTTCGGAGCGGGTTGATCTTTTAGAACTCAGGGATGGGATCAGTGTGGATGATTTTATATCTCAGTTAAAAACAAACCCGGATGTTCTGGCAGTGGATCAAAACCAGGTTATTAAGGTATCGGCACTGCCCAATGATACCTATATCCAAAGCGGAGATGCCTGGCAATTTGAAAAAATCGGCGCAGGTAAAACCTGGGATAAAGTATTTAATAACGAACCGGTTGTTGTGGCAGTGATTGACAGTGGTTTAAATGTTTCTCATCCTGACTTGGAAGGCAGAATCGCAGCGGGTTATGATTATGTGAATGATACAGCGGACGTTATTGATATGGCCGGGCATGGAACTATGGTAAGTGGCTGTATTGCAGCGGTTAATAACAATGGCATTGGAATTGCTGGAGTTGCGGGCATGGCGGACATCAGAATTGCACCTTACCGCACTGGTGGAGTCAACAAAGAGGATCGGGATCTGCAGTTGGCATATATTTGTGCAGCAATTATCGATGCGGCCAGTCGGCCCGAGGTTAAGGTTATTAATATGAGCTTTGGCGGATATAATAACTTTGCCACATTAAAAACAGCGGTAGCAGATGCTGCAGATGCAGGGAAAATTTTAGTTTCCGCGGCCGGTAACGAAGGGGATCTGGTTCAATATGCCGGGAAATATTCATACCCCGCATCCTATGAGAATGTTATTTCAGTTGCTGCAACCACGAATCTAAACGGCAGTGCGGCGTTTTCCCAATATAATAATCAGGTGGATTTATCAGCTCCGGGTTTGGAACTTTACACCACAACAATGAATGGTGGCTATGCCATTGCAAGTGGGACATCCTTTTCAGCTCCAATAATTTCGGGAGCATGTGCAGTGTTAAAGGCTGTGAATGCAAATTTATCGGCTTCCGAGGTTGAAAAATCCTTAAAAGATACGGCTTTGGATTTAGGAAATACAGGAAGAGATAATTACTTTGGAAATGGATTGGTTCGCTTGGATGCCGCGGTAGAAAGTATTAGTCCAGCAATACCCACTGAAGACCTGAGTACCACTTACCGAACCCATGTAGAAAATATTGGCTGGCAGAGCTGGCGGGATAAAGGCGCTATCAGTGGAACCAGTGGCCAGTCATTGCGACTGGAAGGTATTGAAATAAAAATCAATACTTCTGGATACGATTTGGGTGTTCAGTACCAAACCCATGTCGAGAATATTGGTTGGCAGGGTTTTCAAAGCGACGGCAATATGAGCGGCACCACGGGCAGGTCCTTGCGTCTGGAGGCCATTCAAATTCAATTAACTGGTACAGACAACCGCAGCTTTGATGTTTATTACCAGGTTCATGCTCAAAACTATGGCTGGCTGGACTGGGCGAAAAATGGTGAAAGTGCCGGAACTGAAGGAAAGTCACTGAGACTTGAAGCCATTAAAATAGTGGTTGTGCCTAAAGGCAATCCGGCACCGGGACCAACTGCACAGCCATTTGTTAAATAACAAGTACCATGATGAAGCAGTAAAAATAATTTGGTAAAAAGCTAATCGGTGATTTCAAGAAAAAACTTGGAAAACCGAAGATTGCTGTTCAAATAACAGAGTTCTTCGGTTTTCCTTGTATCGAATTAAAAATATTAATTAAGAAGGTGATGAAATTTTACTTTATAAATTTATTTTGAATTCTAAACAACAGTTTGTTTAGGTATTTCTTCCTCCGGTAATCATTAATGAATCACCTGTGATGAAACTGGAAAGGTCAGAAGCGAAAAATAAAGCAACATTAGCGACTTCTTCTGGGGTGCCCATTCTTCCCATAGGAATGGCAGTCAAACGTTTTTCACGTGCTTCATCATCCAAATTTTCGAAATTGCGTTTGATCATATCGGTATTAATTGTTCCTGGTGCAAGAGCATTGACCCTTATTCCATACTTAGCCAATAATTTAGCACCGTATTTAGTTAAAGCAAGAATGCCTGCTTTGGAAGCACCATAATCAGGGCTGGTATTTCCACCGGTAATACCGGCGATTGAGCTCATGTTAATGATGCAGCCACCACCATGTGTTTTCATATACTCAGCTGAATATTTCATTCCTAAGAAAACAGAACGTAGGTTTACTGTAATGACCAGATCCCAATCTTCTCCACAGGTTGTAAAAAGATCATTGGCTTTGGCGATACCTGCATTATTTACCATAATGTCCAATCGTCCCCATTTCGTAATAGCTGAATCTATCAATTTTTGCACATCTTTTTCTTTGCACATATCACCTTGTATCAAAAGGACTTCCGTGCCGTATGATTCTGCTTCCTTTGCCAATGAGCGTGCGTGATCATCAATTCTCAAGTCATTAACAATCAAACCTTTGCATTCTGCTTCAGCCATTTTTAAGGCAATCGCTCGACCAATTCCCTGGGCAGCGCCAGTGACAATCACGACCTTATCTTTTAAACTAATATTCACCATTCAAAACACCCTCCTTTTTTATATTTTGCTTCAGTTTTAAAGTTTAACCCCAGTATTTGGTAGTGACTGCTGCTAATTTATTATAAATATTAGCGTCTTTTAGGGCTAAGAAGGTATCTTTGAAAATATTGTACATATCGGTGTAAATTTTATGATTCTCCATATTTGGTTCAATAATACCAAAAGTGTGAACCATTTTATCCACCGCTTCCTCAATGCTGCCAAATACTCCAGCTCCTGCAGCTCCTAATATGGCTGCCCCTAAAGTTGTACAGTCTGATACATTAAGTTTTTCGACAGGGCGGCCATACACATCTGCTTGCATTTGGCACCATAGTTTTGATTTTGCGCCTCCACCGGATAACCGAATTGCTTCAAAAGGTCTGCCTAAAACATTTTCCATGGCTTCTACACTCATTCTAAGTTCGTAAATAACACCTTCCATGACTCCGCGTGCCATCGTTCCACGATCATGAGCAAGTGTCAATCCCAATGAGCCGCCGGTGGCATTATCATGATAGTAGGGTGAAACCTGACTGTTGAAAAACGGCATAAACAGGTATCCTTTACATCCCACCGGTGCGTTTTCGGCTTCCAGAGTAATGAGTTCATATGGATCAAGGCCCAAAGCTTTAGCAGCTTCTTTTTCAGGCTGACCATAGGTATCGCGCCACCATCGCAAGGTAACACCTGCTGCAAAGGTCAAAGCTTCCATGTCCCATTTGTTAGGCATGGCGTGGCCTCCAAACAAAACAGTGTGATTAACATCAGGTTTCGGGCTGTCCACGTGAGCTACCATAACTGCGGCTGTACCTATTGTGATTTCAGCTAATCCTTCACGGATCACTCCAGATCCAATGGCGGCACATTGTTGATCACCACCACCACAACAAATGGGCATACCGGCGGCAAATCCGGTTAATTCGGAAGCCATCTTTGAGATAACGCCAACCTGTGTCATGGAGGTTTTTACTGGAGGAAGCTTGTCTTTGTCAAGTCCGATGGCTTTGAGCAATTCGTCTGACCAGTCCAGTGTTTTCACATCCAACATCCCGTTAAGTGCCAGAGATGATGGATCTGTAAACAATTCTTCTGAACCCAAATTGTGCAACAACCATTCCTGACCATTCACAAATTTCCATGCTTTTTTATAAAGCTCAGGTCTTTTATCAATAACCCATTTATACTTAGCATAAGCCCACATGCCTGAAAGAGGATCACCACTCACTTCATGATAGTGATCACGGCCAATATTTTCTTCAATCCATTTGACTTCTTCGCCGGCACGTCCGTCTGACCAAACAATTGAATCACACAGCGGCGTCCAGTCTTTATCGATAGGTACAAAAGTTCCGCGTTGGCTTGATATGCCTAAAGAACCGATTTCTTTAGGATCCACTTCCGTTCTAACTAATACTTCCTTAGAAGCCTCGCAAATGCCTTTCCATAAATCATTTATATCTTGCTCAACCCAACCTGGATGAGGGTGTTTACATGAATATTCCCTATATCCAGTGCCAATGAGATTCCCTTCAAGGTCAAAAATCATGACCGTGGAACCTGTTGTTCCGGCATCAATACCTGCAACGTACTTTATCATCGTTATTCCCCCTAAATATTTAATGTTATAAATAGAATGGTTTTTTAAACAACCGCTGGTTGAAATAATTCAATATTGTAATGATCAGGATCAAGCATGTAAAAGGCATAAGCACCGGTACTTGGTCCGCTGTCGATTAAAGTGGGTTCATTTTTGGTGATTATACCATTATCTTTACATCGTTTGTAAGCTTTAAAAATATCTGTTGTTGCAAAGCAAATATGGCTGCTGCATACATTATGTGGACTAACGTCCAGTATCTGTCCTTTTGGATTCACATATTGGATTAATTCCAGGCGAAGACCGGGGCAAGATAAGAAAGCAACATTGAGAACGCCGTCGGGATAGCCAGTTACTTTTCTGATGTACTCTAAATCTACATTATAACGAATATTTTCAAAATCCATTTCCATCACTTCTTTGTAGAACTTAACGGATCGATCAATATCTTCAACGGTTATACTGAAGTGATTAGAGCCCATAATAATTTTGTCATTCAAGATTATTCCTCCTTTCTTTATGGTTCATTTCCATAGAAAAAATTTATATAAATTCAAGGGAAAAGAACCGTAAAAACGTTTACAAGTAAAGTTTACATCGGATTACTATAATTTCAATATAGAAAATATTTTCGGTAGTGATTATTCAATGTATTAAAAGGAAGCCCTTTTAATATTGGTGCTGTTTTCATCACTGAAAGGTCAGGGAAAACAATTAATTAAAAAAAAGATATATTTATTACAATTAGCAGATTATTTAAAAAAGAAAAAAAGTTAAAATGAACTGTTGATAATTATACCTAAAAGTCCCCATGCGATACCAAGCATAGTGCCTCCGAGAACATCGCGGGGGTAGTGCATGCCGACATAGATTCGGGTAATGCCTACAAAAAAAGCCATGGCATATACACCTATCCAGATGAAAAAATGAGGTTGATAATAGAGTAATAGAATGGTTGCCATAAAAAAGGCCTCGCTGGTATGGCCGCTTGGAAATGAATAGCCCCGGGCTTGAGATCCCACAATTCGGCTATTCTCAATCTTTTTATAGGGTCGGGTTCGATGGATCAGCACTTTTATAAATTCAACCACAAACCATAATGACAAGGTGCCTAATACTAAGGCATAAGATAGGAGACGTTCCCCTGAAAAATACAAAATAATGGCGAGAATCATAGCAAAAATGCCGTTACCGATTTGAGTAAAGAACAGCATGATCCAATCGAGCCAGGGACTGCGGCACCCATGCATATTAAAATAAGTAAAAACCCAAACATCAATACGCTGACCAACTGACCATACAAGGGAAATACTGATTAAACCAAAAATAAGCACCAGACTAATCAGAGTTTTTTGGGTTTTTAAACCCCATGAAAAAACGGTCCAGATATAGGCGGGTGCAATTATTACAAATAAAGCAAAGAAGACTACAACCATGATTAACCAGTAAATAGGTGGGATATGACGTATCCCAGTTATGATTTTTTTCCATGTTTCAGGAATTCCCAGCTCGGGTAAGTGGCTTTCTTCGGTCGGTTTAATTTCTCTGTCTTTTATGAACTTATCCCGATTATTCTTTCTCATTTAACTTAGTGGATCCGACCAGTACAGTCAAAGCATGTCGTTTTACTTCGATTCGTACCGAACCCTCTCCCAAACTTATGCCGTCTGCCATAACAGACATTGAAGGTTCAGTATTTATGACTACTTCACGTACACGGTAGTGCTGAATCCGGGGATCCTCTTCGATGCCGGTGCCCACTCCGCTAAGAATATAATTGATTAAATCGAGCTTGGAAAGATCAGAAAAAAACAATACATCGAGTAAGCCATCCTTATACGCGTCGGGGGCTCCAACTTTATAATGACGACCGATATAAGGCATGTTAGAGATTAATGCCGCATGACCCAACTCGTTGATTTCCTGATTATCGTCCAGCAGAAGATGAATTTCAGAGGGGGGAGAGGTTGTCAGAATTCCTAGAAAATCACCGATACGTGCTATGTTGCCATGCTGAATATCATCCCCTGACGGGAAAAGTGTTGAAAATAATCCCACCCAGCAAAGCTCAATAAAAGGTGTGGGGACATCGTTGCATGTGACCATGCCCAAATCGATTTTCAGACGCTGTCCTTCTCTTAGAATGGCGATTGCAGCGGGAATATCGGTGGGGATACCCAAGCTAAGTGCAATATTGTTCTGGGTCCCAGTTGGGACAATTCCAAGAATTGCTTTTGTGCCGGTCAGAGCCCTGGTTAGGGCAGAGATGGTGCCATCGCCGCCGCAGACGATAAACATCTCAATACCATGGTTGATGGCATCCTGGACCACTTCCTCTAAATTACTGTCGGGTTCAATCAAATAGAGTTCAGGGATAAGCTGCCAAGCTTGCATTTCTTTAATTACTGCCATGATTTGCATGGGTGATTCGTTATTGGCACCGGAGCCGGGATTAAAAATTAGCTTAACCCGAATGGGTTGTAGATTTGATTTTTGAACATCCATAGCTTAGTCCTCCATAAATTCTGTAGTTTAATAAAGTGTAAATGATAACACTGGGAAAATCAAGAAAATAAAGCATTTGACAGGAATGAGAAGGTCAGAAAAACAATTGACTTCTACAGAGTATTGATTTAGTATAATAATTAACAAATCATTGAAGAAAGAAGGTTTTTTAAATGATTATTACATGGGACGATATTATTGAATTGAATAAAAAACTTAAGGAAAATAATTTTGACTATAAGGTTCATTTGAGTGATGCATGCGGCGGGCAAAGCATGTGGATTGAATCACTCGGGGGTGAAACTAATCCAGAGAAGATTGAATTATTACATGTTCTTATTGATGACTATTTCAAAGCGATGAAAGCAGAAGTCGAATTCAGTTGGGATAAGAAATCATTTTGGATGAAAGACCGATCCCTGAAATTTTAGGACAGCGCGAAGAAAATTTTGATAAAAAAGCCACGTTGCGAAAGCAACGTGGTCTTTTTATGTTTAACAATGAGGAGCAATATAGAAGACGTGTTCAGCTTATTTTTTAATATACTTATTGATCAACCGGTAGGCGGTGGTCTGGCTTAAACCAAGGGCCTCTGCGATCTCATTGACATTTTCGTAGGTTTCATAATAATTTTCAATAATTGTTCGTTTGTAGGTTTCAACCAGATCGTCAAAAACGACCTTTCTTTTTTTCATATTCTGATCATTTAAAAATGCAATAAGCTGTTCGGGCAGTTTGTCCATGCCGATAACACTGCCAAGACTCATCACTGCCATCTGTTCAACCGCATTTTTAAGCTGCCTCACATTACCTGGCCAGTCGTACTGAATAAGGGATTCAATGACTTGGGTGGAAAAGGTTTTATTCTGGGCATATTGTTCATTATAATTTTTAAGATAATATTGAGCAATGGGAAAAATATCATCCCGCCTTTCTCTGAGGGAGGGAATGGTTTGGGTAATGCCGTTGATTCGCCAGTATAAGTCTTCTCGGAATTTATTCTCGGCAACCCGTTGGGCAAGGTTTTTATTGGTAGCCGTAATAATCCGGGTATTAACGGTTTTTGATTCAAGCCCCCCCACCGAGGTAAAACGTTTATTTTCCAAAAAATCCAGCAGTTTAACTTGAATATTTGGCTGTAATTCGCCAATTTCATCCAAAAACAAGGTGCCGTTATTTGCCATTTCCACCAGTCCCTTTTTCCCTTTTGGGCTGGCACCGGTAAAAGCATAGGGTACATAACCAAAGAGTTCGCTTTCAATCAGGTTATCGGGAATGGAAGCACAGTTAATGGAAATAAAGGGGTTTGATTTTCTGGGGCTGCAGTCATGAATAAACTTGGCAACGAGACTTTTGCCAACCCCGCTTTCCCCTAATAAGAGAATGGGAATATCCGACTTTGACGCTTTTTTTAATTTATGAAGGGTGGCATAGAGAATATAGCTTCGCCCGACGATATTATTACTGGCTTTATCTCTTTCGCTTCGGTCTTTTCTTTTTTCCTTCTTGTTGACATCTTCGATTACTTCACTCACTGGGTTTAAATAATCCAGGTCAAACTCCACAAAGGACTGACGTTTTAAGGTATTATACACGAGCATGGTCAGATTGTTTTCATCATCATATAAGGGTGTGGTAATGGTAATATGTTCCTCATCGGTTAGCAGTGAGCGTTGCCTTGAAATAATGGTATGCTTCTTTTGAATGGCAGTGGCCGCTGAAGGCGGCGTCCAAAAACCCTGGAAAGAGGTTAGAAAATTAAGCTTCCACATTTTTTCAGCGGGAATGCCATGATATTCCAGGCAGGCCGGATTAGCATAAAGCACATTGCCATTTTTATCCGTAACCGTAACTTCAATAAAACTGTTTTCTAAAATATCTAAAAAGAATTGGCTCGACAGTGTTTCTAAATAGGCAGAGTATTCCGGACTGTGATTAAATTTATCCTTCATGATCATCATTTCCTTTTATCACAATTTATCGTGATTGTTATTTTTCATCTATATTTTATATACTTAGAATCTTAAGGTTAGAGATTACGACTATTTTTATTGCCTAAACTTGATAATAAATCAAAACACAGAGATAAACAAGAGGAAAAAAGCATAAATTCCCATAAATGGGAAAATCTTGCTCTCTTTTTCACATATGGAAAGCATATGCCCATTCTGAATTGTTGATAACGGCTACAAATCAGGAATAGTGGGAATAAAAACATTTGGCACGGTACTTGCGATACATAACATCAATCGATGACATGAGAACCCATTTGTGAAATTTGAAAGGAGAAGATAAGAAAGGGTGTAACCCCTGGGTCCTCGGTTTAACAGATACAGAATAGGCAACGTAATTTTAATAATTTATGAAGGAGTCAGAATATGTTTAGATTTACAGCAGATCAATTTGTTTACGATATTAACGGCACAAAAATTGGCGGACAGCCAGGGGAATTTCCGACGGTGCTAATTGGCAGCGTATTTTATCGGGGTCATAAAATCATGCAGGATTCTGAAAAAGGAATCTTCGATCAGGTGGCAGCCAAGGAATTATTAGACCGAGAAGCGGAATTATCCGAAGAAACCGGAAATCCAAGAATTGTTGATGTTCTGGGAGACACTGAAATGGCATTAACCAAACATGTTGAGTTTGTGTTGAAAAATACCACTACCCCAATATTACTTGACAGCCCAAGTCCAGAGGTAAGAATCCTAACCCTTAAACATTTCGCCAATGATTCGGAAGCCATGAGCCGAATTATCTACAATTCCCTGGAAGAAAGTTGCTCAGATCATGAATTGGAAGTCATGAAAGAATGCGGCGTTAAAACGGCGGTTGTTCTGGCTTTCAGTAAAAAACATCTGCAACCGGCTAAACGGGTAAAACTTTTAGTAGGGGATGAAAAAACAGAAGGTTTATTGGACAAGGCAAAAAGAGCCGGTGTTCAGCAGTTCCTCATTGATCCCGGTGTTTTGGATGTGGCGAGCAGCAGTTGGACCGCCATGGCAATTCGGGATATAAAAGAACAATATGGTTATCCCGGCGGCTGTGCATCCTCCAATGCATTATATCTATGGAAGAAAATGAGATCAAAGGGAAGCCCATATTTTGAAGCGGCTGGCGCCTCGGTTTTCACATTTCCAGTGACACACGGAGCAGACTTTATTTTATATGGCCCGATGGCCAATGCAGCCTGGGTATATCAGGCAGTGGCAACAACTGATGCGATGTTGTCTTATTGCAACAAAATAACCGGTACAAAATTAGGAACGCTTGATACACCTCTCATGAAAATATTTTAAAAAGTTTCTTCAAGTCAATTCTAATTAAAAGGGGGATTAACTAAAATGCAGGAAAAAAAAGCTAAGGATCGAACTGTTTTATATGTATCAATTGTAATAGCAGCTCTTTTCGTACTGGTGAGTATGTTCTTTACTGAGGCTACCAACGCGGTATTCAATCAATTGTTTGCATTGATTACCACAAATTTTGGTTGGCTGTATTTATTGGCAGTGGGGTTATTTATTGTGTTTGCCATCGGGCTTGTTATCAGTCCGTATGGCAAGATCAAATTGGGTAAGGATGATGATAAACCGGAATTCACAAACTTTCAATGGTTTTCAATGCTATTTGGCGGAGGAATGGGAATTGGTTTGGTATTCTGGTCGGTTTCCGAACCAATCATGCATTTTCTCAGCCCTCCCATGGGAGAAGGCGGAACACAATCAGCTATGGAACTGGCCATGCGGGTATCGTTTTTCCATTGGGGACTCCATCCCTGGGTAATCTTCGCAATCGGCGGCTTGGGACTGGCATATTTCCAATTCCGCAAGGATTTGCCGTTCTTAATCAGTTCCGCTTTTTATCCGCTAATCGGAGAAAGAATTCACGGACCTATTGGCAAGACCATTGATATCATCGCTGTTTTTGCAACCATTTTCGGGGTTGCGACCAGCCTGGGTCTTGGATCGACTCAAATTGCCACCGGTCTTGAATATATCTGGGGAATTGAATCAACGCCGATAACGGTTTCGATTATTATCGCGATCATAACCGTTATATTCACCTTGGCAACCGTTTCCGGACTGCACAAAGCCATGCAGGCAGCAGCCAATCTTAAAATCTGGTTATCCATTGCATTTATGGTATTTATCTTCGTTTTCGGCGGCAGTGTATTTATCTTAAATAATTTCACCAATACATTGGGTTCATATATCCAGAATCTTGTGGGTCAAACCTTCTGGATGGGAAATGTTGAATGGCTAAATGGCTGGACCATTTTCTACTGGGCATGGTGGATTGCCTGGGCTCCATTTGTTGGACAGTTCGTGGCACGGGTTTCAAAAGGCAGAAGCATCCGGGAATTTATTTTGGCAGTGTCGCTCTTGCCAGCAGGCTTCTCGCTGATTTGGATTGCCATTTACGGCGGAGCAGCATTTAATCTGAATACTATTTCCAATGGTTTCATTGAAGCAGCCGTTGGCGCAGATTATACCACAGCACTGTTCGCATTGTTACAGCAGCTGCCCTTATATGGGATTACCTCCATATTGGCCATTGTATTAATCGTCGTTTGTTTTGTTGGCGCAGCCAATTCGGCAACCTATGTTTTAGCCATGCTGACTTCCGGCGGAGACATGGATCCTGACAAAAAATTAAGAGGCGGCTGGGGAATTGCTCAGGGTTTAATCACCATTATGTTAATTCTTGTAGGCGGAACATCGGCGCTGAAGGCTTTACAAACAGCTTCCATTGTTGCGGCATTCCCATATATGTTAATTATGATTGTTATGTGTTTCAGTATTCTTAAGGCATTAAAAGCAGATTATTCAGAAAGTCAATTATTAAAAAAGAGCAATGAGTTTAAAGATGTTGGCAGTGCTCAAAAGGCAATCGATTAGTACGTACTAAAATAAGAAAAGAAGAGGTATTTATGATGTTACCAAAATTTGATATTTTAACAATAGAACAAGTGGACAAGATTCATAAAAACAGCATGAAGATTTTAAACGAAATTGGGGTTGAGTTTTCCTACGACCCAGTCATTGAAATTTTCAAAAAACATGGTCAACGCGTTGAAGGTCACCGGGTTTATTTTGATCCTGAGTTTGTCGAAAATATGGTTGAAAAAGCCCCTTCACAATTTACATTACATGCCCGTAACCCGGAACACAACCTGGTTTGCGGCGGCGAGAATATTATTTATATGCCAGGCTACGGAGCACCCTTTGTTTATGAAGCAGATGGTCTAAAAAGAGATGCAACCATGGATGATTATAACAATTTTGTTAAATTAGCCGGTGCCAGTAAAAATATGCATATGACCGGTGGAACAGTGGTTGAACCAACGGATGTAGAAGATGAAATTCGTCATTTGGAAATGGCCTACAGCCATATTATCAATTCCGATAAATGTTTTATGGGTAGTTCATCAGGATATGAACACGCTAAAGATTCCATCGAAATGACTGCCTTGCTTCATGGCGGAATGGATGTCATCAAAGAAAAACCGGCGTTGATCTGCTTAATTAATTCAGTGACCCCACTTAAATATGATGATCGTATGCTTGGGGGCTTAATGGCTTATGCGGAAACAGGCCAGGCGATGGTTATTGCGTCACTGGTAATGTCCGGCTCAACTGGTCCGGCCACCATGGCAGGAGCATTATCATTACAGAATGCCGAAGTACTGGCAGGGATCACCCTGGCTCAGTGTATTAATCCAGGCACTCCAGTAGTATATGGCTCAACATCAGCAGTAACCGACATGTCAACCGGTTCGTTGTCGATTGGGAACCCTGAAAATGCATTGTTTACTTCAGCAAGTGCTCAATTCGCAAGATTTTACGGTGTTCCCTGCCGCGGCGGCGGTGGATTAACGGATTCTAAAACAGTAGATGCCCAGGCAGGCTATGAATCAATGATGGTTCTCTTTGCAGCCAGTACCACCGGTGTGAATTTTGTGATGCATACCGCAGGAATTCTGCAGTACTACATGGCCATGTCCTATGAAAAGTTTATGGTTGATGATGAAATTGCAGGAATGATTTTAAGATACCTGAAGGGTTTTGATTGTGACAGTGATGAAAAAATGGCCTTTGATGTTATCGAAAAAGTTGGGCCTGGCGGTCATTTCTTAACCCAGAAACATACTCGAAAAAACTTTAAACTTGAATTTTTCAGACCAGCCCTAAGCGATCGCCAATCCTTTGACGGATGGTCAAAGGATAGCCTGGATACCAATCAGCGCGCCAAGCTTAAATGGCAGGAAGTTCTGGCAAGCTATGTGCCTCCAGCATTGGACCCGGAAGTAAATGAAAAAATCCTGACATACATTGAAGAACGTTCAAAAGAATTACTCAAAAAATAATATAAATAATTAAGAATTAAAAATATAACTCTTATACCTTGATGTCTGTTTATATAAACAATTTTGTAACGTCGAGGCGNNGTAGAGTGTAAAAATTGTTTCATATAAACAGACGTCAAGGATCAGCTTATGTTAGAAAATAAAAATAATAGAATTAAGGGAGAATATAATGAACGCAATTTTTGAAGAAATTAAAGAAGCGATTATCGATGGCGACGAGGAATTAGCAGTTGAGTTGGCAGAAAAAGTAGTAGCAGAAAAAATCGATCCGGTTCAAGCGGTTCAGCTTGGATTTATCAAGGGAATTGAAGAAGTTGGTAAAAGCTGGACAAATGGTGAGGCTTTCTTACCGGATGTTATGATGGCAGCTGATGCAATGAAGGCCGGAATGGATGTATTGGAAGGCGTACTGGCTGCTGGTGAAGGTGAAGGCTCTTATGAAGATAAGGGAAAAATTGTGCTGGGCACTGTGGAAGGTGACATCCATGATATTGGAAAAAACATTGTAGGCGCACTCTTAACCGCAGCAGGCTTTAAAGTCTATGATATCGGGATTGATCAAAAGGCCGAAGATTTTGTTGCAAAGGCTGATGAGGTAGGGGCTAAAATATTAGCTGCCAGTTCATTGCTCACAACAACCATGAAATCTCAAAAAGTTTTGGTTGAGTATCTGAGTGATCAGAACATCCGAGACAATTACAAGGTGATTATTGGCGGCGGTCCCACCAGTAAAAAATGGGGAGATGAAATCGGTGCTGATGGCTGGGCTGAAACTGCAGATGAAGCAGTGGAATTGTGCAAACAATTACTAAATTAATAGAATAGAGAGCTAAGAATACCAAAGAGCGCCAAAATTTAATAAATAAAATTTGGCGCTCTTTACAATAGGATCAGGGTATAGGAAATGAAGGATTAACGATTAAATCAGCTAGAAAAGTATACGTTTACATGGTACAATATACCCAATCGCTATGTAGGAATAGTAAAGTGGCAAAGTTTGATTCTTTAAAATTTTGGCACCTATTACTGGAAAAGGGAAGGAAACAAGATGGTCTTTTATATTTCAATTATTCTCTTATTGCTTTTTTTGGGTTTCGGTTTTTTATTTCCGGAGACTTTATTAATGGTAACGGACACGCTGTTTGGACTGATTACAAATAATCTGGGCTGGGTTTATCTGGCGGCGGTTTTAGGCGTCCTAATTTTCACCTTAGTACTGGCGTTTGGCAAATACGGCCGGATTCGTTTAGGGGACGATGATGATCGCCCGGAGTATTCGAATTTTTCCTGGTTTGCCATGCTGTTCAGTGCCGGCATGGGCATTGGCCTGGTGTTTTGGGGCGTTGCCGAACCGGTTTTTCATTATGCCCAGCCGCCGCTGGGAATTGAAGCAGAGTCCAGTCAGTCCGCCTTGATGGCCTTCCGGTATGCTTTTTTGCACTGGGGGCTTCATCCCTGGGGGATTTATGCCATTGTCGGCCTGGCTTTGGCCTATGCCACATTCCGAAAGAAACAGCCGTGTTTAATCAGCTCCACCTTATACCCGCTTCTGGGTGAAAAAACCAAGGGGCCGATAGGCAAAGCCGTGGATATTCTGGCGCTGGTATTAACCGTTATCGGTGTTTCCACCTCCCTGGGCATGGGCGCCTTACAGGTTAATGGGGGACTGGCAACTCTCTTTCATGTGCCCAATAATATTAATGTGCAGATCATCATTATTGTAGTCATTACCATTCTGTTTTTAATTTCCGCCACCACCGGTTTAGATAAAGGGATCAAGATCCTCAGCAATACCAACATTATTATTGCGGTGGCACTGTTAATCTTTGTGTTTTTCTTTGGGCCAACCGTCTTTATTATTAATACCTTTCTGGTGAGCCTGAGCGGTTATATCCAAAACATTCTGCCTATGAGTCTGGCCCTGACTCCCTTTGAAAATGATCCCTGGCTGGGCAACTGGACCATCTTTTATTGGGCCTGGTGGATTTCCTGGGGTCCGTTTGTGGGAACCTTCATTGCGCGCATTTCCAAAGGCCGAACCATCAAAGAGTTTGTCTTAGGTGTAATTATTATGCCGGCCGTTTTCTGCTGTATCTGGTTCACTGTTTTTGGTGGGACCGCCTTGTATTTTGAGATATTTGAAGGGTTTAACATTGTCACCGCGGTCACCAATGACGTGACGGTCGGTTTATTTGTGACTCTGTCATACCTGCCGTTTGGGCAAATAATTTCATTTATTGCCATCATCCTGATTACAACCTTTTTTGTAACCTCGGCGGATTCGGCAACCTTTGTGATTGCCATGTTCTCAAGGGACGGGGATTTGAATCCGGACAATAAAATCAAAATGATATGGGGCACTGTATTGTCCCTGATGGCCATTGTGCTGCTTTTAAGCGGCGGGTTGGTGGCCATGCGAAACACCTCAATTATTATGGCACTGCCATTTGTGATCATTATCATATTGATGTGTGTCGCCACTTACAAGGCGCTTAAAAAAGAAGAACAGAAATAATTAAAAGGGTGTCTGTTATTACCGGATTTCACGGAATAACAGACACCTTTTTTTGCTGAGACTAAAGTTTATAATTTTGCCAGCAGTTCTTGTTTTTTCTGGTTGAATTCGTCTTCAGTGATGATTCCTTTTTCTTTCAAGCCGGCTAATTTTTCAATCATTGCAATGGGATCTTCTTTTGGCGTTTCCGGCTGCTGGGGGTTGGCTGCTGATTGTTCAGAGCTTGGGTTTTCAGAAGCCTCCCTGGTCGAACCTTCCGGTTTAAGCGTATTATAAATTTGAATCACGCGTTCTGCTTCTCTTGCATAGAGAATACTGATGGTTTCAATAGCATCTTTAGTATGGATCTCGGTATCATTGGGATTCATTCCCAAGGTCAGGGACAGGTCTAGAAAGCTTACCGTGCTTTGTTTGGTTGTCAGTGAAGTAATTTCTTTATAATCGAAACTCTTCTTTTCATCTAAATCCCGGTCATAGAGAACGATACGTTTATCGGTGCACAATAAAAACTTTTTAGAAGCGGCGCTATCCAGGCCCCAGGCAAAATAGACGAGCTTTTCATGGGGTTCGGTAAGGGTTTTAACAATTTCCAATGTACCCGGATTTAATTTTGATTGAATAAAGGCATCGACCTGATCATCAGTAATGGTAAAATCATTGGTTTTGATACGATAGAGATATTCCGATATGGTTATGAAATCTGAATTTTTAACCTCGTCACTATCCGAAGTGATTAAGGGGATGTTATTAACAAGGAGTTGAAAGTGTTCATCATTTTTATTAAGGCTAATGTCAGCTATTTTGTCTTTCGGCACAGATCCAACGCTGAAAAAAGAATTGTTTTCGGGGAAAATAACTTTGAAATAAAGGTTGCTGGTTGTGATAAGTATAATCTGACCTTTGGAGTCTTTGAACCGCAACAGAAATTTTTCCGAAAGGGTGTAGGTAGGAAAGGTTTTCAGGATATTCTTTAAGGCTTTTTCATCGTTGGGATGCATATCAATTTTTGTGGCGGATGAACTATTGGCAGGCAATAACAGTTTCTTGAAAAAATCCCGAGTGTAGTCCAGCAGCACCTCATCGCTTGCATTAATAAAAGGAAGCGCCTTTGGATCAGTGTTATTTAGAAGCTTTGATGTGAGGTCGTCGGTAAAGTTTTTAATGCGGTTTTCCATTTCTTCTCTCAGACGCTGTTGCTCCTCTTTTCTTAGTGCAACTTCCGCTTGAATCGAATCAATACTATCTTTAGCCAGATCGGTAACATCTTTAAATAGATCTTTAAATCCCATATTCCTAGTCTCCTTTTTAATTTTGCATTGGTTGTATTTATTAATCTCATTTTACATAAGGACCCTTTAAATTTCAATTAAAAATAGCTGCATTATTCTAAGAATCGTGATTTTCTTTTTCAATCAGCCGATCCCGAAGGCGAATAAGCCGGGGTCTGTTGTAACGCTGGAGAAGAATGCAGGGAAAGTTCACCGCCAAAGCATAAAAAAGCATATACAAAATAACAATGGGTGGTGACCAGAAACCGAAAACCCAAAAAGGCAAAATAGCAAAAATATGAATGAGCTCAGCTCGATAGGTTTCTACAATGAATTTATCCAAATAAGGAACTGATATTTGCTGAAGCGACTTTTTTCGAAAACCGCTTTCTAAAACCGCAGCCCCATCAGGAAGGAGTTTTTGCCAATAGCTGATTCTAAAAAAACGTTTATAGAATTTGCCGTCATCTTCCCAGGTTCGGGTTCTTAAACAGTTTGAAAAATTTAAAATCTTGGAATCCGATAAATGGTTGAACACAAGCGCAATTGTGATCTGCAGGATTGGCCACACAATAAAACACACTAAAATCGTCAGCCACGGTGGTAAAAAAATAAACTGCATGGTTAGGCTCCTTTATAATTTGATTTTTCGTCCCTTCCAGTAGGTTCGCTTGAGCACCAGTTTTGAAAATAGAGAGTAGATAAAAACAAGATAAAAAAACAACAGGGGAATGGGATAAAAAAGGGCGGTCAGAAATCCAAAGGATCCCACACAGCGGCCTCGCCAAAATAAAATCATAACGGTGAGGGCGTAAAAAAGGGAACCTGGCCAAATAAGCGAAATATTCTGGGTCATCAGCCCCTGGGTTAATAAGATGACACTTTCGGTATAAGCTCCCAGCATTAAAACAAGAACCAGGATTAGCCATAAGGGGGATTTCAGAGCACCGCTGGCCATATTTTTAGAAAAGCCTCCGAATAGATCCTTAAGGCCCCCGGGATACATTCTAAATCCGATAAGATTGCCGCCCATAAACCGTTTAAGCCGATAGCCTTCCCGTTTTAAGACAACGCTGAAATCATAATCTTCTAAAACAGAATGACGAACAGATTCGTACCCGCCGATCTTGAAAAATTCCCTGCGGTTTATGAGGGTGACCGGACCGAAGGAACCGTTGACCTGGTTTTTAAAAGGAACTCCTAAACCAAGGGAGTAAACAGCAATGAGATTAAAAAACAAGGCCAGTTTTTCATAGACTTTTTCAGCAAGATGGAAGGGCTGCACTGAAATCACATCTTTTTTATTAATGTATCGCTGGAGAAGTATTTTGATGGCATCTGGAGACGGTCTCACATCCGCATCTAAGAAAAGGAGTAACTCTCCTTTGGCAAGAATGGCGCCTTGTTGGCAGGCATAGGTTTTTCCGGTCCAATCGTCTGGCTTGGAAATAATGCTTTTTATTGTGATACCAAAGCTCTCAGCAATCTGACCTGTTTGATCTTCGGATTCGTCATCTACACAAATAATTTCTAAGGGCAGAATGCTTTGTTTTTTTAGAGCTTTCAGAAGAAGGGGCAGGTTTTGTGCTTCGTTTCGAGCAGGGATAATCACAGAAATTGTTTTATATTCAGGGAGTGCATCCTTTTTTGGCAGAAAGGGCGTGCGCCACATAAATATTATTGAAATGAGTATACACAAACCGTTAAACAGATAATACATAAATGTTATTATACAGAGGTTTACCCCTGTCTCCTTAATGAGTATTATACCCCAATAATAAACTTTTACTAATAGAAAAAGCAGAAGCGAATTTAACCCAGGCTGGCAGTAGTTAATACCGATGATGAACCTCAAAAAAATAGTCCGCTCAGGAAAAAACAATTGATTGAAACGGATCTTTTCCTTTAGCATAAGACAAGATCCATGGCTTCCTACGAACGATTTTTATTTGTCAGTGAATATGCAGAAAAAAATTATTCTTTTTGAATGGGCCATCGAAACAATAAACACTATAATTATTTAGTCTATTAGTACAAATGCGATTATTTGTTTGAACTAAAATTTCTATATTTTTACGTGCTTTAGAAATATATACAAACATTATCGGATGACATAGAATTATATAAATAAAGAACGTTTTCCAATTGGCTGACAGAGTTTTCTTTTCAACTGTCGGCAGGAAAAAGGGAGGACACTGCCAATAATAATATTCTTCAAAAGAGCAGCGGTAAATGCACCAATATTGCAAACGATTGCATTTGTTGATTGTTAACCTTTTTCCTGCCAGTGCATCTTAAACTGAACATGACAATTACACTATGAAACTTTTTCTCAGAGCGTTAAATTAAATAAAATGGAGTGATTTCGAACGCTGATGTGTTCGGACAGTACTCCCTTATTAATAATTAGGAGGTCTGATTTTTATGGCAAAGTATTTTATGGGTATTGATGGTGGTACAGGTAGCCTTCGTGTTGCTATTTTCGATGAAAAGGGTAAAAACATGGGTTACGAGGTTGTGGAGTATGATACCTACTTCCCCAAGAGCGGATGGGCAGAACAGGATGATTCCGAATGGTGGGAAGCAATGAAGGCTGCTATTCCAAAAGCAATCAAAAATTCTGCGGTTGAAGCTAAAGATATCGCAGCAGTTACCTGTGATGGAACAACTAGTACCGTGGTGCTGTTTGATAAAGATGATAATATTTTACGTAAGCCGATTCTATGGATGGATGTTCGTGCGGCTGATCAAGCACAGCGGATTTCCGATGCCGGTCACAGAATGAATCACTATTATAAATCAGGAGTGCCGGCAGAAAGCCTGATTCCAAAGTGTTTATGGATTAAAGAAAATGAGCCTGAAATTTGGGGAAAAACAAAAACTGTTTTTGAGTATACCAGTTGGATGAACTGGAAACTTTCCGGTAAGAAAACCGTAGATAATTCCATTGCGGCTTTCCGTTGGTTTTATGATGACCTGGCTGGCGGTTGGCAAAAAGATTTTTATGAAACAATCGGTTTAGGGGATTTATTGGAAAAAATTCCAGAAAATATTTTGAAGACCGGCGAGGTATTAGGAAAAGTTTCAGCTGAAGCGGCATCTGTATTGGGTCTTTGTGAAGATACTTTAGTAATAGAAGGTGCTTTTGATGCTTGTGCCTGTATGCTTGGGGTTGGAAGCGTTGCCCCGGGCGGTATGGCTATGATTGGAGGCAGCTCCACTTGTCTGTTTGGCTTGTCCGAAAAAGAATTTCATGCTGAAGGCGTCAATGGTGCTTATCCTAACTGCGCAATTGATGATACCAGTTTGGTAGAAGGCGGACAGTCTTCTTCCGGTTCGGTTTTGAATTGGTTCAAGAAAAACTTAGCGCCTAAATCCTGGTTTGACGAAGCTGAAGCCGGCGGCTTTACCTTATATAACATTGCGGATAAATATGCGGCAAGTGTTCCCATTGGATGCAATGGTTTGATAATGCTGGACTATTTCCAGGGGAATCGGGCTCCTTATTCGGATTCATTGGCTCGTGGCATGTTCGTCGGGCTTTCATTAAGTCATGAAACAAAACATATTGCTCGTGCAATTCTGGAAGGTGTGGCTTTTGGAGCCGCCCATTGTTTAAAAGCAATGGATGAATGTGGTTATAAAGTAGAAAAGATATACGCTTGCGGCGGAATGGCAGAGTCTGATTTGTGGTTGCAGATTCACGCAGATGTAACAGGCATCCCCATTTATATTACAAGGGAAAGCCAGAGTGCTGGCTGCCTCGGCGATGCAATGGCAGGGGCTGTGGGATATGGGCTGTATGCATCGCTTGAAGAAGCCGCGGAAAATATGGTTGAAGTGGTTAAGTTTTACACACCTGATGCTGCGAATCATCAAGAATATAAGTTCTTCTTGGATAAATACATTGCATTATGGCCGTCTGTAAGCGATTTAGTTCACGACGTTGTCAATCATGTAAACAAATAAAAATGATTCAAAAGCTATAAATTTTCCCTCCTGTTTCAGTGAAATATTCGTTTACCACCTTTATTTTATCATTTATGGGAGGGGAAATTTATATAAATTGGTGTAATAACCCATTAATATCAACAAGTATCGGGATTTAGCAAATGCCGATACTTCATTACTAGAAGGAGAAATTAAAATGGCAAATTATGAAGAATTTAAAGATAAAGTAGCACTCATAACCGGCGGGGCAGGAGGTATTGGAAAAGCCACCGCAAAAAAAATGGGCTTAAATGGATGCAAATTATTTATTGGCGATATTACCAAAGAATGTGTGGATGGCGCTGTGGCCGAAATAGCCGCAGAAGGAATCGATGCGGATGGCTCAGTTTTAGATGTAACCAGTGAAGAAAGCGTTCAAGCCATGGTTGATGCCTGCATGAAGAAATATGGAAAAATTGATTACCTTGTAGCAGCTGCCGGTATTTATCGTGATAAAATGTTTACGGATATGACATTTGAGGACTGGAAACAAACCATTGATATTAATCTTAACGGTGTGTTTCTTGTGACGCGTATGGTTTTACCTCAGATGATCAGACGTAAATATGGGTCCATCATCGTCTTCGGTTCTCAGGCAGGGATTCGGGGAAGTGCCTTGCATACCAATTACAGCGCAACCAAAGCTGCGATGCAGGGTCTCACCCGTTCTTTAATGTATGAAGTAGCGACGAGCGGTGTCCGCATCAACTGTGTGGCACCAGGAGTTATCCGCACACCGATGACTATGTCCGGATCTGCTGAAAAAATGGAGAAATGGACAAATAGTATTCCAATGAGACGCTTTGGAGAACCCGTCGAGGTAGCCAATGTCATCGCATTCCTTCTTTCTGATGATGCTTCGTATGTGATTGGTCAGACGGTTCCCATTAATGGAGGTTCTGTGGTAAATACCTGATTAAAACACTGGTTCAATAATTTTATTTTTGCATAGACTTTCTCTTTGCTTGTTAACTGTAATACATACAAGAATAATTGCTTAAAAAAGACAATATGATATAATGCAATTAATCGCAGGATAGTAAGATAACAAGAAATTGAGCCTCAGGGTAAAAACAATAAAGGAGCTAAAGTTTGAAAAAATATGTTTTAGTAATCAGTGCAGGTGCCAATGAGATTAAGGCTTCAATTTATGATAAAAATTTTAATATTATTGCCAAGGCATTTGAGAAATTCACTCAGTTTACCCCTGAAAATGATAGAGTTGAACATGATGCAATGGAAATTTATGATAAAAGCGTCAAATTGTGCAAAAAGGCTATGACTGATTCCAATATCGAAGCAGATGAAATCATTTCATTAGGAATCACCAATCAGCGATCAACCTGTCTGGTCTGGGATAAAAATACAGGAGAACCATTGTATCATGCCATTACGTGGCAGGATAATCGTACGTATGCCAAATGCCGGGAAATTAATGCCGGACCTTGGGGCGAACGTGCCAGAAAGGCGATGGGTTGGAAGGTTTCACCTGCTTATTCTTCTTTGACACTCAATTGGTATATTGAAAATGTTCCGCTAATTAAAGAAAAAATAAGGGCGGGAGAAGCGCTTTTTGGAACAATTGACACCTGGTTGATTTGGAAGCTGACTGGCGGTAAAAAACATGTGGTGAGTTATTCCAACGCATCGTTAATGGGCAGTTTCAAACTAAAAACCGAAAGCTGGTATACAGAATTTTTAGATACTCTGGAAATAAGTACAGAGATTTATCCTGAAGTTGTGAATGATACCGGGGATTTTGGAGAGACTAAGAAAGAAATTTTCGGCGGGGAAATCTCAATCGGCAGTGACATTGGCGATCAGCAGGCAGCTTTATTTGCAGTGTGCTGTAATACCCGAGGAACGTGTAAGATTATGAATCAAGCCGTTTCTATTATTGATATTTATATGGGTAATGAATGTGTTATTTCTGATTTCGGATTAAACACAGTGATTGCATGGAAAATCGGCAAAAAAACTGAATATGCTCTGGAGGGTTTTGATTCGGAGACCGGTTCGGTGCTCCAGTGGCTGCAAGAGGGACTTGGGATTATTTCCAACTCGTTGGAGTCCGAAATGATTGCCCGTTCAGCAGAAGATACCAATGGTGTGTATTTTATACCGGCACTGGCAGGAATCAGTGTGCCTTATCACGATTCTTTTGCCAGAGGAACGATTTTTGGTATTAATCGTGGAACCACCAATGCGCACCTTGTAAGAGCAGCCTTGGAAGGGATTGTTTACCGATTAAAAGATATTTTGGATGCCGTTGAAAAAGAAACTTGGATTAAAATAGACTATATCAGAGTTGTGGGAACTGATGCTAAAAATGATCTGCTTTCTCAGATGATGGCGGATATGTTGAACGCCTGGGTTGATCGGCCATTTTTAATTGAGGCAGATAGTCTTGGAGCTGCCCAACTGGCAGGTTTGGCCACAGGCTTCTGGACAGTTGAAGATTTCCATGATTCATTGAAAATTGAAAAATCATTTGAGTCGGAAATCACCGAGGAAGAACGGACAGTAAAATATGCCGGTTGGTGTGAGGCGTTAAACCGCTCCCTGGGTTGGAATCATACCCCTTATAAAAAAGAAAACTAAAAAAGAAAGCTATCTAAGCGGCGATTAGATAGCTTTCTTTTTTGAAAATTTAAACTGTTTAAAAACCTGGTAACGGAGGATGAGCATCTGTTTTAACTCATCAAATTTATAAAGTTGCATAAATAATTTGCAAATGCTCTGTCTTCTGCATCATGTAACGGATTAAAACCGAAAAAATTTTTATATTTACTAAGTCGGAAAATCAGTGTGTTTTTGTGAATATATAGTTTCCTGCTGCTATCAACGAGGTTATAGTTGCAGTCTCTTAAAACGGTAAATAGTTCAAAAAAATCCTTTCGCATACTTTCATCCATTACAGCTCCAAGGACTTGATAAATGCCATTAAGCTCTTGCATCGGAATCACCGATTGAATATAGGCATCAACATAATCATAGAAAAATGAAAGCGACCGGTGGCGCTCAATTAACCACAGACAGTGCTTATATGCGAAATGATAGTTGTTAAAGCTCTTTTGAAAGCTGCCGACATAATAGTTGTAAGAAACGTTTTTCTCTTCCAGTGTTTTACAAATAGGAAAAAGAAAATTAAAAATTGCTGTTCGGTATTCTTTGAAAAGGTCGGATGAAGGTTCATTGAGGCTTTTAAATACCACAACCGTTTGTTTTCTGCTGATAAATGCAAAATCCTGATTTGTGAATTGAAGACTCTTTTGAATCGAGGTTAAAACAATGTTTTCATTGCTGCTGGTTGTGGTGATAGCAATGGGTATTCTTAGAATATCATTCTTAATATCAAGTTTTTTTGCCAGGGTATTTAATTTATCGGTATTCTCTGGATCGCTGGCCAAAAGCATTCCATAAAATTCTTCGTTTTTGTTATTATTTTGACGGGTCTGCTTTCTAAAGTTATCGTAGTCAAACATGACTTCAAAGGTCATTTTGGCAAGCATGGCGGTAGAGTGCACTTCTTCCGGCAGCCCAGTGATACCGATTGCACCAATGACGTTATGATTATGTGAAACAATGATATCGATACCGCATTTCACACCCAGATAGTTCTTCACATCTTCATGCTGAATAATTATCATCTCTTTATTCTCCTGCATCATGCTGTAAGAGGCTTCATGAAAAGCACCTTCCCGATCTTTCTCGGTAGCTGCCAGGATAATACCTTTCCGATTGAATACCAGAAAATTATAGGATGAATACTTCCGAATTTCTTCAATGAATTTTTCAGCAAAAGATTTATCGATCAATGGAATTCACCTCGATTTGATATATGATTCAGTATAACATTATTTTGGATAAGGTTCAAATTATACAGGCGTTTGAAGTAAAAAAGTTTACGCATTTGATTTATGATATGGAATTTGTTAATAAATAAGGAGCCAATATCCTTAAGATGTTGGCCCCTTTATTATTTGTAAAAATTAGCCTTTTAAAATCGCCATTGCTTCATCACGGTAACAATCCATGAGATATGGAATTTTTGTGACTTTTGCACATTCTTCGGTTAAGGACATTAACTCATTACGAGTAATGCTGTCGACGTCAAAGCATCGTGCACCAGCCATAAGCTGTTGTAAACCAACACGGATTTTATCGGAGTAGCTGAAAATACCGATGGCACCAAGAGGAATATTTTTGATTTCCTTTGAGCCAACCATATCTTTTACTTGTTGGTAGCTAACAAAGATTTCTTCTGGAGTTGATCCAAATTCACTTACGGTTTTTGGTAGATTATTTTCTTTAATCCATTGTTCGATATTTTTGCCGACCATACCAGGAATCATAAGCGCTCGTCCCATGCATACGGCTTTTGTATAAGGTCCGCCCAGAGCCAGTGCTTTAAATACACCATCTTCACTGCTGAAGCCGCCGGCGAATGCTAAATCGGGCACACGTTCTCCATTGGCTGCCAGGATCTGTGCGAATTCATAGGCTGCGGAATGTAGGTATAAGGAAGGCATGCCCCATTCTTCCATCATACGCCATGGGCTCATGCCGGTTCCGCCGGGAGCACCATCGATGGTTAATAAATCGATTTTGGCTTTCGAACAGAATTTCATGGCCATTGCTAATTCTCTGAGACCATAGGCACCAGTTTTTAAGGTGATGCGTTTGTAACCCAGTGCTCTTAATCGTGCAACTTCTTCCATAAAGCCTTCTTCAGTAACAAAGCCAAGACGACTGTGACGTTCGAATTCTTTGATGGCGCCATCATTAAAGGCAGCCTGAATGACAGGATCCATCGGATCGGGAGTTACGATATAGCCTCTTTTTTGAAGTTCCATGGCTCGTTCAATGGTATTAACTTTGATTTCGCCGCCGATGCATTTTGCACCTTGTCCCCATTTAAGCTCAATGGTTTCAATTTTGTGTTTATTGATAATGTATTCGGCAACTCCAAGACGGGTGTCTTCGACGTTCATTTGGATAAGGATTTCGCCCATGCCGTTGTGATATTTCCGATAAGCTTCGATGCGGCGATCCATATCCGGAGCTTCGATCACTTTATTGTTCTTATCCAACACAAGGCGTGGATCAATACCACAAACATTTTCGCCGCAGACGATTGTAACGCCGGAAATGGCTGCGCCAATTGCGAAATGATCCCAGTTTTTACGGGCAATTTCGGTGGAACCAAGTGCTCCGGTAAAAATTGGCAGGCTCATTTTTACTTTTTTATCCCAGCCATAGGATGTTTCGGTATTGACATTGGGAAAACGCGCGTTATCAGGGGTTCCGACAGCGCCGTTTGGTAATCCTTTTGCACCCAGTGCATACCCCTGGATATTGAGGTGGGAATAATCGATTGGATAATCCTTGTCTCCGCCTGCGGTTACATCACCGAAAGGACCTGGATAAATGAGTTCTCTTCCTCTGAAAGTTGCCTTGAAGATTTCGCAATTACCGCGACATCCATCCACGCATCGTGAGCAAATACCAGAACAAGGTGTAACATTTTTGGAACGATTAAAGGTTCCGGTGGCATCATTGCCATTTGGTCGTTGAAGATTCATAAATTTTCCCCTTTGAAAATTATTTGGCAAGCAATATAGTATTATATGGTTACTTTGTTAATCGTTCTCCCCATTGAAAACTATTTCGTAAGATCCATATGATATCATAAAGTCACTTTACCATTATAAATCAAATTGTGACAATATTAAAGACAAAATTGGCCCAGCCAATATATTTTTTATATTGGCTGGGCCAAACTAAGGGTAGATCCTACCTGGAAATCCGGCGGGTAGCGCCGGTGATGGCAAGGGTCTCATTTAAATCGATCGTAGTATTTATGCGTTATACTAAATAGGTTTTTTCATCAAGTATTTCTGTGTTTAAAACAATGCTTAGGTTTCCATTTCGGCACCGTAATTTATCGATAAACTCTTTTTGATTGATATCTTTTTTCAGGTGAAGCAGATAAATGATTTCAAATAGGGCACCGAAATCACAGGTTTTAACCCGCAGCAGCTTAAAACTCTGGGTATAGTCGCCTAAAATATCATTAAAGCAGTCCTGGTAATCCAAATCTTCAGGAATAGTGATTTTAAGTTGCATATTGTTGGTTTTAGATTTTGAATAATTAGTTAGATTTAGGATGACCATCACCGAACACAGGATGATTGCAAAGAGGGCACCATAAAGAATATATCCCATTCCGCAGGCAAGGCCAACAGCCAGGGCGAAAAAAACATAGGAAATATCAATGGGATCTCCGGGGGCACTTCGAAAACGAATAAGACTGAAAGCGCCTGCCAGACTAAAAGCCCGGGCGACGTTGTTGCCAACCAGCAGAATAATAATGGCAATAATGGCCGGCAGCATGATTAAGGTTATGGTAAACCCTGGCGAATAACCTTCTTTACCCCGGGTTTTAATGTAAATCATACTAATGAACAGGCCGATAAGTAAGGCAGCGAAAATGACGCTTAGGGTTGTTTCAATGGTAAGCGTTTCGGTGACGGATGATGTAAACAGGGATTCTAACATAAATTTCTCCTTTTGATTTGATTGAATTGTCTAATACTTCATTGCTGAATTTTGATATATTGGTTGTTGATATGTTGGATTTTGACATACTGAATTTTGCTGAACTGGGAAATTGAATACTGCACCAAAGCTTTCCTTCCGATATTTTTTGTAGGCAGTTCCATATTTGGAAAAGCTGGAACTGTATATTTTCAACTCGGACAGCGTGTGAGAAAGCCATAATGGAATGGAACCAAGGATTTTTATTTCCATGATGTAGTAGTTTTTGGGAAGCAGAAGGCTGCCGAAATCGCCTGCGTCAAGAGAAAGGTAATCTTTTCTGGTTTTGATATTAAAATCAAAGGTTAATCGAAATTCCGGGTCGCTTTTTCCAACAAATGCCATGCGTTCATAACTGATGTACGTTTTTGGCTCGACAGTGTGGGTTTCCAAATAATAGCGGATTTCATCAAGAACCAGATGGCTCTGATCTTTTAATTTCTCGGGGTATTGTCCAAAGGCAATAAACTCATTGGCTTCTTTTAAAGTCAGGGGTACCCTACGCTTACTGACAATACCACCGATTTTCTTTTTTAATTCGATGAAAACCAAATCCTCGGCGGTTTCAGGAATGGTGTAACTTCGGAGACGAAGCTTTTCTTTATAGTAGGGTTTTGAAAGGGAGTGCCGGATAACATCAAAGTTTTCGGTATCAAAATAGATATTATAAATCGGGTAGCTGTCTTTGCTTGAAAGATAACCATTTGGGTTCATGTGAAGTAAAAGTTCGGGTAACAGTTTATTAAATTGGTATGTATCCAGCTGATATTTTTTTTCATAGCGTTTAAATGTCTTAGTGATCATGTTGCACCTCCAAATGTTTTATTAGCTATAGTATACAAAAGCAATTTGTTAAGAGCTTGTTAACCTTGTGTTTTTTATGTGAATTTTGCATAAAAAAAGAGATGTGCGATTAGTGCACATCTCAGGTTAGTGAGAAGCTACTGTACCGACCAATTGTTATCATGTTGTGTCCATCAAGACGAGGCAGTAGCCTGTATGAATTGATGCACACAACATGATGTAACAAATTGTCGGTCCTGTTTCATTTATTTTTTTGCAGTCGCAGAGACGCATTAATTTTGCACCTCTGCGAATATAGACAAAGTTGAAAGTAAGTCCTGGGGACAATCGTAACATCAGTTGTCGGCATCATGGCGAACAGGCGCTAGCCTGTACGATCATGCAGCCGACAACGATTTACCATTGTCCCCAGGACGGGGTTGTCAAATTACCTTAAGGGCAGTCTCAATCTGCACTAAATCTGGACTTATGAGAAGCTGGGGTTAAATTTTTAAATCGAACCAGAAAATCGAACCTTCGCTGATTTTTGAAGAAACACCATACCTGCCGCCGTGCATATCGATGATTGATTTTACAATCGATAGGCCGAGTCCCGTGCCGGTGACAGCGCGCTTATGTGTTTTATCCACCATGTAATAGCGTTCCCAAATATACGGAAGATCTTCTGCGGTGATCCCTTCGCCGGTGTCCTTCACCTGGATATGCACCCAGGTGGTTGAAGGGTTTTCACAATTTTTGATGATGGTTTGTGAAACGGTGATGCGTTTATCCGAACCCGTATAATTAATGGCATTGATTAAAAGGTTGTAAAACGCCTGGGAGATCCGGGTTTCATCAGCCGTAAGACTGATTTCCTGATCATAGACAAAATCAATATGATACCCGTCGCTATGCATGAGCTTGTTCATTCGTGTAACGGTCTCATCAATGTTGGCGGTGAGATTATAACTAAGGGGATCGATGGTATGGGTTCCGGATTGAAGTTTCGAAATGTCCATGACATCATTCACCAAGGTTGTGAGCCGTTGGGTTTCATCCACAATAATCTGGGCATTTTCCGAATTGTTTTCATTGGGAAGGTCACGCATAGCCTCGGCGTAACCGCTGATCAGAGTAAGGGGAGTGCGTAAATCATGGGAAATATTAGCAATAAGTTCCTGTCGCAACAATTCCACTTTTGAAAGTTCTTTAGCGGTGTAGTTTAAAGTATCGGAAAGTTCACTGATTTCTTTGTATCCACCGCCAGCAAACCGGATGTCATAGTTACCTTTAGCCAGCATTTTAGCACTTTTATTAATGGCTTCAATGGGCTTGGATACGCGTTTGGCAATTATCAGTGCCAAAAGAACGGAAAACAAAATCATAAATCCGGTAATATAGTACAGCTGAACTCGGAGGGTATTAACCGTGGCGTCAATGGGTGAAATCACAGAATTGATAACAACAACAGCACCATCCTCACTTTTGTCGTCAATGCTTTTGGAATAGACAATGCTTTGCTGGGGACTTCTTTCCGGAATCGGTGCTTTGAAATCAATGTCATCTTCAGGGATTTCTTCTCGGATTTGGTCATTAATCGACTCATTTTGATGATAGACGCTGGTGCGGTCAAAATATTCAAGAAATTCCCCTTTATTTGCATTAGTTCTTGAAATCAACTCATTTTTCTCAAAGGTAGACATGCTGTGAATAATGCAATTTTTTAGCACGTGAGACGAATAAAGCACATCGCCATTTGCTGATAAAACTTCAATGCAAACATCTGTGTCAAGGGAGATATTCTCAATGATCGTACTGATGTCGTCTGATTCAATGTTTTTTTCAATAGAGCTCGCAACGCTTTTAATTTCATTGATTTTAATGGCTTTATAAAAATTATTCAGAAAAACAACCTGAAAGAGCCAGAGCAAAATTAATAGAACAGTACAAAAGCCAAGAAGAAAAAGAAAAAGCTTCCATTTGATGCTAAGGGGATTTCCCTTTTTCCATTGTAAGAATGATTTTCGTTTAGTTTTCAATGGTAATCAACCCTCAAAACGATAACCAACCCCTCGAAGGGTTGTAATCAGCTTAGCGTAGTCGCCCAGACTTTTTCGAAGCAGTTTGATGTGCGTATCCAGGGTGCGATCGTCGCCATAAAAGTCGTAGCCCCAAACCTCGGTAATTAGCTTTTCACGGGTTAAAGCAATGTTTTTATTTTTAATCAGATAAAAAATCAAATCGAATTCTTTGGGAGACATCAAAATACTTTCCTTATCAATCAAAACTCTTCTGGCAGTAAAATCGGCGTAGAGACCGTCTTTTTCAAAGATCTCATGATCTTCATTGGTGCTTTTATTCACCCGTTTCATAATGGCATCAATGCGCATCATCAGTTCTTTAGGAGAAAAGGGCTTGACCACATAGTCATCAATGCCCAGCTCAAAGCCATGGATCTTGTCGTACTCTTCACCTCGGGCAGAAAGCATGATGACTGGAATATTCTGATTTTTGCGGATTTCCTTGACCGCTGAAAAGCCATCAAGCTCAGGCATCATGATATCCATAATGATGATATCAAAGGATTCATTCTGACATATTTCAACAGCTTCCATTCCATTGGATGCTTCAACAGCAGTATGACCTTCAAAAATGACGTATTTTTTAATCAGAGCTCTGATTTTTTCTTCATCATCGGTTATTAATATTTTATACATCAACTTCACCTCTTAACTGATTATAATATAACTAGCATAATATTACGAAGTGTTTTTTAGGTGAACAGTTGATGATTTATGGATGAAACTTATTTTATGTGATGTTGTCACTGTTTTCAAAGTGGGTTTAGTATAATATTTGTTTACAAAGATAACCGATGGTTATACTATATAAAAGGAAGGTTAAAAATATGTTTAATTTTTTATCAAACAGTGGAGTCAAAAAAATATCGGCTAAAGAAGCGAAAAACAGACTGGAATCGGATAATACCATTGTGGTATTGGATGTCCGTGAAAAAACAGAATATTTAGGAAGTCATATACCAAACAGCATCAATTTACCGCTGGGAAATATTTCCGCAGTCGAGAAGGTTGTACCGGATAAAGATACCACCGCATTTGTCTATTGCCTGAGCGGTGGACGATCCGCAAGCGCCAGTGGGCAAATGAGCAAGATGGGTTATAAAAATGTCTACAATCTTGGGGGCATCAGCGGCTGGCATTATGAAACTGTCAGCGGAAAATAATATAGGCTGAAATTCAATTTAGAAAAGCCAAAGAAAGCAATAATGAGGAATGATGACATGAAACCACTTAGCAAAAAAGTATTTTTAAAGATTACACCACCTGGGATTGGGGATATTATTGGAGACAAAGAGCGTCTGCTGAAGTCCTTGGAAAAAGAATTTGGAAAAGTGGAAATATCCCAAAGAATTCTAAAAGCCATTTATCCTCTCTGCCGAGAAGCGAATTGGGAAATTACCCTGACCCTTGTGGCACATGAAGGCCAATGGGAAATTGTCAGATTGGAACCTGGGGACACCACTAAAAGCCATTATGGCTTAGCCGTCGATCTGGGTAGTACCACCGTAACCATGGAATTGGTGGATCTTAATTCCGGAGAAATTCTGGCTGAAGAAAGTATTTTCAATCATCAAATTGATTTTGGAGATGATATTCTAAGCCGGATATTTTATACAAAAAGTAAACCCCTTCATTTAAAAGAAGTTCAGGAAAGTACCCTCCAGAGTTTTCGAGAGCTGATGCTGATGCTGAGTGAAAGGACCGGAGTGGCTTCTGAAACCTGTGGAATTATGGTTGTATCCGGAAATACAACCATGATCCACTTTTTATTAGGAATTGATCCATGGCCAATTTTTGAAGCCCCATTCACTCCGGTTTTTAATCATACCGGTTTTTTTGACGCCCAGGAAATTAGTTTACCCATAGAAGGCTTGATTTACTGCGTACCTTCGGTGGCCAATTATTTTGGCGGCGATATTCTCAGTGGTTTATTGGTGAGTGATTTACATAAAAAAGAAGAACTGGGTTTGTTTATTGATATTGGTACCAATGGCGAAATGGTTTTAGGAAATAAGAATTTCCTGCTGGCAGGTGCCGGCGCCGCCGGACCAGCCTTAGAAGGTGGGATCAGCAAAAATGGAATGAAGGCTACCGATGGTGCTGTGGATAGTGTAGTTATCGAGGATAACATACTTAAACTGACCACCATCGGAGGAAGTCGTCCCCGGGGAATTTGTGGGTCGGGAATTGTGGATATCCTGGCGCAAATGCTATTAAACGGCTGGATCGATTTTTCTGGACACTTCAATACCGGGGTAACTGATCGGGTCATCAAGAAAGATGGGGAATATGCAGTGGCCTATGCCTGGGAAGACGAATCCGCAACAGGAGAGGTCCTGTTATTTACCCAAACGGATATCAGTCAATTTATGGACACTAAAGCAGCAGCCAATACCATGGTGGCTTATCTTTTGGATAGTCTTGGCGTCGAAGCAACTGAGGTTAAGCGCCTGTACACCGCCGGTGCATTTGGTACCTATATTAACTTGGAATCAGCGATTACCATCGGTCTCTATCCGGATTTACCCAGGGAACGGTTTGTTTCATTGGGAAACGGTTCTCTCAGGGGTTCTTATGCGCTTTTGATCAATGGAGAATTGCTGAAAGAAATAATGGCCCTTCAGCGTGAGGTCCGATATTTGGAATTCGGTGCGGCCACAGATTTTCTGACCCAGATGTTTGCCGCCCGTTTTCTGCCCCACACAAATTTTGACTTGTATCCCACCGTCAAAGCGGAACTCATCAAACGCGGAAGACTGCGACTCTAAAAAATCGTCTTGGGGACAACTGAGGTTACGATTGTCCCCAGGACTTACTTTACTGATTTTTCTATAGACTTAAAAACCAACTAAAGGGGTTCTTTCCCCCATTAGTTGGTTTTTTGTATTAAGTATGTATTTTATTAATGACGATTGTGATCATTGGTATGAAATTGAGACTGCAGAGACAAACAGATAAAGCAGTACCGACCAATTGTTACATCGTGTTGTGTGCATCAAGGCGAACAGGCGATAGCCTGTACGAATTGCGGATGGCAGTCGCCAATCACAAGCTCGCTTGTAGTTGGCGACTGCCTGCGAACCACGAGATAAGCAAAGTGCTTTCTCGTGGTTGCAGCACACAACTGATTAACAATTAGGTCGGTATGGTAGGTGAGGGTAGAGTGGCGGCTTTTATTTTTGTTCGATTTGGGGCAGGGTGTCAAAGCCCTTTTGCAAATCTTCATCGGTGGGAATGTAATCGGTCATGTTGCCGGCGTTGTAGTTCATATAGGCGGTCATATCAAAATAACCGGTGCCGGTCAGGCCGAAGATAATGGTTTTCTTCTCCCCGGATTCTTTACAGGCCAATGCTTCCTCAATGGCGGCCCGGATGGCATGGGCCGATTCCGGAGCGGGAAGAATGCCTTCAATACGAGCAAATTGGGTGGCGGATTCGAAGACTTCGCTTTGGGTGTAGGACTTTCCGCGGATATAGCCGTCATGGTAAAGTTTGGAAATAATCGGGCTCATCCCATGATATCGCAATCCTCCGGCATGGTTCGGTGCGGGCATAAAGCCGCTGCCTAGGGTATACATTTTAATCAACGGCGTTGTTTGTCCGGTATCGCCAAAATCGAGGGCGTATCTTCCGCGAGTCAGAGATGGACAGGACGCAGGTTCAACGGCAACAAAATCGATGTTGTTTTTGCCTTCAATTCGCTCTGCCATAAAGGGCGCAATCAATCCCAGTAAATTGGAGCCGCCGCCGGCGCAGCCGATAATAATATCGGGTTTGATGTCATACTTGTCACAGGCGATTTTTGTTTCTAATCCAATGATTGATTGGTGAAGGCCAACATGGTTGAGAACGCTGCCTAAAACGTACTTGCAGTTATCAGAGGTGACGGCGACTTCGATGGCTTCACTAATGGCACAGCCCAGAGAACCTCCGGTGTCAGGGTTTGCTGCAAGAATTTTTCTTCCGGCAACGGTGGTATCCGATGGGGATGAAATAACTTTGGCACCATAGGTTTCCATAACCGCACGACGATGGGGTTTTTGTTCAGCGGATACCTTTACCATGTATACAGACAAATCAAGATTGTAGTACGCACAGGCCATTGATAAGGCTGTTCCCCATTGTCCGGCACCGGTTTCGGTGGTCAGGGAAGTAAGACCCTGTTTTTTTGCATAATAAGCCTGGGCAGCGGCTGAATTTAGCTTATGGGAGCCGGAAGTGTTGCTGCCTTCATATTTATAGTAAATTTCCGCAGGGGTGTCTAACAGTTTCTCTAAACAATAGGCTCGAACCAAAGGAGATGGGCGGTACATCTTATAAAAATTACGGATATCCTCAGGAATTTCGATGAATTCATCGGTGGTATTGAGCTCCTGGTCAACCAACTCTTCACAAAAAACAGGAAGCAGATCCTCTCGGGTACAATATTCGCCGGTTCCGGGATTGACAAAGGGTTCAGGTAACTCCTTCATTTTTGAACGAAGATTAAGCCAATGTTTGGGCATCTCCTCTTCACTTAAATAAATCTTATAGGGTATAGTTGCCATGCTGATACTTCCTTTCTTTATTTAGTATATAGACATATTTAATTCATATAAACTAAATATGTTTATGGGTAAAATAAAAACTCGTCCTTTACAAAAGTAAAGGACGAGTGTATAGACTCGTGGTGCCACCTTTATTCGCAGAAAAATCTCTGCCTTTGCAGAATACAATCATATTCTTCAACACTTACGCGGTTGTTACGTCATGGAGTACTCGGGAAAACCCCTTTGACCATGCCCTCAGCGGTCCATTTGATGGTTTGCATTCTATGAGGCTCTCAGCAGTCCCCACTCTCTGTAAGTGCAATTTCCACCGTTATCTCCGCATCAACGGTTTTAATGGTTTTATTTGATTGGTATGAATTATAAAACAAGCAAAGAGAATTGTCAAGAAGAAGTTGTTTCTTTAATGAGATATTATGAAGTTCTTTCTTTAATGAGATAAGCCTTTCTTGACAAGCATTTCCAAAAGAGATACAATCGGGTTGTAAAAAATTTGTAACAGAACATAACTTTTTGTAAAAGTTGAGTTCGGAAACGAGGATTTATGAAACATGAACAAAAGAGAGTTCCCTTAACGGGAAAAAGATCGATTTTTAAAATTGGTATGATTAGTTTGATCATTACCTGTATTCTAGGGACCGGTACCTTTGCTTTTGCAGAGGAGATGAAGACTCAAGATGATGGCAATGCAATTATTTGTGAAGAATGTATCGCTGAGCCCATCAAGGGAAATTCTGGTAGAGGATATCTTGAGCGTGCAGCTCATGCTGATGAACATGCGCGTTTTAATAGATCGGTGGTTGAGGAAACCCCGATAATTGAGGAAACTCAAGTGGTTGAAGCAACCCCAGTAATTGAAGAGACTCCAGTGGTCGAAGCAACCCCGGTAATTGAATCGGCTCCAATAGTTGAAGCGGCTCCAGTAGTTGAAGCAACCCCGGTAATTGAAGCGGCTCCAGTGGTCGAAGCAACCCCGGTAATTGAAGAGACTCCAGTGATCGAAGAAACCCCGGTAGTTGAAGAAACACCGGTAGTTGAAGCAACACCAGTGATTGAAGAAATACAAATGACTGAAGCATCAGATGATATTCCTGAAGGTGCAGAAAAAACAAACTTAAATTGCACAGCTTATACAGCAACGGGAAATGCCACTGCTTCGGGAGTGATGCCACAATCCGATCATACTATTGCATCATGGAATGGACTTCCTATTGGGACTAAGGTTTATATTCCAGCATTAGGAACAACTTTCACAGTTGAAGATCGTGGTGGTGCGGTTACCGAAGGAATCATCGATATCTATATGAATAGCTATGACGAATGCATTCAATTTGGCCGTCAGGATTTAGAAGCATATATTATTTACTAAAATTTACCGCAATAAGTCAAAGGACACCGAAAGGTGTCCTTTTTTTGCGATCAGGCGGTTTGATATGATATTGGTTTTAAGGAAATAGCTTTGTTCTTGACAAGTATTTGCAAATAGGTTACAATCTGTTTGTAAAAGATTTGTAACGAGATGTAACTTATTGTAAAAGTTATGCTAAAAATGGAGGTAATATGAAGCAGAAACAGAATAAAGGTCCTTACAAGAGGAAAAGATCAATTTTTAAAGTTGGGATGGTCACTTTGATCATCACCTGTATTATCGGGGCAACTGGCACCTTTGCCTTTGCAAAGGAAGTAACGGTTAAAGTTGATGGTACAAATAAAGTTGTTCGAGGAAGTATTTTTCAAAATGTCCAAGAAGTTCTTAGGGACAACGGTATTTTACTCAACGATGAATATTCAGTCAATGTAGATAGTCAGAGCAAATTAGTTGGTGTCAGAACCATTGAAGTCAACCGAAAAGCATCTGAAAAACTTGTGGCTGCTGAAAAGACCATAGCATATCAGGCTCCGGTTACAACTGTAGTAGAAGAAACACCAGTTGCCGAAGAAGTCACGGTTGCTGAGGAAACACCGGTGGTAGAAGAGGTCGCGGTTGTTGAGGAAGCACCAGTGGTCGAAGAAGCCCCGATTGTTGTAGAAACAGCAGCAGTGGAAGAAACACCAGCGGTTGTGGAAACTACAGAAATAGTGGAAACACCGGCGGTTGTGGAAACTGCAGCAATAGTGGAAACGCCGGCGGTTGTCGAAACACCGGCAGTAGTGGAAACACCTATGGTTGCGGAAGTACCTGCAGCACCAGTTGTTGAGACATCAAATGGTATTCCAGAAGGTGCTGTAAAAACCACTTTAAATTGTACGGCCTACACTGCAACCGGAAATGCGACTGCAGTTGGGGTTATGCCTCAAGCGAACCATACCATTGCATCATGGAAGGGACTTCCTTTTGGCACTAAGGTTTATATTCCCTCGCTGGGAACAACCTTTACGGTTGAAGATCGTGGCGGTGCGGTTACTGAAGGAATCATCGATATCTATATGAATACTTATAACGAATGTATTCAATTTGGACGTCAAAATTTAGAAGCCTACATTATTTATTAAAAGCAATACCCAAAGGACACCGAAAGGTGTCTTTTTTTTTGTTGAAAACCCTGTCCTGAGGACAATCGTAACATCAGTTGTCTGCATCATGGCGAACAGGTGATAGCCTGTTCGATCATACAGCAGACAACGATTTACCATTGTCCTCAGGACGGGGTTTTTATTGGGTGTCCGAAACGCTGCGTTCTTGACAATTATTTAAAACAAGAGTACAATCAAATTAAAATAATCTGTAATTTACATCGAGAAGGCAGGACTTAATGGGAAAAAAAGAAGGTGAAAGTCTTTTTAAAGGAAAAAAAATATTTTTTAGAATGAGTATGATTGGTTTAATCATTATATTCATTACTGGGTTAACCTGTAACTTTGCCTTTGCCAGGGAAGTGACCGTTAATGTGGACGGACAAGATACCACCGTTCGAGGAAGTCTTTTTCAAAATGCAGAAGAAATTCTTGAAAGAAATGGCATTGTACTTGATCCAGAAGAAACGGTTATTGATGATACAACAACTAAACTGGTTAGTGTCAATACCGTGAAAACGAATCCAAAAGCAAGTGGTAATCTCAAGGTTGATGGAAAAATTATTCCTTATGAGACCAGAGTAAGTACGGTTGAGGAACTTCTTATTGAAAATAATATTGTGCTCGAAGAATTGGACCGAATAGAGCCTTCTCAAATAACGGATCTGTCGAAAATAAATGAGATTCAGGTTATTCGGGTAGAAGTTGAACAAGAATCAATAAGAAAAGTGATTCCATTTAATAGCCTGACAAAAGATAATGCTGAATGGGAAAGTAACCAGACAAAGGTCATTCAACCAGGGACAGATGGCGTTGCTTATGTTGTTGAAAACATTCTTTATGAAAATAATGTTGAAGTTAAAAGAGATCTGATTTCAGAAGAGGTTATAACAGCTCCCATTGATGAAGTCATCGAGGTTGGGACTAGAAAAGCTCCTGAAAAAACTGCAGCCATAAAAACAGCGGCAGTGAAAGAAGCACCAGCAGTGGTTCAGACTCCAACAGTTGTAGAAACGGCTGTAACGGAAGAAACCGCTTTAGTTTCAGAAACACCGGCAGCGGCTGTCATCGCGGAAACACCAGCAATACCAGCTGCGACTGCAGTTGCGGGAGTGAAAACCATACTAAACTGCACGGCCTATACGGCAACCGGAAATGCGACAGCTTCGGGAGTGATGCCTCAGGCAAATCACACCATCGCAGCATGGAGCGGGCTCCCCTTTGGTACTAAGGTTTTCGTTCCTTCCCTGGGAACAACCTTTACAGTTGAAGACCGCGGCGGTGCGGTTACAGATGGTATTATTGATATTTACATGAATACCTACAATGAATGCATCGAGTTTGGCCGCCAGAATTTAGAAGCTTATATAAGTTATTAGAAACAAAAAAGATGCCAAAAGGCATCTTTTTTTAATTGTAGATTATATAGAAACGTAAGTCCCGGGGACAATCGTAACATCAGTTGTCGGCATCATGGCGAACAGGCGACAGCCTGTACGATCATGCAGCTGACAACGATTTACCATTGTCCCCGGGACGAGATTGCAAACAAACGCCATTTGGCATCTTATTTTTTGAGATGACGCAAGCCCAGGGCTCGATATTCGAAGGGGTTGGTAATTTCTCGGGAATAAGGTACCGGGGTAATGTCAAGGCCAACATGGACATCAATGGCATTGTAGTCTGAAATCATGGCATTAAAATCTTCGGTAATCCCCTGATTAATCATAAGCTGATTTTTCATGGATGTATTTTCCATAATGATACTAAAAATATTTCCTTCCAACACATAAATAAGATGGGTGCTAAAACAATGCTTCTTTATAATGTTCAGGGTTTTATAAAGAATTTCATCCCAGAGTCGAGGACCCGTTATGGATCTCAGGGTTTCCAAGTGAGAAATGGAGATCATTTCCAGAACAAGAATGGTTTCGCCGACAACCGCACGGTCCATGGCGGATTTCAAATCCTTGTAATAGGCTTTTTCAATGGTTAAACCCGGCCCTTCATCTAAAATATCATAAGAAGCAATTTGCCCCTCTAAAGCTCTTTTAGCGGTAAATAGCTCACGGATTCGTTTAATGAGGAGAGCACTGCTCCATAAAATAAGCGGGATGACAATAATCCAGCCCAGCTGATACATTTCCAAAGGGACCTCTAGATAAAAAATGGAAATAAGCGTTAAGACAATATAACTGCAAAAAAGCAGTATCATAAAAAAAATGCTGGCACTGAAAGGCATGGCAATTGTAAAAATCAAGCAAGTAAACAGGATAAACAGTATACTATAATCCACAAAGCTGAAGTCGTGGGAAAATAATATCAAAAAAGCTCCAAAGGCAACAAGTCCAGTAATGAACAGGATCAGTGGAAGTACCATGTCTATCAGATTCAATTTTTTGGGAGAAGCCTGTGTTTTTTTTTGTTCGTCTAAAATTTCTTTGGAATGGGATGGTTTGTTTGATTTTCGAGGTGAAGTTTGTTTTGGTTTAACGGGATTTACTTTTTCAGCCAGAGGTTCCGGAAAAATGGGCTCCGTGGCTATATCCTCAGTGAAAGTTGGGATTTCAGGCAATGGCTCTGGCACTATTTCAGAAGGACTGTCCTCTTGAATTAATTCAGGGTAAGGAATGATTGTATTTTCTATGGTTTTCAGTTCTTCAACAGGAACGTCTTCGATTTTATTGGGAGCAACAGGGGAACGACCAAGAATTTTTGATAGGGTAGGAAGTTCTTCATCTTCAATATCTTCGGAAAATATGGGCTCAGCGCTGCTGTCAATGTTGTCTTTCTCGTCGATTAATGTATTTCCATTAAATGCCAGCTGATTTCCACCAGTGGCAAAGGGACGGGAATTAAGAACCGCCTGATCTAAAGCAGCATCATCGGAGATGTCCACACCTGATAAAAAGTGATCCTCCGGTAGGCTATGATCCGAGGTGCTCATTTCAAAAATATTGGCATTTATTTCCTGGGAGGTATTCTCATTGTCTGCTAGGGTTGCAAGTTTTTCATCGATACGCGTTTCGTATTCTTGGATTGTCGCATCCAACCCTTGCTTTTTTTTAAGAATAATATCCAATTTTGTAGGCTGGATTTTTTCATTATTCATATTTATTATCCATCGCTTTCGCTTGTTATATTATTTTTTATTAAAATTTCATGATTGACTTTATCATCAAAATCATGGATGATAAAGAAGATTTTAAAACAAAAGTGAAGTTACCTAAACATCAAAATTAGGCACAACCTCTCTAACTATGTATTATAGCAAAGAATGGTGGGACATTAAAGGGGAAAAGGAAAAAAGTTGGTTATTTCACATGCTTTTTTTTTTATTTATCAACAGGACTTGATTTCAATAAAATTGATAAGAACGTTTACAATTGGCGGTCTGACGGCAATTGTAAAAAAATACCAAAAGTATTAACTTTTTTATGTGAATATGTGGATAAAATCAAAAAAAAACAATCAACAGGTGGTGTAAATTATCAGGAATCAATAAATCCCGGTTTAAGTGGGTTTATGTGGATAAATTGAGGAATATACATCCTTTGTCCACAATTAGTGGACAAAAATCCATATAATGTGGATAGAATATGTGAATAACCCTGAAATATTGGGGTAAAAATTGAAATGGAGACTCAAAATGTGGATAACTTTTTAAAAATTGGCGAACGTATTGAAGATTTGGGGTTGAAAAATCTGAAGATTATTCAAAATCCGGAATTTTTTTGTTTTGGCATGGATGCGGTGCTATTGTCCTGGTTTGTGTCAAAGCATACAAAGGGATGCATTGATATTATTGATTTGGGAACAGGGACTGGGATCATTCCACTTTTACTTTACGGGAAGACTAAAGCAAGATCGATTACGGGTTTGGAAATTCAGGAACCATTAGTGGAAATGGCGCGGCGTAGTATGGTAATAAATGGACTGACCAGCCAAATTAAAATTCTTCACGGAGACATTAAAAATCCGGGAGAAGAGGTTGTCCCCAATCATTACGATGTTGTCGTGAGCAATCCCCCTTATATGAGGGCAGATGCCGGGTTGAAAAATGCCCGGGATACCAAAACGATTTCACGTCATGAAATTCTATGCAGTATTGAAGATATCCTTATTTTCAGTAAGCGGATGCTCAAAGATCGCGGACGTCTTTTTCTTGTCCACCGACCTGAACGGCTTGCGGATATTATTTCGCTTATGCGGGAATATAAGATCGAGGTGAAACATCTCCAATTTGTTTATCCATCCATTCATAAACAGTCTAATCTTGTCTTGATTGAAGGGCGAAAAGGGGGCCGGGCAGGCTTGAAAACAGAAGCCCCCCTCATTGTATACAATGAGGAAGGGCAATATTGTGATGATATTTATGATATTTATGGAATGAAAAAGCCTGAGCAGGGAGACTGTTAGCCGCGACCTTTTCGGGCTTTGAGCAGCCGGATATCCTCGCCTAGAAAAGGAATGGTTTTAAAATTCCCGCGGATTCGCGAGGAAAGACGCTCATCGTAGGTTTGCTGGATCTTCAATACGGACAGATTTGTGGAAATAATCATTTTTTTCTCAGCATTCAATCGGGAATCAATAACCTCGTAAAGCTGTTTTTGACTGTACTCGGAGGAGAACTCCGCCCCAAGATCATCAATAATGAGGAGATCGCAAAGCAGCAGGGGTTCAAAAACCTGGGTTGATGTTTTGCCGCCTCGGAAAAGCTGATCCTGTATGCTTGAAACCAGGTGCGCCGCGGTGACATAGATAATCCCGTAGCCCTTTTGGGTGAGGGCATTAACGATGCAATTGGACATAAAAGTTTTACCAACCCCCGGAGAACCAGTAAAGAGGAGATGATCGGAAATAGCATCATAATTTTTACAGTATTTTTGCATGGTTTCCTTGATTTTCAAGGCATTTTTTCGGGGACTGGGTTCGCCTTCGACAATGGCTGCATCTGAATAATACTGGGGATTAAAATTATTGAAATTTTCTTTCAGCGCCTTTGTTTTTAAGTCGTAGGTTGAAAAGCTGGTCTCCGCGAGACACTGGCCCAGACATTGGCAGATTTCATTATCAGCCATTCCCTGGTCTTTGCAAAGGGGGCAATAATAGTTGTGGGTCAGCAGATCTTCATAGCCGGCTGCCAGTTTCAACTTTGCTGCTGCCAATGTATCCATTTTTTTGCGAATATCATCCATTTTTTCGAGTTCTCGGGCAACGGTTGCACGGGTAAGAGCAATGCCCAAAAGATTCATGTCGTGATCAACGACTGAAAGTTCAGGTATTTTTTTATACAAGACTTCTTTTTTTTGTCGCTGAACAGATTTATATGCCGTTTGTTTTTCTAATAACAAAGCATAGGCATCCTTATAGGTCTTCATCGTTTACCTCCAATTCGCCCCATAAATCTTCGGCAAATTCGACTTCCATATCCAAATATGCCTGCTTGCGGGAATCACTGATGGGTTCAGTTTTATCCTTGGGCTCCCATCGGGGTTTGGGTTTATCTTTTTGAATATCTTCAAGGGTTTTAAAGCCCTGTTCATGCCAGTTTTTCAAGATACCATCAATGTACTTCATATTCGGCTTGCTGGTTCGGGAAAGTGCCTGGGTAATGATTTCAATGGAAAAGCCATAGTCTTTAAACCAAGTGTCCATGAGCTGGCGTTCGGAAACCATCGGGTTTCGATGAATGCCCAGATACTTAAAAATCTGGTAGTAGGATTGGCTTTCGTCCGCAGATTTCCTGATATGGGCTTCAGCTTCGGTATGGTCCCGCACGCCGGCATCATAAAAGCCCTTTGCCACGGTTTCAAAGTAGCTGGTAACCTGGGCAGGGGTAAAGGTACGTTCTTTTTTATTGATCATATTCAAGGAATATTCGACAATCAAAATCACCGCTTCCGGGGTAAAATTGTAATCATCCATCCAGCGTTTAAAAAGCATGGTTTCTCTTTTGGAAATCGTCCGGCTTTCATACATATCCTGGATGGTATCATACATCCGTCGGATCCGATCTTCCTTGGCATTTGTGGGGGTCTGACGTTTTGGTGCAATGGTTTCAGGATGGGTATCATTTTTATAAAGGATGGAGCCGGTGATGTTATAGAACCGGACAAGGGCATCCCGCGTGCCGGTGCATTCAAGGGAAAGAATGCCTTCGGAAACCCAATATTCCCAGGCTTTTTTAACATCGGTTTCCAGGAGATTCAAGTCTTTGGCAATGTCGGCATTGTTGATTGGTGCAAGTCCCTGATTAAAGCAACGCTTTAAGCCATAAAGGTAGACTTTCACATAATCACCTCTGGCAACAGGCATATAATGGTTGATAAAAATATTTTCAAGGGGTGTTACCCCTAAATCATCATGGCCTAAAATTAATTCAAAACGATTCATTTTTCACCTCGTGTCAAAATAAAATTACTTAAAAAATTATTTACTCTCTTAAGTATCGAGTAGTCATATTATAACACATGGGATAATATTTGTGAAAAATTCATTACTTCCTTTAATAAAATGAAGATTAAAACATAAACTTGGACGTTCTGTTAAGAGATTCCTTGATAAAATCAGGAATTGTGATATAATTACCAATTGGATATTGCATATTTGTATGTACTGAAAGGAATATTAAATGGAAGCTTTTATTATAGAAGGAGGCAACCCACTTCGCGGTGAGGTTACTATCTCCGGGGCTAAAAATGCGGTGTTGGGAATTATTCCAGCAGCAGTGCTTTGTGCCTGTACCAGTAAAATTGAAAATGTTCCCGATATTAAAGATGTCAACAAGATGGTTGACATCCTTGAAAAACTTGGGGCTGAAATATATCGTGAAAAAGATACCTTGATTATCAATACTGAAAAACCAATTGCCTATGATGTATCGGAATATGATGAGGAAACCGGTCAAATGCGAGCTTCCTATTATCTTCTAGGGGCATTGTTAGGGCGTTACCGGAAAGCCATTGTGCCATTGCCGGGAGGCTGCAATATTGGGGATCGTCCCATTGATCAGCATATCAAAGGCTTTCAGGCCCTGGGTGCTAAAGTTGTCATTGAACACGGCCATGTAAAAATGGAGGCACCTAACCTTAAAGGCGCACATATCTTTTTTGATGTGGTAAGTGTTGGGGCAACCATAAATGTGATGCTGGCAGCCGTTCGGGCAGACGGTCTGACGGTCCTTGAAAATGCTGCAAAAGAGCCGCATATTGTGGATGTAGCCAACTTTTTGAACCTTATGGGTGCAAATATCAAGGGGGCTGGTACGGATGTGATTAAAATCCGTGGCGTGGATGAAATGCATGGCTGTGAATACTCAGTCATTCCAGACCAGATCACCACCGGCACCTATATGATGGCAGCAGCGGTAACAAAAGGAAATGTCTTAATTAAAAATGTTATTCCAAAGCATATGGAAGCTATTACTGCGAAACTCACCGAAATGGGTGTGGAAGTTCGGGAAGAGGATGACGGCATCCGAGTTATTGGGAAGCGTCCTTTAAAGGCTATTAATGTAAAAACCATGCCATACCCGGGTTTTCCAACAGATTTACAGCAGCCAATGGCGGTTCTCATGGCTATTGCCCGGGGGACCAGTACCATTACTGAAAGTATATTTGAAAGTCGTTTTAAATATGTAGATGAGCTCAGAAGAATGGGGGCAACGGTTTCAATTAATAGTCGAACAGCCAGTATTACTGGAGTTAAAACCCTTTCGGCCACCAAGATTCGGACCACTGACCTACGGGCAGGAGCCGCCATGGTATTGGCGGGACTGATTGCGGATGGGGAAACAAAGATTACCGATATTGTTCATATCGATCGCGGCTATGAAAATCTCCAGGAAAATCTTCGGGGACTGGGTGCTGTCATTCGACGGATTTCTGAATAAACCAATTTAAGCTGTTCAAGGGAGAATTATTTAATGCTTTTGATTAGTATTCTCTTAATAAGGGTAAAGAGTTGTTAAGTCATTTTTAAGCAAGATTATTTACTATAAGGGTGACAATTTTAGACTCTGGTGCACGGGGAAAGCAGTTATGAATCAAGACATGATGTCATGGACAAAGGGAGTACAGATTGAAATTTTGCAGTTTATACAGTGGAAGTTCCGGAAATAGTTTATTTATCTCGAATAATGAAACAAAATTGCTTGTTGATGCAGGTCTTAGCGGAATTAAAATTCAGAATGCTTTAAAAACTATCGGAGAGAACCCAAGTGAAATCTGTGGAATTTTAGTCACTCATGAGCATAGTGACCATATTCATGGACTCGGTGTTTTGTCACGTCGTTTTGATCTGCCCATTTATGCCAATCAAGAAACATGGGATGCTATGGCTGACGGTTTAGGGAAAATAGCTCCGCATAATATGAGAACCTTTGATTTTGAACAGGCCTTCAGTTTAATGGATTTTGAAATCAAAGCATTTAAGACATCCCACGATGCAGTTGCTTCAGCAGGATTTTCCATTAATAATGGAAAAAAGCGATTGGGTATTGCCACGGACTCGGGTTTGATTACCACTGAAATGATGGAAACATTACCCGGCTGTGATCTAGTGGTTCTCGAATCCAACCATGATCCTTCAATGCTTGAAGCAGGCAGGTATCCTTTTTATCTTAAGCAGCGGATTAAAAGTGATTTTGGTCATTTATCAAATGAAATTGCAGCAAAAACGGCTTTAGAGTTGGTTAAGACAGGTACGAAGAAATTGGTTTTAGCACATTTAAGTGAAGAGAATAATTACCCGTTGCTTGCATATGAAACAACTGCCTGTATCCTCACTGGGGCGGGCGTCGTTTTGGAAAAAGATGTGACCCTTTGTGTAGCAAAAAGAAGTGGCGTTAGCGAGATAATTGAACTTTAAAAAGTCATCTGAAATTGAGGTGAATCAATGAATGACAATTCTACAAAACCCAAAAATGTTTCAACTTTATTAATTGGCATAATAGGAGCTATTATTGGCGGTCTCATTGTGGGAGGTGTGTTCCTGGGAATCGATCTTTTTACTGGTAATATGTCGGTTATCCAGGGAGCAACACAGCAAGTTGTGGTTAATGAATCCAGTGCGGATACAGTTGTTGAAGCCATTGCCCAGGTCGTTCCCTCATCAGTGGTGGGGATTGAAACCACGCAAATCGTTTCCACAAATATGGGACAACAAGAAGCAGTTGGCATTGGATCAGGGTTTATTGTTACCAGTGATGGTTATATTGCCACTAATCAGCATGTGGTGGTCGGAGATCAAACACCGATCACAGTTTCATTGTCAGATGGCAGTATTTATGAAGCCAATGTGGTTTGGTCGGATGCCCAACTGGATCTGGCGATTATTAAAATTGATGGAAGAAATTTGCCGGTTCTTGAGCTTGGCAACTCTGACGAAATTAAGGTCGGAGAACTGGCGGTTGCAGTAGGAAATCCATTGGGTCTTGATTTTGAACGTTCGGTCACCGCCGGGATCATTTCGGCACTTAATCGAAGCATTCCCTTAGAGAATGGCCTGGCAGAGGATTTGATTCAAACAGATGCCTCCATTAATCAGGGAAACAGCGGCGGTCCTTTGGTGAACAACACGGCCCAGGTGATTGGTATCAATACTTATAAGCTGAGCACCGGAGAGGGAATGGGTTTTGCCATTCCCATTAATATCCTGAAACCGATTCTTAATGAGGTTGTGGCGACAGGAAATTTTGAGTCAACGGTCATCGGTATTACGGGGTATGACAGAGCCATTGCAAAGTATTATCTTACCGATGAGGATGTCAACTTTACCAAAGGCATCTATATTGGATCTACACAACCAGGCAGTGGTGCAGCCAATGCGGGACTGATGGCCGGCGATATTATTCTTGAAATTGATGGTACTGAAACCAATACCATGCTGAAAATGAAAGAAATCTTATATGCTAAAAATCCCGGTGATAAGGTAATGGTGACCTATGAACGAAACGGCGAACAGAAAACCGCAGAAGTCACTGTGTCGGCAGGCGTATAATTTGTCAATTGTTTTCAGAACTAGATTAGTTTAATAAGTTTAAAAACAAGATTGACAGGCCTTTTTTAAGGTGCTATAATACAAAAATATTATAAGTGAAAAGTTCGACATAGTATCAATGAAGATAGTAGGTTGAATAACTGAACATAATTTAGAAAATGAAGTGCTTTATCAATGGCGATAACAGGTTTAACTGTTGTCGCCATTTTTTTGCACAAAAAATCTTGAATTTGATTAAAAATGAAGAGAAGAGGAATTTATTATGATTAATTCTGGTGATGTTGCATTTGTTCTTATAAGTTCGATGCTTGTATTTTTCATGACCCCGGGTCTGGGTTTGTTTTATGCGGGTATGGTCCCCAGAAAAAATACCATTAACATGTTAATGTCGGTCGTGTTTGTTTGTGGAATGGCAACGGTTATGTGGTTTGCCTTCGGCTATTCAATTGCTTTTGGACCGGATGCCGGTGGCTTTGGCGTGGTCGGGAATTTAAGTAACGCATTTTTCAGTGGTGTCAGTGCCACCGAAGCCGGTCCCTATGCAAATAACATTCCGGGAGCGTTGTTTGCAATCTTTCAGTTGATGTTTTGTATTATTACACCCGCTATTCTGGTGGGATCCTTAACCGGCAGGATGAAATTTTCTGCATTATTTATTTTTGTTACGGTTTGGTTGATGCTTGTATACTATCCGCTGGCCCATATGGTTTGGGGCCAGGGTGGTTTTATTGCCGGATTCGGAGCAGTGGATTTTGCCGGAGGAAATGTTATTCATATCAGTTCTGGTGTCTCTGGTCTGGTGGCGTGTATTATCCTGGGATCCCGAAAAGGTTACGGGATTAAATCATATCACCCACACAACATTCCATTGTTTTTCATTGGCGGTGCCATTTTATGGGTAGGTTGGTTTGCCTTTAACGGCGGCTCGGCTTTGGCGGCCAATGGTTTAGCGGTTCAAGCCGTTGTTAACTCAATGATTGCATCAGCAGCTGCAATGATGTCCTGGATGCTGATAGAAACTTTCCTTTATAAAAAGGTTACGGTTATGGGTGCAGTCACCGGTGCAATCATCGGCCTGGTTGCAATTACACCGGGTGCTGGCTTTGTACCTTTTGGGGCGGCCTTAGCAATAGGAGCTCTTGTAAGCCCGATTTGCCTCTTCTTTATGACAAAGGTAAAACAAAAATTCGGATATGACGATTCATTGGATGCTTTTGGATGCCATGGCATCGGCGGAATCTGGGGTGGTATTGCAACCGGATTATTTGCCCAATCGGCAATAAATCCGGTTGCTCAGTGGAATGGTTTGTTTTTTGGGGAGACCCAATTATTTGTAGCCCAACTTATTGCCATTGGTATTTCAGTACTTTATTCCGCTACAATGACGGCTCTAATCATGTTCGTATTAAAGAAAGTTATAACGATTCGAGTAACGCCTGCAGAGGAAGCGCTCGGTTTGGATATCAGCGAACATGCAGAACAGGCTTATCCAGCATTTTCTGGAATTGATCAATAATAAATTTGGATTAAAATGTCATTTAAGATCAGTGTGATCTGATTTTTGAATGATCAAAGAAAGGGAAATCTTATGAAACAAATCGAAGCGATTATCCGACCGGAAAAATTAGAACCTCTGAAGGATGCATTTCTGGCTTGTAAAATAAATGGAATGAACGTACGTCAGGTTCTCGGTTGTGGGAATCAACATGGCTGGATCGCCCGCAATCGTGGCACATCGGTAATGATTAATATGATTCCTAAAATAGAAATTAAGATTGTGGTAGCTGATGATAGGGTCGAAGAAATTGTTCAAGTACTGATAGACACGGTGCGAACCGGCGAAATTGGTGATGGTAAAATATTTATTAAGCCGGTGGAAGAATGTATTCGCATCAGAACCGGCGAGAGAGGCGATATTGCACTTTAACTGACAAAACTCGTCCCGGTGATAATGGTAAATCGTTGTCGGCTGCATGATCGTACAGGCTCAGGCCTGTTCGCCATGATGCCGACAACTGATGTTACGATTGTCACCGGGACTTACTTTTTGTTTGTTGGCAAACCCGTCATGGTGACAATGATAAATCGCTGTCTGCTGGATGATCGTATAGGCTAAGGCAACTCTGCTTACATAAGTAAGTGGAGTTGCTTTCTTTTTTGTTTTACAAAGAAAAGATTCAAGGATTGACTCTTCTTAATAGGAATGCTATAATCTAACTTCCTGATTCTAATGAGAATCAGCTTTTCTTAAATAATTAAATCAACCTTAAAAAATATCGAAAGAGTTCAATCAGTCTTCAATGAAGAGGGCTGTACAAAAGTGGATTTTGACGTGTAATAAAATTTATCAAAGGCGATAACAGTTTTTTTGTTGTGGCTTTTTTGTTGTGGTTTTAATCACTGATGAAAAAGAACAAACCGGTCTAAGTTTGAAAAAGCGGCGGCCAAAAATAAACTGCAAGTAAAATAGGGGTTGATCAAATAATCACGGATCCGTTTCCAGTGATTTGCGCATAAATAAATAAAGAGTAAAGGAGTATGTCAGCAGAAAAAAATGAAACAATAAAAATTAGAAAATTTAGGAGGAAATAATGATTAATTCTGGAGATGTGGCATTTATTCTTATTTGCACCATGCTCGTATTTTTTATGACCCCTGGTCTGGGGTTGTTCTATGCAGGTATGGTTCGTAGAAAGAATGTTCTTAATACGTTTATGTCAGTTTTCTTTTGTTGCGGATTGGCAACAATTATGTGGTATGTTGTTGGGTATTCGTTGTCCTTTGGACCAGATGTCGGCGGTTTTGGGATTGTTGGAAATTTAAGCAATGCATTTTTCAATGGCGTCAGCGCCACAGAACCCGGTCCCTATGCCAGCACCATACCGGGTGAACTGTTCGCAGTTTTTCAGCTCGTTTTTTGCATGGTGACACCGGCAATTGTTGTTGGCTCGTTGTCTGGAAGAATGAAATTCTCGGCATTGTTTATTTTTGTTGCCTTTTGGCTGTTGCTTGTCTATTATCCAATGGCCCATATGGTTTGGGGCCAGGGTGGTTTAATCGCGAAACTTGGAGCAGTGGATTTTGCCGGCGGCTATGTGATTGAGATCAGTTCAGGTATTTCCGGGCTGGTAGCCTGTATTATTCTGGGTTCTCGAAAAGGCTACGGGATCAAGTCCTATCATCCCCATAATATTCCCTTATTTGCAATAGGCGGCGCTATTTTATGGGTTGGTTGGTTTGCATTTAATGGCGGGTCGGCTCTGGCGGCCAATGGACTGGCTGTTCATGCCGTTGTTAACACCATGTTCGCTTCAGCTGCCGCCATGCTAAGTTGGATGTCAGTCGAAATGGTTCTCTATAAAAAAGTGACGGTTATGGGGGCCATTACCGGATCCATTGTCGGATTGGTTTCCATTACACCAGGTGCCGGTTTTGTATCAGCCGGTGCAGCACTGATCATCGGTGGCGTGATAAGTCCAATTTGCTTTTTCTTTCTGACTAAAGTTAAAGTCAAATTTGGATATGATGATACCTTGGATGCCTTTGGCTGTCATGGAATCAGCGGAATATGGGGAGTGATCGCTACGGGTTTATTTGCTCAATCGTCGATTAATCCGGTGGCTCAATGGAATGGTTTATTCTACGGTGACACACAGCTGTTTAGGGCTCAAATAATAGCGCTATTTATTGCAGTGACCTATTCTGCAGTGATGACAGGTGCGATTATGTTGGTGCTTAAGAAAGTGATGACGATTCGTGTATCCACTGAAGCAGAAGCTCTGGGTCTAGATATCAGCGAACACAGTGAAGAGGGATACCCGGCCTTTTCTGGAATTGACCAATAGACTTTTATGGGCTAAAATAGTATTTAAAGGTTTAAATGTAGTGACTGTTAAATAATCATTGGAAGGAAGATGTTATGAAACTAATTGAAGCAATTATTCGTCCGGAAAAATTGGAACCATTAAAGGATGCTTTCTTAGAAGCCAAGGTCAACGGAATGAATATTCGCCAGATTTTGGGGTGTGGCAATCAGCACGGCTGGATAGCCCATAATCGTGGCTCCACGGTGATGATGAATATGATTCCCAAAATAGAGATTAAAATTGTTGTGGCAGATGATAAGGTTGAAGAAACAGTTAAAGTGATTATGGATATTTGTCGGACTGGAGAAATTGGAGATGGAAAAATTTTCATTAAACCAGTGGATGAATGTATTCGTATTCGAACGGGTGAAAGAGGCGATATTGCGTTATAAATAAAGTGGACACACCCAATAAATGATAACAATACGATTATATTTACTTTTGTAAATATAATCGTATTTTTTATGATTTTTGTTTACAAAGATAAAAAAACATTTGACATTGTTACAGAAAACAATATAATAAAAGAGAATAATGACAAAATTTCTGATAAGAATTGAAATAAAAGTGATGATTGATATTATAAGTAGAAATACAAAAAGGTGGTGAATAGAGCATGAAAAAAGTTGTTGATGATGAACGGTTAATGGTGAAAATTTGCGAGATGTATTACAATCAGGAAATAAATCAAAAACATATTGCCACAGAACTGGGTCTTTCACGTCCAACGGTTTCGCGTATATTGCAGAATGCCAAGGAACGGGGAATTGTTAAAATTATAATTGATCCTTTGTCTGGGAATAATTTTGTGGATATTGAAAAGAAACTCGAAATGCGTTATGGATTAAAAGAAGTTTTAATCGTGGATGTGAAGACCGACAATCGGGATCAAAAGGATGAATTAGCCAAGGCGACGGCAAGTTATCTGGAGCGAATCGTAAAAAATGACAGCATTGTTGGTGTTTCAATGGGTTCGTCCATTGGCCAGATTTATCGCTTTGTATCCAAAGGTCTTTCAAAGAATGCAAACTTTGTTCCACTCATTGGCGGGATTGGTCATCTTGGAATGGAGCTTCACTCAAATACCATTGTGGAAGCCCTGGCCAAAGCTTTTGGGGGTGAATATTACCTTCTTCATGCACCGGCAAGAGTATCAGGTATTCAAATTAAAGAAGAACTGATGAAAGAGGCTGGGATCAATCGAATTGTTAAAATGTGTGATGGACTTGATATTGCAGTGGTGGGCATCGGGGTACCCAACCGGGGTTCGGCTATTATGGCCACTGGTTATTATGACGAGAAAGACATGGAAATCATGCGCAGTAAAGATGTGGCTGGAGATGTATGTATGCAGTTTTTCGATATCACAGGAAATTCTGAGCCTTTTCAAGCGGATAATAACGTGATTGGCATCGATATTAAAAAACTCCGAAGAGTGCCACATTCTATTGGGGTTGCCAGCGGAATAGAAAAGGCAGATGCTATAGTGGGCGCAATTAGCGGTGGTTATATCAACGTTCTGATCACTGATGTTGAATGTGCAAAAATACTGTTGGAAATATCAGATAATCAAATCATTATGAGTTGAAGATCACAGGAGTAAAAACAAAAAAGAAGCAACGAAAGTAGAGAAAAGCAAATGAATGAAATTTTAAACATGTCAATGAATGAAATGGCCGAAGCTGATTTTGACTGTTCTTGTGGAAGGCACCATAGTTTGCCTATTAAAAAAATTGCTATTGGGAAAGGAGTTCTTAAAGAACTTCCAGGAGTTGCAGCTGAATTTAAAGGCAAACAAGTTTATATGATCAGTGATAATAACACTTGGAAGGCCGCTGGGGAAAAGGCCCATGCATTCTTAGTGAATGATGGGTTTAAAGTAAAAAGCCATATGTTTGAAACCGGCAATGAAATTCTTATTCCCGATGAGGCTGTAATGGGTCGGGTACTGATGGAGATGCCATTGGATACTGCCCTGATTGTTTCAGTAGGATCAGGAACCCTGAATGATATGGGAAAATTTTTATCATCGAGAACCGGAGTGCCATATATTATTGTATGTACAGCACCTTCAATGGATGGATATGTGGCCAATGGCGCACCACTGATTTGTGGTGGTCGAAAAATTTCATTCGTTGCTACCTTGGCTTATGGTGTCGTTGGTGACACGGACGTTATGAAGGACGCTCCGATGCATATGATTCACGCAGGGTTGGGTGATGTCCTGGGTAAACTGACCGCCCTCACGGACTGGTCCCTGGCAGTTGAAATGATTGATGAATATCGATGTGATACCTGTGTGAAGCTGGTGGAAAAAGCCTTGAAACGGTGTATTGATAATGCGGCGGCTTTAAAAGAAAGAAACGAAGAAGCGATTCTTTATCTCATCGAAGCACTTACATTAACTGGGGTTACCATGGCAATTGTTGGTGTTTCCCGGCCGGCGTCCGGTTCGGAACACCTTCTTTCACACTACTGGGAAATGGATTTTATTACACGGAATAAATATCCGGAACTTCATGGGGTGAAAGTTGGTATTGCAACCCCCATCGTTGCCGAAATCTATGAAATATTAGGGGCTGATATTCCTGAAGCAACGCGAAAGCTTTGTCCCAAAAGAGCATTTGTAGAGGAACTTTTAAACAGTGCCGGAGCGATGATTTCGCCGAAAGAAGTGGGAATTGAGCGGGAACTATTTTATCGAAGTCTGTTGAATGCCAATGCTGTTCGAAACCGATACAGCGTTTTTCAATATGCAAAAGACATCGGTCGATTAGAAGAAGTCACTCAGAAAATCACCGAAAGGATTTACGGGAAATGATCATGCCAAAAAATAAAGCATTAAAAGATGTTAAACTATTTGCTTTGGATATGGATGGCACTGTATATCTGGGTAATGGTTTAATAGCTGGAGCCCTGGATTTTATTGAACAGCTCAAAAGACAAGGAAAAGATTATATATTCTTTACCAACAACTCATCAAGAGTACCCAGTTTTTATAAAGAAAAGCTGGCGAAAATGGGATGTTTTGTGGAAGAAGATCGGATTATTACATCAGGGGATGTTACCATCGAATATTTAAAAACCTATTATTCAGGAAAATCAGTCTATTTAATGGGAACCCCATTACTGGAAGAAAGTTTTTTGAAACACGGGATTAATCTGGTACAGGATCAGCCGGATGTTGCAGTGGCCAGCTTTGATACCACCCTTACCTATGAAAAGCTGGATAAAATCTGCACTTTTATCGCCAATGGCGCTACCTTCTTATCCACTCATTTGGATTTAGTTTGTCCGACAGAAACCGGTTTTATGCCGGACTGCGGTTCGATGTGCGCTCTCATAACCAAGTCAACCGGGGTGGAACCAAAATATTTAGGTAAGCCCTTTCCGGAAACCATGGATATGGTCTTATCCATCACCGGCCATAAAAAAGAAGATGTGGCCTTTGTGGGGGATCGACTGTATACCGATGTGGCAACCGGGGTTAAAAACGGAGGAAAAGGTTTTTTAGTCCTAACCGGGGAAGCGACCATGGCCGACGTGGCGCTTTCAGATATTGTTCCGGATTGTATTTTTGATTCATTGCAGGAAATGGCACACTATCTATAAAAGGAGGAACCGTAATGATTTATCTAGCGTTTGCAGCGTTTGTTATGATGGTTTTACAAAGCTTGTTGACCTATTTCCAGTACCGAAACTACCAGAAAGCAGTTGACAGCATGCGGGAAAAAGGCAAGTTGCTTGGGATCGGATTGCGCAAGGGTGGGTTCAATCTCAAGGGGGGATCGATTGTTATCCTTGGACTGGATCGGGATACTAAACAAATCGTCGATTGTAAAAAGCTTGAGGGCATAGCCATATGGAAACGATTTGAAGCAATCACCCTCTACAATGGGCTGTCTCTGAAAGAAGTCCGTGAAATCGGAATTGCGGAAGATTATGAAATCAATCGTCGGCAACGGGAAAAAGCAGCTTATTCACTTGGTGCTTTAGATAAAAAAAGAAAAAAGGGTGCATTGATTCAAGCCATAGAAGCCCTGGATAAACGTCTTTTGAGTGAAGCGACAGCTAAGCGGTATCAGGAACAGCGAAACGCACAACGAGAAAAATCAGATGAGACCCTTACTATTTTAGCGCAGTAAGGGGAATTGAGTTAAAGGAGGGATTTTCGGGAAAACATAGTTGTAAACGTTAGCTTAAGTAAATTACTTAGATCAATCACTAAAAATAATTTTATTAAGGAGTCAATTATTATGGAAATATTAGCAAATGCCGGTAACCATTTTTATGGGATATTCCAAGCCGGAGGACAGTTCCTGACGATTTACGTCGTCAATTTTATTCCCTGGATCATTATTATGATCACTTTCATGCACATTTTATTTAAACTTATCGGGTTGGAACGCATTGAAAAAATTGCCAATGTACTCGGAAAAAATCCTATTACGCGCTGGTCTCTGATGCCCATGCTTTGTATGATGTTTTCAGGGAATCCCATGACCTACCCCTATGCACGGTTTTTACCGGAAAATCAAAAGGTTGCATTTTTTGATGCGGCAATTTCCTATTGTCATCCCGTGACAGGACTCTTCCCCCATGCAAATCCCGGGGAGCTGTTTGTGTTTTTAGGGATTGCCACAGGCGTGTTTGTGGCCGGCTATGATTTGGGATTTCTGGCAATTTCCTATTTCCTGGTGGGCATTTTAGTTATATTTATTCGGGGGCTTGTTACCCAGCTCATTTACAATGCCAAATTCAAGAAAAAATATGGCTCAATGGAAAAGAAGGAGGCATAAGATATGTATAATGCAGTAAAAATTGAAAAAGGTCATGGCGGATGGGGCGGACCTCTGATTATCCAACCCACAGAAAAGAAAAATAAAATTGTTTCCATTACTGGCGGCGGTATTGATCCATTAAGTAAAAAAATTGCCCAGCTCACCGGAGCCAAAGCTATTGACGGTTTCAGCAAAGGCGTATCCGATGATGAAATTGCCTGTGTTGTAATAAACTGCGGCGGAACCCTGCGATGCGGTGTTTATCCCAAGAAAGGGATTATGACCGTTAATCTCACCCCGGTTGGTCAGTCAGGCCCCCTGGCGCAGTACATTAAGGAAGACATTTATGTGTCAGGTGTTGTGGAAAAGGGCATTACGCTAGCAGATGGATCCGAAGTTGTAGAGTTCGCTGAAGCGGTTGTGGAAGAAGTGAGGGCCGAAGAAAACTACGATGATGTAAAAGATGATAACTGGGTGGCTCGTGGCGGTAAAGCCTTGGCTGGGTTTGCCACCAAATGTGTTCAGGGCGGGAAAGAAGCCATCGATATTACCATTAAAGATATTCTCCCGTTTATGGCATTTTATGCGTTGCTATTGGGTATGATTATGTACACTGGTTTAGGCGGACTCATGGCCCAATATGTTTATCCGTATTTAGGAACTTTACCGGGATTGCTGATACTGGTTGTTATTTGCGGGATGCCGATGATTTCACCGCTGGTTGGTTCCGGGGCTCTGATTGGCCAGGTTCTCAGTGTTTTGGTTGGTCTTGGCATCGCATTGGGTGCATTCCCGGTTGTTCTGGCGCTTCCCGCTTTCTTTGCGGTGGATGCTCAGGTGGGCTGTGATTTTATCCCGGTTGGTTTATCCATGGGCGATGCGGAAAATGAAACCGTTGATATCGGGGTACCTTCAATTCTGTTGTCCCGTTTAATTACCGGCCCTATTGCAGTGGTTATTGCGTACTTTTTTGCAATGGCAATGTACGCTGTTTAAAAAAAAATTGTTAGAGATATCTAAAAAGGGGAATATATAATGTATAAAACAAAAATTACTGAAGTTGGCTCTATGGTTAACGAGTTTATCCAGGAAAAAATGCTCATTGTTTTTAATGATAATGCGCCGGAAGCCCTCCGAGAGATGTCGGTGCTTCATAGCATTGAAGTTTTGAGCCATGCGGTAAAGGTTGATGATATCGTTGTTTTTGGCGATCAAGAATACCTGGTCACGGCGGTGGGACACGAAGCCAATAATACCCTTGAAACCATGGGTCATTGCACCTTCTGTTTTAACGGTGCCGAATCAGTCCAGATTCCGGGGCAGATTGAATTGCTGGGAGAGAAAATTCCTGTTGTTGAGATTGGGTTTGACTTTCATATTTATTCAACATAAAAAAAATGAAAGGGATGAAATATTCATCATAAAGGTAAGAGGGTGCATTCTAAAGAAGTGGAAATTATTAATTCTATTGGTCTTCATGCCCGACCTGCGGCGGAATTCTGTGGAAAAGCCAGTGCGTTCAGTTCAGACATCACTATCAAAAAACTCGGAGATGAACCCAAGGAGGGCAACGCCAAATCGCTGATTACAGTAATGACCATGGCCTTGTCAAAAGGAACGTTAATTGAAATCGCCGCTGAAGGCGAGGACGAAATTAATGCTGTGGAAACCCTGGTAGCCCTTATTGAAAGTGGTTTTGGAGAAGCATAAGGTAAAAAAATGTCTTGCTGAAAAGCAGGGCTTTTTTTTTGGAAACAAATGTTTAAAGATAAGAAGATTAAAAAAGCATTGACATATATTATGAAAACCGGTAAGGTAGAGGTAATTACATATGTAACTGGAAATTACATATGAATAAATCTGGTCTTAAAAACTCAAAGCAAAGGGGGCTCTTTATGGAAAGAAATTCACTCTATATTAAAATTGCCCATTGGTATTACAATCTTGGCATGACACAGGATGAAATCGCCAAACGGTTATCATATACAAGACAACGGGTAAATCGCATTATTAGTTCCCTGGCGGATATGGGCATTGTCACCATTAAGGTGAATGGTTACGAACAGGGGAATGTGAAATACGAAACACTTATAGAGGAGCATTTTGGACTAAAGCAGGTTATTGTGGCCGATAGTTATGGGGAAAGCGATAACTATCTACCTTCCCTGGCCAGTGTGGCCGCCCAGTATTTGGATGATTATATCCAGCCAAAGATGACCATTGGCGTATCCTGGGGGATCACCCTGGCAGAGACCATTGCACGACTTTCATATAGTAAAAAAAATGACTGCATGGTAGTACAAATGGTTGGCGCCCAGAACTTCGACAAGGATATTCTAAAATCCGATCAAATTGCAAGAGCATTATCAGAAAAATTAGATTGTGCCTGTTATATGCTGTATGCTCCGGTGGTGGTGGATCATCCTGAAACAAAAGCCATGCTCATGGCGGAAAAATCAATTAAAAAATCATTTGAACATATGAAGCGTTGTGATTTAGCGGTCTTTGGTGTCGGCCAACTTACACCGGATTCAACCATGTATAAACGTGGTCTTCTTAAAGAAGAGGATATTCAAGAATTGAGAGAAGAAGGATTTCGCGGGGATATTTGTTTGAATCCTATTCGTTTGGATGGCACCTGGGATAATTGCTTTATTAAAGATCGTATAATCACAGTCGGTATGGAGGTTTTGAAACAAATACCCAATGTTGTTGCCATTGCCGGTGGTGAAGATAAAACCGAAGCGATCATAAGCTGTCTGAAATCCAAATGTATTAGTACGCTCATTATTGATGATGCAACCGCGAAACGAATGGTAGCAACCTTAAATTTGATTTAGTCGGGAAATTCCCGTTTAAATAATGGAGGATTATGTGTGATGGTCATTATGTGAATAACAATGGAGGAAGGAAAGACTATGAAAATATTTTTCACAGCAGAATACAACCAAGAACAGTTAAAACCGTTATTTGAAATGGGAGAAGTTACTTTGGATGGTTGGGCAACCGGTCTTCCGAAAATGCCGGAAGCAGAGCTTATGAAGAAAACAAAAGATGCAGACATGCTCATTGTAAGCTATGATGAGGTGACTCGTAATGTCATTGAAAACGCCGAAAAATTAAAGCTCATTGCCTGTACCCGATCAACACCGGTTAATGTGGATATTAAGGCAGCCCGAGAAAAAGGCATTCCGGTAATTTATACCCCAGGGCGAAATTCAGACTCCACTGCAGAATTTACCATAGGCCTCATGTTGTCCATCGCCCGTAATATTCCGATGTCGTACAAGGCATTAAAAGAAGGAAAATTTACCGGTACTGCAGAAGATAAAAAGATCACCAAAGATGGCCTGATTGTGGATATGATTTGGGATATGGATGAACATTCGCCTTATATAATTTTTAAAGGAACCGAATTAAAGGGAAAAACATTGGGAATTGTTGGCTATGGCAGCATTGGCCGACGGGTTGGGAAAATAGCCAGAGCCTACGGCATGGAACTTTTAATTTATGATCCCTTTCTATGTGAAATCGATATTGAAGAAATCGGCATTCAAAAAGCCAAGTCTTTGGTAGAATTAATGAAAGACGCTGACTTTATTTCCTGTCATATGAAAGTATCTCCAGAAACAAAAGGGATTATCAGTCGGGAAATGATCGATTTAATGAAACCCACAGCCTATTTTATTAACAGTTCCCGGGGTGCGATTCTTGATGAGGCCGCCCTTATTGATGCTCTACGTGAAAAACGCATCGCTGGAGCAGCCTTTGATGTCTATGCAACAGAACCATTGGCAATTAATCATCCCTATATTGGCGAGCTGGATAATGTTGTAATCACCCCCCATATTGCTGGTGCAACGGATGATGTTCTGCTCAACCACACCAAACAACTTGTTTCTGATGTGAGACGTTTTATAAATGGTGAAAAACTACTTTACGAATATCGATAGGTAAAGATTATTAACAATGATTTAAGAAATTGATTTGAAGGAGGATGATATGATTTTAGAAAAAGAAAGAAATGATGTCGTTAAATACTGTCAGAAATTAATTACAGCCGGATTAACCAAGGGTACCGGGGGGAATATCAGTATATACAATCGAGAACAGCAATTAATGGCCATTAGCCCCAGTGGCATTGACTATTTTGAAACTGAACCGGAAGATATTGTCGTCATTGACATTAATGGCAAGATTGCCGATGGAAAAAGAAAACCATCCAGTGAGCATGAATTGCATCGCATTTTTTATTTAAAACGGGATGATATTGATGCCGTGGTTCATACCCATTCCATTTACTCCACGGTACTGGCTACTTTAAGACAACCATTGCCAGCCTCCAGTTATCTGGTTGCCTTTTCGGGATTGGATGTTCGGTGCGCAGACTATGCTTCCTTTGGCAGTCTGGAACTGGCAGAACTGACCTTTGAAGCGATGATCGATCGTTATGCGGTATTAATGGCAAACCACGGTTTGCTTACCGGAGGAAAAGATATTCTTAATGCCTTTAATATAGCTGAGCAAATTGAGCATTGTGCCGAAGTTTATGTAAAGGCCAGAGCTATTGGTGAACCGGTTATTTTAGATGAAGAAGAGATGACAAAAATGATTTATAAATTCAACAAATCGTACGGACAACGAGCCACCAAAGAAGAACTGTAAAAAAACCCCATCAATCGTTTAAACGATTGATGGGGTTTTAAAAATAATCGGCTTTAATTTTGTCTGCTGCCGGCGTAGATTCTCCAGAGAAATTCCAAAATTAAATTGTCCATCCAATACTTCTAAAAAGTGTTCAAGATTACAATTACCAGCCCGTTCACCGATGCCAAAGAGGGTACAGTCGATGTATTTTGCCCCGGATAGGGTGCCCGAAACAGAATTTGCTACGGCCATACCGAGATCGTTGTGCATATGGATTTCAAGATCGATTCCAGTGTTAAGTTTTTTGACAAAATCATTACAGGTTCCCGGGGTAAGGATTCCCACAGTATCAGCAAAGCGAATGGTGCTTGCTTTTAGATCCTTTGCCTTTTGGATAATCTGCTCAACAAAGAACCAATCCGCTCGTGATGCGTCTTCTAACCCAATGGTAAAGATTTTATTGGCCTTGTGGATGGTATCAGCACAGACTTCAATCATTTCGAGAATTACGTTATTGGTTTTACGAAGCTTTTCTTTAATGAGAAGCGTAGAAGCAGGGACGCAAATATGAATAATATCGGCACCGCAGTCAATGGACGCTTGTATGTCCTCTAAATTCATGCGATTCCAGGCAACAATTTCCGCTTTTTCACATGAGAGTTTTATTTTTTCGAAAGCCCGTCGTTCATCCTGGCCCATTGCCGGAACACCAGCTTCGATGCGGCTGATGCCCATTTTATCCAGCGCTTTTGCAATGGATACTTTTTCCCTGAGCGTAAAAGCAATGCCAGGACTTTGTTCACCATCCCGGAGGGTTGTATCAACGATATATTTTTTTTCAATAGCCATTATGAACCTCCCTCACCAGCGTGCATAACTCCAAATCCGAAAAGCTTTTTCCGACATTGGCACAATGCTGCTTTAAATGTAACAGCACTGTACTGACACCGGCTTCTGATAAATTCAGCTCCCGCATTTTATAAATGACGCTTTGCTGGCCAGAGTGCTTACCAAGAATAATCTCGCGTTTATTGCCCACAGATTCAGGACTGAAAGGTTCATAAATTCGGGGGTTTTTTAAAATACCATCAACATGAATGCCGGATTCAACCTTGAAAATTCCCTGGCCGATAATAGCTTTTTTTTCGGGAATGATATTCCCGGTCAGTTTTTCATAGAGTAGTCGCAATTCTTTAAAAACTGATAGATCTCCAGTAAGGTCGGCTTGGCCATTCATTTTCAAAGCCATTAAAACTTCTTCCAGCGGGGCGTCATCATTAAGGCCAGAAAAACTGCAGCTGACGCTTTGTCCGCCCATCAGCAGCCATTCAATAGCGATAGCCGTGGCGCAGTGCTTCTTGTTGCTGGGACATAAATCCAAATATTGCGAGCCAGAGGATAACAGATTGTTAAAAAAAGTCCGGTAGTCCCGGGTGATGAGATCATCTGAACCCAGCAGCCGAATTCCATTTAAATGAGGGGTTGCTGTTATTGAAAAATCTAAATTCTGTTCAACAAGATCATTAGTTTCCAGCTGAAAAAAACCATCATAGTTTGTTAAGAAATAGGTTTTGGCGTTAGTCTTAGATAATAAATCAGGATTTAATAAGAAATTATTTATTTTTGTTAGCACCTGTGGTGTAGCCTCGATTTTGGTAACACCACAGGTGAAAAGAAGTTCACAAAAATGCAGCAGGTCACTGGGAACCATTGTGTCTGCTTCTATTTTGGTGAGCGTTCGATCGATAATAACAGCCATAAAAGAGCCTCCTTTTGGTATTCTATCCAGGTGATTGCGAAATTCGAAAACACAAACGTAAATTGCTTTGATGTCAGTTTTCATAAACAATTTTGTAACGTATAGGCGAACAGTCGTTAGACTGTTCGCCGTATCGTGGAAAAATTGTTTCATGAAAGCAGACAGCGAAGCTCACAGGCCTTTCGCAATTGCCTGATATTATATCAGGAGATCTTCTACGACGTTACCTCCTTCAATGTGTTCGTCCATAATGCGTTCGACGTCATCCACGGTAACATTGCCATACCAGATGCCTTCCGGATAGACCACAACAATGGGACCTTTTTCACAAATTCCGAAGCAGCCGGTATTGTTGATGAGGATGTCACCGGATAGATCCCGTTCATCGATTTCTTCTAAAAAAGTTTGCAGGACTTTTACCGAGTCCTGCTGAAAACAATAACCCTTTTGGGTGCCGTTAATCCGACAACTGGTGCAAATTAAAATATGATGTTTTGGTGTTACCATGTTTATAATCCTCCTGATACATTTAAAAATTCCTGAGCCGCTATTTTTACTGCGTCTTCAATTCGGTTGTAAGTGGAAAAGACTTTAATACCCTTTTTTTCTAATCGCTGGGATGGACCTTCCCCGATTCGCATGGTGATGACACCATCGCAATCATCCAGGGCACGGAGAATCTGCCCGATTTTATCTTCGTTATCGCCGCAATCCGCAACGTCCGTGCAATATTTACTGATGGTTCTTTTTTCTTTGAATCTTACCTCATCGTTCAGGTAGTCGTAAATATAAAGATCGGTGGCATGTCCAAAATGCTGATCCACCAGCATGCCGCCCTTGGAGACGGTGGCAAAACGCAGGCCCTTTTCAGAAGGCAAAGCTTTATCAGGCTTTGCTTTCGCGGTTTCCCTAAAGTCGATTGAAACATCCTCATCCAGTTTCCCAATGGCATCGGCCCGGCATTGCTTGCAATGGTACATTTGTTTTAAATGGGTGCCGCATTGGTCCCGGATTTCGTTGATTTGTTGGTTCGTAGCAATGGTTAGACCTTCAAAGGCACTGCCTTTAACCGGAATAAGGGGCATGATGTTAGAAATAAAACAACCAAGATCTTTCACCGTTTTTACCACTTCTTCAATGTGTTTGTCATTGATGCCCATGAGGGTAACAGTATTGATTTTAACAATGATGCCTTCATCGATGAGCATTTTAATACCCGCCATCTGATTGGCCAACAAAAGAGCGGCAGCAGCTTCACCGATGTAAAACTTGCCCATGAAGTTGACATGTTTGTATATTTTAGCGCCGATGGCAGGATCGACAGCATTGACTGTGACAGTGACATGGGATACATTGAGGGCAGCCAGTTCTTTGGCATAGTAAGGCAGCATTAAACCGTTGGTGGAGACACAAAAGGTGACATCGGGATCGTAGTCCCGGATCAGTGTAAGAGTTTGTTTAGTTTCTGCAAAATTTGCCAAAGCATCGCCAGGGCCAGCAATCCCAACCACGGTAAGGTTAGGAACCTTTTCTTTAACTACTTTGTATTTTGCGAAGGCTTCTTCGGGTGAAAGGATTGATGTGGTCACTCCCGGACGGCTTTCGTTCATACAATCAAACTTTCGCACACAATAATTACATTGAATATTGCAATCCGGTGCCACAGGAAGGTGCATTCGGGCATTTGTCTGGGAGGCGCCACAGCTGTAGCAGGGGTGGTTGGCTGTTTTTTCTGCGATGGTCATAGCTGGCTTTTGGATGTCAGGCATTGTTTCAGCCGGAGGATCAACAATATGTTCAATCATCGGTTCCAAACCATATTTGGTTTTGGCCCCTTCATTATAATAGGTGTTATAAAGTTTTTCTCTGAATCCACCTTCGACAGCCTTGAGTAGAGTGTTTGTCAGATGATCTAAAAGCATGAGAGACCCTTCATATCCTAAAGTCCGGATTCGCTGTCCGCCGACGCGGTCATGAATTGGAAAAGCACAGCGGATCAGGGGGATATGGTGTTTTTCCTCAATGCGTCGACCATCGGAATTGCCAAGCATTATATTGGCTCCCAGTCGCAGGGCTTCTTCTTCGATGGTCTCAAAATCAACATCATTTAAAATGACATACTCGTCAACGAAAAGTGCGGCAGCTAATTTAGCCAGTTCGGATTCAACGATTTCCTTTAATTGGGGATAATTGGAACCCGTAGCCACAATAATAGGCATGATGCCATTTTCACAGCAGAGCCGCACGGCGGAAACGACAAAGTCCGGTTCGCCGAAAATGGCAATTCGTCCTTCTGCATTATATTTATGGGAATCAACCATGCCATCAATATAACGACCCCGTTGTTTTTCGATTTTAACCGGGACGGGTTTATTAGACAGGGTGGATAAAACTTCAATTAATGCGTCGGTATCTCTTAAACCCATGGGAAGATTCACCCTTTGGTAAGGTACTTTGTAATTTTCAAGAAGATATACTCCAGGAGAATCTTCGGGTTTCATGGTACTTGAAATTTCGATGGTGGCTTTGGCCCCGCCCATTTTGGCAATGTCTGATATCGGTGTGCCATGCATCGGCAGGCGATCATAGGTATTCTGGTGGACGCCGTCCAGATTTTCCGAAAGATCCGGCAATAAAATATAGTCGATTTCGAATTCTGACAGCAGCTCTTTAAGATAGCGGGTATCTGCAGGACTAAGCATGGTGGTGATGATATTAACCTTATCGTTTTTTTCAGTATCCATTTCGACACTGGTGACAATGGCTTTTAACGCCCGGTTAAAACCTTCAAATTGGGTGCCACTGTAACCGGCGGATTTTACGGGAATAATCTTTACGGTTTCTTCTGGATATTGCTCGTAGAATTTATGAATAATGTATCCTACATCTTCGCCGATGGTCTCAGCTAAACAGGTGGTGGAAACCCCGATGACTTCGGGATTGTATAATTTTATGAGGTTTTGAATACCCAGGATAAGGTTTTTTTCACCGCCATACACCGTGCCTTCTTCGGTTAAAGAAGAAGAGGCAATGTCAATGGGTTCATTATAATGGGTGGCCATGTGCCGTCTTATATAGGTACTGCATCCCTGGGAGCCATGGAGAATACTCATGGATTTCTGGATGCCGTAGAAAGCATTGGCTGTTCCCATGGGCATACACATTTTACAGGGATTAACATTTAAGTTGACGAGATTTTTAGACATTTTTATTACCTCCAGGGGATATTATTTCCCAGACAGGACTGTTCATGGATAAATTAATTTCGGATGCAAAATTAAGAGTCCCTTCATAACCGGCAAGAGGATGCTTGCGCTCGTGATTATGATCACAAAATGCAATGCCGAGTTTATAGGCAAGAGGTCTTTCTTTTACGCCGCCAACTAAGATATCAGCACCCATCTCTTTCATAAAAGATTCCAGTTCGGCTGGATTAGCGTCATCCAGGACAACGGCATCGTCTTCAACCAGGCTTTGGATCATTTCATAATCCTCTTTGTTACCTGTTTGAGTTCCCACCATGACTGTTTTAATTCCGAATTCTTTAAACTGACGGATCAGTGAGATGGCTTTGAAACCGCCGCCGACATATATGGCAGCTTTTTTTCCTTCAAAATTTCGTTTGTATTTATTTAAAAGAGGGATCACTCTATTTTTTTCGTCTTCAATGAAAGCCTTGGCTTTACGGACCATTTCTGCGTCACCCATTGCATAGGCAATGCGGAGCAGCGAATCGGATGTGTCATTAACGCCAAAGAAGCTAACTTTAATGAATGGAATATCAAAATCTTCTTCCATTTGTTTAGCGAGATAGGTCATTGACCCGGCACACTGAACGAGATTGAGCTGAGCTGAGGGAGCTTTCTTCAAGGATTCGGAGGTTGCATCTCCGGTGATATTGGAAATTGCTTTGACCCCAAGGATGCGAAGGTAATTCTTAATAATCCACATTTCACCGGCAAGATTAAAATCACCTAAAATATTAACGCCAACTTCCTTAGGTGGAAGGACTTCAGGGGTAATAAGACTCATGATCGCGTTACATGCTGCTTTATATCCAGTTTTCTTGGTTCCGGAAAAGCCAGGAGATTTTACCGGGATCACACGTATGGCGTATTTTTCTTCGGCGGCCTTACAAACGGCTACGATATCGTCACCGATAACACCGACAATACAGGTGGCATAAATAAAGATTAATTTTGGAGAGTGCATGGACATGACTTCGTCAATGGCGGCAGTGAGTTTTTTTTCGCCACCAAAGATGACATCACGTTCTCTTAAATCAGTGGAATAACTGTTTCGATAGATGTCTTCTCCGCTTGAAAGGCTTCCCCGGATATCCCAGGTATAGCTGGAACAGCCAATGGGTCCATGGACAATATGAAAAGCATCGGTAATCGGGTTTAAGACAACCCGGGCACCACAAAACACACAGGCACGCTGGCTTACCGATCCGGAAATACTTTCAGCTTCACATTTAATACCACTGCCATCTCCGCTGCATTGCGAAAAACGAATCGATTCGGCTCTTTCTGGTAAAATATCATTTTCATTTCTCATTTTACAGCCTCCTTTCAAATAAAAGGGGAGAAAAACCTCCCCAATAGTGTAAATAAAATTTTGTTACATAATCATTTCCATATCTTCATCGGCACAGTCACGATCCTGACGATCCATGAGCGTGTTTAGAATCATTTCTGCTAAACGCATGCCACCTTTATATCCGACGATTGGCAGGTAAGAGTGAACATAGCGATCGACAATGGGGAAGCCGGCTCGAACTAAAGGAATATCCTCTGCCTTAGCAACGTACTTGCCATGGGTACCGCCGATAAGCAGGTCCACGCCGTCATTTTTAATCCATTGATGCAATTCAAATAAATCCATGTTGCCTTTAGCAATGCAGCCTTCAGCATCGAACTTTTCAAATAATGCATTAGCTTTTTCTTCGAAAAATTTACCAGGTGTTCCAGTTGCCAGGTATTTTGGAATCATACCCAATTCTAAAGCGAATTGCGCTAATCCCAGAACGGTATCGGGATCACCGAAAATAGCAACTTTTTTGTTTTGCGTATACTGATGAGAATCCAACAGGATATCAACCAGTTGTCCACGTTCTTCTTCAAGGGCATAGGGTACTTCATTTTTAGAAAAACGGTTTAGTGCCATGACATACTGATCTGTTAATTCAACGCCGATTGGTAATGGCAGGGTTTGATAGGGAACCTTGCATTTGGTATCCAGAAATTCTGCGGGCATGGATGAGGTGAGTTCACCTAATCCCAGTGACATTTCGCAATTTCCAAGGTCAATAATCTCCTGGATTTTAGTGCCGCCTTTGGGATACATGCTGTATGTCCCAGTCATGGGAGCATCCATAACGCCGCTGGTGTCGGGGAGCATGGTAAAGTTGACGCCCATCAGGGTCATGATTTTTTTCATTTCACGCATATCACCAGGATTTACAAAGCCTGGGAAAAGAGCGAGTTTGCCATTCTTGATGCCGGTGTTTTCAGATAAGTATTTGATCAAACCGGTAATCATGTTTGAAAATCCGGTAATGTGTGATCCGACATAGCTTGGGGTATTGGTGTGAACAACAAATTTTCCTTCCGGAATTTTAGCGTCATTGATGTAAGTAACCAGGTCATCACCGATGGTTTCACTGAGACAGGTGGTATGAACAGCGATAATATCAGGGTCGTAAATGTCAAAGATATTTTTTATGGCTGTTTTTAAATTGGAACCGCCGCCAAAAACAGAAGCGCCTTCTGTAAATGAGCTTGATGACGCAATAGCAGGATCTTTAAAATGTCTGGTTAGGAACATTCGATGAAAGGAACAGCATCCCTGTGATCCATGACTGTGAGGCATGCAATTATGAACACCTAGGGCTGCATACATTGCCCCAACCGGTTGACACGTCTTTAATGGATTGATGCGCAGTGCAGATCGTTCCGATACTTCTTTTGGGGTTAAATCTAACATTATTCCATACCTCCTATACTGCCTTCTAATGTAGGCTCAGTTTTCCAGGGCGCTTGAACTAATTCCCAGGCGGGGGTGTTAACCGCCAGGGTTACATCTCTGGCAAAGTTCACTGCTCCCTTAAATCCAGCATACGGACCGCTGTAGTCATATGAATGTAACTGTCGTGATGGGATTCCGGAACGCTGAACCACATATTTATCCTTGATTCCGGAAAAGAAAATATCTGGTTTTAATAATTTGATAAATTCCTCAGTTTCAAAATGGTTGAAGTCATCAGTGATCATCGCATCCGGACTGATATCTGCCCATAAACCTTCGTAAGACTCGATCGGTAAGCCGGCGTCTTTTAATTCCTGAATGCGTTCTGGGGTGTGAAACGTTCTGAATTTAGCAGGGTCTTTTTCCACGGTAATGCTTTCGATGTTTTTAGAGTCTGCATCCATTTTAAGGGGCAATATCTGACGGCCTTCGTAATCATCACGATGGGCGAATTCATAACCGCCTAAAACGACTTCGACACCAAGACTTTTTAATAAATTGATGTAATGATGGGTTCTTGACCCGCCAACATAAACGGCGGCTGTTTTGCCCTCAAGCTTGGTTTTAAATTCGCTCATGGTTACTTTGATTTCATCTTCCTCATCAGCAATAACAGCTTCTGTTTTTGCGGTTAAGTCAGGATCGTTGAAAAATGCGGCAACATCTCTGAGTGACTGCTTAATACCTTCAAGTCCAATAAAATTGACTTTCAACCATTCGGTCCCATATTTTGTTTTTAACATTTCAGCAATATAGTTGATGGAACGATGACATTGAACCAGGTTGAGGTCGGCAATATGGGCATTTTTCATTTCTGCATAACTGCCATCACCGGTCATAACGGATACAATATTGTAACCGATACGTTTTAGTACCCGTCCAATTTCCCAGCCGTCACCGCCAATATTGTATTCACCCAAAAGGTTGATGGAATATTTGACATGGTCGGCGTCACCGGTGCCGATAATATTTTTCATTAAACCATTGTTGGCAATATGATGTCCGCCGGATTGGCTGACACCTTTGTATCCTTCACAACTAAAGGCAACAACCTTAATACCATACAGTTCTTCGGCCTCAGCTGCTACGGCATGAATATCATCCCCGATGAGTCCGACCGGGCAGGTGGAGGCAATCATAATACAGGCGGGATTGAAAATTTCGACGGCCTCTTTAATGGCTTTTTTTAATTTTTTCTCACCACCAAAGACGATGTCTGTTTCCTGCATATCGGTTGAAAAGCAGTATTCGGAAAAGTTCTTGGTAGTTTCATCATGCTTGGACTTGTGACGTCTGGTGCCCCAGGTGTAATAGCTACAGCCGATGGGTCCATGAACGATTTGGACAACATCTTTTAATGGCCCGAGCACCACCCCTTTACAGCCGGCGTAACAGCAGCCGCGGTTTGTTAATATTCCGGGAATTGCCCGGGTATCAGCGGCGATGATATTGGGCTCGCCATTTTCAATTTCTATGACATGTTCTTTTCTGTTTTTATATATTTTTGAACTATATTTATCGAGTACTTTTTCTCTTGAATTCAATTGAATCACCTCTTTCTAAAATGCGTCGGCATTTTTTTCTCCACTACGTACACGAATGGATTCCTCAATGGGAAGGATAAATATTTTTCCATCCCCGGCGTTGTCTGTGGTATTCGTATCGATAATAATGGAAACGACTTTATCAACATCATCATCTTCAACAATGAGGGTGAAGAATCGCTTTGAAATTAATCGAGTTGGTTCAGTCAGTGCCTCGCCGGCAGTTGATATAGGCATTTCACCGGAATCAACTATATCCTGAATGAGTGATAAATCAACTGTTTTTTTGCCTCGACCAAGAACCTTTAAGCAGGTAAAGGCTGGAAAGCCTTCCTTAACAAGTGCTTCTTTGGTTTGGTTTACTTTATTCTGTCGAATAATTGCCATAACTTCTTTCATTTTAATGCCTCCTTTTACAGGCCTGATTTTCCAGTACTGATCGTATATGCTTCTTCAACGGGTGAGATAAAAATACGACCATCTCCGAATGCACCTTTTTCGCCTGTTTTTGCGTTTTTCATGACAATTCTGACAACATCGTCTTTATCTTCATCATTAACAATACAAAGTAACATAACTTTTGGGAGTTCATCGTAATAAACTTCTCCAACTTTAATTCCCTTTTGTTTGCCGCGTCCATAAACATCCAGTTTAGTTACGGCTGAAAAACCGCCGGATAACATTTCCGTTAATACAACTCCCGCTTTTTCGGGTCTGATAATTGCTCTGATCATTAACATAAGTTTTTTCTCCCTTTCAATTCTAAATTAAATATCCATCAGTCCATGTTCCATCAGGATTTCTTCGAGTCGATCCTGCTTCATGGGTTTTGGAACAACAAACATTGTATTGCTATCAATTGCTTCGGCCAGATTTCGATATTCCTGGGCCTGATCAGCAGTATCATCAAATTCCAATACGGTTTTTTTGTTAATTTCAGCACGCTGTACCATGTTGTCACGGGGAACAAAGTAAATCATTTGACTTCCCAATTCTTTGGCAAAGGCTTCAACCAGTTCTTTTTCACCGTCAACGTTACGACTGTTGCAGATGATTCCGCCTAAACGAATACCGCCGGTGGTCGCATATTTCTGAACACCTTTGGCAATATTGTTGGCAGCATACAGGGCCATCATTTCTCCGGAAGCGACGATATAGATTTCCTGAGCTTTTCCTTCACGCATCGGCATTGCAAATCCGCCGCAAACAACATCGCCTAAAACATCATAGAATACATAATCGAGATCATCGGTATAAGCGCCTAATTGTTCAAGCATTCCGATTGAGGTGATAATACCACGACCGGCACAGCCAACACCTGGTTCAGGACCACCGGATTCAACACACATAATATCTCGAAATCCCGGTTTTAAGATGGCATCCAGTTCAATTTCTTCACCCTCTTCACGAAGGGTATCAAGTACGGTCTTTTGTGCTAAACCGCCAAGCAGTAAACGGGTTGAATCTGCTTTTGGATCACATCCAACGACCATGATCTTCTTTCCCATATTTCCAAGTCCAGCGGTTAAGTTTTGAGTGGTAGTGGACTTGCCAATGCCGCCTTTACCATAAATTGCAATTTGTCTCATAATCTCTCCTCCAAGTATTGTTTTATAGAATTCAATGTGTTATCCGAAGGACGAAACGAGGTCTTACTATTCTAAGAAATTGGAATAGTAAGACCTCGTTGTCTTGCGGATGGGTATTTAATTGTTTAGAAAAAAGAAGTCTCAGTTGGTCACACGATTGTGACGAACTAAGACTTCTTTGTCTAGGGGTGGATTTAAGTGGAAAGACAAAAAGAGATCTTAGTCAGCTGCAATACCTGCAACCGGCTAAGACCTCATCGTCTAAAGGTTAAATCCATATGTCATTGTTTTCTATGGGCTAATTATCTGTGTTTTAGAACCAATTGTCAAGACAAGTATGATGTAAACCCTTTTCATAATACCTGCATATCCGAATGGTTCTGATTGCTTTGATAAAATTGACTGTTTTAAATTGTATACAAAGTACAATTTTCCCGGTTATAAAAGGAATGAAAACAGTTTCAATGATTTCATAAAAGAGCAAACCGATTGGGTAATGTTTCTTAAGAGTTCCTTAAGTATAGCTGTGACGTCAACCGCAATGGGAGCATTCAGAACAATTGCCGCAGGCTTTGGTCTCAGGATCGTCAATGATGATTGCCTTGACTTTTGATTGGGTGAGATCCACCGTAAGCTCAGAATCCTGGGTAATAACAATAGTATCGACCGAAAATTCAATTTTTATGGGTTCCGGAAAAAAGCGTTCCGGATCAATTTTCCCGCGTTTCATCAGGGGCTTAATGATTTTTTTTTCCTCGCCGGTCGAAATACTGATGGCGCTATTTAAGGTCATCAGCGATTTAATTTTGCCAACTTCATCATAGCAAACAGAGTTTTCATCCCCATTAACGCCATGAGCATTGCTGTCATAGGCGATGACGATGCCAATGGGTGTATTAATCGGTTCCGGGCGAGCGGGTTCAAAACTTTTCAGGCTGCCATCCTCATATAGGGCTAAACCATAGCGGATATAGACTAAGCCATCAGGACTCATCAGTTCAATGGATTCTCCGGGCCACAGGGTCAGGCTTTTTAAGGAGCCGCTTTCGTAAAAACAGATGCTGATAACCTTAACCGAAAAAGTGCCGATTGCTAAATCAAAATCAATGGGTGTTGCAAGCTTAGCCTCTTCCTCTTCGCTCCAATAGCCATCAATCTGCCCGTTAAGGGGAAAGAAGCGATGAATATTGCCATCTTCGTAAAAACTGATCCGTTCAACAGATAAAACACCAAGCGAGGTTTTTGCTTCAACCGCTTCGTTAAGAGCAATGCTTTTTAAATTTCCATTTTGGAAAAATTCAAGCGCTACACTTTCCCGTTTTCTTGGCCGGGGTGGGCCGTAGCTTGGGATCAGGGTTCCCACGGGCGTTTTAATCAGGTTCTTTTCGTCCAGGGTACAAGCCTTGGGGGAACCATCAGGATAGGTCTCTAAATAAGCGACGCCTTCCAATTTACCGTATTTTTCTAAATTTAATGTGGACATAATAGCCTCCTATTTTTGGCAGTTGGTATGGGTAATAAGGACATGAGTTTTACCATCATTTTTTTGGTCCATAGCATAGGTCAGATTCAGGGAGTCGAAAATTTTATCAAACCAGGGCGGAACATGTTCGCAGACAAGATCAAGGGAAAGGAAGGGAACATTCTTAAAAAATGGCAGCAGTGCCATTTTGGAACTGATTTCCGGGGCATTCTTTTGAAGCTGGTTCAGATTAAAGAAGAAGTCACCGGGAGAATTGGTTTCGGTGGGAGCCTCGGGTGGCTTTTGTTTGGCGGCTTCCACAGCAGTGCTGATTAAATCCTGCTGGATGGCATCCAATAGCTCTAAATCAAAACTTTCAACTTCACAGATAATGAAGCGGGCCTTATCAAAGGTGTGATAGGGGATCCCTGTCATGGATCGGGTAATGATAATTCGGCAGTCTTCAAATTCAGCAATCATTTGCTTAATGTTTTCGCGAATGGTTCCAAGTTCTCCCATAAGACTGGGTGTATAGGGAACTGCTTTTGATTTTTGCCAGGAATCCTTTTTTTTATAAAATAAATCCCAATGGGTCATCGTATCAAAACTTGAGATGCGATCATTAGCATCGAAAAAAACGGCCATTGCATTGTGCTTTTCCAGTTTCATTTTATTACCTCCAGACGTTTTTTAACTTTTTCAGAATATAATAATCTATGTAGAATAGGGGTAGTATAGCATACAAAAATTATTTAAATCTGTTTTTTAGAATGCATACCTGGCTCAAATATTTAATGAAAAGGTTTAAATGACTAGCAAGCGGAGGGCGTTATTCTCGGCCTTTATTAGAAAGCATTTCCAGATTAAAAAAAAATTAGTTTATTTAAAAAAAAATTAAAATTAAGAATTACTAAAGAAAAAGCATCCTGATCTTGAAAGATCAAAATGCTATGGGGGGGCCATAAATCAGAGTAAAGTCAGATAAAGGTTAGTTGTGTATCGCGCTGCTCGATCTTGTATCTTGATATAATATCAGACATTTTGTAGAGCATTGACAGTCGATTGCACTCTTTGGTAAAGTTTGCATAAAGGGCCTTTGCGTTGGGGCTGCTGCAATTGTATTGGTTCCCAAATTCCAGCATGTATTTTTGTTTTATGGTTGGAAAATGCTGATCCAGCTGATCATAAAAGTATTCCCGTTGTTTGTCACGAAGGGTGACGCCGAAACACGGATAAATAAACCCAGCGCCATTTTCTTTGCCGCGTCGGACAATTTCCAAAATATTCTCCTGCGTGTCATTGATAAAAGGCAGAATGGGCATTAGCAGAATGCCGCAATAAATGCCATGATCAGATAACTCTTTGATGGCCTGAAACCGCTCACTGCTAACCGGAACATGCGGTTCGATTTTTTTACAAAGAGCATCATCGGCGGTGGTTATGGTCATTTTAACGATAACCGGGGAGCGTTTCCGGATGTCGTTTAACACATCGATATCCCGGGTAATAAGAGGGCTTTTGGTGGCAATGGCAACCCCAAAGCCATGGGTTCTGATGATTTCCAGAGCGTGCCGGGTCAGTTGCAATTCCTTTTCAAAGGGATTATAGGGATCACTCATGGCACCGGTACCAACAACCCCTTTTTTCATTTTCCGGCTGAGATTATCCCGGATGACGGCCAGAGCATTTTCCTTGGCCCGGACCCGATCAAAATCTTCGATTCGGTAGCAGTCACTCCGGCTGTCACAATAGATGCACCCATGACTGCAGCCTTTATAGATGTTCATGTTATATTCGGTGCCAAACCAGGCGGTACCCTTTGTTCGGGTCACGATATTTTTTGCGGGTATGTATTCCATTGGATCGTCCTCGCTTTAATAAATTATCTGTTTATCGCACAATTAACCCCATTAATTTGGCCAGTTCCGCCGCCTGATAGGTGGTTACAATGGCACCCTTTAATTCGTCGCCGGACACCACCAGACCATCGATTTGACTGCTGGTAAAATCGATGTTTTTTAAGGGCGTTTTGAAAAAACTGGTCTCAATAAAGCGAACCTCATTAAGCTCTAAATTTTTTAGGTTGCATTCGGAAATGGTCGAATGACTCATATCGCACTCGGAAATTCCAAAATCTTTGATTTTGCATTTTCCGAAGTTGGCGTATTGAAAATTGCTGTTGATCAGGGATGTGTCCTGGATTTGGGCATTGTTAAAATCAGATCCCATCACCTTGCATGAAGAGAATTCGCAGCGGCTAAAGTACCCGTCGCTAAAATCGCTATTGGACAGGTTGCTGGATTTAAAAAGAACATCCCGGCAATCGATTTTATTAAACGAACAATTTATAAATTCGCAGTTTTCGAATATAATGTCTTTAAAGACAGCTTTTGATAAATCAAGAGCTTTAAAAACAAGACCCTTAAAATACTTCTCTTCAATATCGGATTCCTCCTGCTGAGCAACCTCTAAAAGCGACAATAAATCCTCTGAAACACCAAGGTCTTTTGTAATATTAGGCTTTGTAATTTTCATTGATTAACCTCTTTTATTAAATATGAAATGGTTGTTTTGAACTTTTATCGTAATCAATCCTTCCAATTCCACCATTTGAGTTTTTCAGGCTCATGGATTTCGTTTTCGGCAAAATAAACCGCCAGGCGATAGACGTAGAGAACACAGCGGTCTTCTTTAAAACCCTTGAACACACAGTCTTTTGCATACATTGCTTCAGGATCCTGTTCTTTTAAATCCTCCACATAATGGTAACCGATATTTATCAGATGCTGTTTCATATTTTTACCCACCCCAGGGATTGTTAACAAATCGGTCTGCATAGTATCACCTCAATTATAATATTACATTCATGATTGATCAGTCAGCTTACTTTAAAATATTTTACCATAAAAGGGCCGGTCCATTTGCATTTTTAAGGAATAAAGCTTATAATTTTCTTCGTAATCAAAAGAAGAAAAGTAAAGAAAGCAGGAGAAATGATGGAAATATCTCAGCGTATTCAAAAGATGGGGGAACCCGCTCTGCTTAAATATTATTCAATGGTTAACACAGTTCAAAAAAAAGGGAAAAAAGTATATTTTCTTAACATTGGTCAGCCGGATATACCAACCCCGGTAGGCTTTTTGGAATGTCTGAATTGCTTTGACGAAAAGGTCCTGGCTTATCAGGCCCCTGAAGGAATCAGGCCGCTGAGAGAAGCAGCCTGCGGTTACTATCGGCGATTGGGTCTTGATTATACTATCGAAGATCTATTTGTAACCAATGGCGGAAGTGAAGCCCTGTTGTTCACCTTTATCGGAATCTGTAACCCTGGGGATGAAATTCTCACAGCCGAGCCCCTGTACAGCATTTACAAAGAAATGGCTGCCGCCACGAATGTGACGCTGGTGGGCTTTAAAACCTATGCCGAGGATGGTTTCGCCCTTCCGGATAGTGCGGTTATTGAAGCTGCCATCACTGAGAAAACCAGGGCTATTTTAATGACCAATCCTGGCAACCCAACCGGAAAGGTTTTTACCCAACAAGAAATTACGGTTCTTAAAGAGCTGGCATTAAAACACGATCTCTATCTGATTTCTGATGAAGTTTACCGGGAATTTATCTATGATGATCAGGTTTATCTGAGCCCGTCCCAGCAGCCTGATCTCGAACAGAACTTTATTCTCATTGACAGCATTTCCAAGCGCTACAGTGCCTGCGGCGCACGGATCGGATTTATTATATCAAAAAATAAACGGTTAATGAAGCAATTAAAAAAGCTGTGTCAGATGCGCTTATCAGTATCCACCATTGATCAGATTGGTGCGGTTTCTTTGTTTGCCCTGGAGCAGAACTTTTTTGATGAAATATTGGCAGAATATGCCCACCGTCGTGAAATTGTTTATCAGGCACTACAGGAAATTCCCGGACTGATCTGTAAAGAGCCCAAAGGTGCTTTTTATTTTATGGCGAAACTTCCCATCCGGGATGCCAGTCATTTTATCGAATGGATGATCACTGATTTTGATTATCTGGGAGAAACCGTGCTTTTATCACCGGCCAACGATTTCTATTTAAATCCGGCTGACGGTGCCGATGAGGTACGCATCGCCTATGTACTCAAGGAGCGGGACATGCTCGCGGCCATGGAAATACTAAAACAGGGATTGTCGGCCTACGGCCTTACCTTCCCGGAATCACGCAAATAAAAAAACAAGGAGAAAAAATTGGAAATAAAAACAGTAAAAAAGGGCCAGGATTACCTGGGCTATTTATTCATTAAATCACAGATGACCAAAACAGCTACTAACGGGAATCGTTATTTTAATATGGTTTTAAATGATGTCAACTTCGACGAAATCGAAGGGAAAAAATGGGACGTGAAACCGGGCGATGAAGACCTGTTCACCAATGGGAAGCTGGTCAAAATCAAGGGCAAGGTCCAGGAATTCAACAACCGTCTTCAGCTCATCGTTGAAAAAATGCGGATTATCGATGAAAGCGATGACGTCAGCGTGGATGATTATGTGGAAACCGTGCCAGTGGGCATTGAGGAGATGATGGGTTTCGTCAATGATACCATTGATGATTTTACAAACGATGACATCCGTACCATTACAAACCGGATATTCAATGATAAAACTGAAAACCTGGTCTATTTTCCAGCAGCAAAAAAACATCACCACGCCATCAAGGGAGGCCTGCTCTACCATCTTTATACCATGCTTAGAATCGGGAAAAGCCTGGCCGGCATCTATCCTTTTATCAATAAGGATTTGCTCTATGCCGGGATTATCCTCCATGATATTGGAAAAGTCAATGAAATGGTGTCCGATGAAAATGGGGCAGTGTCCGACTACACCCCGGAAGGAAAGCTGTTAGGTCATATTACCCAGGAAATTGTCGAACTTGAAATCGTCGGCCGTGAGCTGGGAACGGATGCCGAATGTATTATGCTGCTTAAGCACATGATTCTTTCGCACCACTACCAGCCGGAATTTGGAAGTCCAAAACGACCCATGTTCCCAGAGGCTGAACTGCTGCATCATATTGATATGATCGACGCCAGAATGTTTACCATGGAAAAAGCCTTGGATCGTGTCGAACCAGGGAAATTCACCGAGCAGAACTGGAGTCTTGATGGGATTAGTTTGTATCGCAGAAGCTTTGAATAGGCGCTGAGCGGATGGCGATTATTTCGAAAGAAAAAAGACGCATTGCCTGTTATGAATCCGATTACAATGGTCGCATGCTGCCAACCACAGCCATGAATTACTTTCAGGAATTGTCCACCAATCAGGGGGATCGCCTGGGAATTGGCGGCGATTTTTTACTGGAAAAACAGATCGCCTGGTTTTTGGTTAAATATGTGATTGAGTTTGTATCCTATCCAAACTACAAGGACGAAATAACCGTGACCACCGAGGCGACGGGAATGGATAAATTTTGTGCCACCAGACGTTTTACCATCGAAGATTTTTCGGGTCAGCCCACTGTCATTGCCAATACCCAGTGGCTGCTCATCAATCGTGAGACTGAAAAAATGGAACGGGTAAACAATCACCCGGAATTCGATGCTTATGAATGCTTTAAAAAAGGACAACCCTTATTCAAAAATCTTACAAAAATTTCAGACAGCAAAATGGAAAAGACCTTTAACGTGCGGTTTTTGGACATCGATTTCAATAAGCATGTTAACCATGTTAAGTATCTCGCCTGGGCGATTGAAGTGCTGCCCTTGGAAGTGGTTAAAACAATGGCTTTAAGGGAAGTTAAGATCGTTTATAAAGCCCAGTGTTTTTATGGTGACCAGGTTAAAGCTTTGGGTGAAATGGTCGGCGAATGCCATTATCGGGTGGATATTGTAAACCAGGAGAACAGCATGCTTTGCCAGCTGGAATTATTGTTAAATTAGGGTCAATTGGAATAAGAAAGCATACCTTGAAGGGATGCTTGAGATTGGTGAGATAATCGTCCTGGGGACAATGGTAAATCGTTGTGTGCTGCAAGATCGGACAGGCTAAGGCCTGTTCGCCTTGAGGCACACAACTGATGTTACGATTGTCCCCAGGACTTACTTTTCTGTTTTATCGGTACGTAATGTAAAAAATATCCTGGGGACAATGGTAAATCGTTATGTGCTGCAAGATCGTACAGGCTAAGGCCTGTTCGCCTTGATGCACACAACTGATGTTACGATTGTCCCCAGGACTTACTTTTCAGTTTTACGATAGTCGCAGAACACTTTAACTGGTGTTCTTTTTTTTATCTACGTCGGGGATGTCAACCTATCGCCAACGAAAGCGATGAATTTATTCATGATCATTATCGTTGAAATTATCTTCCAGTTGCTTTTGCCGTTTTTTTACCAGGGTGCCGCTGATAAATAGTGCCGCAAAAATCAGGGCAAACATCAACGCAAAAATAAAGGCGGTGAGCGCTCCGAGACCCAGCAGATAATCTTTTAAATAATCATTATTCATATACATGGTAATGGCATAAATAACAGCAAAGACACCGGAGCCGATGAGACTGTATATCAGATAGTTTTTAGTGGTGGGTTTGCTGTAAAAATCCCATTGTCCTCTTTTATAGCAGCCCACCATGATCCCACCGCAGCAGATCATAAAGATTGTCCATTCAAAAGCCCACTGTGTAAACGGAGCATCAAGGAACATGGACTGGACAATAATACTACCCAGAAGCAGCCAGAAAACAATCCAGAAGCACACATGCTCAATTTTATACAGTTCCATTTCCTGGCGTTCATCCACCACTTTTTTAAATTTTTTCATTATCATTTTCCTCCCAAAATAGATCGTTTAGTGTTTTTCCCAAAGCTTTGCAGATGGCGATGCACAACTGTAACGAAGGATTAAATTTTCCAGCTTCAATCATACCAATGGTTTGTCTGGTGACACCCACCCGTTTGGCCAGCTCTTCCTGGGAGAGATCCATTTCTGCCCGGGCAACTTTTAATTTTATATTTTTCATCTGATGACCACTCCTTTGTGTATATAGTACAATATATAATATAAAATGTCAAATATATATTGCATATAGAAATATATAGTAAGCAGAATCTATTTATTTAGGTGATAACTCTGCTTTGTTATGAAGTAATCCGTTAAAATAAAAATGCCAAGGACAGGTTGCACGGATAGATTGATATAACTGGGAGTTGAAAGGACTTAGATCAAAGAATTAGTTCAATAGCAAACCAAATCAGAAATAGTATTTTCAACTATTTTACTAAAATTGTAAAATAAGTGTATTTGAAAATAATTAAATCAATAAACGTTACTAAATAGTGATAAAAGATTAATTAAAGTGACTTACAGTAGATAAATCGTTAGAAATTATTGCATTAAATTGCTATAGAGTAAAAAATAAATAGAAAAATATTAGGAAAATACATAAAACAGTATACAATAGTTTAAAAATTAGTAAAATTTTGCTATATTAAACAATTGATTTTTAGCATAGAATCATTTATTATTAACATAGTGTTAAAAATTTATCAAACTA
>NZ_LGYO01000023.1 GCF_001263355.1 Acetobacterium bakii
GTACTAGTCGCACCATTAAGCACTGGTTCCAATAAGTCATCAGTCTTCAAGAATAAAAGCAATATGCAATTTAATATTTTAAAGGAGAAAAAATGAAACAAAAATTAAAAGCGGTATGCCTGGCTTTGAGCTTATTTATTTTGTTGACGGGTTGTTCGTCAGATGCAACATCGGTACTGGATCCGAAAAATCCCGTATCAATCACCTTATGGCATTATTATGTAGGCGACAATAAAATTGCCCTGGAAACGGCTGTGGATCAGTTTAACAAAAGTATGGGATCGGAAAAAGGGGTTGTCGTGAATGCGGTGGCCAAAGGCAGTATAGCAGAGTTGGAGAAAGCTGTAACCGATTCTGCCAAGGGAATTATTAATGCTGAACCCATGCCGGATGTATTCTCAGCCTACCCGGATAAAGGACTGGAAATCAATCAATTGGGTAAGCTTTGTGATTTAAATGCTTACTTTACCGAAGATGAACAAAAACCTTATGTTGAGGAATTCCTTAATAACGGCAAATATGATAATGAGCGGTTGTTAAGCATTCCCATAGTGAAAAGCACAGAACTGCTTTATGTCAATGCCACAGCTTGGAATGAATTTGCGGCGGCCACAGATGTTAATGAAAAAAAACTTACAACCTGGGAAGGGATCTACGAAACAGCACGTTCATACTACCAATGGACCGATGCCCAAACACCTGAAACTGCCTGGGATGGTAAAAGCTTTATGGGTGTTGATTCGGTTGGCAATTTTGTCATTATTGGTAATAAACAATTAGGTGTTGAGGTTATTGATGGGGCGAATGAAAAGGCGATTTTAAACCATGACTCAATGAAAAAATTATTTGATTTCTATTATGGCGGCATGAGTCTCGGTTATTTAAATGCCGTTGGTAAGTTTCGTTCAGATGACATAAAAGCCGGTGACTTGATTGCTTATGTGGGATCGTCATCCGGGGCCGCATATTTTCCTACCTGGATCGAAAAAAACAATACCCAGTCACCGATTGACTTTCTGGCTCTGGCATATCCTGTATTTACTGGCGGTACCCCCACTGCTATTGCTCAAGGAGCGGGCATGAGTGTGGCCAAATCCACACCCGAGAAGCAGGAAGGCGCGGCTCTTTTTCTAAAATGGTTTACCACAGAGGAACAGAATATTCCCTTTGCCATGACAACCGGCTATTTACCAGTGCAAACAGGAGCCTATAATAATACCGAATTTAACGCATCATTGGAATCCCTGCGTTCGGGAGAAGCAGCAGATAAAAATGTGGCCGCAGTTTATGATATTGCTTTAAATCAGATCATGGATGCTAACAGCTATTCATCAATGCCCTTTAATGGCAGTTATGATGTGCGGACCGTTTTAGAAAAATCCCTTACGACCATCGCAGAATCCGGACGTCAGAGTGCTGTCGCATTAAAAGAACAGGGAATGACAGAAACGGAAATTTTAGAAGCACTGGATATGAATGCCCGTTTTGAAGAGTGGCTTGCCAGTGTTCGGGGTCAGTTTGATACCCTAGGAATTTCATATTCTGACGAATAATCAACTTAATCTACAAAATAAGGAAAATTGCATGAAAAAAACGTGGACACTACGAAGACAGTTAAATATTTTATTGGCATTGATCGTTATTTTTCAAAGTTTAGCATTAATTTCTGCATTGTGGGTTTCCCGGGTGTATTTTATGTTGGATGCGGAAGCTGTTCGATTACTTAGCAATACAACAGAAACAAGGGCCCAGACCTTTGATTCATCGGTTGGTTTATTGATTGGCAACATGGCAGAAGAGACTAGACAATTGAATTCAGAATTGAATCTATTGGCAAAAAAGAACCTAAATTCCCCGGAAAGTTTATATCTCGATGACGATTTATACAATCAGACTGCTTTGATGGCAAGTGATACACTGGTATCAATTTTAAAACAAAATCGTGTCACTGGTGCATATTTCATTTTGAATGGGTCAAATGCCAACAAGGAGGATAGTACTGCCCATTCCGCAGTCTACATAAGAAATTCGACACCGGATGTGAGTGATTCCACAAATTATTTACTGGAAATCGGACCGACTGCCGTATCCAAAGAATATCTTATGGCAACCAGTATCCGCTGGAATCTGGATATGCGTTCAGATAAAGAAGGGGATTACTTTGATTTTTATGAAAAGCCAATCTGGGCTAGTACCGAGTTTAAGGGATCCGAGATAGAACGTTTTGGCTATTGGTCCACACCAAAAGATATCTTAAATGACAATCAGCAGGTTGTGTGTTACACCATGCCTGTTTTAGATGCGAATGGTAAGGGATATGGTGTCATCGGCATCGAAATTGCCATCCCTTATTTTGCTCAGCATTACTTACCAAATTCTGACCTGCTTTATCATAACAGTTTTTATGTGATTGCCGGAATGGAAGATAATGCCTTGGATTTAGACTGGTTTATTCCCAGCGGCGTACTGGCAAAAACCTATTTAAAAAGTGACAAACCCTTGCAATTGAAGGAAGTAAAAGAGGAAGGCATCTTTGAAACCGAACTGGATGACTTGGGTTCCATGTACAGTTCGGTTCGAGAACTAAAGGTTTACAGTGAGAATTCACCTTTTGCGGATCAAAACTGGACATTGGCCTGCTTTGTGCCCAGTGATATTCTAACAGAAAATTCGGCGTCTGTACGGGAGAAAGTATTTTACAGTATTGCTTTAACCACGGCATTGGCATTTTCGGCTGTTTTTATTTTAGTCTATTTTTTTACCCGAAAGATTTCCAGATTGTCTAAATATGTCAGGAACCTTTCGCCCTATGATAAAATTCATTTTAAGCCAACAGGCATGCGCGAGATTGACGATTTAACCGCTGCTGTCCAATTACTTAACCAGAGCCTGATGAATGTTTCCAAAACCACATCGAAAATATTGGAATTGAGTTTATTGCCGATTGGGGGGTATGAGGTTCTTTTCGACAACAAACATATCATTCTTACGGATTTCTTATATTGGCTACTTCACATTGATCAGGGAAATCTGATTTCAAAAGAAGACTGGGAGCTGCTTCATAATAAACTGACCCAATATCCGATGAAAGATCACGACGATATTTATGAGTATTATGATGAATATGCCGAGAAACAACTATGGCTGCGTATTTTAGAGGCTAAACAACCAAACGGAGTGGTTGGTGTTGTTTTGGATGTCACCGCCGACATTGAAGAAAATCGTCGTTTGGCTAATGAATTGGATTATGATGCATTAACTCATTTATTCAGTAATACTGCTTTAAAACGCGAAGCGAACCGAAAAATAGAAGAAAAACCCGATAAAATAGGGGCCATGATTTTTATTGATCTGGACAATTTAAAATACATTAATGATAATTTTGGGCATGATGTAGGAGATCGCCTGATTATCCGGGCCAGTGAAATATTTCGGTATTTTGAACAATTCAAAGGAATTATTTCCCGAATTTCAGGAGATGAGTTTGCCATTTATTTACACGGCTATGAGGATCAGGAAACGCTTCGTAAAATTATTAAAAACCTGTATAATTATAGTGAATCGTTTAGTCTTGATACACCGGATGGTTACAGTAAACGTATCCGCTTTTCGTCCGGAGTCGCCTGGTATCCCCAGGATGCCAGCAATGTAACAGCGCTTTTAAAGCTTTCTGATTTTGCAATGTATGAGGCAAAGAATAAAGAAAAAGGCCGGTTATTTGAATTTAACCAGGAATACTATCAGCAGATGTCGTATCTGTTGGAAAATCGCGATGCCATCAACCGTCTCTTGGATGAACAATTGATTCGTTTTGCTTTTCAGCCCATTGTCGATTTGAAAACCGGTGAGAATATTGGCTATGAAGCATTGATGCGTCCGCTGCTGGATGATTTCAAAAATCCCATGGAAATATTAACGGTTGCCGCAGCCCAGTCAAAATTAGCGCAATTGGAACGGATGGTTATTTTAAAGGCCTATCAAACTATTGAAGAACATTCCCAATCAATCGGTGATCGCAAAATATTTATAAATAGTATCCCCAGCCAAAGGCTGAGTGAAGAAGACCATTTAATGCTTGAAAAATGTTACAGTCAAATTTTCAAAAATATTGTGATTGAGGTTACTGAAGAAGAAAATAATAATTCAAATAGTATGAATGAAAAAGTTAAGTTTATTCGGAAAAGTGGGATCCAAATTGCCGTGGATGACTTCGGAAGCGGTTATTCCAATGAAGTGCGCATCCTCTCATTGATGCCGGATATTATTAAAATTGATATGGCCCTGATCCAAGGGATTCACAGCAATGCAGACAAACAAAATTTAGTTGCTAATTTGGTTGAATTCTGTCATAAAAAAGGTATTAAAGTCGTGGCGGAAGGCATTGAAGAATCAATGGATCTGGCTGCTGTTGTTCAGATGGGCGTTGATTATGCACAGGGGTTTTATATTGGACGGCCACTATTTGAATTTTCAAAAGACAATGCAAGATTGAAAAAAGAAATTCTTGATTTGCAAAAGAGCAGTATTCTTTAGAATGTCGGTTAAATGGCTATAACATATTTCATGAATTTTAGATTCAACACAATATAAGAAGCTCAGTCAGGCAATATGTTAAGGAAAATTATGGGACAAGAACTATAATCTATGCTATATTTTCATAAACTGCCTTAATGAACTGGGTTAATAAAATACTGGAGGCAACAGATATGCAATCACATAATTATGAAGGATTGGAACTATCAACGGTGATACTGATTAAAGCAGCAGAGAAGCGTGGCATTCTTGTTGACATACTTGATCGGGAGAATAATTTCATCCGATTGAAAAAAGCAAGTAAAATAGAGTATGTGAAACAGGCAACTAAAACTTCTTTGGATTCCTACATTGTACCGCTGATCATGGAAAATAAAGAGGTGACCAAACTGGTCCTAAGGGAAAATGCAATCAATGTACCCATGGGCATTAAAGTCAAGACGATTGAAGAAGCCTTTAAGTACTGTCACCAATTTGACGGAAGAGACCTAGTGATCAAACCAAACACCACCAATTTTGGCTTGGGTGTGGTTATCCTCAAAGAACTGCAATGCGAAACCAATTACCGGACTGCTCTGGAAACAGCCTTCAATCATGATGATTCAGTGCTCATTGAAGAATTTATCTCTGGTAAAGAGTACCGATTTCTCATAATCGGGAAAAAAGTTGTGGCAATTCTCCACCGAATTCCGGCCAATGTAATGGGGGACGGCATCCATACCTTTGAAGAATTGGTAGCAGAAAAGAACAAAAACCCCTTGAGGGGAACTGGCTATGTCAAACCCCTTGAAAAAATAAAACTGGAACACCCGGAAATTGATTTTCTCAAAGCTCAGAAAAAGAGCATCAATGATATTCCCCCTAAAGGGGAAACCGTCTTTCTCAGAGAGAATTCCAACATCAGTACCGGCGGTGACAGTATCGACTTTACTGACGATATCATGGAAGCCTATAAAGCCATCGCGGTTCATGCGGCAAAAGCCGTCGGAGCTAAGATTTGTGGTGTTGATATGATTATTCAGGATATCTCCAGAAAGCCGGATGCACAGAATTACAGCATTATTGAGCTGAATTTCAACCCTGCCTTGCATATTCATAATTATCCCTATGTGGGGCAGAATCGGCATGTTGAAGAAAATGTGCTTAATCTGCTTGGCTTTTGAATAGGAAAGCACAATAGCGAAATTCGAAATGGATCGCTGATTTTCGGTGGTAAGTTGGCCGTTGCCATTCTATTTGTAATACGTCAGATGGCGAAAAGTCATTATGAATCATACGCTGTCACTTCGTGAGCATGCTAAAAACTGATGTCAACAGTCATGGTTAACGGTTCGTTTCTACGCAGTACGGCAAAAGCGTGCCTCACGTCCGACACAGGCATCAATAGTGCAGGTTTCACATTCACAGTAATGTTTCAGATCATCAAAGAGAATGCCCGACGAGCTGTAAAGTGGGCGCATAGTACAGGCTTCAGTCATTTGCACGCCAATACCTTTGGTGGCGTTGCCAAAGGTTTCAAAAATAGTTTGATTCGCTTGAATTGGCCAATCAGGAATCAGTCCGGGATTGACCATTCCAATTTTTTCAAGATGGTGCTCTATCTGCACCATCTTTTTTAAATTCTGCATGGCAGAAATCATAACCGGTAGTTTTAACGAGTGAACAAAATACTTCTCAATCTGGGTGATATCCGAAGGCATTTCTCCCATAGTGAGAAGATACAAAAATACCCGTTGATTATCTTTCAGAAGATGACTCAGTATTTTGCTTTTGTAAGAATAGCCGCCAATGATAATTGTATTGCCGGATGTGGCTTCCACTGAACACTCTTTCAGTATTGCCATGGGTTGAAATCTTTTATTTAGAATGTCTACAGCATTCAAATACTCAAGATAAGACGGAGAATTAGCTTGAAAGTTCTTTTTTTTCATCAGTTTTTCTAAATCTGCTTCAACAGGAATCTTTTTAATGATGACACTATTCATAATTTCCTCTTTTCAATCGATTTTTAGTTTTATATTTTCAAAAAAAATAAAAAACCTTTTCAAAAAAGGTTTACAAATACTGTGATGCGTTCGTGATGCCCTCGATCATTGGGGATAAGAGTGCTTCATTTCTTCTGTATGCTCACAATTCGCAGCCTTCTTTGAAGCTTCAAATAAATATTACCCTTACAAAAATATCCTGACTTGGAGAGGCGTTCTGTACCCAGTCTTCTCGGTTAACCCAATGACTGAATGCGTCCATATTCTCCTTACAGTAGCAAAGAAACTGTCGCGGATTTACACCGCGTTCCTTTTGTAAAAGTATTTCTTGTGACTATAATAAGCTAAACTAGCCGCCGAATCAAGAGGTTTATGATTTTTTCCATCAATAAGCTGAAATAGTATATGATAACTGTCACAATAAACTCACATTCAGTAAAACGATTCTTAATTTATTTGGAGTATTTAGGGGAACATCCTGTTTCCACTATAAAATAATCAACCCCTTAAATCAACCTTTCGGTTGATTTATTTTTTTCCGTTTTCCTATAAACTAAACATATCAAATATAGAAGTCTGAAAGGATAGAAGAATGATGAATGCTATTATAGCTGTAAACAGCTTAGAAAAAAGTTTTGGAGGAAAAAAGGTAGTCAAAGAAATATCGTTTGATGTGAAGCCAGGGGAAATATTATGTCTTTTAGGACCAAATGGTGCTGGGAAAAGCACAATCATTAATATTCTGTGCGGAATTCTGGGATACGACGCCGGGGAGATGTCCTACAAAGGGAAGAACATCAATGCATGTATGAATAACTTCAAAAAACATTTGGGAGTCGTTCCACAGGATTTAGCAATCTATGAAGAATTAAGCGCAGCACAGAATGTCAGTTTTTTTGCATCCCTGTATGGTCTGAAAGGAAAAGAATTAGCTGAAAAGGTCACTAGGGCATTGGATTTCGTAGGCCTTTTGGAAAAAGGGAAAGATAAAGTAAAAACCTTTTCCGGAGGTATGAAGAGAAGACTTAACATTGCCTGTGCCATAGCTCATGAGCCGGAGCTGTTAATTATGGATGAACCCACTGTTGGGATTGATCCGCAGTCCCGAAACCATATTTTAAATTCCATAAAAAAGTTGAGCCAACATGGCATGACGATTCTTTATACAACTCATTATATGGAAGAAGTAGAGGAAATCTCAACACGTATCCTTATAATGGATAGTGGCACGGTAATTGCTGAAGGCACCAAGGAAAGCCTGAAAAAAGATGTTTTTGATGAAAGACAATTTATTATGGAAATCGAAGAAGATAATAATCTAAATATTGACGAATTTTATAATATCGAAGGTATTAAGAAGGTAGAAAAAAAAGAACAGCTATTGACAATTACCACCTTAAAGAATATTGAGAATCTAGACAAAATCATTGCCCTGGTAATTACCAGCAAGTCCAAGATTATAAATTTATTCTGTCGAACCGCAAGTCTTGAAAATGTTTTTTTGCGTTTAACCGGAAAAAGTCTGAGAGAGTAGAGGAAAAAAATGCGAAATTTATACTTGATCAGTAAAGAAGATTTGAAAAATCTAGTGAAAAATCCAATGTGGTTATTTTATGGAACTGTCTTTCCCATCCTGCTGGTGGTGATTCTTGGGTTTTTAGGAAAAGAGAGTTACGGAGGTGATGTGACGGCTTATGATTATTACGGGATTACCCTAATCATCTATGCTATTTTAACCAGCGGGATGACATCAGCCAATGCATTTATGGAAGTTGCGATTCGCAAACCAAATATGAGGATCATCTACGCCCCCGGCGATGCAAAGGCAATTTATTTGTCAAAGATCTTTTCTTCTTTTGTATTTTCATCTGGTTGCCATTTATTTGATATGATTCTGTTGTGTTCAATTTATCACATACACGTGAGTGCGATCCCGCAGATAATGATTTTATTTGGCCTTACTGAACTGTTTTCAGTGGGATTGGGGGTTATGTTCTGCTGTATTTTTAAAACGGAAGCAATGGCCAATCAGATATTGAGTATTGTCATTAATTTATTTGCAATCCTGGGAGGTCTGTTGTTTCCCATTGATGGATATGGAAAAATAGCCCGGACCATCAGTTATCTATCCCCGGCAAAATGGCTGGTTAAGGCGACATTTGCGATGATCTATGACAATAATTTCCGGTGGTTCTATTATGCCGTCATTGGACTGATTTTAGCCACCGCAGCAGTATTTATTGTCTGTGATAAAACATTCAGAAAAGAGGACTGCATATGTTAGCAATATTAAAAAACGATTGGAAGAGACTGATGGAGGAAAAACTCTATCTTTTTGTATCCATAGGACTCACGATTTGCGCTGTAATTCTGGCGATCACTTTAACAAATACCATTGAAACAAAAGGTAATATTGCCCTGGTGCTACCTGATCATCAGCCAATGACAACGTCGGTTTCACAATTTTCCGAGTGCCGCTATTTTAATATTTCTATTTTAGAAACAGCTCCTCCTAAATCAGAACTGATTCAGAATAGATATGATGCAGTCGTTACGGTCAACGAGGATGGATCTTATACCCTGGAAACCATAAAGAATAATGAAATTAAAGAAATGATTTATGCGGCACTTGAAAATCCCGTTGCCTTTGTTCCTGATTTAAATAGTGAAAGGAAAATTGGAACGAATATAATTGGTTATATGATGATGTTTTTGCTGATGCAGGGGGTGTTGTATGCCAGGTTGTTTGCAGAAGATAAGGAAAACCACATGATCGAAAGGATTGCAATATCGCCAATTTCCTTTTGGAAATACCTGTTCGGTCATGGGGTATTTATACTGGCAATTATATTTATTCCGTCATTTTGTGTGATTGCAGCGGCCAAAGCCTTCGGCATCGCCCTGGGCTTTTCATTGCTGACATATGCGGGACTCATCGCAGTTTTAGCAGTTTTATCGACAACTTTTGCATTATTCCTGAATTCTTTTTTCTGTGTGGCAGATACCGCTAATATGCTGGGTTCATCCTTAATTGTATTATCATCAATACTTGCTGGATGTTTTTATTCTTTTGCAAAGGAAAAAACCCTGTTCGACAAATTGATTCATATTTTTCCGCAAAAGGACTTTGTTAATTTTGCGAATGCATTAGAGAAGGGCAGCCTGACAAGCGTTGTGGAATGGCAATTTTTATACATCATAGGGTTGTCTGTCCTATTCTTTACCGTGGCTGTTTTAAAAACAAGAAAAGATTATTATTATCATAAATAATCTTTCTTGACTGTTATTGCCACAAAAAGTACAATGATGTCATAGAGGTGATAAATTCGTGGAATATAACATACCCATCCTTTCTGTGAAACTAAAAATGCCGCAGCCAAGGAAAAACTATATTATCAGACAAGATTTGTTTGAACGTTTAGCTGCATTAAAAGAATTTAAAGTGTCAATTGTAAAGGCCGGAGCCGGCAGCGGGAAGACAACCTTACTTTCCAGTTTTATCATAGAAACAGGGCTGGAAAATACGAAATGGCTTACACTTGATGAAAACGCCAATCAGGCCTTTGTTTTCTGGAATTATATGATTGAGTCGGTTAAAGAATATTTTAATGATTCTAAAACGGATTTTCAAACATATTTTGACAGTAACATGCAGAAAGAGAATCTCTGGCAGATTCTCTCTCTTTTTGTGAATAAATTGAGTATTAAGAAAGATATTGTGCTGGTACTTGATGATTTTCAAATGGTATCAGACGAATTTCTTATTTCAACCATCAACTACTTTATTAAAAATATGCCGGATAATATTCATCTTGTATTGCTTACAAGAGAAATACCGGAAATATATCTTGGTGAACTGGCGATCGAAGATAAACTCATGCTAATCGATGAGGATGCAATCAGATTGACAAAAGAAGAGAGCAGGAAATTTCTGATCGATACATTGAAACTCAATATCAAGGAAGAACAGATCATTTCAATGATTGATGCATCGGAAGGCTGGATCGGTGGACTTCAGTTGCTTGCAATATCTGCAAAAGACAATCGTGTTCAAACCATAGAAGGTTTGAAAATGTCCAGCCGGGTTTTAAATGATTATATTACAAAAGAAATATTCGAATATTTATCGGAAGACGTACAGGAATTTTTGGTTGAAACATCCATTCTGAGATATTTTAATCAGACCATCTGTGAAAAATACAATCCTGATATCGATTTTATTCCGATGATGGCAGCGATCCTACAGAAAAATTTGTTTGTTATCAACATTGATAATAACGCCGCGATTTACCGTTATCATGCGATTATGGCAGAATATTTAAAGAGTATCTTTGAAAAACTTGAACCCGATAAAAAAAATGAGTTTCACCATTCAGCAGCTTCAAGATCCTGCGAATTAGGAGATTATGAGGAAAGTCTTTACCATCTTTTCAGCATTAAGGACTATGAGAAAATTATGAATCTTATTCTGAAAATGCCTCAAACAGCACTGACTTTTTCTTACTTAATGAAGGTACCCATGGAGGAAATAGCCAAAAACAGAGATTTTGCTTACCAATACTATTTCTATTATTATGCCAGTGTGGATGAAGAAGCCTGCCGGAGTATTTATCATTTCATCAAGTTGAATATGAAAGGGGACAAAACGTTTGAAGCATTTAATCGTTCAGATATGTTTTTCAGTAATGATTGGGACTTTCAGAATGTAAATACCTTATCGTTGGAACAAATAAAAGCGTTACCCCTGAATTCTATTACCACTGCATTTTTATTAATAAAGGAAGCTTATTTTCTTTATGCCAATTCCGAATTCCTGAAAGCTCTTGGCTATCTGGATTATGCAGAAGCGGTATACCAAAAAACCGGAAATATTTATATCGGCTATTTTGTGTTTTCAGAAAAATCCCAGATCTATGAAGATATGGGCGAATTGGCCTTATGTCTGAATTTATATAAAGAAATGGAACCCATGATCTTTCAAGTGAAATCGCTGGCAAGTTCCTATTATATCGGTATTGCCGGAGTTTACCTAAGACAGCTGTCTCTTGATAATGCATTTAAAATGCTGGAAAACACGAAGAAATGTTTGACTGGGGACGCTAACAATATCGACCGGGCATATCAATATACACTGGCGGAATATTATTATTTAACCGGGGACGATACCCGAACCGAGAAACTTTTATTAGAAGTCATGGGGCAGGAAGCTTTCCAGAATATCTATTATTCTGCAAGGTTGTTAAGGTATCCTTTATACAGGGAGCAACACAGCGAACTTGCGAAAAATTTTGCAGCGAAGTATGAATCTATGGATAATCTTGTGAAAAATATGGATTGTGATTTGCTTTATACCAGTATTCAATATGAATTTGGGAATAAAGAAAAGGCATTGGATCTTGTTGAAGCATTAATTGCAAAGGCAAGGAAGATGCAGAACAAGTTGAAAATCGTTGAAGGCGATCTTTTAAAAACACGTATGCTGCTGGAGAGCCAGGGAAATACGAGGGATATTCAAAACCTTTTTATCGAGGCGGTCTCTTATGCTGCCGAAGATGAAATAGCAAATCCGTTTTGGTTTGAGCAGAAAACAGCCCATAAAGTATTAGGCGATTTGAAAACGGAACTAAAAAAAGAACTTTCGGAAAAAGAATTTGAGTTTGTCTTACGGATTCTAACAGCTGATGTTAGTCATGGTATATATGGGCTGAAAAAAAGAGAGAAAAACCAGAATGATCTAACCGAACGGGAAAATGAAGTAATTCAGGAACTGGCATCTGGAAGCAGCAATATGCAGATCGCTGAAAAGCTTTGTGTGTCCCTGGCTACTGTAAAATCACATATTAATAATATCTATGGAAAACTTGGCGTAAATAATAGGGTGGCAGCCGTGAATAAAATGAAAACAGCACATCCGACAGCCAATCAATAATTGAAATACACCGTTGCCAATTGAAGGAGGTAATCATTGAAACCCAAAATAATTCTAGCCAGCCAGTCTCCCAGAAGACGGGAACTTTTGGCACTGGTCACAAAGGATTTCGAAATACAAGTGCCCGAAATTAATGAAAAGATAATCGAAAATAGGATTCTGCAAAATAGGGAAGATGATTTTTTAGTAACCGCCAAAAAACTAGTTTTGGAGCTGGCATCACGAAAAGCCACAATCATTCATAAGATCAATCCCAGTGCCCTGGTGATCGGTGCTGATACTGTTGTTGTTTTAAATGATAAAATTTTGGGTAAACCCATCGATGCAATTGACGCCTATAACATGATCAAAAAACTATCTGGAAATACCCACCAGGTTTTAACCGGTGTCAGCATAAAATATGGTAAGGTAGAGGATCAGTTTGTATCAGTATCACAAATAAAGTTTTATGAGTGGAATGAACAGATGCAAAGGGAGGTTGCAGCCTATGTGTCCTCGGGCAAGGCCAATGACAAAGCCGGGGGATATGGCATCCAGGAAGAAGCCGGACTTTGGGTGAAGTGGATAAAAGGGGATTACAACAATATTGTGGGTCTTCCCATTGCCAAGCTCAACAAACGGCTGAACCGGCTATTGGATTTGATTCAAAATATTTAGTCCCAAAAAATATCTGAGAGTATAGGATTGGTGTTTTAAGGGTATAACATCTATAATGATTCGAAAAATGTACGAATCATTATGTGTAAGTGGGAAAGGAGATCCTAATGATGAGTCGGGAATATCCCCAAAAGCTCTTTGGCCAAAAACGCAGAACCCCCAAAATCATCTGCAATTTTGGGGGTTCTGCGTTTTAATCGTTCGTTGATAGCAAAAAATGATACGCTTTCCGTGTAAGAAGAAAGATTTAGGGCATGATCAGACGATATTCGCTAGCGCTTTTTGCCACAAGAACCGGCACGTTGAGTTCAGTGTTTAATTCCTTAACCAGTGTCGCAATGGTTTCGTCATCAGAACCATAAATTACACAATTGAGGGTTGTTTCATCGACAATTTCAGATCCCACATAATAGTGGCCGTTAGATAGTGTGATGGTTACGCCGCTGACATAATCCAGAAGTTTCGTTTTTACAATATCCGTTGCTTTCTGGGTATCCAGAATTTGTGACCCTGTGGTGACATCATTGAGTCCAATCAGCAGCTCATAGCGGTTTGTCTTTTCGAGATCAAGGGAATCGGAAGAAGCTGCGGAAGTGGAACCACATCCGGCAAAAACAAAGAGACACACAACAATCAGACTTAAAAAGAGCGTTTGCTTTTTCATACGTATTCTCCAAACATTATGAAAGTTAGGTAATTGCAACCCAATGTATTTTAAATTCTTTAAATTACAATTATCTATAAATGTTGTTGTAATAATAACACAGCCTAAAGGCAAAGGGAATTCATTTTATTTAAATTCAGCCATAGAAACAGCAATAAATCGATAAACGATTTACTTATATATCCACTTTTTTCACATTTTCACAGGAATAACATGGTGAATGTTCCATTTTATTTCTAAGTTTAGAAAATATAATATGATCTTATATTTTTTAGGTAAATTAATACCAAAGATGATATTATTAAAGCAAAATTTCAAGGAGAATAATAATGAAATTATCATGGGTAACAATAACGGTTAAAGATATGGACGAGTGAAATTAAAACAGTGTGAAAACCATCATCAATTTGAGTTTTGTATTTAGTGATTAGGAGAAAAAATGAGAGCTACAGTAGAATTAATCATCCATCCAAAACGATTTTTTGAAATGTCCAAAAATCGGGAAATTTCTGTTCGGACACCGATTATCATTCTGATTCTTATTGGCATTGTTGATGGACTCGTGGTGGCTAATTATATGAATCATACCACTATCTATGAGGTGATCACCAGCGTTACCCCTGTGATTACGGGAACCACCATCCTTTTCAGCATGCTTATGGGAAGCTTTTGGGTCTATGCGCTCATTCTAGTACAAACTGTTCTTTTTAATCTAATCATGAAAAAAATGGGTGGCACCGGAACCCGGAAGCAGGCTTTTTATATTCTTGGTATGTCAAGTTTTCCGGCATTGGTGGAAGGATTGATTTTTTTGATCTTTCCCCAGGCAGCTCTGATGTTCGATTTTGAAAATTTTCGCTTCATATCCCTTGTCATCTACAATTTTCTGAATATATTCAATATCTGGGGAATTTATCTGTTGATTGTGGGCTTTGCCAAAGTATACGATGTTTCCTATAAAAAAGCGTCTGTTTTATATTTGCAGTTTTTAATCAAAATGATTCCTTTATTCATCATTTATCTCATTGCATCATAAATCATGGTAGATGGTGAAAAAAATAGGGCAGCGACGGATTTCAATCACCTATTTGACAAAATAGGATCAAACAAAATAATCCAGTCATTAATGAATGAAAACAGAAAGAGGAGGGCAATGGAAACAAGCCTAGTTTATCAGTTTAATGCAAAAGCATATGATATATTGGAGTTAACTTACTTTAGAAAGAAGGCATCCAGTCCGCGAAATGCTGTCATATCTATGTTAGGAAATGGATCTCTAAACATTTTGGATATGTGCACCGGAACTGGGACGAATGCCATTGCAATTGCCAAGGCAAACCGCAATGCAAAGGTGATTGGCATCGATATATCTAAAGAAATGCTGACAATGGCAAAACAAAAGCTGGAAAAAGACAGCACACCTAATATTGAAGTATATGAAATGGATGCCGCAAATATGCAATTTTCCAAAGATAAATTTGATATAGTATTAATTTCCCTGGTATTGCATGAACTTAGCGATGAACTGGCAGGGAAAATGATCGCAGAAGCCAAAAGAGTTTTAAAACCTGACGGGAAGCTCATTGTGGTAGAATGGGAAGAACCTGATAGTCGGCTAGCAAAATTAGCTTTTTATGCCATTAAAAAAATGGAACACCAAGGGTTTGAAGATTTTCTAAAATTAAATATGTATGATTATTTTGAAAAGCATAGCTTTCAAATTGCAAAAATAGTGCATTGTGATTACAGTAAAGTAATTACTCTGCTCAAAAAAGCGAAAAATTAATTATCGGAAAATACTGGATTAAAAATGGTAGGCGATTGAGTTGCAACGACTGGATCGCCTACCATTTTTTAATGTCTGTCTTATGACTTGATGAGTTTCTTGCTTTTACTGCAGCTGTTCCGGCATCTGCGGCAATTTGTGCTGTGTAATCAGGTGTCACAAGTGTAGTGCCTGCATGAAAACCCGAGCTAAGACTAATCCAAACCAGTAGGTGAACACTATTCTAAATCAATTCTTTCGCCACCGTTTCAGTGTTGGAAAAAATGCTTCCATTTCTTTTCTTGCGTCTTCTTCTTTCATTCCTGGTTTTTCTTTAAT
>NZ_LGYO01000024.1 GCF_001263355.1 Acetobacterium bakii
CTCACGGCAGTTTCGCAATTATCTAGCAGCTAAAATAATAAAAAGGAAGATAAAAAATGCCAGGAAGAGATGGAACAGGACCAATGGGTAATGGACCAGTTGGCGGCCGAGGCGGTCAGCGAGGACCTGGTGGATATGTTGCAGCATCCACCGGATATTGTATTTGCCCTAATTGCGGGGAAAAAGTAAAGCACGCCGCGGGATTGCCATGTACAGCAGTTACATGCCCCAAGTGCCAAACGATGATGATACGCGAATAGAAATATTAAAATAATAAGAAGGAGATAAAAAATGCCAGGAAGAGATGGAACAGGACCAATGGGTAATGGATCAGTAGGCGGCCGAGGCGGTATGAAAACCGGCCGCGGTCAAGGATGCCAGAACGGCGCCGGAAGAAATAATCGCTTTGCCAACAATCGTATGGGAGCTCCCTACTGTTGGAAATGGGACAATACCAGTCAGGACAACGTATCCGTTTTGAAAAATCAAGCGGAATACTACGAAAAACAACTGGAGTCAATCAATCAGCAGTTGTCTGCCATGGAAACTGAAACGAAAACAGCAGAATAGCAGAAAAATGCCAATAAAAAAAGGAGAAACCATGAGGGGTTTCTCCTTTTTTTATGTTTGCGAAACTGAGCATACAGCTACAAGGTACTTTCGCAATGCTTATTTGTGGTTATGGCCACACTTAGGATTGTTAGCAAGCAAGATCTTTGTTTTTTTCAGAACAAAATTGCTGTAGGCCTCGCTGATACGGTCATAATTTTCAAAAATGTCGGCATTATTAATGTTGGCATCAAGCAATATCAATAAGTCATGGACCGGATGGTGGTTTAGGTAGTCCGGCAGGCTCAGTTCAAAATTCACATAGGCACTGATAGCCAGACGCTGGCCATAAAAGGCTGCCAGTGATTCCATATTTGCTGTGACATCATGACTTAGTGCTTCTTCATAATTAGGTACCATCCCGCATAGATAGGAAAAGATGGCTGCCTTATTTTCGATACTCGTCAGGTTGTAGTAGAGGCTGAAACCGCGAAAACAGGCCCGGACCTGGGAAAGAAATTCAAAGCAATCTGAATCCGGGAATGAATCCGCTCGCATATTTTTAATGGCATATTTCTCCTGACAGGCCGCAAAATCGATCACCCGGGTGTATTCATAGGGGATGGTCTGGGCATAGGCATTGGTGTCATTAAAAAGGTCTTCATGCAGCAGTAAATAGAAATGACTGTCCTGGTCATCCGGTAGCACCAACAGCTGATGGAGAGCTTCGAGTTCCGACCGGGATGCCTCCACAGCCGCTTGTTCATCTTTTGAATGACACAATTTAAGCCTTTCGGAATAAATTGTGTTATTGACAATAACTTCCAACGGATATTCTTTTTCGACCGGATAAATGTACTTGTATGATTCAATTGTATTTTTAATAATTGACAATGTTAATTCCTCCTTTTTTACGGATAAAGTTAAGACCATTTGATCAAATAAGTATAACCTTTAAGTGTTGTGGTGTAAATGGCAAAAAAACGCACACTGATTCATCATCCCATAGGGGCGGGTATTATCCGCCCGCAGACGTAGAGTATTTCAATCAATGTTGGCCGAATAAAATACGAATCGGAATCATTAGTAAACGTCTCCAAAAAAGATGCAATAAATGGGAAAAATATGATATCATTAAATAAAATGCGATAAAGGGCAGGTACGGCATGGCTGATATTAAACTAAAGCTCCTCCGGGTTCTGGAGATCATCAAAATAACTGATAAAAACAATCCCTTGACCACCCTTATGATTTCAGAAAAACTCCGGCTCTTCGGTCTGGAAGCCGAGCGCAAAGCCATCAACCGGGATATTAACATTCTGATTGAAGCCGGCTATGACATCCGCTTATGCACCGATAACAAACGTGGTTACTATCTGGCCTCCCGGGAGTTTGAGAACTGGGAGCTGAAAGTTCTGATGGATGCTATTGTCAGTGCAAAATTCCTGACCACAGAGGATACCAGTCAGCTCAAAGATAAACTCATCGCCCAGTCAAGCACCGAAGGGGGACAGCTTCTGTCTCAGGTAACCCCGGTGAACAGCCACATCAAATCCGCGAATCCGCTCATCAAAGCCATGATCGGCCAATTGCTGGAAGGAATCAGGCGCCGGAAAAAGGTCCGCTTCCAGTACCAGTTCACCAATCGGAACATGGAAAAAGAACTGCGCAAAGACGGCTATTACTATGTGGTGAACCCCTATGCCTTGACCTGGAAAGATGAACACTACTACCTGATCTGCAATCTCGATAAGTATGATAACCTGGCTTACTATCGCCTGGACCGGATGACAAATATGGACATCACCGGGGATCCCATCAAAGAGGCAAAAACCATTCTCGGGGACAACCCCGGTCATCGCATCGACGAATATGTGTCCACCGCCATATACTGCCACACCGGTGACAAGATCAACCTCCGGCTGCTGTGCCGGTACGGCCTGGAGGATGAAATCATCGATTATTTCGGCACCGGTATTTATCACCAAACCCTCCCGGAAGGCTTTGAATGCCATGTCCGGGTGATGCACAGCAAGGGCCTCATTTACTGGCTCATGCAGCACGGAAAACAGGTTAAGGTACTGTCACCGGACGCTGTAAAGCATGAACTGGTGGACAGCTTAAAAGCAACCCTAACCCAGTATGAGGATTGCAATAGTTGATAGTTTATATCGTCTTACTACCCGCCCCCTGCGGTATTAAACTCACATTTGTTTAATACCAATATTATTTTTCGGTTCGTACAAGGGGCGATTATCAATCTCCCGCAAACGTAATGGTAAAAGCAACCCCCAAGGGTTAGGATACTAACCCGTTCATGTCATACTGAAACAAACGCCTGCGGGCGGGTACTACCCTCTACGAGCCCATATTCACAAAGAACCAAAAAAGCAACGGCCTCAAAGCCGTTGCTTTTTTAATGCCGAAAAACAGCACAATTAAATACTTTTGAATTTGATCTCTTTCATCTGCTGCTCAAAATAAAAATCTCCGGCTGAAGAAACCATTGCTGACCAGGTGGCGAATTTAGTGTTCTTTTGAACCAGGTCATCAAGGGCAGCCACCGGAATGGATAGAAACTCAGGCGGGGTTTTGGCGGAGAAGCCGGCGGAATTTAAAAAGGTTTCAAGATTGGGATAACAGGTGTATTTTTTGAAAAAAGCGACGTTTAAATAGCTTTGGATGACATCAACATCATCCGATTTTGTAGTGCTTTTTTCGTTAACAGACATAACAGGCACCTCCAAGGATATTTCAGCATGATCATGCCGATGGTTCAATTATTGCAAATATTTTGCGATGAAGCAAGAAGAAATATAAATAGAAAATCAAATAAATTTGTACCTGTCCCAAATTTGGGAAAGGCCAAGGCGTATGATAAAGGTACTTAAAATTTTGAAAAATGAAGGAGAAAAAATGAAAACTGCAAAATTAGTGATGGGTATTATTTCGATGGTTCTGTCGGTATTTGTGCTGTTGCAATCCTGCGCCGCCGGGCTGGTGAACTACCTTGAAGCAAATGGGGAAGTCAGCGGAAGCGCGGGATTGATGGTGGCGGCGTTTTTTATCATCGCCGGTATTGTCGGGGTGGCCACCCGCAATTCCGTCCGGAAAGGCGGGGGATTAACTGCCGCCGGATTTTACCTGGCCGCGGCTCTGTTCGGAAGCATGCTGGCCGGAAGTTACACCGATCTTTATCTCTGGGCGTTCCTGGCCTGGGCCTTTGGCGCCGCCTACATCGTCGATGCCTTTTACGATGCCGATACGGCTGAAGCCGTGAAATGGTGGCAGAAATTTTGGTTCATTACCCTGGTGCTGATCGTCTTTCCACCCGCCGGCATTGCCCTGCTGTGGATCAGCAGAAATTTTGCGCTGGCTCCGGTTCGTGGGGGCGATTATCAATCGCCCGCAACGTTGCGGTATGTTGCATACCCATGATCATCGCCGCAACGTTGCGGTTTTATGAAACCCATGGTCATCATATCAACGATACCTTGATCAAAAACTGAGCTAACGACAACTGACTTACAAAAAATAAACGCAGTTCAGCTAATTGTGTTCTGAAAATATTTCTCTTGTCTCCTGGGGTACGCAATTGAAGGGGCATGCAAAATTCATGCATTTTTTACACATATAGCGATACATATAAGATACGCCAATAATAATAAATAGCATCAGCAGCGATAATAAAATAAATTGTTGAGAAATGGCCATTAAGACAACCGGATATAAAAAGATGAACAATATGCCCGAAAAAAATATAATTTTTTCGGGTATATTCATCGGACCAGGGCGGTATTTCCAAATTTTAGGCGATCCATAATTCGCCCAGCATTTCAGGGTTTTGGACTCGGGTTCAGCATAGTGGGGACAGTGGGAACACAACACTCTGATTTCAATAAAGCCAAAAAACAGAAGAGTGAAGATAATCCAGGGTAGTATAAACAGGTAGTTGAACCGAAAAATACCGATGCCGGCAATAAGCAAACAGGGAAAGGCAATCATCAGAAAACGCATCAGCAGTTTACCATTGAAATGACAATGGATTAACGTCTTTGCATTGCAATCGTCACATGAATGCTCCTTACAGGTACTTAACGGTTTGTCGGGATTCAGAAACATTTTCATCATTTAGTCCTCTCCTTAAAAAATCATTCAGGCCGTTCTTCTTGGTCCCGATATCAAGCACATCGGCGGTGATGGCATCGGTAACGGGACTATTAAGCAATAGTCTATCATTTCTGTGCCTCAAGTTAAAGGGTGTAACCAGTTATTTTTGATACCGTAGGTTTGCCTAAAATCTCCCGTTCAAATAAAAACATCCAACCCAAACCCCCATCAATCTCACCAAAAGTGAGATATTTTAATGAAAATGGCGATTTGCATTGCGCCAGTCTCCAAAAAGTTGTAAAATTCCCTTAGAAGCCAAAACAGTCATGTGAAAGTTATTAGATACAAGGGGATCGACATGGACAAAAATCCGCACAAGGGCCACGGCCAACGGGTTAAAAACCGGGTTATCAAAGAGGGCATCGACAGCTTCGAGGATCATCAGATCCTCGAACTGCTGCTGTTTTACTGCATTCCCATGAAGGACACCAACGAACTGGCTCACGCGTTGATCCAAGCGTTCGGTTCCCTGGCCGGATCAATGGTTTAGAATTGATTGATCCCCGAAAATTAAAATACGTGAGGTAACAACATGCAAATATGCTGCACCAAAATCCTGCTGGAAAAACTCCACATCCCCCCGTTCGAGGCCACTGAAGAAAATGACCTGTTCTGCTGGAGTGCCAATCTGCTGAAAATCAAGCGTAAAAAAGCGGTAGTGGTTGTCAATGACAGCAATCGCTTCGGCTTTGTTCTGTATGGCCTGAAAGCCAGGGATTTCAAGAGCTTGCAGGGACTGATCGAAGCGGGGATCCGGCGCTGTTTAAAGCGTGAAGGCATCCGGGCAGACATCATCGAGGCTTATTTTGGGCAGTCCGGGGCCTGGGCCGTGAACACAACCCGAGGCCGGGTTTTTACGGCCAGGCTCAGCAAAGCCTGTGAACGGGCCGGGTACTATGACGACCGCCTGGATACCGATGCTTTGTATCAGATCGCGTTGTCGCAAACCATGAACAGCGAGTTAATCACCGGGCGCAAAGACGGCGAATATGGCTATCCCTATGAATTTCTGATTCAGGATTTCAAGGATCGATATGGCGAAAAAATCATTGCCACCGAAGCCCTGGATCTGCTGATCAGGCTGGATCTCCGGGGATCCAGCGTAACCAGGCGCTTATTGGTGCCGGTGGATATCACCTTTCACGAACTCCATGAAATCATTCAGATCGTTTTTGACTGGCAGGGCAGCCATTTGCACGGGTTTAATCTGTTTGATCAAAAAGACCGGTGCATTGTCAATGTCGTCAGCGCCTTTGAAGATAAGTTCGAAACAAGACAGGACTGCCCAGTGGTACAGGACAAGGATATCCGCATTGAGACCTATATTAAGGACGCAAATAAGATCATCTACACCTATGACTACGGCGATGAATGGAACCATGACATCATCGTCCATGGTATCGTGTCGGACTACGATAAAAATTATCCGACCTGCATCATGGCCGAGGGTAACCGTCCCCCTGAAGATGTGGGTGGAATCTCGGGATTTGAAGAATATCTGGACATCATGAGCAACCCCGAGCACCCGAAACATGAAATGATGAAAAGCTGGACATTAAGAAAACGGGATAAGGATTTCGACATTGATGACGCCAACCACCGGCTGCGGTATGTGCTGGGACGATAAGGCTGATTGAAATGTATCTCGTTACTACTATGCCGGAATCAGCACTTACTAAACCACCATGGTCGGCGAGATTATTATTCCCATATATAGTATCTTAGTAGGCTTTTAATTTAACTGTTAGCCGCCCTTACGATTGCGAGGGCGGTTTTTAAATTCCAAGAAAAGATTAATCGAGTGAAATTTTAGCAAAAGATAGAACTAAATGCTATAAGTGATTTAACGCAAAAAATACTTTCAGATATTAGAATATTATCAATTAAACATTACTGTTTTAATCGCGGCTCATTTCATGGATTACCATTATTTTTGTATCAATGTACTTAATTTCAATTTTTTCCATTTAATTGTTTTAGATAGTTAGATTTTGGAACTTTATTGGCTTCATAATTCAATTAAGTTGAAATAATTGGACAATAGATTTTAAATACATTGCCAGTTTGTTTAAAAAGGTTTAGAATTAGAAGTGTGTGTAAAAATTTAAACACATTCAATTAAAGACAAGCAATTAATGAAGGAAAGATAGTCTAAAGAAAGTGGTTTTAGGGGATACTTAAAAAGTCATCCGGACCAATTTAATAAATGGCAAAATAGAGGTGAATGGTTTGTGGTGTAAAATTTGTAATAGTGAAACACCAAAAGAGAAATGTGAAATTTGTGGGGCTAAAACAGAAGCTGATATGCCAGTTGAAGTTTACTGGTGTGATAACTGCATAACCCCCATTATCAGAGAAGTAAATTCAATAGACAAAGAAGTTTGTCCCCATTGTGGTGGAGAAGCAAGACATTTAGGTGCCGATCTAAGACCAGTCTTTCCAGAGGAAAGATTACTCGTTGAAATACTTTTTGGAAAGCCCCTTGAATATATTAATAAGTCAGTTTGGGTTTCTAATAATCGTTACTTTATAGATGGTAAATTAAAAGCATTACCATTAAAAACATTTGAAAAAGCTGATGCGGATAAAATTGCACAACAGTTGCTTAAATATAAACAAAAAAACTCTTATGAACATTTCAACAAATCGATTAAGACATTTGTAAAAGCAAATAAGAATCGGTTAGATTATCTGCAAAGCGAAGCTTTTTCATTTATAAATAGTGCGGTGGAAAAATACCCGCCAGAAAACATAGTTATTTCTTTTTCTGGCGGAAAAGATTCCACAGTCACTGCTGATTTAGTAGTTCGCGCATTAAGTAACCCAAGTATTGTTCATATTTTTGGAGATACAACCCTTGAATTCCCTTTAACAATGGAATATGCAAAGCGTTTTAGAACTGAAAATCCAATGAGTATTTTTAAAACCGCAAAGAATAAGGAGCAGGATTTTTATAAAGTATGTGAAGATATTGGGCCTCCGGCGAGGATGATGCGCTGGTGTTGTTACATGTTTAAAACCGGACCAATAACACGAGTGTTGAATAATATGTACAACAATGTGAATATTCTAACTTTTTACGGCATCCGTAAATCTGAATCTGTATCAAGAAGTAAGTATAAACGTATTGAAGATGACGCTGAAACAATAAAGATACAACGGCAAACAGTAGCATCTCCAATTTTTTTCTGGAAAGATATTGATATTTGGTTATATTTGCTGGGTGAAGACCTTGATTTCAACGATGCTTATCGATTAGGTTATGATCGGGTAGGATGCTGGTGCTGTCCGAACAATAGCACTCGAGCGCAGTTTTTATCAAAAATATATATGCCGGAACAGTCAAAAAAATGGCGGCAATTCTTAGTCGAATTTTCTAAGAGTATTGGGAAATTAGATGCCGAAGTATATGTGGACACCGGTAAATGGAGAGCCAGACAAGGTGGGAATGGTGTTGTAGCCGCCGAGGATGTGAAAATTCATTTTACCAATTGTACAACAGAAAACAATGCAAAAGTTTATCGTCTTAACAAGCCAGTGACGGATGAGCTAATCGATATGTTTATACCATTTGGCAATCAACACAGTGAATTAGGTCGCAAACTTATCAATGAAAAGATTATTGTCGATGCAAAGACGAATATACCCATTATTTCCATACAACCATTTGAACAGGATGGCTATGAAAATGCGGTTAAAATAAAAACAATGAATGTAAAAAAACATGATGTGCTACAACGAATGATTGGTTATCAAATCAAAAAATATAATGCTTGCAGAAAATGTTTGAAATGCGAATCATTGTGTAAATATGGTGCCATTTCAATCAGTGGTGAGCGCTATACAATAGATGAAAAGAAGTGTAAAAAGTGTAAAATGTGTGTTACCGCCAAATACCTTGAAGGTGGTTGTATGATGGAAAAATTCCTGAAGACAAAATAGCACAATGAGAAGCAGGAGTTAAGAAATGAAATTTAAAGGACATGAAACGTTTTATATTCGAAAAGGCTGGCTATATAAAGGACTTAAAAATGTCAAAGATCAGCCAACAGTATTTATAAACAAAGTCGAAAACCCAATGGATGTATTGGGAATCGGTTCTAACATGGTAAAATCGTTAAGGTACTGGTTACAGGCGGTGGGTCTTACCAAGGAAGCAAAAGCTCGTATAAGAGAACAGTCATTTACATCATTAGCAGAAATCATTTGGGAGAATGACCGTTATTTAGAAGAAATAGGGACATTGTGGTTATTGCATTATTCTTTGGCAACCAATAAAGATAACGCTACTGCCTGGTATTATTTTTTTAATGAGTTTAAGCTGTCTGAATTTCAGAAAGAAGACTTCGCACAAATGCTGGATAATTTTGTAAAAATAGAATATGACAGCGTTGTTGCAAAAACTTCGCTTGAGGATGATTTTACTTGCATAATTAATACCTATGTTTCTAGACATAAAGTTAATCCAGACAAAGTTTTGCCAGAGAGCAACATTGATTGCCCTTTTGGTGAATTAGGTTTAATAGATTTGGTTGACAAAAAAGAAAGAATATACCGTAAGGCACAGCCCCGAAAAAATATGTTGCATCCACTCATAGTATACGCCATTATTCTCGACCAGTCAGATGGGAAAAAACAAATTAGAATTACTGATTTATTAATCGAGAAATGCAACGTTGGTAAGGTGCTGAATTTAGATGTTGTATCGTTGACTGCTTATCTGTATCAAATTGCACAAATGGGTCATATTAAGGTAAATCGCACTGCGGGACTTGATGTGATTAATATACTAACAGATTTAGATTATTTAAACTGTGTCAAGGCTTACTATGACGCACTTATATAAATGTTGGAAGTTAGAAGGAGAAAAGTATGACATTGACTAAATACGTAGAAATTGAAGAGGGATTTTTATCAGCTGTCAATATCGCTTATGATTTGTACAATGACAAAAAAATTCAAAGTTTTATTCCAACATTTGGCTCTATAGATATTCTAGAAGAACAATTGCTAAGTACCCATGAAAATTCAGTGGATCGCGCTCGTATTTTAATTGGTGCTTATGGAAAAGGGAAATCCCATATTATTTTAGTTTTGTTAGCAATATTATACCGAAAAGATCCTGCGCTTTTTAGTACATTGCTTGAAGAAATAAATAAACATAAACCAGAATTGCACCAATACATTTTGGAATATCTTCACGGCGATAAACGCTTGCTGCCCATTGTAATACAGGGTAGTAATGCAAGTTTAACTCAGTCTTTTTTAAGTGCTATTCAAAAGGCAATGGAAGGTGAAGAACTAAGCGACTTAATGCCTGAGACTCATTTTCAGGCAGCCCTGAATGCAATAGCACGTTGGGAAATGGAATACCCAGATACTTATAATCAATTCTTAGAAGAATTGAATGTTCCCATTGATGAGTTCATGATGGATTTAGGCGATTTTAATGTTTCAGCTTATGAAAAATTTGAAATTCTTTATCCAACGCTCACTTCGGGAAGTCAGTTCAATCCTTTTTTAGGATTTGACGTTGTCGAACTCTATAGTCAGGTTGTAGATGCACTTTGTAAAAGAGGGTATGCTGGTATCTTTGTTGTCTATGATGAATTTAGTAAATATTTGGAATCAAGTATTACAAAAGCCTCGATTTCTGACATTAAAATGCTTCAAGATTTTGCAGAAAGATGTAATCGCAGCAAAGAAAAGCAAATGCATTTGCTTTTAATTTCGCATAAAGACATAGTAAATTATATTGATAAGCTTCCTAAGCAAAAGGTTGATGGTTGGAAAGGCGTTTCAGAACGTTTTAAACATGTTGAACAAATAAATAATTTCTCGCAAATTTATGAAATTATTGCCGCAGTCATCAAGAAAAAAGATGCTTTTTACAACGTGTTTTTCACTGAAAACAAAAACCGTTTTATGGAATTGAAAAACACATTTATAGATGGCGAGCTATTTTCAGAATTAGAACCTGAAGATATAGAGCCAATGATTGTTGGTTGCTACCCACTCCATCCCGTGACTACATTTATACTGCCAAGATTATCTGAATTGGTGGCCCAGAATGAGCGTACTTTGTTTACTTTTCTTTCAGCAAATCACAAGAACACACTCATTGAGTTTCTTCGGGAAAGGTCTGAAAAATTTCCACTATTAAAACCAGACAAACTTTATGATTACTTTGAACCGCTGTTTAAAAAAGAACCCTATACAAGTGAAATAAGAAATATCTACAATATCGCTTCAGCAATCTTGACGCAGATTGATTTAGATACCCTAGAAGCTAAAATCATCAAGACAATCGCTATAATCGACATAATAAAACAACCAGTAAAACTGCCACCGGTTGCAGAAATAATAATTAAAATTTATGGAAATTCTGTAGAAGAGGCTCCTAAGGTTGCGGCAGCACTTGAAGATCTTCAAAACAAAAAATTTGTAGTTTATGTCAGCCGAAAGACCACCCATTTAAAACTCAAGAATCCTATTGGTAGTGACATAAGAAAAAAAATAATAGATTTAGCAGAAAAGAATAAGTCTTTTTATGATGTCAAAGCAATTTTAGCGGAATTATCTACAGATCTATATTTATATCCCACAAGTTACAACGATGATATGGAAATCATACGTTATTTCGATTTTTCATTTATTAGTGGCCGGGAATTTTTAGAAGTCGATGATTGGTCAAAAAAAATACAACATATAAAAGCAGACGGAATCGTTTACGGGATTTTACCTGAAAATACAGAACAGATACACATTTTAGAAAAAGAGTTGAGAAATAAAATAAATATTAACGACCGTATTCTTTTTATTCTACCAAACCAATATACGGAAATATCCGATATAGCCTATGAATATAAAGCAGTTAAAATGATAAAAGAAGCTTCCATAGAAGACACCGTTTTAATAGCTGAATGCAATCTTTATGAGGATGATTTATTAGAGGTAATGGAATCTTATATTTTATCTTTTACTAAACCAGAAATGCGAAAAGCTGTTTATTATTATCAGGGTGAAAAGAAACTCTTTAACCGGAAAGCCCAGCTTTCTAAGTGTTTATCAGATATTTGCAATAAGATTTTTTTTAGAACACCGGTGATAAAAAATGAGAGTTTGAATAAAAATGAACTGCCATCAGTTGCTATTCGAAGTCGTAACCGTGTTGTGCATGGTTTGTTGGCAACAAAACTTGAACCTATGTTGGGATTAACCGGAACAAGCCAGGAAGTTTCATTTATGCGAAGTTCGTTAATCGTTACAGGATTATTGCAAAATCATATGTCGATGCCATATTTACAGCTATTTGGTCTAGCAGATGATGCATTGCAAAATGTGCTTAACCAAATAGAAAAGTTCTTTATGGATTCAGGGAATCCTCAAGGAAAAAGCTTTGAAGAATTATATGACACTCTTACTAAACCAGAGTATCATATCGGGCTAAAACGTGGCGTTATACCGCTCTATATTGCTAGCATGTTACATCAATATAAAGAACATCTCGCTATTATGTATAAGGATAGCGAAATTGAGATTACACCCGATTTGCTAAATAGCATCAATGAAAATCCTTATGAATATACTGCTTACTTAGAATCTTGGAGTCCTGAAAAAACTGAATATATTAATAAGCTAGAATTGCTTTACTATGATTTTATTGTTGAACGCGAAAAAGAGTTCAATTCATTTTCTTATATAATTCGGGCCATGCAACGTTGGTTTATATCTTTGCCTAAATATACAAGAGATTTAAAAGAGGTATATCAGGGGAGTAATGAATTCAATAAAATAAATAAAGAAAATAAAAAGTTTATGAATAGCTTAATGCAGCCAAGTATTAATGCACGAGAATATTTATTTGAAAAACTGTTTAGAATTTACGATTATTCGGAATTTACTACTGACATCATACAAAGGATTGCAGATACAAAAGATGCATATGATAGTGCAAAAGACCAGTTGATCACAACTATCCAAGCTGATTTAATTAAAGTTTTTAACACCGAAGCAAATACGCCTTCAGAAACTTCGTTGGTTTCAATCATAAAAGATTGGGTTGACACACTCAACAAAGAAACAACGAATCATGTTTTCAATGGCAGTAATGGAAAAATATTCCAGTTAATAAATAGTATTACCAATGACCATATATTATTTACAAAGGGTATAGCAAAAGCAGCTACCGGCTTGAGAATTGATGATTGGAATGAAGGAGTCATCAAAAATTTTATAACTGCAATGCAAGAATTTAAAAAATTAGTAGAACAATACGATCAAAATTTAATCGAGGAACAAGCTCATGGTCAAGATGGAAATAACGATTATATGTTGACTATTCGCAATGCCAATGGTGAAAAACTAATGAAAAACTTTACTCGTATTGAATATAGCCCTAGAGGAAAGTTATTAAAGAATGATATTAACTCTGCTTTGGAAGAAATGGGACAATCTATCAGTGATGAAGAAAAGCGACAAGTATTGTTGGAAATTTTAGAAAATATGTTTTGATAGGAGTGAATATGGCATCAAAAAAAAAGATAGCCTATTTTGATAATGCAGCTACTACCTTTCCCAAGCCAGAAATAGTTTATCAATTCATGGACGAATTCTATCGGCAATACGGTGTTAATGTTGGAAGGGGACAGCATAGCCTTGCTAATGAAGCAAGGCTACGGGTAGATGATACCAGAAAAAGAATTCTGAGATTGTTGCATTGTACACCGGATAGTAAGGTTGTTTTTACATCTTCGGCCACCGAAAGTATGAACGTTATCTTACAGGGTTTGCCCTGGGAAAATGGAATGAATGTTTACGTTTCACCTTTTGAGCATAATGCGGTAATGCGAGTGTTAAACCATATTGGTAAAAAATATAATATTAATTTACAGGTTCTGCATGTTGAGGAGAAAACATTGTTTTATGATCTGGAAAGTATTAAGTATCAGTTTCATGATCAAACGCCACATGTTGTGATTGTCAGCCATGCCAGCAATGTTTGCGGAGCGGTCGCACCCATAAAAGAAATATTTGATCTAGCAAAAACATATAATGCAGTGACTGTGGTCGATATGGCCCAAACAGCAGGCTTAATTAAAACTGATTTAAGTGTTGTAAAAGCCGATTTTGCTGTATTTGCAGGTCATAAAACACTTTATGGACCATTAGGCATAGGTGGTTTTATATTTAAAAATGATGTTAAAATCAATCCTTTGTTATACGGCGGGACTGGTGTAGATTCAGCTAATCCGGATTTACCGGAAGAAATACCAGAACGTTTTGAAGTTGGTAGCCCTAACATCTTGGCTATTTCAGGTTTGAATGCTGCCGTTAAATGGATTGAAAACACAACCATTGAAGAGATCTATAAAAGAGAACAAGAAAACAAGAAAAAATTGATCAGTTTGATAAAGAATTATGACAATATCAAAATGCTTCTACCTGAAAAGGAAGAAAGTATCGGTGTTATATCTTGTGTATTTGACGATTATGCAAGTGATAGTATTGGAAAAGTTTTAGACGAACAGGGAGTCGCTGTGAGAACAGGGTTACATTGTTCACCATCCGCTCATCGCTTTATGAAAACCTTTCCAGCTGGGACGGTAAGATTTAGTGTCAGCTATTTTACTGGTGAGGAAGATTTTGAGATATTAGCTGGAGCACTGGATTATATCCAGAATAATAGTTAAATTTATGATTATCAATTGAGGTAAATAATGAGTTTACAAGACGTAACAATTAAAACAGAATATCGATCATTACTGGACAATGTAGTAAAAGAATTCTATAATCCCTTACTAAAGGAAGCTATATCATATCAAAGAGCCGTTGGTTATTTTTCATCATCAGCACTGGTTGAAATAACAAAAGGTATATTAGGTCTTGTGAAAAATGGTGGGAAAATACAGATTGTAGCTTCACCATATTTATCCGAAAAAGATATAGCTGCCATACGTAGTGGATACGAATTGAGAGAACAATTAATCCGAGAAGCTATTGTACGTGAAATGAAAGTTGTACAAAGTGACTATGAAAAGAAAAGTCTAAATCTTTTATCAAATCTTATATCAGACGGAATATTGGACATAAAGATAGCATTCACTGAGAATGAGAATAACTTGGGAATGTATCATGAAAAAATGGGCATAATTTCAGATAATAATGACAATAAAGTTGCCTTTTCAGGTTCTATGAACGAATCTTCAACTGCTATGTACCTAAATTATGAAACTATCGATGTGTTTTGCTCTTGGAATAGCACGGGGGATTGTGACCGTATCATACAAAAAGAAACTGCATTCAATTCTATCTGGAACAATTGTGAGCCTAATATTCATATTATTGAATTTCCAAATTTAAAGCAAGAAATTATCGATAGATATAAACGAACTGCAATAAATTATGAGAAGGATGTTTTAGAATACCAGGATTTTAACTCTGTTCAAGAAACAGAAGGACCATATAATATGATGCCGGCTATACCGGAGAATATAAAACTGCATGATTATCAAATTGAAGCTATTGACACATGGGAAAAAAATAATTACAGAGGAATATTTGATATGGCTACAGGTACTGGTAAGACATATACCGGATTGGGAGCTATAGTAAGGTTATCAAAAATTCTTTCAAATGAACTTGGCGTAATAATTGTTTGTCCTTTCCAACATTTAGTTGAGCAATGGGTCGAAGATATTCTTCAATTTAATATTAAACCTATTGTTGGCTACAGTGCATCAATACAAAAGGACTGGAAAAAAAGATTGGAAAGTGCGGTACGAGACCAAAAGTTAAAAACAACAAATGGCGAGTTTTTTTGTTTTGTTTGTACCAATGCAACATTTTCATCCGAATTTGTTCAAAATCAAATAAATAAATTAAAAAGCAATGCAATTTTGTTGGTGGATGAAGCGCATAATTTTGGTGCAGCTTATCTTAGTAAATCACTTATTGAAAAATTTAATTATAGACTTGCATTATCGGCAACATTAGATAGGCACAATGATGAAGAAGGAACAGAAAAGCTGTATTCATATTTTGGCAAAAAAGCAATTGAATATACTTTAGAAAGGGCAATTAATGAAAAAAAGCTTACTAGATATAAATATCATCCAATCATTGTCACATTGAACGAATTTGAATTAGAAAAATATGCAGATTTGACTAAAGAGCTTGGTAAGTGTTTGATGAAAGGTAAAAACGGAAAACTGAAATTAAATGAAAAAGGAAAAATTATTGCATTAGCACGTGCAAGAATAGTAGCAGGTGCAAAAGATAAAATAGCTAAATTAGAAGAGTGTATTTTACCCTATCGCAATGATAGACATATTTTAATATATTGCGGTTCTGCAAAAATATTAACTGAAGATCAAGATATTACTCCAACGGATATTGACGATTTAAGGCAAATTGATGCGGTTACTGATTTGCTAGGAAATAAGTTGAATATGAAAGTTTCGCAGTTTACATCAAAAGAAAATATTGAAGAGCGTAAAATATTAAAAAAAGAGTTCTCTAATGGAGAAAATCTTCAGGCATTAATTGCAATAAAATGTCTTGATGAGGGTGTAAATATTCCAAAGATAAAGGTTGCATTTATTCTAGCAAGTACTACTAATCCAAAAGAGTACATTCAAAGAAGGGGTCGCGTATTAAGGTTAGCTGAAGGGAAAGAGTATGCAGAAATTTATGATTTTATTACACTACCAAGGCCACTTTCAGAAGTTAATTCTTTAACTGAGTTACAAATGCAAAAGGAAATAAGATTAGTGAAAAATGAATTATCACGTGCCGAAGAGTTTGCAAGTATATCCATGAATATGTGTGAAGCCAATTCAGTTTTAGAAGAAATTAAAGAGGCTTATTATATTGATGAAAATCAAATAAATTTTGAGGAGGATTTTAATTATGAATGATTGTAAAATTACAGAATTTAATGGCATTGAGATTGACACTGAAAAAGTACAAAAGATATTAAAAAAACTAATAATAAAAGAAAAAACAAATATTAAAACAAAGCAGCATAATGATGGAGAAATGGTAAAGTATATAAAGAAAATGATTGAGGAGGAAGTTGAATGTTATTAAGGACATTAAAGTTAAAGGACTTCCGTCAATTCAAGGGTGAGCAGGGTCCCATAATTTTTGCTACAAATCCAGAAAAAAATGTAACCATTATTATGGGAGAAAACGGATCTGGAAAAACAACTTTTGCACAATCCTTTACCTGGTGTTTATACGGAGATACCGATTTTGAAGATAAATCAATGTTATGTAAAGTAACTGCACAATCTATGGCACCTAATTCCGAAGAAAAAGTCAGAGTAGAGTTAGGGATTAACCATAATGATACCGAATACACAATAACACGTGATCAACTATATAAAAAGGATGGAAACGGTAAATTAAAAGCAATGAACTCTGTTTTTTCAATATCATATAAAAGTAAAGATGGACAAAGAGAATTTATTAATGACTTAGAAACTGACAACAGAATGAAAGAGATATTACCAAAAGAATTATCCAGATATTTCTTTTTTGATGGTGAACGCATCGGAAACATGAGTAAAGAACTAAGAAAAGGAAAAAGTCAAGAATTTGCAAAAGCAGTTAAGGGTCTGCTTGGGTTAAATGCTTTTACAGCTGCGTTACAACATTTAAAAGGACATGGAACAAAAACCTCTGTAATCCGTAGTTACGAAAATGACTATCATTATGACAGTGATAATAGGATGTCAAATTATGCAAATGAAATTATTTTATATGATAATAAAATTCAAATAATTGAAGATCGACTTACAATAATTGAAAAAGAAGAAAGTCTTGCAAAAGAAAAATGTGAAGATCTTAATAAAAGAATTGAAGAAAATAAAGATAGTGAGATATTAGCTAGACAGAAAATAAAATTCAAAGACGAATTGAAAAAATCAGAATATACTCAAAATGCAAACAAAGTGGCAATGTTAAAAAAGTTCAACAATTATGGTGGGGTTTATTTTTCTAGAAAACTTATGAAAGATTCTTTAATACTTTTATCAAAAGAGAAAATAATTGATAAAGGAATCCCTGATATTCATGAGCGCACTATTGAGTTTTTAATTAACCGTGGTACTTGTATATGTGGAAATAAAATTGAAGAGGGAAATGAGGCTTATAAAGAGTTAATAAAGAACTTGGAATATATACCTCCACAATCAATAGGAACATTAATAAGTCAATTTATTAGAGAGTGTGAATTAAAATCCCACTCTGAAGATTTATTTAGTGAAGCTGGTGATAAATTTAAAATTATCCGTGATTGTGAAGTTTCAGATATGAAAGCGATCAAAAATATTGAATTAATTGAAGAAAAATTAAAAGATCTTGAAAGTATTGGTAATCTTCAAAAAGATTTAATGAAGTATGAAAAGTATTCGAGAGGACTTAACGAAGAGCGTAATGAATTAAACCAGAAAATTGGCGGTTATAAAACTTCAAGAGAACGAAGTATTTCGGAAAGAAGTGAATTAGCATTAAAAGACGAAACAAATAAAAAAATAGAAATTTATAAGGCCTATGCTCAATATATGCACGATGAGCTATATTCTATTTACAAAGAAAAAGAAACTGAAATTAGAAAAGAACTGGAAATAAATGTTAATGAAATATTTAAAAACATTTATAACGGAGGGTTTTCACTTTTAATTGATGAAAAGTATAACATTCAAATAATAGCAAATGAATATGAAGGTTATAACGAAGATATCGAAACTTCAACCGCACAAAGCATTTCAGTGATTTTTGCATTTATTGCTGGAGTTATTAAAATGGCAAGAAAAAGTAAAGAGCTTAAAAATGAATTGTTAGTTTCAGAGCCATATCCTTTGGTTATGGATGCTCCACTGTCGGCTTTTGATAAAACGAGAATTAAAACCATTTGCAATACGTTACCCAATGTTGCAGAACAAGTAATTATATTTATAAAAGATACTGATGGCGAAATAGCAGAAAAAAACATGGGTGATAAAGTTGAAAGACGTTATTTATTCAATAAAAAAAGTGTATTTGAAACATACTTAGTTGAGAGGTGAAATTAATGTTTGATAAAGAGTACTCATTTAAAGGAATCCATGCAGAGAAAGTTTCTATGCTTACCGCAGAATTTGATAAAAACAAAAATAAACTTTTTGATAGAAATTTTGATGTTTACATGATGGCGCCCATAATTGGCTTTTTATATCAACGGAAAGCAGATCTAAGCAAAGGAAAAGAAACAAAAATCTGGGCAGATATTTTAATAAAAAACCAGAGAGATTTAAAATTTAATTACAGCCTGATAATGCTTCTTGATGAAAAAAATGAACCTGTTTTTCAAGAAAGGGTAAATAAAGCATTTCGTAATTTTGGAAGTGAAAAGGCTAAAAATGATGAACTACTATTCGAACAATATGTCCGCGGTGGAGTTGATTTATTATATGAAAAATTAATTGAAAATGCAAATAACTCTGAACACTTTTTGATAAATCTTTATGATTTTTTGGAAGAATTCGACGAACGGTATAACCAAAAAATCACACAAGAAAGTATTGATGAATTATGTCGGTTAGCAAGAAATTAAAATGATGAGTAGTATATCAACACATCAGAAAATAATTGATAAATTATATATCATTTATGAAAAGCAAGGTTATGTTAGCGAGGACTATATATTTGATGAGGTTGTTAAGTATGATTTACCTTTGGAAGAAGTGGATCATGTTGTCGATAAGCTTCTATCCATTGGCGTAGTAATTCGTGATGAAACTGAGGATGAATTATATGATGAGAAAGATGTACAAGATCGAAGTAAAATAGATTACGAAGAATTATTCCGTGATGTTGTGTCAATTGATCAGAGTATACAACCATTTATTAACAAATTACGCGAAATAAAGCCACCACAGAATAGAGAATGTCAAAATTTAATGCCTCAAGCGAAGAATAATAATCAATTTGCAAAGGAACGTATTATAGAAATGTATTTGAAGATAGTTGTAAGAATTGCTTATTGGTACCATCAAAAATATGACTTTCCTTTAGCTGAGACAATACAAGATGGTTGCATAGGTTTAGTTATCGCCTTAGACAAATATGAAATTGGTAAACAAGAAAAATTTTCTATATATGCACCCTGGTGGATAAGACAAAATATTTTAAGAAGAGCCTCAATAAAAAATCCGTTAGTTTATGCTCCTGTTTATATAAAAGATAAATTATTTAGCATTTATAACATAATAGAGGATTTTTGTCTCGAAGATTATGAATGCAAAAACAACAACTCGGATTTAACAATTGCTGTGTCTAAAAAACTAGAATTCAGTCAAGCACAAGCAGAAGAATATCTGGGAAATCTAAATTTGTTCTTGAGTCTTGACCAATTAATGGAAGAGAATGAAACAGTTTTTAATGATTGTTTTATGGCTGAAGAACATATGATTTTTGAACTTAACAAAAAAGAATTCCATAGTACAGTTACGGAAATTTTCAAAACATTTAGTCCTCGCGAGGTAAGAGTTATTCTGTTAAGATTTGGATTTATAGACAGAAAAGAATGGACTTTAGAAGAAATAGGTAATGAGTTCGGAGTAACGCGTGAAAGGATTCGACAGATTGAAGCTAAGGCAATTAGAAAAATTAAACACCCGAGTAGAATTCGAATTTTACAACCATTTTTAGAATGAAAATATAAAATTCACTAAAAGAAGGTAAAAAAATTTGCAACGAAAGTTGATTTACATGAAATATTCTAATAGAGAAAAGTTTATTATAGATAATGCTAATCATTTACATAGAGATGTGTTAAATATAGTAAAAGAGGGGATTTTTTATGGTAGCAAAAGAAAAATCATTAAAAGAAGTATTTGGTGGAGCACCACAGAAATTAATAGTAAAATTTTCAGAGATTGGAGCTTTAGTGCCTGAGAAGCCTCCGAA
>NZ_LGYO01000025.1 GCF_001263355.1 Acetobacterium bakii
AAAAAATAAGCAGGGCTAAATTTAACACAAATATTTATAAAAGAAAACTAGATTGCTTTGATGTCAGTTTCACAAACAATTTTGTAACGTCGAGGCGGACATCTCGAAGAGTGTCCGACGGAGAGTGGAAAAATTCGCGAAGGCAACGAGCCAATCACAAGCTTGCTTGTAGTTGGCGACTGCCCGCGACCTCGAAGAAATTCGCGTAGCGATTTCTTCTGGTTGTTTCGTGTAAACTGGCAGCGAAGCTCACAGTAGTTTCGTTATTTCCTAGTTAAAGAAAATTTATGAAAGGAAAAATAATGAATGCTTATTTTATAATATTAATTGAAGGAATAATCTTAATAACGTGCATTATTGCTTTTCTCTGGTTTATTTTAGTCGACTCAGAAGGCTACAAGAAACTAAGCCAGGAGGGTGTCTCAATTTCCAGTGAGGAACTCGAGGGAGATAAGAAAAAGACGGTTATTGGGCGTTATTTTAATAATAGAAGAAAATTTTATCAATGGCCCGTTTCGAGAATGACCGATAACTACAAGTACATTTTGGCGGTATATAAAAAGCTGAACGATGATATCGAAAAAAAACAGGCGGTTCCTCCTTCCGCAGAATGGCTGCTGGATAATTTTTATGTGATTGATGAAGAGGTTCAGGTCATCAAGCGCGATTTGGATAAACGCAGCTACCTGAGGTTGCCCATTTTAAATTCTGGTCCGTCAAAGGGGCATACCCGAATATATGCTCTGGCAAAGGACCTTGTGGATCAGACAAATGGTCAAGTTGATGAAAAAAAATTTTTGCACTTCATGGAGGAATATCAGTCCCATGATGTGCTTCTTGAACGAGAAATAGTAGCGGTGCCGATGATGTTAAAGCTTGCGCTGATCGAAAAAATAAGGCATGAATGTGAAAATATTCAAAGCATACAGATACAGTGGCATAAAGCCGATAAGATTTTTGAAGAGTGGCTTGAAATCGAAGATTTGGATACAAAAGGAATTACGAAATTACTTAGTGATAATGTGCGGGATATTAATGAAGAGAATGCCTATTTTATCGATCATTTATTTTACCATTTAAGACGATCAGGCCGTAGCTATGCCGGAATCATAAAGGCAATGGATGAGAATTTTGTAAAGCAGGGTTCAACCACCGAGGAAATCATCCAAAATGAACATAATATACAGTCAATGATGACCGTCTCCATGAGTAATTGCATCACCAGTCTTCATTATTTCTCATCATTAAACTGGGCAGATATTTTTGACACGATAAGCTTTGTGGAGCTCATTTTAAAACATGACCCGGATGGGACCTACCCGGATATGGATCCGCCTACCCGAAGTTATTATAAAACTAAAGTCGAGGAACTGGCACTGAGATACAACGTCTCGGAACTTTATATTTCTAATCTGGCTGTGCAAATGGCCTTGGATGCCTATCGGCAATGTGATGTCAAGAACATGTGCGAAACAAAATATCAAAAGACCTGGCATGTGGGCCATTATTTAATCGGTACAGGAATTGATGTTCTTGAAACCACACTGAAAAAAACAGATAGTTCGTCATCGACAGCAGAAAAAAGATCAGGGCTGCGAAACTTCGGATTCCTGTATATTGGGTCTGTTGGTCTTATTACCCTGGTACTTATTGGGACAGCGGTGCAGTATTCCGTTATTTCGACAACATCAGATGTGCTTTTTTATTCATTATTGGCAATCATTGCGGTGCTGATTCCAGCATCTGAAATTGCCGTGAAAATGGTGAATTTTGTCATTAGTCATGCTTTAAAACCTTCCTTTTTCCCAAAACTTGAATTAAAAGACGGTATTCCCGAAAGCTTAAGTACCATTGTGGCAGTGCCAACCCTGATTCCAAATGAAAATCGATTAAAAGAACTCCTGGAGAAACTCGAAAACCATTATTTGTCGAATCGGGAAGAAAATCTTTATTTTACATTGATCGGAGCATTTAGAGATTCGGATGAAGGTCAGAGGGAGGATGACGATCGGATTATCGGGGCTGCCTTAGCGGGAATAAAGGAATTGAATGAAAAATATCCAAATGGAAAAAAAGATCGATTCTATTTCTTCCATCGCCGCAGTCAGTTTAACGAAAAAAACAATAAGTGGATCGGATGGGAAAGAAAACGAGGCGCAATCATCGAATTCAATGATCTTGTTTTAGGTTCCCAAGACACCAGCTTTGCGTATTCATCCTCTGAAAAACCGCCTTTTTTGAACACAAAATATATTATTACATTGGATAGTGACACAGCCTTGCCTAATGGCATGGCCAAGAAAATGATTGGCGCCATGGCGCACCCATTAAACAGGCCTGTGATTGATACCGAAAGAGGCGTTGTGGTTGAGGGGTTTGGTTTGATGCAGCCAAAGATAGAGGTTGATAATGAAAGTTCAAACAAGACTCATTTTGCCCGGATTTTTACCGGACAGGAAGGAATCGACCCCTATACCTTTGCTGTATCCGATGTTTATCAGGATCTTTTCGGAGAGGGGATTTATAACGGAAAGGGAATCTATGATTTGAGGGTTTTTCAAAGCGCAATGAAAGATGCCATCTGTGACGATACCGTTTTAAGTCACGATTTGCTCGAAGGGTCTTACGTGCGAACCGGTTTGGTTACGGATCTTAAACTAATCGATTCCTATCCACTCCGTTATAATTCATATTCAGCGAGATTACATCGTTGGGTCAGAGGGGATTGGCAGCTGATTAAGTTTTTGAACAGAAAAATTTGCAATCGTCATGGCAGCAAAATTGCAAATCCGCTTTCGCTTCTGTCCCGCTGGAAGATTTTCGATAATCTGAGAAGAAGCTTGATCACCGTATCGCTGATGGTTCTGGTATTTCTGAGCTTCAGTATTTTGCCTGGGAGCATTTTCTTCTGGCTGGGATTTTTTCTTGTTACTCTGGCATTTCCGCTTATTATCGGTGTGATTGGATATGTAATCTCCCTGCGTTTTCAATTTGAACGGATCAAAAATTATATGCCGTTAATGCATGGCATAAAAGCTTTGTTTATGCAATTTTTGCTGAGCTTTGTATTTTTACCGTATCAGGCATGGCTGATGATTAAAGCAATTTCGGTGACATGGGTACGGGTTTTTATCACAAAGAAAAATCTGCTGGAATGGGTCACCTCGGATGATATTGAAAAGTCCCAGAGAAATGATTTGGAAAGTTATTTCCTGAATATGAGAGCATCCTTGCTGCAAGGTCTGATAGTTTTTTTACTGACTGTATTTTTTAAACCGGAATTAATGCTGCTCGGTCTGCTTTTCTTTGGTGCCTGGTTAATCGCACCTGTTATCGCATATTGGATCAGTAAGGATTATTGCGCTTTACAGCCAAAGATTTCTGAAAATGACAGGCATGAACTGGGTCGAATTGCCCGAAAAACCTGGCGCTTTTTCGAGGAATTCACCAGTATTCATACTCATTATCTTCCTCCAGACAATTATCAGGAGGATCCCCCCAGATGTATGGCATTAAGAACATCCCCAACAAACATTGGTCTGGGACTTATGGCAGTATTATGCGCCAGAGATTTCGGATTTATCGGAACCTGCGAGATGATGAATCTCATTGAAAAAACCATCACAACCATCGAAAAAATGGAGAAATGGAACGGTCACCTGTATAACTGGTACGATATTCAGACGTTAAGACCATTAAAACCCCAGTATATATCAACAGTGGATAGTGGAAACCTGCTGTGTTACCTTGTCACAGTCAGCGAAGGGCTGAAAAATTATCTTGATTGTCCAATTGTTGATGTTCAGTTTTCAAATGGGATCAGGGACACCTTATACTGTGCGGGGAAAGAGGGTTATGCAGCATATGAAAAAGTGCGTGCGATTCATGGGTTTCCATGTGCGGGTCAAACAAATCTGAAACTTTGGAACCAGGCCCTCAACGAGCTCCTGCTTGGACATGGATTGGAAGATATCCCAAAAGGAAACTGGCGCACAAAAATTGAGCAAATGCTCAAAACATTCAAAAAAGACTTACAGCAATTTAGGCCGGGGGTTGAAGTTATGGAAAAGGTGCCAGATGAATTGCTTCAGAAAGACCTGGGCAGTAATTTCAGTGATAATATGACTGAATTGCTTGGGATGCTTGAGCACAACAGTACCCTTAACAACTTAGCTATGGTGTATAAGGCTAAGATGAGGTGTGTGAATCGATTAATTAGTGCTATTGAGAATTCACAAACGGGAGACTTTACCGAGGGGTTAGCATGGTTATTTGAATTAGAGGATAAACTGAATAAAGTCATCAAAACAACCAAACAGTTTATTAAACGATACAGAGCCCTGATTGAAAGAATCAATGCTTTGTCCGATGCCATGGAGTTTTCACCCTTATATGACACAAAAAGAGAATTGTTCAGTATTGGATACAATATCGAAGAAAACAAATTAAGTAATTCATACTATGATCTACTGGCCTCCGAAGCCCGTCAAACCAGTTATATTTGTGTTGCACAGGGAAAAATACCAGCGTTGCACTGGTATAAATTGGAGCGGTCATTAACGGTCATGGATCACTACAAAGGTCTGATCTCCTGGACGGGGACAATGTTTGAATATTTAATGCCGTTATTAATCATGAAAAGCTATAAAAATACATTGCTCGACGAAACTTATTCCTTCGTCATTCGCAGTCAGAAAAAATATGGCCACCAAAAGAGAATGCCATGGGGAACATCGGAATCAGGTTTTAATTCACTGGATAAGAACAGTGACTATCAATACAAGGCCATTGGTGTGCCCTGGCTTGGTCTGAAACGAGGATTGATTGAAGATGCGGTTACTGCTCCCTATGCAACCTTCTTAGCACTTCAGGTTGATCCTGAGGCTGCGGTTAAGAATATTAAGCTGTTGAAGGAAGAGGGACTGGAAGGACCTTATGGATTTTATGAAGCCGCGGACTATACGGCTGATCGACTGCTTTATGAGAACAAACGAGCAGTTATAAAAAGCTTCATGTCCCATCATCAGGGGATGAGTTTGGTGGCATTGGATAATTGTCTGCACAAAAATATTATGCAAAGACGATTTCATAAAAATCCGGAAATCCGTGCGGCCCAGTTATTGTTACAGGAAAAAGTTGCTTCCAACATCATCTTCATCAGCCGGACTCAGAAAAAATTAGTTCCCCACAAAGAATTGATCATCGAAGAAACCAATACGCTAAGAAGATTCACAAAACCAGATCCCATCCTGCCCAATGCCCATATATTATCAAACGGCAATTATTCGGTTATGATCACCGATCGAGGAACCGGATACAGCAAAGATAAGCTGGGGATGCTCACGCGCTGGCGGGAAGACAGTACCCTGGATCAATACGGGATGTTCTTTTATCTGCGCAATATCAGTACGAATACGGTTTGGTCGGCCACCTATGCTCCTTTAAATAAAATGCCGGAAAAATATCAGGTGGATTTTACCACAGACAAAGCAACCTTTCGACGCCTGGACGGCGAAATTGAAACGAAAACAGAGATAATTGTTGCCTCTGGAGATAATGTTGAGATCCGCAGAATTACCCTAAAAAATTTAGGTGAAAAATCCATTGTATTGGAATTAACAAGCTATTATGAAGTGGTTATGGCAACCCAGGGCGCAGATCTGGCGCATCCGGCCTTTAGTAATCTATTCGTAGAAACCAGCATACGCCCGAAAAGGAAATGTATTGTTGCAAACAGACGGCCACGATTGGATACTGAGAATAAAATGTGGATGGCCAATGCAGTTGTGGTTAATGAAAGCCTGCTTGAAGATATTCAGTATGAAACAGACCGGATGCAAATGATCGGCAGGGGAAATAGTCCTATTGACCCCATTGTTATGGAGCATGAAAAACCCCTTACGAATACCTGCGGACCCGTATTGGATCCGGTGATGAGTATTCGGGTAAGAGTAAAAATTGAATCAGAAAAAACAATCCAGATTGTATTTCTGAATGCCGTCAGTGAAAATAACGAAACACTCCTGAAACTCATCGATAAATATGCAATGCCGGATGCCATTGAAGAAGGATTCAAGCTGGCGGCTGCCAGAAGCAAGGTCGAAGCTGAGTATCTCAATATGGATGCAACAGAAATGGAATTGTATCAGGATATGATTTCCGATATTCTCTTTATCAGTCCTTTAAAACGCAGTTTTCAGGATATGATCGGGGCGAATAAACAGGGACAGTCCTCACTTTGGCGTTATGGTATTTCCGGAGATCTACCGGTGGTCGTAGTGAAAATAAATAACACCAATCAGATGGAAATATTGTATGAGATTTTAAAAGCCCATGATTATTGGCGCTTAAAAGAGCTGAGAGTTGATTTGGTGATACTGAGCGAGGAGGAACATGATTATGCCCTGCCCTTGTATCACCTCATCGCTGACTTCATATTAGCAAGTCAGAACCATGATATTGTGAATAAAACCGGGGATATTTTTATCATGGATGTGAAGACCATTCCCAAAGAAGATATCAATTTGCTTTATGCGGTGGCCAGAATGATTCTGGTTGGTGGTGGCGGAACCATGACCGATCAGGTAAGGCGATCTCCAAACCGTCTTCTGCCAGCCAGAAGACAGCCTACCAGAGCACCTTTAGAACTGCTCATGCCGGTCATCGAGGAGCAGGAACTGTTATTTTACAACGGCCTGGGAGGATTTAGTCTGGATGGCAGCAAATATGTGATTCAACTGAAAAAAGACGAAAATACGCCACTGCCATGGTGTAACATCATAGCAAACCCCGGGTTTGGTTTCATCGTTTCAGAAGTAGGGTCAGGACATACCTGGTATAAAAACAGCCGTGAAAATAAACTGACGCCCTGGTCTAACGATCAGGTATCAGACAGTTCGGGGGAAGCAATCTACATTGTCGACGAAGAGTCCCAGGAAGTATGGACGGTGACAGCCGAGCCCGTGCGAGAAGAAGAACCATACACCGTGAGCCATGGTTTCGGTTATTCTGTATTTGAGCATACCAGTCATGGCATTAAACAACGATTGACCCAGCATGTACATGTTGAAGAGTCGGTGAAAATAAGTATCCTTAATTTAAAAAATGAATCAGAACTCAAGCGAGATTTAACGTTAACCTATTATATCAGACCGGTCATGGGTGTAAGTGATCAGGCCACTGCTTTGCATATAAAAACAAGTCTGGATGAATCCGGTGTTTTATTAATCGAAAATCCATACAATGAGGAGTTTCCTGGGAAAATTTGTTTCATGGATGTTTCAATCAGAGAGCGTTCAGTCAGCGGGGATCGCAATGAGTTTTTTGGCGTCGGTGATATGCGCCTGCCTGAAAGTTTGCTCAATGAGGCTCTTTCAGGGGCAACGGGTACAGGATTTGACCCCTGCGGCGCCATTCAAGTGAAGATTACACTTTATCCAAATGAACGAAAAAACGTGGTTTTTCTACTGGGAATGGCATCAAATCTAAAAGAAATAAGTGAGATCGCAGGAAAGTTTACAATTGTAAAGAATGCCAAAGAGTCATTAATCGAGGTCAAAGATTTCTGGAAAGATAAACTGGGGATCGTTCAGGTGAAAACCCCAACCAATTCCATGAATCTGATGCTGAATGGATGGCTTCAGTATCAGGTAATATCCTGTCGATTATGGGCCAGATCCGGTTTTTATCAATCAGGAGGGGCCTTCGGATTTAGGGATCAGCTTCAGGACTGTTTATCAATTGCACACCTATGGCCTGAAGCCTGTCGTTCCCAAATTTTGCTCCATGCAAGACATCAGTACATCGAAGGAGATGTTCAGCATTGGTGGCATGAACCTTTTGGAAAGGGAACCCGAACCCATTTTTCAGATGATCGATTGTGGCTGCCCTATGTGACGGCAGAATATATTCGAATCACCGGAGATTGGGAAATATTAAATGAAGAGATTCCATTTTTAGAAGATTTGGAACTTAAACAATTTGAAGATGAACGCTACGGGATTCCAAGGATTTCAGCGTCAACCGCATCCCTCTACGAACATTGCATCAGAGCCATTGAGATTTCCCTGAAGTTCGGAAATCATGGTCTTCCCCTGATGGGTTCCGGGGATTGGAATGATGGTATGAATACTGTGGGAAACAAGGGGCTGGGGGAAAGCATCTGGCTCGGCTGGTTTTTAATTTCAAATCTTGATCTCTTTATTCCCATATGCCGGGAAACCGGAGATCATGAAAAAGTTGAAAAATACAAGCGGGTTAAAGAAACTGTGTTAGAAGCCATTGAAACCAGCGGCTGGGATGGCAACTGGTACAGACGGGCCTATTTTGACAATGGCCAGGTCTTGGGTTCTAATAAAAATACCGAGTGTATGATTGATTCCATTGCTCAAAGCTGGTCAGTGATCTCAGGTGCGGGAAATCACGATCGGGCTCTCCAAGCCATGCATTCCCTGGAGCAATACCTGGTATCCAGAGAAGATGGATTAATTAAGCTGCTGACACCACCCTTTGAGAAATCAAACCTCGATCCCGGTTACATTAAAGGGTACATTCCAGGTGTCAGAGAAAACGGTGGACAATATACCCATGCCGCAGCCTGGGTCATCATTGCCTTTGCCAAACTGGGAGATGGCGACAAAGCCTGGGAACTTTTCGAACTCATTAACCCGATAAACCATACTGAAAACTTTAGAGAATATTTCAGATACAAGGCCGAGCCCTATGTGGTGGCGGCGGACGTTTACTCGGTTTATCCTCACACCGGAAGAGGTGGTTGGACCTGGTATACCGGAGCCGCAGGTTGGCTGTACCGGGCGGGACTCGAGTATATATTGGGCTTCCAGAAAAATGGCGACAGACTGATTATGGATCCATGTATTCCTCATAAATGGAAAGAATATCAAATGAGTTACAATTACATGGGAACAAAATATGAAATCAAGGTTTATAATCCTGAAGGGCTCAGCAAGGGCGTTAAAAAAATTTCAGTTGACGGAAAGATATCAATGGGCAACGTCATTAATCTCATCGATGATGGAAAATCCCATGAGGTTGAAGTTTTGATGGGATTATAGAACTAAAAAAGAACAAGTGGCTCATTAGAACCACTTGTTCTTTTTGAAATAAATAAGGGTTACGGTTACAACTGCAAGACATAAAACGATAACAAAGTGATAGCCATATTCCCAATGAAATTCGGGCATGATAATGTTCATCCCATACCAACCGACAATGAGCGTCAGCGGTAAAAAAATCGAAGTGATTACCGTAAAAACCTTCATGACATAGTTGAGATTAATATCCATTTGCTCCTGATAGGTTTCTCTTATCTGGGAGCCATAGTCACGAAGGTTAACAACGCCATTGTAAAGCCGGTTGACGCGATTCGTATGAATTTTAAAATACCGCAATTCCTTTTTATCAATTAACTCATTCTCATTTTCTTCAATCGATTCTGAAATTTCCAAAAGTTCCTCATAGTAGCGCTTCAGACTCAGAAGCTTTTTTCGAAAAGCAATCAGAAAAGGGATTAGTTCATCCGTCTTAGACATAATCAAATCTTCTTCGAGCTTGGCAATTTCCTGTTCAATTTTTTCAAGGATAAATCGATCATCTAACGTAAGTTTGTCAAAAAATAAACGAATTATTTTTCCCGGGCTGATATTTTTAATTTTTTCGGCTTCAATATCGAAAATGAGGTTTTTGAAAAAATCATCATGGTCACTGACAAATAAGAGGAATTTATCCGTAAAATAAATACAGAGCCGATGAGGTTTGCCCCCTTCATTGATGGCTTCGGGAATATTCAGGGTGACAAAATCAAAACCATCATGGCTTTCAAATTTAGATGTGATGCCCTCTAGGCATTCAGCTACGATTTTAGGACTGATGCCAAGATCTGGACTGACGGACTCAAGTTCGTTTAAATTAAATATGCATAAATGGGATTTGCCCTCGAGGGCATTGACGTTTTCAAGGGCATCAACGATTAAAACATCATGATTAAAACGGTATATCATCATTTCCACATCCTGATCCTTTATTTATGTTTTCTCAAGCAGTACTTATTTTTTCGGTTTATTTTTGATAAAATAACTGGTAACATGAGATTTGCTGCTTTTACGTGATTGGATTTCAAATTGTTTTAACGATGATAAAAGTGGCGTAAGTTTTGAATGACCGTAGTTACGGGTGTCAAAATCAGGATAGCGGTTATTGAGTCGGGATCCGACTTCCCCTAAATTCGCCCAACCATCCTCGTCGGAGCTTTCGGTGATGATTGTTTTTATGGATTCAATGAGATCCTTTGTATTTGCCATACTCTCTTTTGGTGCTTCGGGTTTTTCAACAGTGCCATTGGTGGCGTAAGAATCGGAAGGAATGGCGGCCAAAACCTCAAGATATTTAAATTTTTCACAAGCCGAGATGAACGGGGTAGGGGTTTTCTTTTCGCCCATACCCATAACATACATCCCGGCTTCCCTTAAGCGGGCGGCCAGCCTCGTAAAGTCACTGTCACTGGAAACAATGCAAAAGCCATCCACATTTTTTGAATACAGAATGTCCATGGCATCGATGATTAAGGCCGCATCGGTGGCATTTTTACCTGTGGTATAGCTGTACTGCTGAATGGGCGTAATTGAATAATTAAGCAGTACCGATTTCCAGGAGCCTAATTGGGGTTTTGTCCAATCACCATAAATTCGTTTGACCGTTGGCATCCCATGATTGGAAATTTCATCAAAGATATATTTAATATATTTATCCGACACATTATCAGCATCGATTAATACTGCAATTTTCATAGCAACATCCATATTTTCCCCTTAATAGCATTATTTAGCTATATTATTTAGTATGATGAACAGTTTTATTAAGAAAAAATTCACTTTACTTTCTATATAAGTATAATGGAATTTTTCATATTTTACAACACCAATATCCAGATGATCATGCTGATGTCCATACTTTTGCAAAAAAAAGAGGATTGATTTAGAAAAGTAAGTGCTTTTCTAAATCAATCCCAAAAATTTCGGCTTTTTAAGGCTGATCGTATAAATGCTCCTCTTCACGGTCGTTGGTAAGATTCAACTTATCCAGAATAAAAAAGATAAGGCTGAGAATCATGCCCACAACTGCGGCAAGAACCATCCCACTGAGTTTAATACTGCCAAAGTTAATGGCAACACCGGAAAGGCCGACAACAAAAACGACTGACGTCAGGGCCAGGTTTCTTGATTTGCCGTAATCCACCTGGGCATCCACCAGAATCCGAATTCCGGCAGCACCGATCATACCATAAAGCAGAAATGAAATGCCGCCGATGACCGGTCCGGGAATAGTGCTGATGAGCATCGAAAGTTTGCCCACAAAGGAACAGATAATGGACAAAATCGCAGCTCCGGCAATAACCCGGACACTATAGACTTTGGTCACTGCCATAACACCAATATTTTCACCATAGGTGGTAGTTGGCACAGAACCGATAAAACCCGATAGCATGGTTGAGAAATTATCCGCAAATAAAGACCGGTGCAGACCGGGATCTTTTAATAAATCCTTGCCGATAACCTTGCCGGTAACAATCTGGTGTCCAATATGCTCGGAAGCGATGACCAGCAGTACCGGAAGGATAATAATAATGGCTTCCAGATTAAATTGGGGAAACTGGAAATTCGGCAGGGAAAACCAGGGTGCATCGGTTACCGTCTGAAAAGTCGCCGGACCAATTACACCAGTGACCAGAGCTGAAATATAACCAGCGATAATGGCAATCAATATCGGGATTACCGATAGGAATTTTTTGAATAAGACAGATCCAAACACTGCAAAGCCCAGAGTGACAAGAAAAACAATAACGTTTTCAGGATTAATGGCAGTGATGACTTGTTCATACATACCGGTAGCCTCATCAAGGACATAAGTTGTCTGACTTACAATACCGGCAGTACTGGCTGCGGTACTGGCTAATTCAAGACCGATCAGGGCAACAACAGGACCCATGGCAGCCGGGGGGAGAACGACGTTAATCCAATCGATACCAAACTTATAAATGATACCCGCCAGGATGCATCCACAGAAACCGACAACAACAAATCCGCCTAAGGCATAAGAATAGCCCCAGGTGGCGATGACAATGCCGGCAGGAGCCAGAAATGCAAAACTTGAGCCCAAATATGCAGGCGATTTTCCCTTGGTAATAAACATGAAAATCAGGGTACCCACACCATTCATTAAAAGCACAATGGCTGGATTGATGCCAAATAGGAAAGGTACAAGCACTGATGCACCGAACATGGCAAACATATGCTGCAGACTAAGGGGTAAAAGCTGCTTTAAGGGAACTTTATCGTTCACTTGAATTATTTTTCGATTGTCCAAATAGTAACCTCCGTTTTTTCTTTTTCCTAAAAAGTATAACACAGGAAGAAGATTGCGCAAAGAACATTTATTGAAAATTGAACATAAATAGAAATTGGTAACGAAGGGTTGTTTACGGTAATAAAACATTATGATACAATGCCAAGTAATAAAAACCGAGCGTACAGGAGGCTAAATGAATATAACAGCGAATACCAAATTATATGCGGTGATTGGAGATCCCATTGCCCAGAGTCTGTCCCCGCAATTACACAATGGGCTTTTTAAAGAAAATCAGATTGATGCCATATATCTGCCGGTGGGAGTGAAATCCGAGGATTTGGAAAAGCTCATGGCTGGTTTTAGATTGTTGAATTTTGGTGGATTCAATATCACTAAACCACACAAAATGGATATTATGAAATACTTGGATGAAATCGACCCCCTGGCTCGGAAAATTGGAGCAGTGAACACAGTGGTGTGTCAGGAAGGGAAAATGATTGGCTATAACACCGATGGCTTCGGATTTATCAAATCTATTGAAAAAAAACTGGGGGATATTCAAAAAGAAAATTTAAGCATTTTGATTTTAGGCTGTGGCGGAGCGGTAAAATCCGTGGCTATGGCATTGGCTGACTGGGGTGTTCATGAAGTGATCATCACCAACCGCACATTGGAAAAAGCCGTTGATTTGGCCGGCCAAATTAATGAAACCTGGCTAGGCAAGGCCCGGGCAATTCCCATGGAAGAATCATCGTTAAGAGATGTCATTGAGAATGTTAGCGTGATTGTCAACGGCACCAGTCTGGGAATGGCAGATCATCCGGAAAGAACCCCGCTTGCGAAGACTTTAATTAAAAAAGGTATACTGGTGTACGATATGATTTACAGTCCGCCAAAGACCCAATTACTCAAGGATGCCCAGGATGCCGGGGCTTTGATCGAAAATGGATTGGAAATGCTGTTGTATCAGGGGCTTCTGGCGTTTGAATTGTGGACCGGTATTTTTCCGAATCCAGAACAGGGAAAAGCATTACTAATAAAAGGAATGGAATAAAATGGAGATTAAGCAGATAGAACGCATTGCACTCATTGGTTTTATGGCAACCGGAAAATCCACCATCGGACCATTGCTGGCAGAAAGATTAGGATATGTATTCATCGACACGGATGAATTGGTTGAAGCCGCGGCCAAAATGAAAATTTCAGAAATATTCAATAATTTAGGAGAAAGTGTTTTTCGGGAAGCCGAACATGACGCTTTAAAACTAGTGATCAACATGGAAAAGGCAGTTATCTCAACCGGAGGGGGAATTATTTTATTTGAGCGAAATCGAAAACTTTTAAGAACGAAAACCTTTGTCGTGAACTTAACCTGTCGACCTGAAACTATTTTCAAGCGCATTCAGGGGGACCAAACACGACCACTTCTAGATACAGAGGATCCATTAAAACGAATAACATTGTTGATGGCAGAGCGTCGGAAATACTATGAAGATTGTGATTTTCAAATTTCAACCGAAGATTTTTCAGAAATAGAATGCTGTGAAAAAATAGAGTCTGCCTATAAAAAAAGCAAAAAAAGACCAGTTGATCCAACTGGCTTGTAGTAACCCAACTATTTATATTTTATTTTTGGAAGCCTTCAGATCGCAAATATAACAATCAGTAAGTCTTTGAACAATCTCTGGGTTTTTGACCGGCCAGGATGTTTCAAGCGCTTCACAATAGGCAGTGGCGGTTTCTTCATTATATATAAAATCAATGCAACCATTGCATTTTTTATCTGGTGTTTTTTTAATGAGTTCAAGTACGGACTCATTGACAAATGTTCGGTATTCTTTGTAGGCTAAGGTTTTATTGTTTTCAAATAAACTCATTAGTTCCTCCTTGTTTTAAATCGAAATTTTTGATACTTTGATGATTTAAATGATATAAATATCGTGTTACTACTAATATACATAGTACCTTATATTTTCGAAAAAACAAGATAAAATTTTGTCATCTTTTAATTTTTACAAAAACAAGATAATATTTTCAAAAGAGATTTGACTTTTATTTTAGAATGTGTTATTATTTTTAACAGTGTCTTGTAAGAAAAATATTTGTATTTCGTCAAAGTGATGAAGCAATACAGTCGGAGAATCAAATGCCTTGATTTTACGTTAAATGTTTTGTTTTTGCATGGGCAATCAGTTTCAAAAGCTTAAAAATAATTTCGCCGAAGTGATGGAATTGGCAGACGTGACGGACTCAAAATCCGTTGTGAGAAATCACGTGCGGGTTCAAGTCCCGCCTTCGGCACCATTATGCTCCTTTAGCTCAGTTGGCTAGAGCACCTGACTCTTAATCAGGGTGTCCAGGGTTCGAATCCCTGAAGGGGCACCAAATTTAAACTCACAAAAACCGCTTTGCAGAGCCATCTGCGAAGCGGTTTTTTTCATTTTTCTAAAAAAATGTGATTTTTTTCTGATTTTGAAGTAAATTTTTCATTATTAAGTGAAAGGGTGTTACAATTTTACTTGATCACGTTAAGCGGAACTTTTCACAGTAGGGATTTCAAAAAAATCAGGTGAAACAATTATATGGACCATAAGTCTTTATCAGCCGATAAGCTGTTGGCTGGGATATGCCCAGCTCACGGGCAACAGCAGCGGAGGTTTTGTTTTTTTTACACGCAGATTGAATGACTACCGCTTTAACTTGATCAATCAAATCGTCAAACGAAAAACTACTTTCAATTGGTTCATCGATCTCCTCTCGGATTTCCATCGGAATAATATTTTCATATATAATGGGTCCCTCAGTCAGCACACACATCCGTTTAACAACATTTTTAAGTTCTCGCACATTTCCAGGCCATTGATAATGGGAAAGAGCCTCTAATGTTAGAGGATGAAATAATTTATTAGTATTGTTCTTTAAATTGTAATCTTTAAGAAAAAAAAGTGCTAATATAACAATATCAGACTTGCGCTCTCTTAAAGGTGGAATGGTTTCTATAAAAGAATTAATACGCCAATAAAGGTCGTTTCGAAATGTTTGCTCTTTTATACATTCCAAAAGATTTTTATTAGTTGCCGAGATTATTCGAACATTTACTTTTATAGGTTCATTTCCGCCAATGGGAACAAAAGTACTATTTTCTAAAACGTGAAGCAGTTTAACTTGCAAATCTAAAGGCATATCACCTATTTCATCTAAAAAAATAGTACCACCATCTGCGCGTTGAAAAAGGCCGTTTTTTCCTTTGTGATTTGCACCGGTAAAGGCACCCGGAGCATAGCCGAATAGTTCGCTTTCAAGCAATTCAGCTGGAATAGCTCCGCAATTAATAGACATAAAGGCAGCGTTACATCGATTGCTGCGGTTATGAATATATTCAGCAATCATTGTTTTACCCGTTCCGCTTTCCCCTAAAAGTAAAATAGCAATATCATAGCGTGAAATTCGTTCTAATTGGATAAGCGGATATAAAAACTCATGACTGCGACCAATAATATCGCGATTTTTTTTATTTTTCACGCGCAAGTGTGGTTTTTTTATTTGAGCATCACCATCAAAATTTTTAATAACCCTTTGAATGATAATAATATAATAAGCCGGACTTTTATTTTTTTTGCAGGTAATTATCGGGGTAACGATGCTGCTTGAAAACCCTTCGTCAAGGGGTTTATCATGCTGATAAATGATAGTGTGAAGGCATTCTTTTGCCTGCAGAATACCCATGTTGAAAAACACCATTAATTCTTTAAGGCCAAATTTTTGTAAACAGATACTGCCTTCTGGATTGGAATAGATCAATTGATTGTCTGATTTGATAACAAAAATAGGTAGGCCAAGATGGTCCAATACTCGTTTAAAGTAGTTATCATCAATAGCATTAAGATATTGATCATACTCATCATTATGTGGAAAATTAATCATTCTTTTGCCTCCAAGATTTAGTTGCCATATTGCTTTATCATTCGGTATGCGCGTCCTTGTGAAATGTTTAATGCCTGTGCTACTCCATTTATTGTGCCGTGCAAAGTATAGGCGGCCATAATTATTACTTTTTCGGCTTGTTTAATAATTTCGTTATACGTATAATAATATTTTTTATCTTTGATATTGAAATGATAAACTTCTTTCGGTATATGATTCTCAAAAATAATATTTCCTCCGGTGAGAATATAGATACGTTCTATGGCGTTTTTGAGTTCACGGATATTTCCTGGCCAATGGTACATCGCTAATATCACCAATGTCTGTGGATAAAAAACTTTTTTCGTCTGATATTTTCTATTTTGTTTATCAAGATAATATTGTGCAAGCGGGATAATATCTTCTTGTCGTTTCCGTAAAGGTGGGATTACAGTGCAAAAGGCGTTAATACGCCAATAAAGATCTTCACGGAAAGTTTTTATTGCGATACATTTCTTTAAATCTTTATTGGTTGCCGTAATAATACGAACATTTGAATGAATCGGTACAGTACTTCCAATGGGCATAAATTTTCCATCTTCCAATACATGAAGAATTTTAACCTGCAAATCAATGGGTAAATCACCGATTTCATCCAAAAAGAGCGTTCCACCTTCAGCTAATTCAAAAAGCCCCTTTTTTCCTTTTGTATTAGCCCCGGTAAAAGATCCAGAGGTATAACCAAATAATTCACTTTCAAGAAGATTAGATGGAATAGCACCACAATTAATGGAGCGGAAAGGTTTATCCTGTCGGTAACTATAGTTATGAATATACTCTGCGATATATGTTTTACCGGTACCGCTTTCACCTAGTAGAAGAATTGGCATATCCGAATCTGCTATTTTTTCCAGGTCCTTAATTAGGGCGCAAAAAAAATGATTTTTTCCGATAAGATCAGTTTGGAGGTTTGACAACTCCTTTCGACTATCAGAATTGATACTCAAATCTTTTTTTAAAAAGTCTTCCTGAATAATCTGTACCATGAATTCGACGCGATTAGAAGAATCATTCTTCATAACAGGCGTATTAATAGTAGTATTACAATTATTGGTGATGAGATTTAATTGATTATAAAAAACAGTTCGCTTTTCTTTCATAAGTTGCTTGTAAGCCGGTGGAAAAACAATGCCTTCCCAAAATCCCCACTCGGGATAAGTGTTTATTAAGTAATGAGGCATTACACCATAGTGACGTATCATCGCAGGATTTGTGTAAGTTGTTCTTCCAGACTCATCATTAACAAAGACACATAAAAAAAGATTCTCTAGAATATCTAAATAGAAATGTTCCGGAAGTGTATCTGAATTGATTTTATTTTTCATATAAGCCTCCTTTTTCATCATTATAAACAATTTCACAGAATAAAACAAGAAAGTATTCAAAAATGATATTAAACACCTGAAATTCGTTGTCGATAGTTGTCGTTATTGAATAAAAGTTAAGGAAGGTATGATAAAAACCCTTTATTAAAGCCATTTTAAACTTTGGCATGAATATTGCTTTAATAAATGATATCGAACATGTGCACGATGTAAGAAATAATAAAGGAGACAAACAAATGGAAAAGAAAGAACGTTTTTTTAACATTATTAATAAACGTATATTTTTCCCACCGGCTATTGCATTGGTGATTTTCGTTTTTATTGGAATTCTGTTCCCCGAACAGTTTGGAGCAGCTGCAAATGCTGCATTGAATTTTGTATTTAAGTATTTTAGTTGGTTCTTGGTCCCCGTTGTAGTTGTAATGTTAGGTTTTTGTTTATGGGCTGGATTCAGTAAATATGGTAACATCCGATTAGGAGGTCCAGATGCTAAACCTACAATGAGTAAGGCTGTTTGGTTTGCCATTGCGCTAACCTCGGGGATAGGTGTTGGAATAACGTTCTATGGCGTTTATGAACCGGTCCTTTTTTCAATGACCCCACCTGATTTTTTAAGCGTTATTCCAATGTCGGAAGCCGCAATTTTTTCAGCAATGCAATTCACATTTTTACATTGGGGTTTACACCCTTATGCCGTTTACACAACCGCCGGTTTGATTATTGTTTTTATGTTTTATAATGGCAAACAACCATTTCGCTGTAGTTCAGCATTATATCCTCTTTTAGGAAAAAAAGCATATAAAGGTATTGGCGATGCAGTAGACTCACTCTTTGTATTTGCAGTTATTGGAGGAACCGCGACATCATTAGGTTTGGCTGTATTGCTCATAGCACGAGGATTAGAGTACTTGTATGGAATTCCAAGTAATGCCGTGTCCTGGTTAGCTATTCTATTAGCCGTCGCAGGTATTTGTGTCTTAGCGGCAACTACTGGTGTTTCTAAGGGAATTGCTTTTCTTGGAAATACAAATACAATATTATATATTTTCGTTCTGATATTTGCATTTATTGCAGTTGATCCCTTAAAAGTTACTGAATTATTGTTTTCGTCTGTTGGAGAGTATTTTCAAAATTTTATCCATCTATCTTTATATTTGGAACCGATTGAACGAACGGGTTGGATTTCAAGTTGGAATGTCTTTTACAATACTTGGTGGCTAGCTGTTGCACCGCTAGTTGGTTTGTTCTTTGTCAAATTAGCATACGGTCGTACTATTCGAGAATTTGTAACCGTTAATCTCTTTGCCCCTGTGATCTTTTCATTCCTTTGGTTTGGTTTATTTGGTGGTGGCAGCATCATTATGGATAAATTCCACGGCGGTACCATAGGCGTACTTATTGCAAAAATTGGTTCAGATATGTCTTTGTATGCATTCTTTGAACAATTTCCATTTAGCCGAATTATGAATTTTATTGCATTAGTCGTTGTTATACTATCCATTATTACATTAGTTCAAGCAATTATGGTTGCAGTAGCACAAATGACATGCAAGTCCACCGAAGATACAACCGGCGATGTTACACCTCCCAAAATTAGTATTGTCTTCTGGGGAGTAGCAATGTTACTCATTGCATATGCTTTGTTAATTTCTGGTGGTATCAGCGCACTGCAAACTGCTTGTGTCGTCTGCGGTTTGCCTGTAGCTATCATCTTCTGTTTTGGAATGGTTGCATATGTTAAATCTATGCATAACCTAAAAGATTTTGATTCCTATAGTAACGGCGATTTGTCAATCTATATGAAAAATGAAAACACAGTACTTAAAGAGGACGTTCCAATGGTTACTTATTCAGATGAAAGTTAACCGCTCAGCAAAAGAGGATTTGCAATAGTTTACCCTTTCTGTACTATTAAGTTTATTATTAAATCACAAATAAAAAGGAGTACAAAATGAAGATTAAGTATGATTTCGCAACACAGGAAGAATTGGAATTGATTCATGAAAAAACCCTCTATTTATTAAAAAATACTGGTGTTATTTTCTTTGGAGAAGAAGCACGCGAAATATTCAAACAACATGGGGCCCGTGTCGAAGGCGAAACTGTTTTTTTAGAAGAAACTTTAATTACCCAGGGATTATCCACTGTTATTCAAAAATTTGAGTGGTTTGGCAGAGATTCCATCGTTACAATTGGAGATGGTTCCACTATACATGCACCCGCTTATGGTCCGATGTATGTATACGAAAATGACGAATTTCATTACCCAACACCTTTGGATTTTTCAAATTTCCATAAATTGGATGCCACTAGTAAGGTAATCAGTGTCGGCAGTCCTAACATTATGGATTTGCCTTCGATTGATCCCAAAATACGTTCTAATTATGCAATGGCAACGACCCTAATGCATCATACTAAACCTGTTTTAGGGATTGTCGATGGCGGTAAAAAAGCGGCTGAATGTATTAAAATGACCCGTGAATTTTATGATATTCATGATAAAAGTGTTGTCTGTGGTTTGGTTGATGCGGCATCGCCATTTGTCTATTCCCAGGCAATGTCTGAAGCACTTGTCGAATACGCTAAAGAAGGTCAAATTATTGTGTTTACAGGTACCGGTATGAGTGGCCTGACGACACCTGATACCATCGCATCTTCAATATTGGCTGTCAATGTTGCAATGCTTGCCGGAATTATTTTGGCACAACTGATTAGACCAGGAACCCCAGTAGTTTACGGCAATCAAGGTTTCGGTTCAGATTTACGACACAGCTCATTAACGGTTGGCAGTCCTGAAGATGCGTTAGTTTCACATACCATAAAAGCGATTGGTGATTTTTATCATTTACCTGTTAGAACGGGTGGTTGTGTGTCTGATGCAAAAGACATCGATATGCAAGCCGGTATTGAATCATTCACATCATGCTTTGCCACTTTGTCTGCTCATACTGATTTAATGTTCCATACCTGTGGAATCATGGATGCATACAATGGATTAAGTTATGATAAGTATATTTATGATGAAGAAGTTACGGAAACAGTATATCGCTTTATCAAAGGGTACGAAGTTAATGAAAAAACATTAATGACAGATGCACTAGAAAAAGTAGGACCTGGCGGAAACTTTATTGCGCGAACATCAAAAGCATATCGAAATGATTATTATCTTCCTAACGTTCCAAACCGTGAATCACATGGTAATTGGATTGCCTCAGGCAAACCAAGTATTAAAGATAATACAAAAAAAATATATCAGGAACGATTAGCAAATTATGAGCTTCCAGAGTTAAATGCAGCACAAAAGAAAATTCTAGAAACATATATCCCTAAAGAATTCATGAAATAGTAAATTCAAAGGACTTATTCAATATTAATTGAATAAGTCCTTCTTTCAAAATATCGTTAGGCGTTTGCGTTTGCGAAACTCAATAAACGCTTTGTTTATAACTAAAACACATAACAAACAATTTTTTTTTGAGGAGAAAGATTATGTCAAAAAGATTACGGATTGTCCCAATTTTAATACCGTTCGTTTTATTGGGAGCGACTCTTCTCATGGGCTTTATTTGGCCGAAGCAGTTTACCCCTTTTATGACAAGTATATTTATCGCATTAATGTCCAACGCCGGCTGGATGGTTTCCATTGGGGTGCTTATATTTGTGGGGTGTATGGTATTATTGTTTATTCACCCATTTGGAAGTATCAAATTTGGCGGTAAAAATGCGATGCCGAAATATAAGACCAGGATTTGGTGGGCCATTTCATTATATTCATAAAAAATGGTTTAATTTCGATAAAAAATAACATAATTCACAGCAATATTTACATAAAAGTGATAGTGCTGTTTTTTTCAAATTCAGTTTCGAGATAGGCACTATACATTAATTGAAACAGTAAATTAACAAAATATTATTTTGAAAGCGGTCTGATATGAAGAAGGGTTTTATTATGGCTATGTTGGGAGCATCGGCATATGGGGTTCTACCAACTTGCACTAAAATGTTACTAAATTTAGGCATGAACAGTACCTCCCTGATTTTTTATCGATTTATTTTTGTAGCACTTGTTATGGGGATCTATCTTGTAGTTGCCCAAAAATTAGTGCGACCTTCCCTAAGACAATTAAGGGATTTATGTATTTTTGGAATCGTCGGCTATGGCGGGACTATTTATTTGCTGACAGAGTCTTATCGTTATTTACCAATGGGTCAGGCCACGATGATCTATTTCACATATCCGGTATTTGTAACGATGGTAATGGTTAGTGTTTATAAAGAAAAACTATCTTCCTATAAAATAATAGCTTTAGCTTCGGCCCTTTTAGGATTGGTTTTCCTTGGGAATTTAAATGTTTCATTCAATTTCACAGGAATCATTTTGGCAATAGGTTCAGGTATGGCTTTTGGCCTTTATTTGTTGGGCCTTGATAAAAGCAGCTATAAAAGTATGGATGCCGAGGTGCTCATCTTTTATCTGGCACTTGTAAACATTGCATTTTTTGGAACTCAGGGAATCATTTCGGGATCTTTAATGTGGCTGCCAAAAGAAGGCCTACTGTTTATATTTGGCGCGGTTGTTTTAACCATCATATCAATAATGATGATTACCGGTGCGATCAGAAATATTGGTCCTGTTAATACCTCTATTATTTGTGTTTTTGAGCCGGTAGTCACACTGATATGCGGGATTGTTATTTTCAAAGAAACAATAAACCTGAGTATTCTTGTGGGAAGTATTTTGATGATTATATCTTTATTTTTGGTGGCCTGGGAAGGAATCGCGTTAAAAAAGAAAAATAAATTCGAATTAACTGGAGAATAGATATGGAAAAAAATGAGATGAGAGTGCAAGAGGTTTTAGTTGAGTTATTAATAGACTACGAAATCATTAATCATCCACCAGTTTTCAATTGTGATGAGATGATTTCATATATGAAGGGTATTGGGGGAGCCCATTGCAAGAATTTATTTTTGCGAAATAAAAAAGGAAACCGGCATATTTTGGTTATCCTGGTAGAATCTAAAAATAAGCAACTTTATGACTCGATAATTTTCCACATCGAAACTGTTAAAATAAAAAAAACTTTGAATTGATCAAACTAATAACTTTGAACTAAAATTATGATAACGATATGATGTCTCTATCAGATAGAATAAATTCTCCGGAGTTCTTTAATTACACTGACAGATAGCTGATTTTAGCGTTGCCTATTTTAGTATTGAAAGGTGGATCAGACTAAAATTGTGAAATCTTCTTCTTTTAAATATTCATGCTGGCAGGATGTTAATATTTTTGTTATCTGGCAAATATTGATTGAGGATATCCTTTTGTTTGTTAATGACAACACTGCTTTGTGTTAATTTCAGGAAGTTGATTACGTCTGAAAGCATGGCTTCACGAACGACACCACCTTCATGAAGCATTTTTGGCGGACTAAAAGCTCCCACTGTTGCAGGAGGATGAATTTCACCAATTTTGACACTGCCGCCCCGTGAAAACTTCAATTTCTTGAGGTATTGTAGACAGTGCTTTATTTAATAGTTCTTCACTGAAGTATACTGTATTACCTTCGACTCTGGCACCATGCTTTTTAAAAAGCTCTAAAGCAGTTTCATGTTCGACAATGACACCAACTTCGTTCATAACTTTTAAGGTATATTCATGATTGAAAAATATTTTCGGAAGATATTGATATCGCTCTCTTAGCTGAAGGATTAACCAGCAGTGCGATTAAAATCAATTAAAAAAGACCGAAAATATAATGGGCATAGGCTTTGAAAAAAGTTCGTTTGAGGATGGAATAAAAAGTGGCAATTATCGATATACACAACATCATTATCATTCTGTGTTTTCAGGCAATTTGGAAGAGTTGCATCCCAAATATACGATTTGAACTGATCAAAGAAAAAATAGAATCAATAGTTGGTGTATTGGCGGCAGCGGATTTATAAATTTAAAATCCCTAATGGCACCAGGCACATTACATGTACACCATGAATAAAAAATATTAGCTTATAACAACGTTTAAGAAACTAAAATAAAAAGAGGCAATCCAATTTCCTATCAGCAGGTCGGGATCAAACTATTTGTAAAATCAAATACCATGTAGGGATGATTATAAAAAGAAAATACTTTGTTTTTAACAACTGCACCCAAACGGCACCCGATATAATGAGACACTAATATAAAGGAAAAAGCCGTTAACTCTTAATCAGGGTGTCCAGGCTTCGAATCCCTGAAGAGGCACCAAATTTTAAATCACAAAAACCGCTTTGCAGAGCCATCTGCGAAGCGGTTTTTTTCATGTGTATTTTTGATTATTTTTATTGATAATTTACTGTGTAGCTCTGTGTCGGTTCTAGAACTACACCTGAATAATGGAGAAAATGGTTTGCTATTTCTTGAATATACACTTCGTGTCCGCGTGGAATTTTCTTTTTATTATGGGCGAAGGTCTTATCCTAAAACTCTATGTAGATTAAGAAAGATAATGTTTGAAAATCAGTGATTATTAAGTATGGGTAAAGAATGAGCAAAAGATGAGCAAAGGATGATAAGTACTAAAAAAGTAGTATATTTTTAATAATTTAACCATCTTCCGGAAGGATGTTTGAAAACGTTTGTAGTGTTAAGATTTTATTGTCATAATGATCAATCAAATTTTAGGAGGAAAAATGATGGTAGAAGTACAAGTTCCTATGATAGGACAGTCCGGGATGGATGTAAAAATTGAAGTATGGTTAGCAGAAGAAGGTGCACATATTGAAAAAGGAGAGCCTCTATATGAACTTTCCAACGAAAAACTAAATCAGGAGATTGAAAGCCCAGCAACCGGCATTTTGGTTAAAATTTTAGTGCCGGAAGGTGAAACAGTGGCTGTTGGCGACATACTTGCACATATTGAAGAATAGGAGAAGACATGACAGATTCAAAAAGAGTAAAAGAAAGTTATAAAATTTCCGGCACCCGTAAATTCATCGGGAAGAAAATGACAGAGAGCCTTAGAGATTATCCTCAGGGGTCGGGCTCTATTTATTTTCCAGTAGATGCAGTGCTTGACCTAAAAGATGAGCTAAAGGCTCAAAATCCCAAAGTCAGCGTTACTTCCATATTTGTCAAACTTGCTGCGGAAGCTCTAAAAGAACACCCATTGATAAATTCAGCATTGATAGGTGATGAATTCTTTATTTATGATTCCATCAATATTGCTGTGGGTATTGGTTTGCCGGATGGCATTATGATGGTTGTGGTTAAAGAGGCACAAGATAAAGATATTTTCCAAATTTCGGATGAGCTTCAGGATATGATTGCAAAATTGAAAACAAAAAAATTGGGAATGGAAGATATGATGGGTTCTACTTACACCATCAGTAATATGGGGATGCTTGAAATAGATCAGGTGACACCCTTTTTGAATCCACCGGAAACAGGCATCATGGCCATCGGGACAACAAAAAAACAGTTGGTTGTGAATGATGATGACACGACAAGCATTAAACGAATGGCATGTTTCAGTGTGACAATTAATCACGCAGCAATTGATGGATTTCATAGTGGCCTGTATTTAAAAACATTTAAGAAACATTTACTAGACCCTAAATCCTTTATGGGGCTGAAATAAAATTAATGGAGGTAAAATTATGAACTTTTCAAATGAAGAACTACTGGAAATGTATTCGGATATTGTGAAATCAAGAGTACTCGGTGAGAAAATCGTCGAGTACATTTACAGTGGCAAAATTGCCGGTGCGATCCATCCGTGTTTAGGACAGGAAGCTGTAAGTGCTGGTATTCTGACAGCATTTAAAAAGTCGGACATTAAAACTTTTGGAACCGAAACGCATCGCGCCCAGACAGTCATGGCTCATCGCGTTGGTTGGAAACCATTTATTGCGGAATTACTTGGCCGCACCGGTGGCTGTAATGACGGAATATCCGGAGAATATCATATTCATGACCTCAAAAATGGTCAGCTCCCGGCCGCCGGTGCACTCGGTGGTACCTGGGCTGAAATTTCAGGTTTTGCCTGGGCGCTTAAAAATGATGGCAAAAAGCGACAAATTGGTTTTGCGCCATACGGAGACGGTGCCATTAGTCAAGGGGCAACCTATGAAGCAATGAACATTGCCGCCCTTTTTCAATTGCCGGTTTTGTTTTTTATCGAAAACAATGGGATTGCTATGTCGACACCAGTGGAAAAACAGTCTCCATTAGAAAACCTTGCCGATAGAGCAGCCGCATTTAATATGCAAGGGGTTACCGTTGATGGCGATGATCCTGTCGCAGTCGCTGAAGCAGTTCTAAACGGTATGGAATTAGCCGCTAATAATGAACCAAACGTGGTGGAAGTAAAAACAATGCGTTGGGAAGGTCATTATGTGGGGGACCCGCAGAAATATCGTGATTTGAGTTATAAAAATGATTTAGATTCTATTTGTCCGGTCATTCGTTTTGAAAAACGCCTGAAGGCATTGGGAATTCTGGATGATGAAACAATAAAGGCAGTCAGAGAAGCACAGACAAAAGAAATTGTTGATGGATTTGATGAAGGATTAGTTCAAAATGTTGCAACAAAAGAACAAGTTCTGGATTACAGCAGGGTTTATTCAAATAATGCCGGAGGTGAACTATAATGTCAGAAATGTCAGTTATGAAGGCTCTGAATCTTGCCATGTTTGAAGAAATGGCTTCAGATGAAAAAGTTATATGTATTGGGGAAGATCTCGGCAAACAAGGCGGTTGCTGGGGAACATTTACCGGATTACAAGATAAATTCGGGATCAATCGCGTGTTGGAATTTCCGATTTTAGAAGCTGGTTATACATTATTCTCTGTTGGGGCCGCATTAGGTGGCTATCGACCGATTGTTGAATATATGTTTGCCGATTTTGTAACATTGGGATTTGAAGGCATCGTTGATATTGCCGCTAAGATTCATTTCAATTCCGGTGGCGTCGATAGTTGCCCTGTAACGTTTGTATTGCCTCAGGGTGGTGGTGGAAAGAGTGGCGCCCATCATTCGCAAAGTGTTGAAGCCTGGTTTGCAAATGTACCGGGACTTAAAATTGTGGCCCCAACAACACCAGCGGATATTAGAGCTTATTATCGTGCTGCGATTCGAGATGATGATCCGACATTATTTATTTACCAGCGCGCCACAATGGGTTTGACCGGAGAGGTTCCCGATGTCCTGGACGAAGTGCCGTCTTTAGCAAAAGCTGGAAAAGTTGTCAAGACAGGTGCTGATTTAACCATTGTTGCCTATCATAGAGCTTTAGTGAATGTTATGGCCGCTGCAGCGATAGTCGAAGAAGAAACCGGAAAAACAATTGAGATTATTGATCCAAGAGTCTTAATTCCCTTTGATAAAGAATGTGTCTTTGATTCGGTTAAAAAGACCGGCCGTTTAATGGTTGCCCATGAAGCGCCTGAAAGAGGTGGATTTGGAGCACAGATTGTCTCTTGGGTTGTCGAAAATTGCATGAACGAATTAGAAGCAGCGCCAGTTCGTGTCGCCGGGGTGAATTCAATCATACCCTTTGGAGATTTAGAAAAGTATTTATACCCATCCGTTGAAGATATGAAAGCAGGGATTTTGAAAGCACTAATATAAATTAGGGGGATAAAAAGTATGGCAATTAAATTTGAGCTTTCTGAAAAAACGGCGGTCGTTACAGGGGCTGCAAAAGGTATCGGTGCAGCGATTGCTGTAATGTTGGCTGATTCCGGAGCAAATGTCGTTATCGTTGATATGGATGTTGAAAATGGCGAGAAAATGGCGTCGATGCTTAAAGAAAAAGGGGTTAAAGCCATTTTTCGAAAAGTTGATATTAGTGATGAAAATGCGGTTGATGCTTTTGCAAAAGAGATATTAGTCGAATTTAGTAAGATTGAAATCCTTGTCAATTGTGCCGGTATTGGACCAAAAGATATAGGACCGCCATTTTTAAAAATATCTTCAGAGGATGTAAAACGGGTTTTTAATGTCAATACCGTCGGCATGCTTAATATGTGCCGATCGTTTTATAGTAATTTCTATACCCAAAGAAGTGGCCGGATTATTAACATTACTTCAATTGCAGCATTTCTTCAGGTGCCTTTGATGCCACAATATGGTGCCTCTAAGGCAGCAACCATCAGTTTTTCTAATTCCCTGGCAAAAGAAATGGGAAGTTTTAATGTGACTGTCAATTGTGTCAATCCGGGATTTATTAAGACGGCTATTTATTCGGATGCATTGGACTTTAAGAAAGCCGTGCCGGGAGCCTTTGAAGATTGCAGCACAAGCGCCGAGGTTGTTGAAAAAATGGCGTCAGGATCGGCTTTGAAGCGTACACAGACCCCGGAAGATATTGCTTATGCTGTGTTGTTTTTAGCATCGGATGAAGCAAAGAATATCACGGGACAATGCTTAAATGTTGATTCGGGAATTGTATATCGTTAATTTGAAAGGTGAGGATAAAAAATGAAAGCTGTTCAAAAATTAGAACATGGCGTGGGTTATCTGGGATGTGTCGAGGTTGAAGAACCAAAAACAAGGCCAGGTAGCGTTAAAATTAAAGTAGAATACTGTGGAATTTGTGGTTCTGATTTACATATTGTTGGTGGCTTTGAAACACCGACATCGCCACTTCCCATCCCCTTTACCATGGGTCATGAATATAGCGGAACGATTGCAGAAATTGGTGAAGGGGTAACCCAGTTTAAAGTTTCTGATCGTGTCACAGGTATTGTAACTAAAGGTTTCTGTGGAAAATGCAGGTCATGTTTAATGGGGGATATTAGCAGATGCCAGGATGCCCTCAATATTGGGTATGAATGTGATGGCGCAATGGCCGAATACATTTGTATGCCTGAAGGAGCAATTTTTAAATTACCGGATAATGTTAGTTTTGAAGAGGGTGCGCTGGTTGAACCTGCTGCCGTTGCTGCTCACGCTGTTTTAGAAAACGTTGACATCAAACCAACGGATACGGTTGTCGTTATGGGTGCTGGTCCGATCGGATTACTGGTACTTCAATTTGTCAAAGCCTGTGGCGCAAAGACAATTTTAGTGGATATATCTGCCGCCCAAGCGCGCTTGAAATTAGGTGAAAAATTAGGCGCGGATTATACTTTTGAAAATGACAAATGCGACGCAATCAAGGAAGTGCGTGCCCTGACTTTTGGAAAAGGCGCTGATTTTGTTTTTGAATGCACTGGTGCAGACATCGTTATTACACAATCAATCATGATGACGAAACGGGCCGGAACAATTGTTGAATTAGCACTTACCAGTGTCGAAGGCAGCAATATAAAAGCCTATATTGTGGCAGTAATGCAAAATATAAGAATCCAGTTTTCATTTGGACATAACCTTGGGTCATGGCAAAAAACTCTGCAAATGATGGCGGATGGCAGGATTAATACCAAAGATTTAGCAACGCATAAATTTAAATTTGAAGATTTTAATGAAGCATTTGAATGTAACGATGCGAATAAAATAAAAGTATTATTGCATCCATAATGCCATTACCGGTGCGGTAATGAAAAGGATTACTGCACCATTATTATTTGAGAGGCGAAAATGAACTATAGAGAATTATTAAAAAAGAAAACAATCACGATTGAAGAAGCAGTAGGAAAGATCAGTAATGGCGCTACAATTTATACCTATGGCATAGCGGAGCCAATGGCGTATATGGATCAATTTCATTTATTAAAAGATCACGGCGTAAAAGGGGTTACTCATATTAATTTATTAAACCTGAAACCCTATGATTTTTATTCGGATGAAACATATGATGGCATTCTTAATCACGTCAGTGGGTTTTATGGGAATTTTATGAGAGATCCGGCGCAAACAAAAATGACGACCTTTTATCCAAATCATCTCAGTAAAAGCGGCTCTGACCGATTATATTATCATGAGGTCACCGGAAAACCAGTGAGTATCTTCACCCTGTCAGTGAGTCCGATGGATAAGCATGGTTACTTCAGTACCGGTCCAATCTGCGTGGCCAGTCCGGATTACTTAAAAAAAGCAGATTTGGTCATTTTAGAAATAAATGAAAATATCCCCCGTACCTTTGGGGATACCCAGGTTCATATATCTGACGTTGACTATGTTTTGTATGGTAACAACGAGGTGATTTATCTTCCGTGCCGTGGGGCCGTATCTAGTGACGAAGACATTTTAATTGGCAAACATATTGCAGATATGATTGACAATGGTTCGACGCTTCAGTTGGGCATTGGTGGTATCCCAAATGCCGTGGCAATGGCGCTGAAAGACAAAAAAGATTTAGGCGTACATACTGAAATGCTGAATGATGGTCTCGTTCAATTGTATCAGGAAGGTATCGTCACCAATCGATGCAAAACACTTTTCCAAGATAAAATGGTCACCTCATTTACATTTGGCACCAAGGAGACATATGATTTTATCGATGACAATGTTGGTGTCCTGCATATCAATGTCAGAGACAGTAATTCGCCTTTTGAATTAGCTAAAAACCATAAAATGGTATCGGTTAACACGACCCTTCAAGTTGATTTATTCGGCCAATGTTCTTCGGAAGCTATAGGTACAAGGCATATAAGTGGTACCGGTGGTCAGGTTGAGACAGCTCAAGGGGCAAAAATGTCGAAAGACGGGAAATCATTTATAGCATTGCATTCAACTGCAAATGTAAAAAATTCAAGTGGTGAAAGAGTCATGAAATCGACGATTGTCGACGTTCATCCAGAAGGTACGGTCATTACCTTGTCGAGGGCAGATGTTGATTATGTTGTCACTGAATATGGTGTTGCCGCATTAAGAGGAACGTCACTAATTGAACGGGTAAAAGCGTTGATTAATATAGCCCATCCAGACTTTAGGGATGAACTTGAAGAAAATGCAGAAAAACGCGGCATCGTGAGATAACGAAAAGCAAGGATCGATTCATTGATGTTCGAAAAGAAAGTGTTTACAAATTTAAAAAATAAAGAAGAGAAGGTGTTTGAAATGGAAACTAAGCCAGCAGTTAAATCGGTTAATGAAAGAGTTAAAGAGGGCATTATCCTGAGTATTATCCTAACCATTGCAATATTTACATTTTCAATGGTTAGCGGCAGGTTAGGATTAGTGAATGTATGGGCCGGTTGTATGTTCTTTTGGTATTGGGCAAATGTTGATCACTTCAAAATGGACCATATTGTCGAAAATATCGTTGGTTCATTAGTTGGTATTTTGTTATGTTTTGGTCTTTACTATGTGCTGCACAATTATGGCATGTCTGTTTTTGAAATAGCAATGATTGCAGTATTATTAGTTGTTCTATTCTTTTGTATTACAGAGTTTTTACCGATTATTCTTAATAAAGCGACATTTCTGTTCATAACTGTTCTAACCGCGCATCAATTTTTAACAGAATGCAACTATTTGGATTTGCTGATTTCCTACGCATTTGGTGCTGTTTGGTTTATGATCATACTTGGTCTGGCATTTAAAGTATTGGGTGCGCTTGCGGTTAAAAAAACAGCCTAAAAAGGCTTATTGTCAGCTAAAATATTTGTCATTATTTTCAAAAATAGTTAATTTTCGAATTTTCCTGATCGCTTCTGAACGCGTGGATACATTAAGCTTATTGAAAATATTTCGGACATGTGATTTAACGGTAGAAACGCTGATATAAAGGGTTTCTGAGATTTGTAGATTACTTGCACCATCAACAAAGAGAGCTAGTATCTCACTTTCTCTCTTTGTCAGATTGTATTCTTCGACAAGGCGATTATCGATATCATTTCCTTGTCGATTTTCTTCAATTTTCCTTATGGTGAAGTAATAAAAAGTTTCAATATATTCATTCTGATTTATTTGGGGGGGAAAAACCGTTACTAAAAAACCGTTGGTTTTAATAATGGAATTCACTTTTAATTTGTCAATGGTCATTTCATTTGTCGATTCAACCAGATCGATCAGATTATAAACGATTTCATTGATATTTGACTTACTGAATAAAAAAGCAGTATAGTTGAGAAATGTTTTATTAAAATTAACAACAGATTTATTTTTATTTAAAATAACAAAACCAAATGAAGTCAGATCGAATAAAAGACTGGTCAGAAAAACCTTATCAGCTTGAGCAGTATATTTTCGATATAGATTTAGAGACTCATGAAATGATTTTCCAATTTGAGACAATAATTCCTGTTCTTTGAGGGTGAAGTTTTCTTCATTTTTAGTTTTGAAAATACTGATAATATGCATGGGGGGATGCGCAGCATCACTCGCTCCTAAAATTGCTTGGTAGGCAATGTCGTTTTTCATTAACGATTTTCCATATGACGATTTTAAAAATTCGTCATAGCAAAGATCATTAGTAGTATAAACATATTTGAATTTGTTCGCATTGCGTAGGGTATCAATTTTATTATAAAAGGGATCATCCTCGTAAAAACTTTCTTTATAGTGCTTCAGAATATTTGGACGTAAATATAGGCTTTCCAATTTTGATAAGGAACGTTGTCCATCCGGATTTACATCAAAAACAGCATAGGCAGTAAGCTTCAAATCAAAAAAATCGCTTAATGCCGTCAGTGTTCGGTTGATAAAGTCGGAATAGTCTTTATTTATAAAAATGTAAAAGTTCAATATTTTTTCATAATCTTCAATAGTTAATAGAGACAAAATACTGTACCACCTTTAAAATCTAATTTTCAAAGCAATTTAAACGTTAACATTATTATATAACAAAAAAATACTAGAAAGCAAGAGAATTTACGATTAGGAGAGCAGATGAAAAAAAACGAAATTATCATAACCTATTTATCAAATACCGGTTTTATGTTAACTGACGGACAAACAAAAATTCTGGTTGATGGTGTTCATACTGAACAAGCCCTCAATTTCAGTCCCATCCCCGAGAAAATTATTAATAAAATTATTAATGGCGTGGAAGAGTTCAGTGATATTGATTTTTTGATTTTCACACATGTGCATAAAGATCACTGTGATTTAAAAAAGCTTTGTGAAATAAGCAATCCGAATATCAAAATAATATTACCAGAACTTGATGAAAATAACAAAAGTTATATGAAAGAAGCATTGGATTTTTTGCCAAATCCAATTTCCTATTTGAATTCCGGATATGGTGAAGTGACTGTTATTGAAGCTGGAAATATTAAAATTAAGGCAGCAAGAACATACCACGATGGGATCAAATATCATAATACAGTTAATCACTTTAGCTATTTAATCAGTGCTGCAGATCAGCAGATCCTTTTTATGGGAGATGCCGAATCTGGTAATTCGACTATTATTGATTGGTTGAGAAATGAAACGATTGATACGGTTTGTATAAATTTTACAGAAATTAGCCAGGAAAAAGGTCGCGCTTTTATCAGTGAAGTAGTTAATCCTCAGTTGGTCATTGCCTGTCATATTCCATTACAACAACATGACAAATTCCACTACAGAGAAAGGGCCGTGGAGAATGTCAGTAAATATAGTGGCTCACTGACAAAGGTTCATGTGTGTTTAGAAATAATGGAAACGATTTTTATATGAGCAGTATAAAAAAGGAGATAAGAATTATGAATAATGAAGTAAAAATGACCACTATTTCAGCAAACGAAATGGATTTTACGTGTCGAACCTGTGGACTGGATAGTAAGGGTGAATTGGTCATCTTATTACATGGTTTCCCTCAAAGTTCTGTTATTTGGGAGAATATTATTAAGAGACTGGCAGACAAAGGGTATCGCTGTCTTGCCGCTAATCAACGTGGTTACAGTGAGGGTGCACGACCAATTGGGATGGAGAATTATACCACAAGAAAATTAACTTCAGAATTGATGAGGAGAAAAAATGTCTAAAAGAAAAATGATGTTGTTGATTAATGGAGCAGAACGGATGCTGGTTTGTGATCATGAGTCAGATACGCTGTCTGATGTTTTAAGGCGGATTGGTTTGACAGGCACCAAGGTTGGCTGTGGAACCGGCCAGTGCGGCGCGTGTTCAGTGATCCTTGATGGTAAAGTTATTCGCTCCTGCACAAAAAAGATGAAAAATATTGAAGACGGCAGTGAAATTACGACAATTGAAGGAATTGGGTCACCAACAAACCTACATCCTCTCCAGCTGGCCTGGATTGTTTATGGCGGTGTACAATGTGGATTTTGCACACCCGGATTCATCGTTTCGGCGAAAGGTCTGCTTGATACCAACCATAATCCGACAAGACAGGAAGTACGGGACTGGTTCCAAAAGTATCGTAATGCGTGTCGTTGTACCGGATATGTACCACTCGTTGATGCAGTAATGGCGGCTGCCAAAGTAATGCGTGGTGAAATGACCATGGCAGAGCTAAGTTTTGATATTCCTGAAGATGGCAGAATCTATAACACAAGATATCCAAGACCAGCGGCTTTG
>NZ_LGYO01000026.1:0-26355 GCF_001263355.1 Acetobacterium bakii
ATTATCTTACCAAACACAGGCTAACGCTCAATCAGAGAATTAGAATATTTAAAAAAGGCAACAATTAATACAGCAATGTATAACTAATTGTCTAAATAACGGCAAATGGAAATGAATTGCTGCATAAAAAATTGCGATTTATTATGCAGAAAAATTAAGTGCTCTAAACATGATAGACAAGTTTGTTGTGTTTTATTGGAGAAGTGTATATAATAGATCAAAATTGCATTTGATAGTCAATAAATTATTTTCTAATAAACTAAAAGCAAACAGCAATTCTCTTACAAAGTAGTATGATAACACCTAGGTATAATTCTTTTTTTGAGTAAAGAGAATTATACATGTATTTTGATTCTAATTACTGATGAATTTGTTGAGTTGCAATAAATTGAATGAAAGGCGGAAACATATGAATTATTCAGAATTTTCAAGAGAACAGCTTACTGAAAGAATTACAGAGCTGGAAATGTTTAATAATGAACTTCTATCAGAAAAAGCTCAGGAGACGTCGCTTGACTTTGCATGGTCAGGAAATTTAGGACACTGGTATTGGAATATAAAAACGGATACGGTTGTTTTTAATGAATTAAAGGTAACAACTCTTGGTTATACTATGGAAGAGCTCCCTAAAAGTGTTGGCCGCCATTTTTTTACAGATAAAATTCACCCGGATGATTTTGAGAAAACCATGGATGCTATGACTTTGCACATGCAGGGAAAAGTCAGTGTTTGGGAAGCTGAATACCGTATTCAGGCTAAAGACAAGAGCTGGCGATGGTATTATGACCGAGGAAAGATAACTCAAAAAGATGCAAACGGAAAGCCTGCATTTGCGTCCGGAATTGTTTTTGACATAACGAAACGAAAAAAACAGGAGCTTCGTTTAAAGAAAGAAAATCAGAATATTCATATTGATAAATTAACGAATATTTCAAATGTAGATACCTTTAAAATTAAAGCTAAAAAGATAATCAAAGATAATTTAAATCAGTATGCTTTTATTTTAATCGATGTCGATAAGTTTAGAATAGTCAATGAACTTTTTGGTCATATCCAGGGTGATTTTCTTTTAAAACATATAGCTAAAGTATTAACACTGCATACCTATGAAGATGAAATTTGTGCTCGAATTACTGGTGATAAATTTCATATGCTTCTTAAGTATCAATCTATAGAGGAATTTACGAAAAAAATGGAGAAAATTATAGCTGATATCTTGAATTTTAATTTTGGTGATGGTTCAAATTTCAATTTGGTTGTATGTATTGGTGTTTTTGTAATTGAGGATGATATTTCCATTGCTGTAATGGCTGACCGGGCAAGTCTTGCCGCTAATATGATTAAAGGGAAACATATTAGTTCATATTTTTTCTACAAAGATGAAATGCGCAATCTGATCATCAAAGAAGGCGAAATCGAAAACGAAATGCATGAAGCCCTTAAAAATAACGAATTCAAAATATTTTTGCAACCTAAATTTGATTTTATGACCGGAAAGATATCGGGTGCGGAAGCTCTGATTCGTTGGGAACATCCGATCAAAGGGATGATTCCTCCGAATGAGTTCATATCTATTTTTGAAAAAAATGGCTTTGTCACAAAAATAGATATGTATGTATTTGAGGAAATGTGCAAAAAACAGGAGAAGTGGACAAAAGAAGGCCGGCTTCCCATGGTAATATCCATAAACCAGTCAAGGCTGCATCTTTTAAACCCTGGATATGTTGATATGTTACTATCAATTGTTAAAAAGTATGATATTAAGCCCGCCGTTCTTGAATTAGAGCTAACTGAAAGTGCATTTTCCCTAAATATGAACATCATACTTGATATCACCAGAAGACTTCACAATGCCGGTTTTAGAATTTCCATTGACGATTTTGGTTCCGGTTACTCATCTTTAAATATGCTAAAAGATGTTTCAATTGATGTTGTAAAAATTGATCGAGAATTCTTTAACGAATCTTCAAGTACCGCCCGTGGAAAAATGGTCATAAAAAGCATTGTGACAATGGCCAAGGATTTAGGAATGCAAACAGTGGCTGAAGGAGTTGAAACAAATGAGCAGGTTAAGTTTCTTCGTGAAATTGGCTGTGACTTAGCCCAGGGAAACTTCTATGCGAAACCCATGTCGATACCAGATTTCAACGCCTTGTTTAAAGCTCAATTAGAATGATGTTTCGGTGTTTCAAATAAAACATCTTTACTGGATGAAGGTGCGGGTTATAACTGCACCTTTTTTTAATTTTTTGCAAATGATTAAAAGAAAAAGGAATGGGTATATATTTTATTGTAATGAAAATAAGGGTCCATTGTGTAATTAATTGATTTTTAAGGAGACAGAAATGAAGATACTACCGTACATTCTTTTTAATGGTAATTGTCGAGAGGCTGTGTCGTTCTATGCGGAAGTTTTTGGCTCGCCGAATGCAGACGTCATAACTAATAAAGAAATAGTCTCAAATGCTGAGTCAGAAATAGAAAAAGATGATAAACAATTTGTGATGCATTCGAAACGGATCATTAATGAAGCAAATGTGATGTTTTCGGATCTTGTTCCGGGAATGGCCTTTATTGAGGGAAATAATGTTACACTAATCATAATAAGTGATGAGATGGAAGAAATTAAAGACGTATATTTTAAACTAAAAGAGGGCGGAACGGTGGACAAAGAACTCCAGAAAACTTTCTGGTCCAAAGCCTACTGCTCTATGAGAGATCGGTTTGGCATTGGTTGGCAGATGAGTTTTGAAAAAGGGGTAAATGGATAATTAGTTTAAATGCTATATTTTTCATCATTCATTGTAATTGGACAACAAACAAATAGTCCTTTCAAATTCGTATGAAAAACGAATTTGAAAGGACTATTTTTATATGAGGTTTTTAATTTTAATGATTAGTACTTATCCATTTCCATAACATCGAGTACAATTCTTGGTTTTGATGAAGGATTATTATTTTCTTTCGATTTTCGAGGGATCAATTCATTCATAACCCTGCCGGAGTCGATTTTAAGTTTAAATGAATCTACCCTTAGTTTGAGCATTTCAGCCTGGCTTGAAAGTTCCTCACTGGATGCGGCACTTTCTTCTGCGGTAGCGGAATTGGTTTGAACTACTTGAGAAACTTGTTCGATCCCCTGGGTAATTTGGGCAATTTCTGAAGCCTGGTCATTGGAGGCCTGGGAAATGTTGCTGACCAAACCTGCAACTTTCTCAATTTGATTGAGAATTTCTTTTAAGCTTTCAGCAGTTTCATCAGCGATCTTTGTTCCGTGTTCTGCTTTGCCGATGGAGCTTTCAATTAGACCGGTTGTTGACCGGGCGGCTTCAGCACTTCGGGCTGCAAGGCTGCGAACTTCTTCTGCGACCACTGCAAAACCTTTCCCATGCTGGCCGGCCCGTGCAGCTTCTACCGCGGCATTAAGGGCTAAAATATTCGTTTGGAAAGCAATATCATCAATGACTTTAATGATTTTCGAGATATTTTTAGAAGAATCATTGATTTCGACCATTGCGGTAACCATTTCTTCCATTTGAGTATTGCCCAGCTCAGCACTTTTACCAACCTCGATCGCCAGTTCATTGGCCTGGTTGGCATTTAAAGCATTTCTTTTGGTTTCCGCAGCGACCTCTTCAATGGAAGCAGTAAGTTCTTCAATGGAACTGGCCTGCTCGGTTGTTCCCTGGGCAAGAGCCTGTCCAGCAGCAGATATTTGTCGGGCTCCGGAATCCACTTGATTTGCCGATACATCAATGTCAGACATCACTTCGCTTAAATGTGTGGTAATGCCGTTTATGGCAAGTTTGATATTAACAAAATCACCATGATAATAGGAGCTGATTTCCTGGCTTAGATCGCCTTCACCGATTCGTTCCAATGTGCTTGTAATTTCAGACACATAACGTTTTAAAAAGCTGATGGTTTGGTTCATGTCATCTTTAATTTTACCATGGTGGCCCTTGAAGTCGCCTTCCATGGTAATGTTCAGGTTACCTTTTGCCAGCTCCTTTAATGCTCCTGAAGCGGCCTTTATGGGTTCAATAACCACATCCAGGGTTTGGTTAAAACCTTCTATGACCTTTGCATATTCCCCGGGGAACCTGGTAACGTCCCCGCGGTGGTTCAAGTCGCCGTCAACAGCAATATGGGCCATTTCATCGGCTTCATCGACCAATGATTGGATGTTTTCAATCATGTTTATTAAGCTTGGGATAAACTCATCTTCATCACAGCGCTTTCCGATTTTATGAAGCTCTTCGTGATCGCTCATGTCACCGGTGGAAACATGATTGACAATGGAAAGAATATAGTTGAGTTTCCAGTGCATCTCATTGACCGATTCTGCAAGTTCACCGAATACACCTAAGTAGTTGCCTTCCATTTTGGCAGCAAAATCATTGATGAACAATTGGTGTATTACGGTTTTTGTTTCGGTTAGGGCCCCAAGACCGTCAATGCAGGAATTGATGTTGTTTTTAAGGTCATTGAAATCCCCGTTGTAATCTGTTGTAATCTTTGGCGGAATTCTTCCATTTCCAATTCTTTCGATGGCCTTATTTGCAACTTTCAAGGGTTTGACAAATGAATCAATCACGGCATTTAAACCGACAATAAAGGCTTGAAAGGATCCCGGATAGCCATTGGTATCTTTTCTAAAGTCCAACCGTCCTTCAGTGGCTGCGGTGCTGGTTTCGTTGATGCCGTCACAGATTTTATTTAATTCGGCTACCATTGCAATCATGGAATAGGAAAGCTCATCCATATCTGATTGTGGTTTGATTTCCACGGTGAAATCACCCTCAGATAAACGCTGAGCAACCTGTGCATGAAGGTTATAGTTTCTAACAATTTTTTCAAAGGCGGTAGCCAACTCCCCAATTTCATCGTTGGTGGTGATCTCAACCTCCACGTTTACGTCGCCAAGAGCTATTTGTTTAGCTGCTTCTTTAAGCTTAATAAGAGGTCGGGTAATGCTTTTTGCCATAATGTAAGCTGCAGTACCGCCGATTAAAAGAATAACCAGTGAAATTAATAGTATGATGGTGGATGATCCTAAATTAATGGCGATGACCCCCAATGCCAACACTGTAACCCCAAGAAGCGCTATGATAAACACCAACAACTTGGTGGACAAATGTAATTTTAATTGTCCTTTGCCGCTGATATCACCACTGTTTCCGTTTTTAAAATTTTTGATCATGAAGTAACCCCTTTCAAAATGTTGTTTGATTTGTCATTTAAAATAAATTCTACGCAATTGATTTCAATTTTCACACAATATGAATTCATGAAGAATTTACAAAATGCCATCTGTATTATAACGTTTTCATAAATAAAAATCTACTCATATTTTGCAAACAATTACACTTTCTTTCTTTAAAACACTTAAAAAGATTGTATATAAAAGAAGAGATAAAACAGCTGTTTTTTAGATTAAATATTACTGCAAAAAGTATGGCACAATTCTGTAAAAATTGATGAAATTAAAGGATCGTGTTTTTCAAATGATTAGTCAAAAATCGAATGGTTTCATTGCATATCGTCAAAAATAAAGAGGAAATAACAAAATTTTATAAATTAGCTGAAAGCTATGAACTTATAAAATAGTAAATGCAAAAACAAATAAAATGATTTTGTGGTAATTTATTTTTGGGTGCGTTTTCATAACTTTAAATTGTCAAACTTTGTGTGTGTGAATGCATATTCTTTTAATGGTGATGATCATATTACAGACACTGACTAAAATGAATAAATACAGATTAAGGTGCGTATAATGCTATTTTAGGCGAGATAAAAACCATGTTGACTTAAAAATAGAATTATCTTGATGATTGCAGAAAAAACACTATTATAGCTTAAAAAGAAATGATAATTAATCAATTCATATTTTTATAGCAAAAAAATACAAATAATTACTTGTTTAAAACGAAAAATTCTTGTTGACAGATAGAAAATAATGCATTAGTATTGAGAAAACAGAATATTCAGCAAACTTATCGAAAGGTAAGGACGCAAAGCTATAGGGTCTAAGTATTTTTATATGACTGCCAGTTGCAAATAATGGACATCACTATGATGCCTTTAGTGCAACGATGAATTCGTTGTTTTTTTATACACAAAATCCTGAATTTTCAAAAAATTAAATATTTGGCATACTCTCCGAAAGGTGAGGACGCAAAGCTATAGGGTCTAAATAATTTTATTATATGACAGCCAGTTGCGAATAACGGACATCAAATGATGTCTTAAAAGCGACGCGCAAAACGTTGCTTTTTTTATTGAAAAAATTCAGAAAGGGAGGTATGAGCAGATGACAACAGATTATGCAGTAATCATGGTACTTGGTTTTGTCACCGGATTGATAATGGAAAAAGCATCAGGGATCTTAATCAGCAATCGCGTGAATACTTTTGCAATCCCTGAATTTTTGGGAAGAATCCGAAAATCTTTAATGTGGGCAACACTTAATGCGTTTAGTTGGTTATTCGTTATTGGAATAATCGGTCTTAACCCCCAATCCATGGAAACGATTTTAATTATCTCGGTCTGTATCGTTCTATCCATGGTGGATATGAGCATCAGGAAAATACCAAACGAATTAATACTCCTGACAATCATCATCGGAACAAGCTTTGTTATAACAGGTCATGAGCTGGGAAATATTGGTATGAACCTTATGGGTTTCGCCGTCGGGTTTATCCTGTTTTTACTCCCGGCATATATTGGCAGGGGCGCCGGCTGGGGAGACGTCAAGTATGCCGCGGCGGTCGGGTTTTGCCTGGGAGTTTATGGATTTTTAACTGCCATCATCATTATGTCATTCATATTGCTAATTTGCACCGCCTATATTATCCTCACCGGCAAGGGGAATTTAAAATCAAAAATCGCGCTGGGACCATTTATGGCATTTGGTTTTGTGTCAGTGCTCATTATAAATATCATCAACGGTCAATATTTATTGTTTGACCTGGGTCGCTTAATCAATGGATCGATTTAAATGGAATGATAAAGTTCTCGGACTTTACATATAAAAAATGAGAAGGAGAAATGAAATGAAAAACATGTTAGCACAGATCATCAGAGAAGAAGACGGACAGGGTATGGTGGAGTACGGGTTGATCATTGCTGGGGTTGCCTTAGCAGCCGTAGTGGCAATTGCGATTTTAAGACCACAGCTAGAAACTTTGTTTACTGCTCTTCCGGTTTAACAGTTCATCGGCATACGTTTAAAACACTGTGGCATATTGGCTGCGTCAGAGTAGATTTTTCTGCCAGACGCCGCCAATATGCCTTTTTCAATCTCAGACTACAATTAATAATTGTAAGAATCTTAAATTTGTAGATTAATCCGTCTAAAATGAGGATAGGGTAGGCAACAGCCCGTAAGGAGGCCATATGTTTTCATATTTAATCAGAAAATTTAAAAAAGAGGAAGGTCAGGCGGTGGTTGAACTTGCCCTAACATTGCCGATTCTGATTATGATTCTGTGCGCCATAGTTGATTTTGGGTGGATTTTTAATAACCAGATTATGATTGACAACTGTTCTCGAGAAGGAGCAAGATATGCGATTGTGCACTCAACTGAAACCATTGCCTCAATAAAAGGTTATACAAGATCCGTTGCACCAGCCTATTTAACCGATGTTTTGACAATCAATGTTATTTATGACAGTGGAAATGTGACTGTGGATGTTAATGGAGGTGTGGATGTGCTGACACCCTTAGCTGGAGTATTTACCCAGGGACAAACACTCGATTTAAGTTCATCATGCACAATGAAGGTGGAATAGCATATGAAGCATAAATTGATTAAAATAATTAAAAGTGGAATATTTAAGAAAATTAAAAACGAAGAATCCGGAACTATTGTTATTATAGTAGCGTTGGCAATGGTCGTTATTCTTGGATTTGCTGCTCTAGTTATTGATGTCGGGAGAGTTTCTGTTGAAAAGAGTCAGCTGCAAAATGCAATCGATGCTGCCTGTCTTGCCGGTGCCCAGGATTTGCCGGATACTCTAGCAGCTAAAGCAACAGCCTACGAATATATCGCATTAAATGGGTATCAAAATTCTGATGTTTCAGTGCCTGTTTTCTCTAATTCCAATCAAACCATCAGTATCACCGGATCTAAAAATGTGGAATATACTTTTGCAAAAATACTGGGCTTTGATAGTGCAACGATTGAGCCTTTTGCAGCTGCAACAAAAGAAGGTTTGGGGGCAGCATTTGGATATACGCTTTTTTCAGGAAGTCCCAGTTATACATTATCAATCAATGGAAGCAACCAGCATATCAAAGGAAATGCTCACAGCAATTATAAATTCAGTATAAACGGTTCAAATCAAACCATCATCGGGTCTAGTGAAGCGGTTTCGCAATTTAGTATTAATGGTTCCAATATAAACATCAGTAAGATCTGTCAGGGGTCCTCAATAACAATAAACGGAAGCGATATTAATATTGGGAGTCAAATCATCAGCCCTGCTTCGCTTGTTGCCATGCCGGATTTTTCGGAAATAATAAAAAGTCAGGCTGAAGCAGCCGGACAGTATTATACAGTCAATAAGACTTTTAATGGCAGCAATATGACTGTTGATGACTCAATCTATGTTGATGGCAATGTAACAATAAATGGCAGTAACTTCATTGGAAAAGGTTGTATTCTGGCAACCGGAAATTTGACATTCAATGGCAGTAACTTAACAAATGCAACTGGCGATGCAGTTTGCTTTTATTCAAAAAATGGAAATATAACTATAAATGGCTCAAGTCAGGGTCTATGCGGTATTATTTATGCTCCAAATGGAACAATTACTTTAAATGGAAGCAATCAAACTGTTAATGGTAGAGTAATTGGAAATAAAGTTTTAATTAATGGGAGTAATACACGAATCATTGGCGGGACAAATGAGCTTTTAAGTGTTCCGGCAAGTTCGGTCAGACTTACTAAATAAGCAATTGTCGAGAGGATATCTGTTCAATACTGGGGTCTAAAAAGACAATAGTATACTAATAACTTGAAGCATCATTGAGGAATTGGAGAAAACAATGAAAAAACTAATATTAATAGCCCTGGTCGTTTCGGTGATCCTGGGATTTGGAGTCTATTCCTTTGCAATTGACCTGGAATACAGATTTAATGCAGAAACAGTGTCGATCGTAGTAGCTCTTGAAAAAATACCTAAAAGCACCATTATTCAACCCAATATGATTACCGTCAAACAGTTCCCTGCAGAAGCCCTTCATGAGCTGGCAACCGGTAATCCTGAAGATATCATCGGGCGTATTACACTGGAAAGCATAGAAGCCAATGAACCGATTCTATCCACCCGATTAATTGATTCAAGCCAGGATAATAACGGCTTATCATTTTCCATCCCCCAGGACTATCGAGCGATCACCATTCAAACCGATGAAGTATCTGGGGTAGCCGGTTATATCAATATCGGTGATCGGGTTGATATTCTGGCAGTAATACTAAGCGGAACGGCGGTGGTCTCTCAAACCGTCGAAGAATATCTGGAAGTTGTTCAAGTGAGCGCAAATAACAGCGATGACGCAGAAGGACAAGGTACCGCTGTTACGGTTTTAGTGCCGGATCATGATGTATTGAAAGTCACCTATGCTTTATCTGAAGGAAAATACCGGTTGGCTTTGCGTTCGGTTGTTGATTCGGCAATTGATAATCCTACATCCTATAGCCAATAGCTCTTTAACAAAAGAGTATTGGCTGTAGGAAGTTTTATGTACCAGTCTATTCTAAAAGGAGAAAGAATACATGGAAAAAATTAAAGTGATGATCATCGGAAACAACGATAATCGGATATATGAAATAAAAAGCCTCCTTGTAAATGATGTCATCGCACTGGTTGGATTTTCAAAGCTGGGAGAAGCGGCACTGGAAAAGACGCTCAGTTTAAATCCCCAAGTCATCCTCATCCAGTGCGATGAGGATGGTACAGAAGCAATTAGCATGGCAGAAAAAATTTATATTAAATTGCCGGGAGCCAATGTAATTTTCCTGTGTGACCAGCTGAGCGTTGCCATTATTGACAAGGCCATGTTTGCAGGAGTACGAAAGGTGTTACCCTTTCCGGTGGATGCTCTAGAGTTAATAGCGAACATTGAACTCGTAAATCATGTGGAAAAATCCAGATCCGAAAATTCCAACCAGGTGGCTGCCAATATGGAATCCAAGGTGGTCACCATTTTTGGAGCCAAAGGTGGCATTGGCAAAACTACCATTGCCGTAAATGTTGGGGTCACCCTGGCTAAAATAGGGAAAAAGGTCATCATGATTGACGCCAATCTTCAATTTGGGGATGTGAATGTATTTTTCGACGTGGATTCGAAATACACCATTTCGGATCTCACCCAGGGCCGGGATTCAGGTGACATTGATGCCATTAAACGATGCATCGTGCTTCACTACAGCGGCGTGAGCATTCTATGTGCCCCCAAAAGTCCAGAATACGCTGAATATGTTTCAGTAAAAAATCTGGAAACCATCATTAATACGCTTAGACCCTTCTATGACTATATTATCATCGATACCCCGCCGGCTTTCAGTGATATGACCATGTGTGCCATTGAAAATGCCAATCTGGTCCTGATGATTTCAGAACCGGATATTTCAACCCTGCGCAATACTAAGATAAGTCTGGGCATTTTAGATTCGTTACTGCAACGAGACAAAATAGAAATTGTGATTAATCGGGTAGCCAATGGCATGATTACATTAAAAGATATTCAGCGGGTGTTGGGTGTTCCCATTAAAAACAAGATATCCCTGGACTTGAAAACAGCACTTATCTGCCATAACAAAGGAGTTCCCATGGTCATTGAGGCACCAAGAAATCCCATGGCCCAGGATCTTGCGAAACTTGGGAAAAATATTGCAGAGTTGATTAATAAAAAATAAATAAACATCAGATTCATACAAGGAGGAATAAAACATGGGGCTTCTGGATAAGTTAGCGCAGCAACGGCTGGGTCAGCAGAGTGTAAATGAAGAGGATGGTAAAAAGGATGCACCCTATGTTGATATATACTCGGATTTGAAAAATAGAATTCATCAGGAAGTGATTGATGAAATAAATAAAAACCATTTGGGCACCGATGGCGAAGAGAATGCGGATGGCATCCAAAAGACCATTGAGGAAATAATGGATCTTGAGGCGACTCATATTAATCGGGTTGATAAAGCGAAGATTTCCGAAGATTTGCTCAATGATATTGTCGGCTACGGTCCATTGGAAGTGCTTTTGAAGGATTCTAATATTTCGGAAATTATGGTGAATGGACCCAACCGGGTATACATAGAAAAACACGGGAAAATCGAGTTGTCCGAGGTTGTATTTAAGGATGACGACCATGTCATGAATATCATTGACCGCATCGTATCATCGGTGGGGCGGCATATTGACGAATCCAGCCCCATGGTTGATGCCAGATTACAGGATGGCTCCCGGGTAAATGCCATTATTCCGCCGCTTTCATTGGTGGGGCCAATTATCACCATCAGAAAGTTTTCAAAAAAACCGATTTCTGTTGAGCAGCTATTGGATTTTGGATCGATGTCACAAAAAATGATCGCTTTTTTAGAAGCCTGTGTCAAGGGAAAACTCAATATTATTGTTTCCGGCGGAACCGGCAGCGGCAAAACCACTACCCTTAATGTGTTATCCGGTTTTATTCCCGAGAATGAACGGATCATTACCATTGAAGATGCCGCTGAACTGCAATTATTCCAGGACCATTTAATAACGTTGGAAAGTCGTCCCTCCAATTTGGAAGGAAAAGGGCGCATTTCTATCCGCGATCTGGTGATCAACGCACTGAGAATGCGGCCGGACAGAATTATTGTAGGCGAGGTACGCTCCACCGAAACCATTGATATGCTCCAGGCAATGAATACCGGTCATGACGGATCCCTTACCACCATTCACGCCAATACCCCAAGGGATGCCATGTCCCGTATTGAAACCATGGTGCTGATGTCGGGAGTGGATTTGCCGCTTCGGGCCATTCGCGACCAAACCACTTCGGCCCTGGATCTTATTGTTCAGCAGTCCCGGCTCCGGGATGGCACCCGTAAGGTTGTGAGCATCACCGAGGTGATCGGCATGGAAGGCGATATTGTGGTGATGCAGGAACTTTATAAATATGAAATGTCCGGTCAGATGGACAGCGAAGGAAAATTCAAAGGCCGGTTTAGAAGCATGGGCATCCGCCCCCGGTGTGTTGAAAAAATCATCCATAATGGTGTGATGGTTAATGACGACTGGTTTAATGAATAAGCGGATCGGGAGGCCTAAATAAAATGAATGCACTTTTAATCACAATTCTGTTTGCGGCCGGGGTCTTTGTGATAGCATTGGCAGTATTATTAATGGTTACCAAAGATAAACGTCAAGTTCTGAAAAGAATGAATGCCATGGCAGCCGTGAGCCCCAGTGAGCGGTTGAAATTAAAAAAACGAAAAGATAAGCAAAGCGGAAAAACGGATACCAGAGTTAAAGTGCTGAAAGGCCTGGCCAATGATTTGACGATGTCCGGGGTTTTAATCAGGCCGTCGGAGTTTTTGATTATTTGGATAATCGCTGCGTTGGTGCCGGCCTGCCTGCTCTTATTACTGGGTCAAAACATTGTGGCGGCCATTGGTGCAACGATCATCGGTATCGTTTTACCGCCTTTTTATGTCCATACCAAACATGTGAAACGGGTTGAGCTCTTTGAAGAGCAGCTGGTGGACGCCCTTGGGATTATCTGCAGCAGTTTAAAAGCGGGTCTTACCTTTCAACAGGCACTGGTGAGTATTGCCAATGAAATGCCCAACCCCATATCCGAAGAATTCAGCCGGGTTGCCCGGGAATTGAAACTGGGAATACCACTGGAAAAATCACTGACCAACCTTTCGGAAAAAATAAACAGCAAAAATTTTATGATGATCGTTTCCGCCATTCTGATTCAGCGTCAAACCGGTGGTAATTTATCCGAAATACTCTACAATATCGCAGAAACCATTAAGGAACGCTTTAAACTAAAAAGCGAAATTAAGGTATTGACAACCACCGCCCGAACATCGGGAATAATTGTGGGTTTGCTGCCGGTTTTTGTACTCCTGATCTTCATGTTGTTGAATCCGGAATATGTGCTGATTTTCTTTAAATCGAATCTGGGAATTACCATGCTGGTGATGGGTGTGGCTATGGAAATCATCGGCTATCTCTTTATCAGAAAAATTGTCAATATAAAATTCTAAGAAAGGAAGGGTGAATTTCATGACGGCATTTATCTTCTGTACATCCTTATCCGCATTTATTGTAATCATGTCAGTTTTTTATAAACCCGCGAAAACCGCCGATAATAAACGAAAAAGATTAAATGCAATTAAAAAAATCGATCAGGTTCAGTTGGACGAAGCCTTGGAAAAACCCTTTTTTCAGCGAATTATTGTCCCTTTTTTTACGGCTTTGGTTAAAAAGGTCTCTAACCTTCTGCCAAAAAATAAAGGAAGTGATAAAAATCGAAAAACAGAAAAGAATTTAAAACTGGCTGGGCTTAATATTAGAATGAATGAGTATAATGCCATAAGATTGATTTTTTCTGGAGGGGTGACTGTCGCTATGTTTTTTGTGACCGCCTTGTTATCTCTTGATTTTCCTGTGAAATTTCTCATTCTGCTGGTAACATTATTGGGTTCGGTCATTGGACCCAATATATTTTTGAAACTTAGAATCAGCGGGCGAAAAGAAGACCTCCGAAACCAGCTGCCGGATGTGATGGATCTGCTCTGCGTTTCCATGGAAGCCGGGCTTGGATTTGATGCCGCACTGATTAAAATAGGCGAGCGGCTCCAGGGGGTATTAGTGGATGAGCTTAACCTTGTCCATTCTGAAATCAGCTTAGGCAAGCCGCGGCGAGATGCCCTGAGAAGTCTTTCGGAACGAAACCCGGTGGATGAACTTACCACCTTTGCAGCTTCGATAATCCAGGCCGAAAAATTGGGGATTCCCATTAAAAATGCGTTGGTTATCCAGGCCCAGGAGCTGCGGATAAAAAGACGGCAGCGGGCGGAAGAAAAGGCCATGAAAGCCCCGGTGAAGATGTTGATTCCGTTGGTTATCTTTGTTTTGCCGGTGCTGTTTATTGTATTGCTCGGTCCAACCATTTTACAAGTGATCGACCAGTTTGGAGGCATTTAAGATGAAAATGTGCAAAGCATTAAAAAATGGAGCGGTGCTGGCTGATGAGATAAGAATTGCAGACCATTTTTTTCAAAGGCTGGTTGGTCTTCTGAAGGATAAAACGCTATCCCCAAATCAGGGTCTGTTATTGAATCGGTGCAGGCAAGTGCATACCATTGGCATGAAGTTCCCCATTGATGTAATCTTTTTATCCGAGGACGGAGAGGTTCTGCTAATTCAAAACGATATGAGAAGCGGTCAGATCAGTCCCACAGTGAAAGGGGCATTCTGGTGCTTGGAACTTATGTCAGGGACTGTACAAAAGCAGGGGCTAGCCCTTCATGATCAGGTCGCATTTCAAAGTCTATAATAGGTAATTACACAATTGCTCGTAAAGCTAATCGCACTTTCGTGATTACTTAAAAGACCATATAAACAAGGAGGAAACTAAAATGACTGAAAAGTTAGCACAAATCAGTTTGAACGAATTAAGGGATGATACCATAAATTCCACTAGTGAAGTTATTTTTGGAAAAAAAGTACTGGGCGGCTACAATACCAAGGAAGTGTCGGAATATATTAAATTACTCAAAGAGAGTTTGAATAATGCCGAATATTCTTTTAGAAACAGATTGGAGGAATATGCCGGGATGACTGCCATGCTTAAAGAAGAACGGGATAAATATATGATCTTATTCAAGGAATCTGAAAGTACTAATTTCGAAATGCAGCAACGCATTATAACCTTAATCAAAGATAATGACGCTTTGAGTATCAAGATTCAGGGCATGTCAAATGCAGTTGTCTTTCCCAATGAACTCCAGAAATGTGAAAAAATCAGATTGGAAAATTTAGAGCTTCAAAATCAGATCGCAGAGTATAAGAAATATAAACTGGAAAGCATTGAACTTAAAAATCAACTCGATGAACTTAAATCAATGGTGGTGGATATTAATTCAGAAATAGAAAATTACGCTAAGAATGAAGTTTCTAAGGAACAATATGAAACACTTGTTGCTGAAAATCAACGATTGAAACAGGAAAAAGAGATCGAAGCTCTTGAAAAAGCCAAGATTTCAGAAGAAAGAAATACGCTTTTGGAGGAGAATAGAAAGCAATCAGTGAACATCCGCGAAATCAATGAAGAGAATAACACATTACGAAGTATGAATACAATGACGAAAATGAAAACATCAAAAATGATGGCGGAATTTGAAACCAGGGCCAATGAATGCGCTGAAAATCACAGGAGAAACATTGATCAGATTAGTGAAAACATCAAAAATACTTTAAATATTCTGCATCGTGAAAATGGCAATATTAAAAACTTAATCAGCCTGCCCTATGAAGAATACGTTTTTGAATTGGAATCAGATAATTAAATAATGAGTTTCATTTAAATAAAATAGGATTTTAATAACATTAGTTTATGGGCGCTTGCACCATAAGGTGCACCACCGAATAGATTATTTGTCATAAATTGTTGTGATGAAGATATCATTGCTTTGGCTATAAGCTTAAACGTCTTGCACTTAGGTGTTGGACGTTTTTATTATTAACAGTCAGGTATTCAAAAGGATCAGAAAATAAAAAGCTGGGGAAAAGTTTGACAGTCGATTTTTAGGATATATTAATTATAGAAAATAAATTAATGGATAGCAGAGAGGAGACTTATTATGTTTGATAAAATTCTTATTGTCTCAGAGATCTCAACAGCGTCGGCAGAAATGATAAAGTGTGTGGAAGACTTGAGGAAACTAGGAACAAAAGAATGCTTGCTGGCCCAAATCTTTAATCCCGGAGATATTGAAGCAGGCGTTTCGGACTATTTAAGATCCATCTTTGAAGAAAATCTTAAAAAACAAAAGGAAACCTTGGAAAATGAGGATTACAAGGTGGAATCCATGATTATTTCAGGAAACTTTAAAAATGAAATCAACCGGTTGGCCACTGAAGAAGGCTGCTCGCTGATTGTAGTTGGAGGGGAAAAACATACCTTGGTTGGGGCCCTGCTTTTCGGAGGAATTGCCTATGATGTGCTCTATGGGGCAAAACTGCCGGTGCTTCTTATAAGACCGTCTAAAAAGTCCAAGCTGGAACTTGAAAAATGCCAAATCACAGATCATGTTTTATTTCCAACGGATTTTTCCGACAATGCAGACGTCGCTTTCGATTATGTGAAGGACATGGTTAAGGCCGGTGTGAGCAAGGTGACCATGTTACATGTGCAGGATCAATTTATGATTAATCCCTATCTTTTGCATCGACTTGTGGAATTTAATGAGGTTGATAAGGAACGGCTTCAAAATTATAAAGACGAATTATTGGCTATGGGAAAAATAGAAGTTGATATGCGTATTTCATTTGGATCACCGACATCGGAAATACTGAGTTTCATCGATGCTGAAAAGATTCCGCTGGTGGTTATGGGGACCCAGGGCAGAGGTTATATTAAGGAAGTATTTTTAGGAAGTGTGAGCCATAATATATCCAGACACGCCTCGGCCTCTGTTTTGCTCATACCCGGTCATCGAAAATAAACAGTTGGCAATCTAGAATTGCTGGATATGAGGCTTAAATAAAAGTTCGGTGATAGGGCGTTTTTCATATTAAGATTGACATTCATTGGGTTGCTTTAAGTGCATAAAGCGCAAAGAAACCTTGTATTTTTATGCATGCCATTATATAATAATCACAAAGTGAATAAGGAGGAAGAAATGAAAAGAAAAAGTTTAGTGTTACTGCTTCTTGTTTTTATCGGGGTTGTATTTGTTTTTTCGGGATGTTCAAACAGTACGAGCCAAACCGAAGAGGACCCCCTGGCAGATGGGGTTTTAACAGCGGGAACCAACGATATGTACCTGCCATTGGAATTCCGGGATGAGAACAATGTGTTGGTTGGTTTTGATATTGACTTAGGCCAGGCCATTGCCGATGAACTCGGGGTGAAAATTGAATGGGTTCCCACCGCCTGGGATGGTATTTTCAACGGACTGAATGCCAAACAATATGATGTTGTATTATCTGGAACGAGTATTACGCCTGATCGGATCGAAGGCTTTAATATGTCTGATCCTTATATTGCAAATGGCATTATCATCGTTTCGCGCAAGGATGCCACACCTGCGTTAACGCCAAAAGATTTAGCTGGAAAAACAGTGGGGGTTCAAATCGAAACCACTGCCGACTATGCGGCGGAAGCGCTGAAAACACAGGAAAACGTCGATTATACCGTGAATAAATATGATGGCATGCTGGATGCTTTTGCCGCCCTTGAAGGCAAGCAAATCGACAATATTTTGACAGATATCAGTGTAGCCCAGTTTTATACATCCCTTAAACCCGATGTCTATGCGGTGACCTCTGATGTATTGTCCAATGAACCGATTGGAATCACCATGCGTAAGTCGGATACCGCTTTCGCTGAAAAAATCAATGGCGTATTGGATACCTTGAGAGAAAATGGGAAATTAACCGAGTTATCTATGAAATGGTTTGGTGAAGATGTAACCCAAAACATTGATACGAATTTAAAAATTATCGAATAAATAAATGAGCAAGAAGTCCTGATGATTCAAACAAAATGTTTGATTATCAGGATTTTTTTAGTTTAAAAGGGTTTCATTAATAAAAGGGAGTATGATATTATATTAAAAATGATTGTTGAGGAGAATGAATTTTAATGGATGAAAAATTATATTGGCTTTGGTTTATGGGTCTTGAAAAAATAACACTCAAACAAAAAAATATGATGCTTGATCGATTCAATTTTCCTAAAACCATATTCTCATTATCCCGGGAGTTAATGGAAAAAACCGGGATACTAAAAAAAAGCGGACTGGATTACTTTTCAAACGCACAAAATTTAGGAAAAGCCAGGGAATCCCTGGCTTTTATGGAAAGTCATCAAATTGACATCATCACCCGGGATTCACAGTACTTTCCGGAGTCGTTAAACAATATCTATATGCCGCCGCTTGGCTTTTTTGCAAAAGGTGATCTTGCATTGCTGAAAAACAGATTAACCCTTGGCATTGTCGGTTCAAGAAACCCAACCATTCAGGGCGAAAAATACGCCAGGGGGTTTGCCCAGGCCATGGCAGCTGTGGGGATCACCATTATCAGTGGGATGGCTGCCGGTATTGATGGCGAAAGTCACTGGGGGAGCCTTAATGAACTCGGTAATACCATTGGTGTTTTAGGCACCGGTGTTGACCAATGCTACCCCAGATCAAATCAAAAAATTTATGATTTGATGTCTGAAAAAGCGTTGCTGATCAGTGAGTTTTATCTGGGCGAAAAGGCCTTGCCCTTTCATTTTCCCCTTAGAAATCGTATTATCAGCGGATTATCCCAGGGGGTTTTGATTATTGAGGCAAGGAAAAAAAGCGGGTCCCTGATTACGGCAAATCATGCCCTGGAACAAGGTAAAAATGTGTATGTTATTCCCGGGGATATCAGTTCTAAGCAATGGGCCGGCGGAAACCAGTTATTAAAGGAAGGTGCCATGCTCGTCACTGAGCCACGGGATATTTTGGAAGATTATGTTATTCCCGGAAAATCATTATCAATGGAAAAAAGTTTTTCACCGGAAATACCGGAAAAGACATTAAGTGATGTGGATGAAAAAAAGCTGTATCAGCTTATCAGAAAAGGATATACAACCATTGATCAACTTGTTTTAATTTCGGGATTGCCCGTAAATCAGGTCAATAGCGTGTTAACAATGATGGAAATTGATGAAGTTATAAAAATCAATTATGGAAATATAATGCTTATTTAAGGTGGCTGGGTTATATTCTTTGACATCACATTGAAATAAGTGGTTTTCTTTGCTATAATGTGGCTGTTTCTGTGTAAGCACCGCAATTAACAACAATAAAAAATAAAGGAGGCATTCAATGACTAAAACTTTAGTAATTGTTGAATCACCGGCAAAAGCAAAAACGATTAAGAAATATTTGCCAAAAGGATATGAAGTTGAGGCGACTATGGGACATGTCATCGATCTTCCCAAAAGTCGGATCGGCATTGATATAGAAAATGAATTTACACCGGAATATATTAAAATTCGTGGTAAGGCAACACTTCTGAAAAGTCTGAAAAAAGCTGCCAGCAAAGCGGATATTGTGTATTTAGCAACTGACCCTGATAGGGAGGGAGAAGCAATCTCCTGGCATATGGCAAATTTTTTGGAAATTGATTTAAATACCAAATGCCGTATTGAGTTTCACGAAATTACGAAAAAAGCGGTCAATGCGGCCATTGACAATAAACGCAATATTGATATCGACTTAGTTAACTCTCAGCAGGCACGGCGTATTCTTGACCGACTGGTTGGGTATTCCCTGAGTCCTTTTTTGTGGAAAAAAGTAAAAAAAGGATTAAGTGGGGGACGGGTTCAGTCTGTTGTCACCCGAATCATCGTCGATCGTGAAGAGGAAATTGCGGCATTTATTCCCGAAGAATATTGGAATCTGGAATTATTATTAAAAAAATTAGATGATGATAAACAGTTTATTTCGAAATTTTACTCAGAAGATGGAAAGAAGAAGACCGTTCCAAACGCCGAAGAAGCCATTCGTTTGGAAAAAATTGTTTCCGAAAATCCGATACTTGTCGATAAGGTGAAAAAACGGGTTCGCAATCAAAAACCCCAATTACCTTTTACCACCAGTACTTTACAGCAGGAGGCTTATAAAACGCTTGGCTTTACCACCCAACGGACAATGCGATTAGCTCAGCAACTTTATGAAGGTGTGGATATTGCAGGCACCGGGTTAACCGGTCTGATTACCTATCTTAGAACGGATTCAACACGTATTTCAGACGAAGCGGTTCAGGAGTGTATAGCATATATTGAAGATCACTTTGGTAAAGACTATCTTGGACATCAAAAAAAGACTGTTAAAAAGAAAAACGTTCAGGATGCCCATGAAGCCATTCGACCATCATCGGTTGGTATTACACCGGAAATTGCAAAATCATCCCTGGAAGCGGATCAATATAAGCTTTACAAACTCATCTGGGATCGACTTCTGAGCAGTCAAATGGCGGATGCCCAATTTTATGTTACAGATGTTGATGTGGCCTGCGGCAATCTGATCTTTAAAACAAAGGGTGAAATACAAAAATTTGATGGTTTTACTCGAATCGGAAAAAGTCAAAACAAAAATGATGACAGTATCCTGCCTGAATTGGTTGAAGGGGAACCTTTGGAACGAATTAAAACCACTAAGGAACAAAAGTATACCAAGCCGCCGGCCCGGTACACCGAAGCTTCTTTGGTCAAAATTTTAGAAGAAAAAGGCATCGGCCGACCAAGCACCTATGCCCCAACCATTGCCACCATAAAGAATCGGGACTATGTCGAGGTCGAGGATAAGCATTTCAAGCCAACCGAACTCGGTGTAACCGTAACGACATTAATGAAAGAATACTTCAGCGATGTGGTGAATATTTCATTTACAGCTGAAATGGAAGACAAACTTGATATTGTAGCAGAAGGTGAACTCGACTGGATTGAGGTACTTAAGAATTTTTATGTGGGATTTGGGAAAGAACTCAAAAACGCCCAGGAAAATGCTGAAGCAGTGAATATTCCTGATCCTGAGTCTGATGTGGATTGTGAATTATGTGGACGGCGAATGGTCATTAAAAAAGGTAAGTTCGGACGATTTCTGGCCTGTCCGGGATTTCCCGAGTGTAAAAACACCAAACCTTTTTTTGAAAAAACCGGAGGCCTCTGCCCCAAATGCGGTGGCGAAATTGTTAAACGGATGTCAAAAACCGGACGGACTTTTTATTCATGCAGTAATTATCCCGATTGTGACTATATGAATTGGGATTTACCGATTCCTGATATTTGTCCGCAATGTGGGTCGACGCTGTTTCAAAAAGGATTGGGTAAACGAAAAAGTGTTTACTGTGACAAACAGGATTGTGAATATAAAAAAACAAATTAAGCTTTATACGTTAAAATAAAGAAAATCGTTTGATTTTGAAGATATCAAATAAGAAAGAGGGAAAATCATGTTTCATGCAACTACAATTGTTGGGATCCGACATAATGGGGAAGTTGCCATTGCTGGTGACGGACAGGTTACCATGGGGGAAACCACCATTATGAAAAACAAAGCAACGAAAATTAGAAGAATTTATCACGATCAAATATTAGTTGGTTTTGCCGGGTCAGTGGCAGACGCATTTACTCTATGTGAAAAATTTGAGCATAAAATTGAACAGTATAACGGCAATTTAAAACGAGCCGCTGTGGAATTGGCAAAGGAATGGCGTTCGGATAAGATTTTAAGAAAATTGGAAGCCTTACTTATTGTTATGGATAAGTCGGAAACGCTCATTTTGTCAGGTAATGGCGAAGTCATTGAACCCGATGATGACATTGCCGCCATTGGTTCAGGGGGATCCTATGCGCTTTCTGCTGCACGGGCTTTTAAAAGCCATTCGAATCTTACTGCCAAAGAAATGGTTTACGAATCATTGAAAATCGCATCTGAAATCTGTGTTTTTACTAACGACAATATTTCAGTTGAAGTATTGTAGAAATGGATGAATGGAAATGAAAGAATTAACACCAAGAAAAATTGTTGAGGAACTGAATCGTTATATCATCGGCCAGGATTCAGCTAAAAAAGCGGTCGCAGTTGCACTGAGAAATCGATACCGAAGAACTTTATTATCCGATGAGTTCAGAGAAGAATTCACTCCCAAAAATATTATTCTCATGGGACCTACCGGTGTTGGTAAAACAGAAATTGCAAGGCGAATGGCCAAGCTTGTTCGGGCGCCGTTTATTAAGGTTGAAGCCACCAAGTTTACCGAGGTTGGGTATGTGGGAAGAGATGTGGAATCCATGATCCGGGATCTGGTAACAACCGCCATCCGAAATGTGCAGCAGGAAAAAATGAAAGAAGTTTATGCGGAAGCGAAGGCGAATGTCAATAGTATTATTCTCAATATTTTAGTCCCTTCGAAGAAGAAAAAAGAAACCATCAAAAGTCCCTTTGATTTATTTATGAAGCCGACTCAACCGGTCGTCCCCAGTCAAAACGAAATTGACAGTGAAACCCAAAATGATCAGACCAAAAAAGAAAAGCGGGAAGCTTTATCAAAGGATCTTGAAGCAGGACTGCTGGAAAATGAAATCATTGAAATCGAAGTGGATGATGATGGTTCGAAATCCATTGGAATTATGCAGGGCATGAACAATGACAGCATGAGTATTAATATGAACGATATTCTAGGTGACTTTTTGCCGCAAAAGAAGAAAAAGAAAAAGGTCTCTGTTGCTGAGGCGCGAAAAATACTCATTAATCAGGAAGCCCAAAAACTCATTGATATGGACCAGGTACAAGAGATGGGGATTCGGGATGCCGAACAAAATGGCATCATATTCATTGATGAAATTGATAAAATCATCGGCAGTGGGAACAGTCAGGGACCGGATGTTTCAAGAGAAGGCGTGCAGCGGGACATCTTGCCCATTGTTGAGGGAAGTACTATCAATACAAAATACGGTCCGGTGAAAAGTGATTTCATTTTGTTTATTGGTGCCGGTGCTTTTCATGTTTCAAAAATATCTGATATGATCCCAGAGCTCCAGGGGCGTTTTCCCATTAGCGTACAACTGGATAGTCTTACTGAAAAAGACTTTATTGAAATCCTCACCCAAACTGAAAATTCGGTTATTAAGCAATATCAGGAACTTATTCGAACAGAAGACGTTGACTTGATTTTTGAAGAGGGTTCCATTGAACATATTGCAAAGATTGCCTTTTTGCAAAACGAAGAATCTGAAAATATTGGGGCACGACGTCTTCATACGGTCATGGAAAAGCTGCTTGAAGAAATATCGTTTTATGCTTCGGATTACGAACAGGAAACATTTTCAATCAATAAAGAATACATTGAACGAATATTTAAACTTTCGGATAAAACGGACAATTATCAAAAATATTTACTTTAAGCAAAAAAAAACTTGTATCTAGTATCGAGTTATGGTATTATTTCAAGGTATGTATTACACACATTCTCGGACAGGGATCGGGTGCCTGATTTCAGGTCGAATTTCTTGAGTGATGAGAGTGGAGGAAAAAAACCTAGGAGGAAAATTATTATGGCATGTGTTTCAATGAAACAATTACTGGAAGCTGGGGTGCACTTCGGGCATCAAACACGACGATGGAATCCAAAAATGGCTCCATACATTTTCACAGAAAGAAACGGAATCTATATTATTGATTTACAGCAAACTGTGAAAAGAATTGAAAAAGCGTATAATTTTGTTAAAGAATTATCTGCAAACGGAGAAGAAATTCTTTTTGTAGGAACAAAAAAACAAGCGCAAACCAGCATTGAAAGAGAAGCAAAACGTAGCGGAAGTTACTGTGTTAATCACCGTTGGTTAGGTGGAACCTTGACAAATTTTGGTACCATCAGCAAACGAATTGATAAATTACATGAATTAGAACAAATGGAAGAAGATGGCACCTTTGCACTTCTGCCTAAAAAAGAAGTCATTAAATTAAAACGTCTACGTGATAAATTACAAAAATTCCTGGGCGGCATTAAAGATATGAAGGGTGTTCCAGGCGCGATTTTTGTTATTGATACAAAAAAAGAAAGAATCGCTATTGCTGAAGCTAAAAAATTAGGTATTCCAATTATTGGAATCGTTGATACAAACTGCGATCCTGACGAAATTGATTATATCATTCCTGGTAACGATGATGCTATCCGTGCGGTTGCTTTGATTTTATCTGTTGTTTCAGATGCTATTATTGAAGGACGTCAGGGAGAACAACTTGAGGAAGTTGTTGAAGTTGCTCCAGTAGCCGTTGCAGCACCAGTAGCACCAGCTGCTTTAAACAACGAAGCCGTTGTGGAAGCTGTTGTTGAAACTGTTGTCGAAACTGTTGTTGTAGATACTATCGTAGAATAATTAAATAAATAATTACCAGGAGGATAAATGTGGACGCAAAATTAGTAAAAGAATTACGAGCTAAAAGCGGAGCCGGAATGATGGACTGCAAAAAAGCTTTGGTAGAAACTGATGGAAACATCGAAGAAGCAATGTCTTTTTTAAGAGAAAAAGGTTTGGCTGCGACGAATAAGAAATCAGGACGTATTGCAGCAGAAGGCATCGTTGAATCTTATATTCATATGGGTGGAAAAATCGGTGTATTAGTTGAAGTGAATGTTGAAACTGATTTTGTTGCTAAGACTGATGGATTTAAAACCTTCGTAAAAGATGTGGCAATGCACATTGCAGCAAGCAACCCCCTTTATATTTCAAAAGAAGAAGTTCCAGCCGGCGAAATCGAAAAAGAAAAAGAAATTCTTCGAGCCCAGGCTTTGAACGAAGGAAAGCCTGAAAAAATCGTTGATAAGATGGTTGAAGGCCGCATTAGTAAATTTTACAAAGAAATTTGTCTTTTAGAACAACCTTTTGTTAAAAATCCGGATTTAACCATTGAAGATTTGGTTAAAGAACAGATTATGACGATCGGAGAAAATGTTAAAATTAGACGATTTGCCCGTTTCCAAATGGGTGAAGGTTTAGAGAAAAAGACAGAAAACTTTGCTGAAGAAGTCGCAAAGCAATTAAAAGCATAGACATCAAAAAAAAGGACACATTCGTGTTCTTTTTTTACAGTTCATAACATTGTAAAATTAAAAAAATTAAGATATAATATGACACAGGAAAGGGGGAATATTTTTGGAACCGAAATATAAACGTGTAATTATTAAATTGAGCGGTGAAGCTCTGGCAGGACCTGATGGGCATGGCATAAACACTTCTACAGTCTTAACAATTTGCGAACAGATCAAAGAGGTTTTTGAACTGGGCGTTGAAATTGCTATTGTTGTTGGCGGAGGAAATTTCTGGCGGGGACGAAGTGGCGAAGGTATGGATAAATCCACTGCTGACTATATGGGAATGCTGGCAACAGTTATTAATGCTCTGGGTTTACAAGATGTTCTTGAAGAACTAGGAGTGCCCGTAAGAGTGCAAACAGCCATTGAAATGAAACAGATTGCAGAGCCCTATATTCGGCGAAAAGCTATTCGTCACCTGGAAAAGAGAAGAATTGTTATCTTTGCTTCAGGCATTGGAAGTCCTTTCTTTACTACGGATACAACAGCTGCCTTGAGAGCAGCAGAAATAGATGCAGAAATCATTCTGCTGGCAAAAAGTATTGATGCGGTTTACGATTCAGATCCTTTAACAAATCCGGAGGCTAAACGTTATTCGGAATTGACTTATATCGATGTATTGAATCAAGGATTAAAGGTGATGGATTCAACAGCAACATCATTATGTATGGACAATCATATTCCAATTTTAGTGTTTGGTTTAAATGAACCAAAAAATATTTTGCGCGCTATTATGGGCGAAAAAATCGGCACAATTATTCAGGAGGTGTAAATTATGGTAAATGAGATAAAAGCAACTGCAAATGATAAGATGAATAAAGCGCTGAACAATCTTAATGAGAGTTTGGGAAGCCTGCGGGCGGGAAGAGCAAACCCACGTATTCTTGATAAGGTTCTGGTAGACTATTACGGCTCTCCGACCGGGTTAAATCAGCTTGCAAGTATCAGTACACCTGAAGCAAGAATGATTGTTGTCCAGCCTTATGATGCCACAGCCATTCCGGCAATTGAAAAAGGAATTTTAAAATCCGATCTTGGATTTAATCCTTCCAATGATGGAAAAATTATCCGATTGCTTATCCCTCAACTTACAGAAGAGCGTCGAAAAGAATTGGTTAAGCTTGTTAAAAAATATGGTGAAGAATGCAAAGTCGCCATACGAAACATTCGTCGCCATGCAATTCAGGATTTAAAAGATAGCCAAAAAGAAGGATTGATCACCGAAGATGACCTGAAACAAGGTGAAAAAGAAATTCAAAAGGTTACGGACGATGAAATTAAAAACGTTGAACAAATTCTAAAAGATAAAGAAGCTGAAATCTTAGAAGTTTAGTCGTTTTGTGAGATATGAATTTATTAATTGTAAGAACAATTAAATAAAATTTCATTAAGAGTGGGGGAACCCACTCTTAAATATTTTTCTACCCCAGGGTTGATTGATAATATTTCATAGATAGGTAATTGCAAACTGCCGTGAGCTTCGCT
>NZ_LGYO01000026.1:26363-77088 GCF_001263355.1 Acetobacterium bakii
TTGTGAAAACTGACATCAAAGCAACAATTGTTCGATTCTTTTGAGTTTCGCAATTACCTAATATTTCATAGCGAAAAGGAGAATATATGAAAAAAGTTTCAAAAGAAGTTTTATTAGAAGATCTAACCGCTCCGGTTGTTGAGTCGCTGGGTTATGAACTGGCAGATCTGATTTTTGAGAAAAGAGGCAAGGATTGGGCATTGGTTCTTTTTATTGACTCGGATCACGGCATTAATATGGATGATTGTGAAATCGTTAGCCGTGCTGTCAGTGACGTTCTGGATGAAAGTGATCCGATTGAACAAAGCTATTTTCTTGAGGTTTCATCTCCGGGAATTGATCGCCCCATAAAAAAAGAACGTCACTATCTGGCAAATATCAATAAAAAAATAACCATTCGTCTTTTCGCTCCTTTGGACGGAAAGAAAGACTATTCAGGGGTTCTAAAATCCTATACCACTGAAGCACTGGCTCTTGAACTTGAAACCGGTGAGATACTAAATATAGAAAATAGCAAAATAGCTAAGGCAAATGTTTTGGATGAGTTGAATTTCAAACCTCAGCCAAAAGCCGAATAATATGGAAGGCGGAAAAATGAAAAATGAACGCAGAGTTTATTAGAGCTCTCGATAAAATTCAAGAAGAGAAATCAATTGATAAAGAAGATTTAATTGAAGCAATTGAAGCAGCTATTACCACTGCCTATAAAAAGAACTATGGCAATGCTCAAAATGTAGAAATTAATATCGATCGAGAAAAAGGGGATATCCAAGTTTTTGCAATGAAAGAAATTTTGGAAGTTCCAGAAAATGACCTTTATCAAATCTCACTTGAAAAAGCAAGAGAAGTTGATCCTAATTATAATGTTGGAGATCTTTTTAGAAAAGAAGTACGACCCAGAGATTTTGGGAGAATTGCGGCACAGAATGCAAAGCAATTAATTATACAGCGAATCAAAGAAGCCGAACGCAATATTATTTACAATGATTACCTGGAACGGCAGGATGAAGTTTTAACCGGCATCATCAAGCGTGTGGAAAAAGGCATTGTAAATGTTGAAGTTGGAAAACTTGAAGCTGTTATGCTGCCATCTGAACAGACGCCTGGTGAAACTTATGAAGTTAATCAGAGAATAAAAGTTTATTTGCTAATGGTTAAAAAGACAACAAAAGGACCGCAAATCAATGTGTCAAGAACCCATCCCGGATTAGTCAAACGTCTTTTTGAATCAGAAGTTCCGGAAATATTTGATGGTATTGTGGATATTGTTTCGATTTCAAGAGAAGCTGGTTCGCGAACAAAGGTAGCAGTTAAAGCCAATGAACCAAGCATTGACCCGGTAGGCGCCTGTGTTGGACAAAAGGGTGTTCGCGTTCAAAATATCATCAATGAGCTTTCCCATGAAAAAATTGATGTCATTAAATGGAGCGAAAACATTGAGGAATATATTGCCAATGCTTTGAGTCCGGCGAAGGTTGTCAAAGTCATTCCAAACAAGGATGATAAAACCGCCATTGCGATTGTTGATGATTATCAGCTTTCCCTGGCGATTGGAAAAGAAGGTCAGAATGTTCGTTTGGCAGCGAAGCTGACGGGCTGGAAAATTGATATTAAGAGTAAGCTCAATTATGTCGGGGATCATATGGTTGTCGAAAAGCCTGCCGAAAAACTTGAAGATATTTTGATGGAATTAAAAGAAGAGCTTGAACTGGATTTTTAAGCATTTAATCAATATTTTAGCTTTGTTATGGTATAATATTGTTATCATCAATGTCAGAGAGGTATGATATGAAAAAAATTCCACAGCGAACCTGTGTCATATGTCATTCAAAATTTGATAAACGCGACTTATTACGGATTGTTTCTGACAATTCTGGAGAGATCTTCTTTGATCCTACCGGAAAAGCAAATGGCCGCGGGGCCTATTTGTGTAAATCCGAAGAGTGCATTAATCAATTTTTAAATAAAAATTATCTTGAACGCGCATTTAAAAGAAAAGTTGAAAAGGAAGTCGTTGAGCGCGTGCGACAACAAATTTCCAATGTAAAGTAATTAAATAAATAAACATAATTGAAGGGAGGAATAATATGTCAAAATTAAGAGTATACGATTTTGCAAAAAAATATAATATTCCAAGCAAAGAATTCGTAGTCATTTTAAATCAGCACAATATTCCTGTAAAAAATCATATGAGCGCCCTAACGGAACAGCAAATTTCTGAATTCGAACAAAAATTCGATAAAGAAAAATATTTTAGGGAACTGGAAAAAAAGAAATCGGAAACACCACATGAGCAGAGTACCCAAAACAAACCTCAGAATGCTGCTGCGCAAAAAAAGCAGGGATCTGAAACCAGTGGGGCGAAAGATCCGGTTAAAAGCAAAGGCAATACAGCCAGTGGTGCTAAAAAACGTCCGGTTTCTTCAAATCAGGCAACCCAGCAGAAGCCACGTGATCACAGTAAAAAAGAAAAAACCGCGCGAAGTGTTTATAAGCGGATAAAAGACGAAAAAAAGAAAAGTGTTCTGGAAAATCAAATCTATGAAATTCCTGAGATTCTTACGGTGGGAGAGCTTGCCGATATTCTTGAAATTAATGTTACCGAAATCATTAAAACATTAATGATGGCAGGTTCTATGGTAAGCATCAATCAGGAAATTGACTTTGATACAGCATCCATTGTTGCTTCAGAATTTGGCTTTGAAGTAGTCGCTATTAAAATCGAAGATGTTGTTTCCAAAATCCTCGAAGAATATGATGAAGAAGAATCTGAAAATGAAACCATACGACCGGCAGTTGTTACCGTTATGGGCCATGTCGATCATGGTAAAACATCCCTTCTTGACCGTATCCGTAAAACAAATGTTATGTCCAGTGAAGCGGGTGGAATTACCCAGCACATCGGGGCCTATACCGTTAATGTTAAAAATCAATCAGTTACCTTTATTGATACACCGGGACATGAAGCCTTTACAGCGATGCGATCACGTGGGGCACAGATTACGGATATTGCGGTATTGGTTGTTGCCGCTGATGATGGGGTTATGCCACAAACAGTGGAAGCTATTAATCATGCAAAAGCTGCCGGGGTGCCAATTTTAGTCGCTATCAACAAGATCGACAAACCGGGAGCGGATCCTGAACGCGTCAAACAAGAATTAACCAAGTATAACCTGGTTGTTGAAGAATGGGGCGGTGAAACCATTGCTGTGCCAGTTTCTGCAAAAACCGGAGAAGGTATCGACAACTTACTTGAAATGATTGTTATGATGTCTGAAATGGAAGAACTGAGAGCTGATGCAAGTCGTGAAGCTCGAGGAAGTGTCATTGAAGCTCAGGTTAAACGCGGTAAAGGTCCGGTTGCAACCCTATTGATTCAACAAGGAACATTACACATTGGGGATTCCATTATTTCCGGGACGACCTATGGTAAGGTAAGAACTATGATTGATGACAAGGGTAAACGTCTGAAAAAGGCCGGTCCATCAACACCGGTTGAAGTCTCAGGTCTTTCCGATATTCTGGTCGCCGGGGATGATTTTATTGTTCTTGAGAATGAAAAAGAAGCTCGACAATTAGCGGAAAAACGTAAGGAACTTCAAAAGGGCGAACGCGTACGTCGGACAAATATTTCGCTGGATGATCTCTTTAGTCAAATTCAGGATGGTAATATCCAGGATATTAATATTATTATTAAAGCTGATGTGCAAGGATCCATCGAAGCCATTATACAATCACTTGAAAAATTAGATATTGACACCGTCAGAATCAATGTTATTCATGGTGCCGTTGGTGCCATCAATGAGACTGATGTTTTGTTTGCAGCTACTTCCAATGCGATTATTATTGGATTTAACGTCAGACCGGATAAAAATGCAATTAAGCTTGCTGACACCGAAAAAGTGGATATTCGTCTTTACCGGGTTATTTATGATGCCATTGATGATATTAAAAAGGCCATGGAGGGCATGCTTGCACCGGAATACCGTGAAAAAGTCCTGGGAAATGCAGAAATTAGAGAAGTCTTTAAAATTCCAAGTATTGGTACAATTGCCGGCTGTTATGTTACTGAGGGCAAAATCAATCGAAATGATGACATCCGGATTATTCGCGATGGGATCGTTGTAATGGAAGGAAAAATTGCATCATTAAAACGTTTCAAAGATGATGTCAAAGAAGTCAATGCCGGATATGAATTTGGTATTGGTATTGAAAAATACAATGATCTGAAAAACGGCGATATCATTGAAGCATACACCATGGAAGCAATCGAAAGATAAGGTTATACCTTATCTTTCATATTGAAGGAGGTCAAAATTATGGCATCACATCGTAGTGAAAAAATAAACGGGCAAATCCAACGTGAATTAAGCCTTATCATTATTCATAAAATGAAAGATTCCCGTATTACCGACAGCAATTTAAGTATTACCAGCGTTAAGGCAACCACAGATTTAAAAACAGCGACTGTTTATGTCAGTGTTTTTGGTGATGAAGCCCAGAAAAAGGCTGTCATTGAACTTCTGAATAATGCAAAGAGTTTTTTAAGATCCAGTCTTGGACAGGTTATAAAAGTCCATTCTGTTCCGGCGCTGGTATTTGAAATTGATGATTCTGTTGAATACGGAATGCATATTGAATCTATTTTAAAAGATATCGAGGATAAGAAAAAGTTGAAGGAATCGAATGAAGAAGATTCCTGAAAGAATCATTGAGTGTTTAAATGACAATCAAAGTTTTCTTATTTTGGTGCATCAGAAGCCTGATGGGGATGCAATTGGTTCAGCCATTGCCCTGGGAAAGGGATTAAAACAGTTAAATAAATCGGTGGATTATTACATTGATCTTCCCATTGAAGAAAAACTGCTTTTCCTTCCTGAGATTAAATGCTTTAATCAGTCTTTAAAAGAAAAATATGACATCATTGTACTGCTGGATTGCTCAACCATGGAATTTGCATTTCAGCCGGAAGTATTACCCGAGGCAAAGCTAACCCTGGTCATTGACCATCACAAAAGCAATGTCTGTTATGGGGACCTTAATTTTGTTGAGATTACCGGCGCAACGGCTGAAATTGTATTTCGAATCATTAAAGCATTAAACATAAAAATTGATACGGAAATGGCGGATGCACTGTTTACTGGGATCTCGACAGATACCGGTAGCTTTCAATTCTCGAATGTCACTGCTGATACGCATAAAATCGTCAGTGAATTATACCTGATTAAATCAAACTATGCACATTTATCACGTTTATTACATGGTGAAAAAAACTATAATCAAATGAAAATGACAGGAGCCGCCATTCATTCGCTGGAGATTATAAAAGACGCTCCGATTGCAATGATGATTCTGGATCATCAGACCATCAAGGATTTTGGCGGTACGCTTAATATCAGCGACGATGTTGCCAATATCGGACAAAACACCAGCGGCGTGATTATTACGGCACTTTTGAAAGAAGTTAATACAGGCGAATACCGGGTATCCATTCGGGCAAAAGCACCATTTGATATTCATGAAATTGCCTTGAAATATGGCGGCGGCGGACATGAACGGGCTGCCGGTTTCACGTTTAAAGGTGATATTAATCTTCTAAAAAAAGAACTTCAGGATATTTATGAAGCCCAGCGAGATACACATGTTTGAGTATAATGGTTATCTAAATGTTTATAAAGAAAAAGGGATGACCTCTCATGATGTTGTTTTCAAAGCTCGTAAAATACTGAAAACTAAAAAAATAGGACATACGGGAACTCTTGATCCAGATGCAGAAGGAGTTCTCGTTTTGTGCGTTGGAAAAGCCACTAAGATGGTGGAGTACATTATGGAACACGAAAAAACCTATGAAGTTGAAGTCGTTTTGGGAATTGAAACGGATACGTGTGATATTTCCGGAAAGATAATCAATGAAAACGATTTGAAAATAACGGAAGATGCATTTAAAAAAGTTTTAACTCAATTTTCTGGGAACATTATGCAAAAACCGCCCATCTATTCTGCTATCAGAATTAATGGTAAAAAACTTTACCATTACGCAAGATGCGGTGAAACCGTGGAAATACCCTTGCGCCCCGTCTGTATTTCTACCCTTTCTCTGCTTGAGTTTTCCGAAGAAAGACAAAAGGCAAAGTTAATGGTCACCTGTTCAAAAGGAACCTATATGCGGTCTCTCTGCCGGGATATCGGCGCCAGCCTTGCTTCATGTGGGTGCATGGGAACCTTGCTTCGTCATAATGTTGGCGATTTTTCAATCGAAACTGCGCTAAAGCTTTCACAGATCCTGGAGAAAATAGATGCAAATAATTTAAGTGATTACCTGTATCCTCTGGAGTATTCCCTTGATGGATATCGTCGGGTTACCGCCAATGAACAAGGTAAGAAATTTCTGATCAATGGGAATAAACTTTATCAATGGAATGCAGTTGAATCCTTTGAGTCCTATGAACCATCGGAAATACTGCGCATGTATGTTGACGACACTCTGGTAGGTATGGGTTCTTTTAACCTGTGTGATGAAGATTCATACGTAAAACCAGTAAAATTATTGTGAGGTAATTGATGACAAAAATATTATACCAGGAAGAAGCGATTGTTTTAGCCCTGGGATTTTTTGATGGTGTTCATCTCGGGCATCAGGTTCTGTTAAAAGAAACAGTGCGAATTGGGAAAGAGATGGGTTGTAAAACCGGTGTCATGACCTTTAAAGAACATCCGTTGGAATTGATCTTTCCTAAGTATACACCATGGTTAATTACTTCAAATGAAGAAAAAGAAGCCATGATTCATGAACTGGGGATTGATTATGTTTTTCTGAATCATTTCAGCGAAACGCTTATGAGGCTTACGCCGGAAAAATTTATTCTTGAATATCTCTTAAAAAGGTACAATGTAAAAGCAATTGTTGTGGGATTCAATTATAATTTTGGTTATAAAGGTTCGGGAACAACTGAAATGTTAGAAGAACTTGGCGAAAAATACGGATTTTCAGTTTTGATTATTCCGCCGTGTATCATCAATAAAAATTCGGTAAGTTCTTCTTTTATACGTGAATTGATTAGTTGCGGACAGGTTGACGAAGTAAAAACATTTCTTGGCCGGGACTATTCTTTAACAGGAAAAGTTGTGGAAGGGAAAGGCCTTGGACGCCAATTTGGAATTCCCACTGCCAATTTAAAATTAAAGAAAAAAATGATTCTGCCTAATGCAGGGGTTTACTATTCACATGTCTATTACAAAGGGCAGTGCTTTTATGGCCTTACCAATCTGGGATTCAATCCCACCTTTGAAAAACACCCCTTCAGTATCGAGACATTTATATATGATTTTGATAAAGATATTTACGGGGATGATATTACCATCGTTTTTAAGAAAAAAATTCGCAATGAAATCAAGTTTGAAACCATTGATGAATTGATTTTACAGATTAAAATTGATATCGATAATATTAAAAAAAATTATATCGAATAAAGCCATTTACAGCTAATGATATTTATGCTATGATTATTAGGTTAATTCCGTTCACTTGGTTTTTTGATACTCCAACAAAATACTCAGTTTATGGATAATTTATTTAAAAGGAGATTTATTACATGATAAGCAAAGAAGTAAAAGCACAAATTGTAGAAGACTACAAAACACACGAGGGTGATACTGGATCACCGGAAGTACAAGTTGCACTGTTAACTGCACGAATTAATGACATTAATGGGCATCTTCAAATCCACAAGAAAGATCACCATTCAAACCGTGGTTTATTGAAACTTGTTGGACAAAGAAGAAGACTTTTAACTTACCTTAAAGGTAAAGAAATTAACCGATATCGTGAACTAATCAAAAGATTAGGCTTAAGAAAATAATTTGGGGCGGAGTATTCCGCCTCTTTTTTTTAAAAAAAACAGAAAGTGAGAAAAAATGAATAATTTTGAAATACAAATTGCCGGTCGTACGCTCCGAGTGGAAATTGGCGAAGTTGCACAACTCGCAAAGGGTGCGGCTATGCTTAGATATGGTTCAACAGAAATTCTAGCTGTAGCCTCAGCTTCAAAGAAGCCTAGAGAAGGCATGGATTTTTTCCCGTTAAGTTGTGATTATGAAGAAAAACAATATTCCGTTGGAAAATTTCCAGGCGGCTTTATTAAACGTGAAGGTCGACCAACAGAGAAAGCAATTTTAAGCTGCCGTCTGATTGATCGACCGATCAGACCTTTATTCCCCAAGGGATTTAGAAATGATGTTCAGGTAGTAACAACCGTTATGTCGGTTGATCAGGATAATGCCCCTGAAATCGTTGCAATGATTGGCTCATCCATCGCATTATGCATTTCTGATATTCCTTTCAATGGCCCAACAGGTGCTGTAGAAATCGGATATATCAATGAAGAATTTGTTGTAAATCCTAATGAAGAACAAAGACATCAAAGCGAACTCAGCTTAATCGTATCCGGAACAAAAGATGCTATTATGATGGTGGAAGCCGGTGGTAATGAAATTTCTGAAGCTGTTATGCTTGAGGGTATTTTATTGGCCCATGAAGAAATCAAAAAAATCTGTGCTTTCCAGGAAGAAATCATCAAGGCTGTGGGAAAAGAAAAAAAAGAATACGTTCTTTTTACACCTTCGGAAGAAATCAAAACAGAAGTTGTCACTTTCTTAGGCGACAAATTGGCAGCTGCCGTTAAAACCGCAGATAAGCTTGAACGACAGGAAAACATTGATGCTGCAAAAGACCTGGTAAAGAAGCATTTTTCAGAACTTTATCCAAGCCAGGGAAATATAATTGATGAAGTTTTGAATTCCCTATTGAAAAAAGAAATCAGACGTCTTATCCTTGAGGATCGTATTCGTCCTGATAATCGCAAAACCAATGAAATCAGACAAATAACCGCAAAGGTGGATTTTTTATCCAGACCTCACGGTTCTGGCTTATTCACTCGTGGTGAAACTCAGGTACTGTCTGTTGTAACATTGTCAGTATTAGGGGATGCTCAAACACTTGATGGTTTATCCAATGAGGATGCCAAAAGATATATTCACCATTATAATTTTCCAGCCTACAGTGTGGGTGAAGCGCGTCCTTCCAGAGGTCCTGGACGACGTGAAATTGGACATGGTGCCCTTGCAGAACGTGCACTGATGCCAATGCTTCCTTCACAGGAAGATTTCCCATATGCTATTCGAGTGGTATCAGAAGTATTAAGCTCAAATGGATCAACATCTCAAGCCAGTGTTTGTGGTAGTTCCATTTCTTTAATGGCGGCTGGTGTGCCATTAAAAGCACCGGTTGCAGGAATCGCAATGGGTTTAATTAAAGAAGGCGATAAGTTAGCAATTCTTTCGGATATCCAGGGAATGGAAGATGCCCTGGGAGATATGGATTTCAAGGTTGCAGGAACCGAAGCTGGTATTACCGCCATTCAAATGGATATCAAAGTTGATGGTATTAGTAAAGAAGTTTTGACCGAAGCCCTTGAACAGGCAAGAATCGGTCGGCTTCATATTTTAGGCATTATGAATGAAGAAATTAGTGCACCAAGAGAAGATCTATCGCCTTTTGCACCACGTATTATTATTCTTCAGATCAAACCGGAGAAAATCAGAGATGTTATCGGTTCAGGCGGAAAAGTCATCAACAAGATCATTGATGACACCGGAGTTAAAATCGATATTGAAGATGATGGCCGGGTTTTCATTGCTTCAGTTGATACTGAATCAGGTAATCGCGCCAGGGAAATCATTGAAAACATCGTACGTGAAATTGAAATCGGTGAAGTAATAACCGGTAAGGTTGTGCGAATCATGAATTTCGGAGCTTTTGTCTCCTTGCCAGGCGGTAAAGACGGCTTGGTTCATATTTCAAAATTAGCCAATGAACGTGTCAATGCCGTTGAAGATGTTGTGAAAATCGGAGATGAAGTAATCGTCAAGGTTATGGAAATTGATGGTCAGGGACGAATTAATTTATCCCGTAAGGCAATGCTTCCAAAGGAATAATGAAGATGGAAAAAGGCCTAGTTAAAATATTCAATGCTTCTGAATCTCCACTCCCTGAATACCAGACACCGGGATCAGCTGGCCTTGATTTAAGAGCAAACATTACAGAAAGTTTAGTCATGCTGCCACATCGGATTTATCAAATCCCCACCGGTATTTATCTTGAAATACCGCTGGGGGTTGAAGCTCAAATAAGAGCACGAAGTGGCTTGGCACTTAAAAACGGTCTTTCTCTGGTTAATGGTATTGGAACAATTGATTCCGATTATCGTGGAGAAATTAAGTTAATTATGATAATATTACTGGACAGACCCTATCAGCTTCAGCCCGGAGAAAGAATTGCCCAAATGATTTTTTCAGAATATTTAAAAGTTGACTTTATTGAGGTGAATTCCGCTGCTGAACTTTCTGAAAGTAATCGTGGCACTGGCGGTTTTGGCCACTCCGGAAAATAAGAAGTAAGCTAAGCTATGAAAATTGAATTTTCAATGATTGCTGCACCGCTTTCCAACCGTATCATTAACAAATAATCAAGGGTGCAGGTAAACCTGCATCTTTTTTAATATCTTAAATTATAGTTAGAGGAGAACAATGGCCGTAAAAAAAAGTAATTCTAATAATCGAAAAAGAAAAAAAGCACCGGTAAAACGCAAACAAAAGGCTGCAAAAAAACTATTCAGCAATAATCTGGTAATCGGTGTGGTTCTCATTGTCATTGGATTATTTTCCGCCTATGCTTATATCGATTTTAGTGCAGGTGTGGTGGGTAATGCTGTGAGACAGGGATTTAGTTATTGTTTTGGGACATCCTCACTTTTTGTATCCATATATCTTTTTGTACTCGGGGTATTATTTTGTTTAAATAAAATTGAAGACTGGGCCCGGAATTTCGTCTTAATCTTTATTTTATTAATCAACACGATGATTGCTTTTAGTATCAACATTCCAAATTTTTTAGATTATAGTGTTTTACAACTCTTTAGCTTAGCAAAATATGGTCAATATGGTGGAATCATCGGTATTTTACTTTCAGCACTGTTTATAAAATTATTCTCTGCCAGTGGCACTGTTCTAATGATTTTATTGAGTTCAATTTTGATCTTTGTCATCATATTCAAGAATGGTCTGCAGAAGCATTGGAGCAATATTAAAGAAAAAAACAAGGATGCGCCTTCAGTGAAAGACCGAATTGCAGAAAAAGTTGAAATGATAAAAGATCGAAATAGAATTAAAAGGGAAATTAAGGCTACGAAAAATCGCAGCTCGGAAACCACAATGATTCCGCCCATCAGTGATTTAATCAATGACGGCAGCCTATTCGAACCCCTTCAAATCAATGAACACTCTTCTTTGTTTGAGCCAGAAAATAAAACAGAGGAAAACCCCAAGAATAAAGTCATCAGGGATCCTTTTGGTTTTATTGAGGAGGAAATAGAGATAAAAAATGGGAAATCCATAAAAATAAATGAAAATTATCTCCACCCCATTGAACCGATGGATGATTTAGAAAATGTCAAAGCCGATAAATCCAATAAATCAATGGACGGTTTGTCAAGTGGACGGATTAAACCTTCCGATGAGCCATTGGCTGGTTTAACAAACGGAAAGTTCAACAATGACAGTGAAGAAACAAAGCAATTAAATGACGATGAAATACTGATTGAAGAATTACCTCAGGAATATGTTTTTCCGTCAATGAATCTGTTAAATCCTCCGGCGATTAAAAAGAAGTCAAAAAAAGATGACGTATTAAAAAAAGCTAAGATTATTGAAGAAACACTCAAAAACTTTGGCGTGAAAGCCAAAATTATTGAGGTCAATGTGGGACCTAGTATTACCCGTTTTGAGCTTCAGCTTGATCCAGGGGTGAAAGTCAATAAATTTGTGAATTTATCCAACGATTTAGCACTTAGTCTGGCAACCTCGGATATCCGAATTGAAGCCCCCATACCAGGAAAGGCTGCAGTGGGAATTGAAGTGCCCAATGAGGTTTCAGAAATTGTTGGTTTACAGGAAATTATCGATACACCGCAATTTATCAACAGTAAAAGTCCTTTGACCTTTGCTCTTGGGAAAACTCTTTCAGGTGAGAGTATTATTGGAGATATAGCCAAAATGCCCCATATGCTCATAGCCGGATCAACGGGATCAGGGAAAAGTGTTTGCATTAACAGTATTATTGTAAGCCTCATTTTCAAAGCATCTCCAGAAGAAGTTCGGTTTATTATGATTGATCCTAAGATGGTTGAGCTTAATCAATACAATGCGATTCCCCATTTACTTATTCCGGTTGTAACGGATCCCAAAAAAGCAGCCTATGCTCTTAATTGGGGGTTGAAAGAAATGACAGATCGTTATATGCTATTCAAAGAAAGTAATGTCAGAGATCTTGAAGGATACAATCAATTAAAGGACAGCTTAGGCGAGAAAAAGTTGCCGCGAATTGTGATCGTTATAGATGAATTGGCAGACCTTATGGCCACCTCCCCTAAAGAGGTTGAAAATGCCATTTGTCGAATCGCCCAATTGGCCCGGGCCTGTGGGATTCATTTAATTATTGCCACCCAGCGGCCATCAGTGGATGTCATTACCGGTCTGATTAAAGCCAATATCCCATCCAGAATCGCATTTTCGGTGTCATCAAACACCGATTCAAGAACAATTCTGGATATGGGTGGTGCTGAGAAGCTCCTTGGGAAGGGGGACATGCTCTATTATCCGGTTGGGCAATCAAAACCAACCCGGGTTCAATGTACCTATGTATCGGATTCTGAAATCAATGCGGTTATCGACGCTGTGGAAATAAAAAAAGGCGTTCAGTATGACCCCTCCATTGAAGAAGCCATTGCTAAGGAACCTGAAGAAAAAATAAAGACCAAAGACGGGGATGTATTGACAGATGATGCCCTTACCATTGGTTTTGAATACAATCAGTTATCCACATCCATGTTGCAACGAAAGTTGCAGGTAGGGTATGCACGAGCAGGTCGGATTATTGACGACCTTGAAGAACGCGGGGTTATTTCCGGTCCCAACGGAAGCAAACCACGACAAATATTAGTTACTGAAGATGAATACAGAAATCGAGAATAGGTGAAAAGTGAAAAATAAAACCATCCATATGACAACTCTCGGCTGCGATAAAAACACCATTGATTCACAGCTCATGCTGGGTCTGATCCAGGAAAAAGAATATAGCATTCAGGAAGATCCCAAAGATGCCGAGATTATTATTGTGAATACCTGCTGCTTTATTCAGGAAGCCAAGGAACAATCCATTGATTATATTCTCGAATATGCAAAATACAAAGAAAGCGGCCGGTGCGAAATTCTCATTGTTGCCGGGTGTATGGCCGAACGCTACCATACCGAATTGAACCTGGAAATCCCCGAAATTGATGGTTTTCTTGGAGTGGGTCATTTTGAAAACATCATTGATCTGCTGAATAACTTTGAAAATACCGAGCATAATAAATTTATGGGTGATATTGATAAGGAATGCGTAAGTGACATCAAACGGTTTATCCCAAAAGGATCTGTTTCGGCATTTTTAAGAATCAGCGAAGGCTGTGACCATGGGTGTACCTATTGTGTAATACCAAAAATACGAGGAAAGTATCGCAGTCGGAAAAGCCAGGATATTTTCAAGGAGTTAAGTTATCTTCAGGAAAATGGAATTAAGGAAATTGTTCTCATCGGCCAGGATATAGCACCTTATGGGCAAGATCTTAAGGAGGGTTTTGACTTGCCGAGTTTGCTTGAACGGATCGCTTTGAATTATGAGTTTGATTGGATTCGAATGATGTATTTGTACCCCGAAGGAATCACCCCAGAGTTATTGAGGGTTGTCGCCGAGTACCCTAGTATATGCAATTATTTTGATATCCCTCTGCAACATACTGCGGATCCCATTTTAAAACGGATGGGACGCAAAATGACATTGGCAAAAATAGAAGACATTACGGCTTTAATTCGGAATATGATTCCTGATGCAGTTTTAAGAACCTCCATCATTACCGGTTTCCCAGGTGAGACTGATTTGGACCATCAGACCTTGCTGCAAGCTATAAAGGCATTAGAATTTGATCATTTAGGCGCTTTTAAGTATTCACAGGAAGAAGATACACCTGCGGCATCTTTTGAAAATCAAATTTCAGATGATACCAAAGATGAAAGATATAAAGATATTATGATGACTCAGCAGGAAATTTCACTTAAGAAAAATCAACACCAGGTAGGAAGGGTTTTAAAGGTGTTGATAGAAGGAATTGAAGAAGAGTCGTACATCGGTCGATGTTATGGTGACGCTCCAGAAATTGACGGCACTGTTTTTGTGGACAGCAAGGGTACCGCACTGATTATCGGTAACTTTTATCCGGTAAAAATTGTGAATGCACTTGAATATGATTTGATAGGAGATATTGAAAATGAATTTACCAAATAAAATTACGGTTATTAGAATTCTGATGATTCCTTTTTTCATTGCGGCTTTACTCATTGATTTTCCTTTTCATCAACCCATTGCGGCGGCACTGTTTATTATTGCCGCGTTAACAGATAGTCTTGACGGTTATCTTGCCCGGAGCCGAAACCTTGTTACGGATTTTGGAAAATTCATGGATCCATTGGCGGATAAGCTGCTTGTTTGCTCGGCACTCATTTGCTTTGTTCAGTTGGGGTCGGTTCCGGCCTGGGTGGTAATAGTCATTATTGCCAGAGAATTTGCGGTTACAGGTTTAAGAACCCTGGCAGCTGCTGACGGCATCGTTATTGCAGCCAGTAAATGGGGGAAAGCGAAAACAATGTCACAAATGATTGCCATTGTCATCATTTTGTTTAACAATTGGCCATTCTCCCTTATCAATTTTCCTGCCGACACGATTATGATTTATGTGGCTACGATTTTAACTATTTTTTCCGGCGTGGACTACTTTATTCTCAATCGCAAAGTATTCCGGTCAATGTAGTTCAGATTAATAAGAACTTGTCTTGAAAACCTCTTTGAAAGGAAGCAAAAAATGAAATGCGAGATTATATCGGTAGGAACTGAGCTTTTAGTTGGGGATACTCTTAACACCAATGCACAGTACTTATCAAGGGAGCTCTCTTTACTTGGTATCCGGGTTTTATACCATACAACTGTTGGCGATAATCCCAAACGCTTGGAAGATGTTATGAAAATTGCTCTCGGGCGAAGTGATTTGATTATAACAACCGGCGGCCTTGGACCAACCCAGGATGATTTAACAAAAGAAGTCATTGCCAATCTCTTTGGAAAAAAATTAGTTCAGGACGAAAAAGTCAAAGAAGATTTACTTCAGTATTTTGTCAATCGGGAGTTTGTGATGACGGACAACAACCTTAAACAGACATTTGTACCTGAAGATGCAGTGGTATTAACAAATCCCAAAGGGACAGCTCCTGGAGTAATGATTCGAGAGCAGGGTAAAACCGTTATTTTACTGCCTGGCCCACCGAGAGAAATGACGGGTATGTTTGAAGGATCTGTTTTAAAGTTACTAAATAAAGAAAAGAATCAATTGGTTGTTTCAAGATATTACAATATCTCGGATATTGGCGAATCTGCCGCGGAAGATCGCTTGCTTGATCTCATTGATGTGCAGGACAACCCAACCATTGCGACCTATGCAAAAATGGGCGAAGTGCTCATTCGTATTACCGCCAATGGTAAAGATGAAAAAGAGATAAGTACTTTGTTGGACGAATATGAAACGATTATGATTCAGCGTTTTGGTGAAAATATCTTTGCATTTTCAAAAGATTCTCTTGCTGAAGCAGTGGGAAAATTGTTAATCGAAAAGAATGTTACCATCGCCACAGCAGAATCCTGTACTGGCGGACTAATCGCATCTCAGCTTACGGAACAACCGGGGATTTCGAAAGTCTTTGGCCTGGGGATTGTATCGTATTCAAACGAAGCAAAGCAAACGGTCTTGAATGTGAGCCGTGAAACCCTTGAAACATTTGGTGCGGTCAGTGAAGAAACTGCCCGAGAAATGTGCGACAACCTTAGGAATATCTCCAATGCAGATGTCTCAGTCGCTGTTACCGGCATTGCCGGACCTGATGGCGGGTCCGCAGAAAAACCGGTTGGTCTGGTATACATTGGGCTGAATGTCAAAGGAAATACGGAAATAACCGAATGTCATTTTAAAGGTGACCGAAAAATAGTTCAACAAAAGACTGCGAATAAAGTATTTCATTTAATTCGAAAGTCTATTGTTGACAAAGTAGAATAAATTAACTATAATAGAATTAGAACTAACGTTCTCAATAAAGAATAGGATGGATACATATGGCTGAAAAAATAAAAACACCGGAAAAATTAACGGATAAAGAAAAAGCACTGGATGCGGCACTGAAAAATATTGAACGAAGCTTTGGAAAAGGTGCGGTTATGCGCCTGGGCGATGAAGGGGCAAAACTTGATATTGATGTCATATCAACCTCTTCAATTGGTTTGGATCTGGCACTTGGGGTTGGCGGAGTTCCAAGGGGACGTGTTATTGAAATATACGGTCCTGAATCTTCGGGTAAAACAACCATTGCCCTTCATATTATTGCAGAAGCTCAAAAAATAGGCGGCAATGCAGCCTTTGTTGATGCGGAACATGCACTGGATCCCATTTATGCCAAGGCTCTGGGAGTTGATATTGACAATCTCCTGGTGGCACAGCCGGATACCGGGGAGCAGGCATTGGAAATTGTTGAAGCGTTGGTTCGCAGTAATGCCATTGACGTCATTGTCATAGATTCCGTGGCTGCGTTAGTGCCACGAGCTGAAATAGACGGTGAAATGGGAGATTCACATGTGGGATTACAAGCACGCTTAATGTCACAAGCATTAAGAAAACTTGCTGGTGTCATTAAAAAATCAAATACATCCACAATTTTTATTAACCAACTAAGAGAAAAAATTGGGGTGATGTACGGCAACCCAGAAACGACATCAGGGGGACGGGCATTAAAATTCTATGCTTCAGTAAGAATTGATGTTCGCCGAATTGAAACCCTTAAAAAGGGAACAGATATGATTGGGAACAGAACCCGGGCAAAAATTGTAAAAAACAAAATTGCGCCACCTTTTAAAATAGCTGAATTTGATATCATGTATGGTAAAGGTATTTCAAGAGAAGGTGATATCCTTGACGTGGGTGTTATTTTCGAAATTGTTGATAAATCAGGCTCGTGGTTCTCCTACAAGGAGCAGCGATTGGGACAGGGAAGAGATAATTCCAAAGAGTATCTCATGGCAAATCCTGAGGTGGCAGATGCCATTGAAAAAGAAATTCGAGCCAAAAATGCACTGGATAAAGCGGGAAACACACCCGACGATAAACTTGAAGAGATCCAGGATGAAAATGATGATCAAGGAATTAATACTCTTTCTTAAACAAAAAAGACGAATAAATTTCGAAAAGAACCTCATTTAGGGGTTCTTTTCTTATTTAGCTTAAAATAACGGTGAAGTAGCCCCTTTGTTTCTTGACACTAATTTTAAAAAAGTATAAAATATAGATTATGATGAGTGTAATAAAGAATTGACTATGAAATTTATAAGGAGGTGAAAATTATAGACATACTAATAATTATCTTATCCATTGGAATTGTGATAGCTTTTGCTATTGGATATCTTGTCCGAAAGAACATTGCCGAAGGCAAAATAAAAAATGCGGAGCTTACAGCAAGTGCAATTGTCAATGATGCTACAAAAGAAGGTGAAACTTTAAAAAAGGAAATTCTGTTTGATGCGAAGGAAGAATCCTTGGCTTTAAAAGAGTCCATTGAAAAAGATAACCGGGAACGACGAGCTGAACTTCAGAAAATGGAGAATCGGTTGGTCCAAAAAGAAGAGAATCTTGAGAAAAAATTGATGAACCTGGAGCGAAACGAAGAAGCTTTAGGTAAAAAAGGAAAAGATTTAGAAAAGAAAAAAGAAAAGCTTGATGGACTTGTTGATGAACAGGTTAAAGAGCTTGAACGAATTTCCGGTATGACATATGACGAAGCAAAATCAATTTTGCTGGAAGATGTCAGCAAGGAAACACGACGTGAAGCAGCGATTATGATTCGTCAAATTGAGGTTGAATCCAAAGCTGTGGCTGATAAAAAAGCCAAAGAATTAATTGCCCAATCTATTCAACGTTGTGCGGCTGATCATGTGGCTGAACATACCATTACTGTGGTAAATTTACCCAACGATGAAATGAAGGGACGTATTATCGGACGTGAAGGTCGAAATATTCGAACTTTAGAAACATTAACCGGCATTGATCTCATCATTGATGATACACCGGAAGCAGTTATACTTTCCGGTTTTGATCCAATACGTCGGGAGGTTGCCAGATTATCCCTTGAAAAATTAATCATTGATGGTCGGATTCATCCTGCCAGAATTGAAGAAATGGTAAAAAAATCTCAAAAAGAAGTTGAAAACCAAATTAAGGAAGTTGGAGAACAGGCCTGTTTTGATACAGGAATTCATGGGTTACACCCTGAAATAATAAAATTACTTGGACGTTTGAAATATCGGACAAGTTATGGACAAAATGTTCTTAAACATTCTATCGAAGTTTCACATTTGGCTGGAATCATGGCCGCTGAACTTGGCGGAAACATTAAAGTTGCTAAAAGAGCAGGTTTATTACATGATATCGGTAAAGCCATTGACCATGAGGTTGAAGGTCCACATGTTGAAATTGGTGTTAATCTACTTAAAAAATACAAGGAAAATAAGAACATAATCCACGCTGTGGAAGCTCATCACGGTGATGTTGAAGCCCATACTATGGAAGCCGTACTTGTACAGTCAGCAGATGCGATTTCAGCAGCACGGCCAGGAGCCAGAAGAGAAACTCTAGTTTCTTATATCCAAAGATTACAAGAACTTGAAACCATTGCCATGTCTTTTGAGGGTGTAGAAAAATGCTATGCCATTCAAGCAGGACGTGAAGTAAGAATTATGGTTAAACCAAATGAAGTTGACGATGACGGAATGATTTTGTTATCTCGTGATATTGCCAAAAAGATTGAATCTGAAATGGAATATCCTGGAAATATAAAAGTAAACTTGATTCGCGAAACAAGAGCGAGCGACTACGCAAAATAAGGGGAGTTTATCTCCTCTTTTTTTTAATAATTTATTAAAAGGAAATAAGATGAAAATATTAATACTTGGTGATGTCTTCGGGAGACCCGGACGAAATATTCTTCGAGACCAATTATCAGACATAATCAGTGAACATGACATTGATTTTACAATTATTAATGGCGAAAATGCTTCCGGTGGCAATGGGTTAACCATAAAAAATGCCAGGGAACTACTGTCTTTACCCATTGATGCTATCACCATGGGAAATCATGTTTGGCATCAAAAGGAAATGTTGGATGCCATTGATGATTTTCCTCAAATTATTCGTCCCCTAAATTATCCTGACCCATGCCCCGGTAAAGGTTATAAAATATTTCTGCATCAGAATAAAAAAATCTGTATTATTAATTTGTCAGGTCAAATATTTATGCCAAACCTGAGTTGTCCGTTTAGTTCAATTCAAGCTTTAATGGATGACATTAAAGATACTGCGGATCTTTTCATTATTGATTTTCATGCTGAAGCAACTTCTGAAAAAATAGCCTTTGGCTATTATATGGATGGTATTGCGACAGCAGTTTATGGAACGCATACCCATGTTCAAACTGCAGATGAACGGTTATTGCCACAAGGAACAGCCTATATTACAGATATTGGAATGACCGGCCCCTTGGATGGGGTTATTGGCGTTGATAAAGAAATTGTTTTAGAGACCATGATCACGAAACGCCCGAAACGTTTTGTTACAGCAACTGGGAAGGTTCAGATTAATGGCATTATTTTAGAAATAAGTGATGTGGATGGTAAAGCAACAGCCATCACACGATTTTATGAGACGTATGAAGTTTAATTAAAATGGAGGAGAAGATGAAATCTATGGTATCGGATAAGGTTAAATTCTGTCAAGAATCTTTAACATTAAGTTTAGCTGAAAAAGCTAAAAATTTTAAAGATGCTGGTGAATCTGTCATTAGCTTTGGAACAGGAGAACCTGATTTTACAACCCCAGAGTATATTTGTGCTGGTGCAAATAAAGCCATAAAAGCCGGACATACAAAATATGATGCGGTTGCCGGGGTTTTGGCATTAAGAAAAGCAATCTCAAAAAAACTTCGGGAAGATAATGGGTTGGATTATCCACCAGAAAATATTATTGTCAATAGTGGTGCAAAGTCCAGTATCTTCATTGCACTTCAAACCATTCTGAATCCTGGGGACGAGGTTATTGTACCAAGCCCTTATTGGGTAAGCTATACTGAGATGATTCTTCTCGCCGGCGGTATTCCCGTTATCGCCGAAACCCAAAGCGAAAACAAATTCAAACTGACACCTGAGGAACTTATTTATGCCATCACACCGAAAACAAAAGCAATTATATTAAATACACCGGTGAATCCAACCGGTGTGATTTATTCTCTGGATGACCTACTGGCGCTCTCCGAGGTTCTGGTAAGAAATAATATTTTAGTTATTTCAGATGAAATTTACGAAGAATTTGTTTATGACAATCGCAAACATATCAGCATCGCATCTTTAAATAGTGACATTAAAAATCAAACCATTGTCGTTAATGGGTTTTCAAAAACCTATGCAATGACTGGCTGGCGGCTGGGATACGCAGCTGCAAATTTAGAAATAATTACTGGAATGAAACGTGTACAGGGACATACGATTTCCCATCCATCAACCATTTCCCAACATGCAGGTATCACAGCACTCGAGGAAAAAGGGGATATTGTCCATAAAATTATTAAACTGTTTGATGAACGCCGACAAGTGATGGTTGAACATCTTAATCAGATTAATCGATTGGATTATATTTATCCGGAAGGTGCTTTTTATATATTTGTGGATATCACAAATATTTTAATCAATCGAAAAAACATCATTCATCCGGATACCAGCTATGGATTTTCTGAAAAGCTATTGGAAGCGGCAAAGGTTGTGGTGATTCCAGGCGAAGCATTTGGAATGCCAAACTATATTCGTCTTTCATTTGCGACGTCCATCGAAGATATTGATGAAGGCTTTCGCCGCTTGAATCGTTTTATTGATACTTATTAACAAACGACCAGAATGGAAAGGAAATTAAAATGAAAGAATATTATGAAAATCCTCTGATTGAACGCTATTCATCAAAAGAAATACTCGGCATTTTTTCTGCCGATAACAAGTTTCAGACCTGGCGCAAGCTGTGGGTAGCATTGGCGGAGGCTGAACAGGAATTGGGTCTCAACATAACAGACGAACAAATCAATGAACTTAAATCAAAAATATATGATATTGATTATGAAATGGCGGCTCAAAAAGAAAAAGAGCTGCGTCATGATGTTATGGCCCATGTCCATACCTACGGAGCCCAATGTCCTAAAGCAAAGGGCATTATCCATCTTGGGGCCACCAGCGCTTATGTAGGGGATAATACCGATGTGATCGTTTATACCGAGGGTTTATTCCATATTCAAAAATTATTGATCAATCTGATTAACCAGTTGTCAATTTTTGCCTTAAAACATAAAGATCTACCGACGCTGGGTTTCACACATTTCCAACCGGCACAACTCACAACAGTGGGGAAACGTGCTTGTTTGTGGATTCAAGACCTATTAATGGATTTAAATGATCTGAATCATGTTATTGATAATGTTAAGCTTCGCGGAGCTAAGGGTACTACAGGGACCCAGGCAAGCTTTATGGAACTCTTTGACGGGGATCAGGAAAAGGTCAAGCGCATTGACCAATTGGTGGCAGAAAAAATGGGATACAAAAAGACCTTTGCGGTTACGGGACAAACCTACCCTAGAAAATTTGACGCTCAGGTTCTGAATGTTTTAAGCGGCGTTGCTCAAAGCTTAAGTAAATTCGCAACTGACATTCGGCTTCTTCAAAACCTTAAGGAAGTCGAAGAACCCTTTGAAAAAACGCAAATCGGATCATCTGCCATGGCTTACAAACGTAATCCAATGAGAACAGAACGAATTTGCTCTCTGGCACGACATATTATTGTTAATGCTCTTAATCCGGCCATCACCGCCGCAACCCAATGGTTTGAGCGCACACTCGATGATTCGGCCAATAAACGCATCAGTATTCCAGAAGGTTTTTTAGCAGCGGATGCTATCATCATGATTGCCATTAACGTTTCTGAAAATCTGGTTGTCTATCCCAAGGTTATTCTTCAACACATCAATGCTGAACTTCCCTTTATGGTTACTGAAAACATCATTATGGAAGGGGTTAAACGGGGAGGCGATCGTCAGGTGCTTCATGAAAAGATCAGAGTGTTGTCAATGGAAGCGGGAAACACCGTTAAGGTGGAAGGAAAGCCCAATGATTTAATTGAACGGATATTGAATGATGCAACCTTCAATTTAAAAGCCGAGGATGTTGACGCATTGCTTGAACCGTCACTTTATGTGGGTCGGGCACCGGAACAAGTCATTGATTTTATTAATGAAGAAGTTAATCCGATCCTTGACGCCAACAGGAACATACTTAATTTAAATAAAACGGATCTAAAAGTATAAAAAGATCTTGACAATTGCTTCAAAAAATCATATAATTCTAAATGTTGTTGATGCAGGGGTATAGCTCAGTTGGTAGAGCAGCGGTCTCCAAAACCGCGTGCCTGAGGTTCGAGTCCTCATACCCCTGCCAATTTATTGATGATTATTACCTTCAATTCCATTTTTAGAAATGGTTTGAAGGTTTTTTATTTAGATAGCGTAATTACTATGAAAAGCATTAAAATTAATCAATGAAGAATAAATAATAATGCAAGAATGTGTTGCTTAACTTTCAAATACTAAATTGTTCAGCTAAATAGTCTCCTTATTTAGGGTATTATATGGTTTATTCCAATAATAAACGGTTTATTGATGGATATGCTTTATTAAGAATGAGAGATAAGAAATAAATCTTTCAAAAAAATATTATATTTCAGAGATTTAACTTTATAAATAATGAAATTTAATGTATAATTAAAAAAGAATTAACCATTAAATAGAAAGATGGAGGATTGATGATGAATCATATTTTTTCAGAAATTACCCCTGAAATTATTGCATATAGCAAATTATGTACAAAAAATAGCACCATTGAACCAGCATTGTATACACAATATAAGGTCAATCGCGGTCTCCGGGATTTGGAAGGAAACGGCGTTCTCACCGGTTTAACTGAAATTTCCGAAATTGTTGCCTATACATTTGAAAATGGAAAAAAAATCGGCCAGGAAGGGGAGTTGTTTTATCGCGGGGTCAATGTTGAAGAACTTGTTAATGGCTTTGTAAAAGAAGAACGCTTTGGTTTTGAAGAAGTAAGTTATCTGCTCCTTTTTGGAGATCTACCGGACAGCAGGCAGCTTGGTGATTTTACCCGGATTCTGGGAAACTACCGAAGTTTACCCACCAGCTTTGTGCGGGATATTATTATGAAGGCACCCAGCTCGGATATGATGAATACTCTGGCCAGAAGCGTACTCACATTATTCTCATATGACGATAATGCCAGCGATGTTTCAATCCCTAATGTTCTCAGACAGTGTTTAGAGCTCATCGCTTTATTTCCTCTGTTGGCTGTTTACGGATACCAGGCATACAAACATTATCACGATGGACAAAGCTTATATATCCATTCACCGCTGCCTGAACTTTCCACCGCTGAGAATATTTTGCATATTTTACGTCCGGACAGTCAATACACAGCACTGGAAGCTCGGATTCTTGACATTGCCCTGGTACTACATGCAGAACATGGCGGTGGTAATAATTCGACATTTACAACCCATGTGGTATCATCCTCAGGGACCGATACGTATTCTGTCATTGCGGCTTCTCTGGGTTCTCTTAAAGGCCCGAAACATGGCGGGGCCAATATTAAGGTTGTTGAAATGTTTGACGATTTAAAGAATAGCCTTGATGATTGGACAGACGAAGAGCAGGTGCGAAAATATCTGGTTGACTTGCTTCACAAGCGAGCCTTTGATAAGGCCGGCCTGATTTATGGAATGGGACATGCTATTTACTCGGTTTCAGATCCTCGGGCAGAAGTTTTTAAAGGTTTTGTTAGAAGTCTTTCAGAAGAAAAAGGCCTTCATGATGAATTCGAACTCTATTCCATGGTAGAACGTTTAGCCCCTGTGATTATTGGCGAAGAACGAAAAATTTACAAAGGTGTCAGTGCAAATGTCGATTTCTACAGTGGGTTTGTTTATAATATGCTGGGATTGCCACTGGAATTATTCACGCCGATTTTTGCCATTGCCCGTATTTCAGGCTGGAGTGCTCACCGTTTGGAAGAGCTCATTAATGCCGGAAAAATCATCCGGCCTGCCTATAAGAATGTATGCGACCGCAATGAATATGTACCACTGGAAGAACGAGAATAGCTTTAAAGCCCGTAACTGGGCTTTTTTTTTATAGCATGCGTTCAAATGAATAAATACTCTTTGTTTTTAACATAACTCGTGATAAAATAATCACAGAAAACATACTGGTGCTGAGAATAGAAAAATATTGGCTGTAAAACATTAAATAAGACCTGACAAAAAATCACAAAAAATTTGTGCCTTTAAAAATAGAACTGATTAGGGTATAATGATTCATACGAAAAATTGAGAGGTCAAATATGATTAAAAATTTCGAAGACTTGGCGCAGCGGTCTACTGCTGGCCAAACCCCAACTCTTGTTGTTGCCGCCGCAGCTGAGCTTGACATCCTTAAAGCGGTTTCACAGGCAAAAAAAAATCAGTTGGTTAAGGTTATCTTAATTGGCAATCGTCAGGATATCATGAAAATTAGTGAGTCAGAAAAAATTGAATTAAAGGATATCCAGATCATTAACAGTGAGGATGTCGGTGCTGCCTGCGAAAAAGCAGTTGAAATGGTTCGCGAGGGCCAGGCAGATTTTATCATGAAGGGTCTTGTTGACACCTCTATTTTTTTGAAAGCTGTTATTAACAAAACCCATGGATTAATGGCTGGGGGACTTCTCAGCAGCGTGATGGTACTTAAAATCAGCACGTACCATAAATTTTTGATTTTATCCGATGGTGGAATGATTATCTCGCCTGATCTTGAGAAAAAGAAAGGGATCATTAAAAACGCATTGGATTTGGCAAAAATTTTAGAGATAAATCCAATTAAGGTTGCATGTTTAGCTGCCAAAGAAAAAGTGAATCCGAAAATGCAGGCCACCGTGGATGCCCAGGCCCTTAAAGAACTTGGGGAAACCGGTTATTTTGGTGAGGATGTTATAGTTGACGGTCCTATGGCCATGGATTTGGTTGTTTCCAAAAAAGCTGCCAAAGTAAAAGGTTATGTGTCAAATGTCGCCGGCGATGCAGATATTATTTTAGCCCCGGAGATAGAAACCGGTAATGCCATTATAAAAATAATGACCCACTTGGGAAATGCCCAGTTGGCTGGCGTGGTCATGGGAGCCCGGGTTCCGATTGTCCTCACGTCACGATCAGATTCTTTTGAAAATAAATTAAATTCTATTGCCCTTGGTGCCTATATTGCAACCAAAGGAAAGTCATTGTGAAACCAGAGAGGAGCAAGAAAAAAGAAATGAAAAAATTATTAACTGGAAATGAAGCCATTGCACGAGGAGCCTGGGAAGCAGGTGTGAAATTCGCCACAGCTTATCCGGGAACTCCCAGTACTGAAATATTAGAAAATGTGGCAACCTATGATGAGATTGTATCGGAATGGGCTCCAAATGAAAAAGTTGCTTTGGAAGCCGCTGCCGGTGCCTCCATCGGTGGAATAAGAACACTTTGCGCTATGAAGCATGTCGGGGTGAACGTTGCGACGGATCCCCTTTTCACCTTTGCCTATCTTGGTGTAAATGGAGGAGCGGTTTTAGTCTCAGCTGATGAACCGGGGATGCACTCATCTCAGAATGAACAGGACAATCGAAATTATGCCAGACATGCCAAAGTGTGCATGTTTGAGCCTTCGGATAGCCAGGAAACCAAGGATATGATTAAAGAAGCTTATACTGTCAGTGAAGAATATGACATGCCGGTTCTTTTTCGGGTAACCACCCGGGTTTGTCACTCGAAATCCATTGTTGAGTGTCAGGATCGCGTTGAAATTCCGGATAAGCCCTATGAGAAAAACATTCGAAAATATTGTCCGTTACCTGCTTTTGCAAAGGGTATGCAGGTAAAGCTTGCTGATAATTTTAAACGTTTGGAATTTTATTCAAATAATTCGCCTTTTAACTATGTCGAAGAAAATGTCTCGGAGATTGGGGTTATCGGATCCGGTGTTGCTTATCGATATGCCAAAGAAGTATTTGGTAAGAAAGCCTCTTACTTGAAAATCGGGTTCAGTTACCCGCTGCCCATGGAAAAAATCAGAGATTTTTCAAAGGGTAAAAAAACCCTGTATATTTTTGAAGAAAATGATCCGATTATGGAACGGGAAATAAAAGCTGCAGGTATTGACTGTATCGGAAAAGATATGCTGCCTGCCATGGGCGAGCTTACACCGGATCGTGTACGAAAAGTCCTGTTGGGGGAAACCGTACCAATTATTCAGCCAAACCCTGATATGGTACTGCCCCGGCCACCATCTCTTTGTGCAGGATGCCCTCATCGTGGGATCTTCTACGATCTGGGCAAACGCAAAGACATTATGATCTTTAGTGATATCGGATGCTACTCGTTGGGTCTTATGGCCCCTTACAATGCTACGGATGCCATGATCTGCATGGGTGCAAGCATTAGTGCCGGACATGGTGTTCAGAGAGCATTTGATATAAAAGGAGATACCAGTAAAAAAGTGGTTTCAGTTTTAGGCGACTCAACTTTTTTTCATTCTGGCATTACCAGTCTCATGGACGTTACCTATAATAAGAGTAATACGCTAACGATTATCCTGGATAATCGTATCACCGGAATGACAGGTCACCAGCAGAACCCTGGCACCGGCTATGACCTTAAGGGTGAGGCCTCACCGGAGCTTAGCATTCAGGCGATTGTCTCTGCCTGTGGCGTGACGAATGTTAAAACCATTGATCCAAACAATCTCAAAGAGGTAAAAGAAGCTATAAACTGGGGGCTGGAAACAGATGGTCCGGCAGTTGTGATTACCCGGTGGCCATGTGTACTTAAAAAATTATCAACCCAGGATAAGACAGAATTTCCATCTGCATTTAAAAATGTTTGCACGGTTAACGTTGATAACTGTATTGGATGTAAAAAATGTCTGAAGTCAGGATGTCCTGCTTTGGCATTTGATATCATGAATCAAAAATCAGGTATTCTCAAAGATATCTGTGTTGGCTGCGGCGTGTGTGTACAAATATGTCCAAAACAAGCCATTGAAGTGGAGGTAAGATAATTGGAAACAAAAAATATTGTTTTAGTTGGCGTCGGCGGACAGGGAACAATTCTTGCGGCGAAACTCCTAACCATTGGTTTGATGGAAGCCGGATACGATGTCAAAATGAGTGAGATTCATGGAATGAGTCAGCGCGGTGGGTCGGTGTCCTCGCTTGTGCGCTATGGTGACGATGTTCAATCCCCGGTTATTGAAATCGGGAGTGCGGATATTGTAGTTGCTTTCGAAAAAATGGAAGCGCTCCGTTCGTTGGAATACTTAAAGCCAAGTGGAAAGATCATTGTCAATGACACGGAAATCTATCCATTGTCTGTTATTATCGGAGCAAATACCTACCCAGAGGGAATCATCGAGGAAATCGCAAGTAAGGCGAATTACCGTGTGATGTCCGCCACAAAAATGGCGGAAGCATTGGGAAACGCTAAGGTGATGAATGTTATTCTCCTGGGATCTGTTGTTAAAGCCATGGGGCTTACAGACATTGATTGGGAAAAGATTATTCGGGGAAATATCAAAGAGCAGTTTGTTGATCTCAATATAAAAGCCTTGAATGCAGGGATGGATGCGGTCTAAAATGGAAGTTAAAAGCGAAAATTTTAAATTTTTTCAAAATATCGCTTGTGAATACTTCCCCTGTCATAAGGTGGAGAATTGCGATAGCTTTAATTGTCTCTTTTGTTATTGCCCTTTGTATGCATTAGGCAGAGACTGTGGCGGTAATTTTGTCTATACCGAAAAAGGTATAAAAAATTGCAGTCACTGTGATTTTCCCCACCAAAAGGAAAATTATGATAAAGTTCTGGAAAAGATTATGATCCTCATTAAACGTGTCAAAGAAGAGTCCAATCAATGATTTTAAAGGAGGTAAATAAATGATTTTAATGGGTGTAATATTTGTTGTTGCTGCATATTTAATTGGAAACCTCAATTTTGCTTATATTGTGGTTAGGTATTTCAAAAAAGAAGATGTGCGGAATTATGGCAGTGGCAACGCGGGTACCACCAATGTTCTGCGGGTCATGGGTAAAAACTACGCTTTGCCGGTTTTCATTCTCGATGCGCTTAAAGGCAGTCTGGTTATTGTTGCCGGGCGACTGCTTGGTCTGGATGCGATTTACATTATCCTTGGTGGTATTGCCGTGGTGGCTGGTCATAACTGGCCGGCGTTTCTTCAATTTCGTGGGGGAAAGGGAACAGCAACCTCATTGGGTGTTTTTCTGACCTATGACTGGCAGGTTACATTAGTTGCCATTATTATTGGGATCATTGTTTTAATTGTTTGGAAAATGGTGTCGCTGACATCCCTGGTTGGGATGGCAACACTGCCGATTCTTACCATCGGTTTTGGCCGATCCATTGAAGAAATTATTTTTGCCTTTGTGCTCTTTTTCTTTAGCTTTTATCAGCATCGAAAAAATATTGGCCGGATTATTCAAGGCCGGGAGAGCAAGATCGGACAAAAGGTTAAGATTAAATAAAGCATTAAATTACATAAATGAATGGCCCCAAAGCAGCAAAGCAAGGCCTGGGGACAAGCGTAACATCAGTTGTCTGCATCATGGCGAACGGTTGCCAGCCGGTACGATCATACCGCAGACAATGATTTACCATTGTCGCCAGAATGAGTTTATCGCCAACCACAAAGGCTCTGTCCAGAGCCTTTTCTTTGTTGTTGGAATAGAAAACAAAGAAATCAATACATAAAAAAACATTGTGCCGTACTATATATAGGATTATAATAGGATGGCATTACTATATGCTGTACTTAAAAAAAGGAGAAATAAATAATTGAAACAATTGAATCAAATTTTTAAACGCGTATTTACAAAAGAGTTGGAAAACTCAGAAAAGACAGTTTATGATCTTTTCCAGTGGCAGATCGTTGATGTTATCCTTAAAAATTATAAAACCGGTGAAACTATTTTTGAGATGAAGGATTTGGAATTTCCAGAGGATTATTCACAAAATGCCTGTAATATCATAGCAACCAAATATTTCAGACGCAAAGGGATCCCCAATAAGCTTGGGTATGAACACAGTATGCGAGAAATTGCAGATCGTCTGGTGGGTTTTTGGGCAGATGCGCTGATGGAAGAAGGTCTTATTGAAACCAGGGAAGAATGGCAGATTTATTATGATGAGCTTGCTTATGCTTTCCTAAAACAAATGTGGGCACCTAACTCTCCACAGTGGTTTAATACCGGACTTATGCGAAACTATCAAATCAGCGGGTCCAAGGATGACCTTTATTATTATGATGAAAAATCCGGTCAGGTTTTAGAATCTGAAGATCGGTATACAAGGACCCAGGCCAGTGCCTGTTTTATTTTATCCATCCAGGATCGCCTCTTGGGAGATCATTCTATTTCAGAACATTATGTGAGTGAAACCAAGTTATTCAAAGGCGGATCCGGTGTGGGAACGAACTTCTCGAACCTCCGCGGTGTTAATGAAGGTCTGACCAGTGGGGGGCAGTCCTCGGGAATGATGAGCTTTCTGCAGGGCTTGGATCGTAATGCAGGAGCTATAAAATCAGGTGGTACTACCCGGCGTGCGGCTAAAATGGTGATCGTCGACATTGATCACCCGGAAATCGAGACCTTTATTAACTGGAAGGTTAAAGAAGAGACAAAGGTCAGAGCTCTTGGCAAAATGGGATATGATTTATCCATGGATGGTGAAGCGTATCAAACCGTAAGTGGGCAGAACAGCAATAATTCGGTTCGATTAAACGCTGACTTCATGAAGGCAGTTCTTAATTTGAAAAATGAACCGGATCATGTACTGAAACTCAAGGGACGCGTTGACAGCAGCGTTGATCGGGACGTTTCAGTAAAAGAGTTATGGCATAGTCTGAATACCGCAACCTGGGAATGTGCCGATCCGGGGATTCAGTTTGATGATTTATTCAATGCCTGGCATACTTGTCCCGGAGGGGAAAATGGAATCATTGGTGAAAAGGGAAACCGTATTAATGCAACCAACCCCTGTTCTGAATATGCTTTTTTAGATGATACGGCCTGTAATCTGGCATCCATTAATGTTTTTCAATTTTTTAATTCTGAAGATAATAGTTTTGAAACGGAAAGCTATGTTCATCTTGTGGGCTTAATTCAGTGCGCCTTGGAAGGTTCTATTTTTCATGGACAATTTCCAACCAGAGATGTGGCACGAAAAAGTTATTTGTTTCGAACAACCGGTTTGGGGATTGCAAATGCCGCTTCACTTTTGCTAGCCTTGGGTCATCCTTATGATTCCCCCGAAAGTCGTGCGTTAATTGCGGGGCTGGCGGGATTGATGACCGGTGTTTCGTATAACGTTTCCGGATTAATGGCAGAAAAGATCGGGGCTTTTCCGATGTATAAGATCAATGAGCCCCATATGAAAAAGGTAATTCGCAACCATAGTCGGGTTGCCGGTGCAAGAAATGACGCATTTGAAGAACTGTATTATGAGCCTATAAAAGTCAACCATCAGCTTTTAAAGAAAATGGGGTTCAAAGAAATCAGTCTTCAGCTAAAAGAAGCATGGCAGAGTGCTGAAGAAGTTGGCGAAGCCTATGGTTATCGTAATGCTCAGGTCTCTGTAATTGCCCCAACCGGTACTATTTCTTTTGCCATGGATTGTGGTTCAACGTCAGTGGAACCTTTTTATAATCATGTGGTTTTTAAACGGCTTATTGGCGGCGGGTCCATGGAAATAGTGAACCCAGTGATGGAAATTGCTCTGGATAACCTGGGTTACAGCACCCGGGAAATCAGTGAGATATTAACCTACATGATTGAGAAAGACGGCAATGGTTATTTCCTTCACGAAGGGGTTCACGGCGCACCGCATATTAAGTCGGAACATCTGGCGGTTTTTGATACAGCCAATACAATCTCGCCCATGGGTCATGTCTTAATGGTATCCGCCATTACCCCAATGATCAGTGGTTCGGTTTCAAAAACCGTTAATCTGACACATGAAGCCAGTGTTGAAGATGTTGAAAACATTCACTTATTGGCATACCGTACCGGAACTAAGGCCATCGCCGTGTATCGGGATGCCTGCAAGGCATCCCAGCCGCTGAGCTCCGGAATGGCAGATGATACAGAAAAAGCCATTGAGGATTATTCCTATGAAGAACTGCTTAAACTTGTTAAAGAAGGATCCAGTAAGGTACCGAATCGCATTCGTCCCGAAGGCATGCGTTTAAGTCGAACTCACGCTGCAAAAATCAGCGACATCGAACTTTATATTACCATCGGATTTTATGATGATGGCGGAATTGCGGAACTATTTGTTTCAACAGATAAAGAAGGAACCGTGGTTAAAGGTTTGTTGGCGTCCTTATCCAAGTCCATTTCTCACATGCTGCAATACCATATCCCACCGGATCAAATTTCGAAGATGCTGCGGGGACAAAAATATGAACCCTCGGGATTTGTTTCAAGACATCCTTACATTAAATTTGCGTACTCCATATCGGATTTGATCAGTAAAGTCCTGGATATTGAGCACGGGGACTTTTCAAATTGTCAGGTAAAACCAAAAAACTTTACTATGATGAATCAGGCAAATCTTGTTCATAAATCAATGGCTGATGGTATTATTGTGTCAGATTACAATCAAAATCCCCAGGGAGAAATCTTATATGGCGAAACCTGCAGCCAATGTGGCAGCGATCGTTTAATGCGTAATGGCACCTGCAAAATTTGTCTGGACTGCGGTACAACCACAGGATGCAGCTAAACCATAAAAAGTATTTTGATGTTTAGGAATTGTTTGATATAATAATAAACTAAGATAAAAGGATTGGGAGGTTTTAATGCGAGAAAAAATAAAAGATGCAACAACCATTGTCGTAAAAATGGGGACTACATCTGTCACGCATCCCAACGGAACCCTTGATTTTAAGAAATTGGATAACCTGGCAAGAGTATTAACAGATCTTGAGAATAGCGGAAAAAAAATGATTCTGGTATCCTCTGGCGCAATCGGTGCGGGAATGAATCGCATGGATATGAGTGAACGGCCTAAAAAGCTGAGAGACAAACAAGCCGCGGCTTCAGTTGGACAAGGGTTGTTAATGCAGATTTACCATAAATTTTTCGATGAATACAATCAAACCGTGGGACAGATTTTATTAACTAAGGATGTGTTTAAGCATTCAATTAAGCGCAATAACGCAATGAATACCTTTAGTGCACTCATTGAACGGGGAATCATTCCAATTGTAAATGAGAATGATTGTATTGCCACTGATGAAATTCTGGAAGAGTGCTTTGGCGACAATGACATTCTTTCCGCTATGACAGCAGATATTGTGGGCGCAGAGCTGTTAGTGATTTTATCCGATGTGGATGGATTGTATGACGACAATCCTTCAGAAAATTCTGAGGCCACACTTATAAAAACGGTCATGACTATTGACAGTGACATTATGAAAAGCGCTGGAAACACGGCTTCCTGTCTTGGAACCGGCGGAATGATAACAAAGCTGGGTGCGGCAAAGTATGCCACCGGATGCGGCATTGATATGATTATTGCATCCGGTGAATCGTCTAGTATCTTATATGAAATATTAGAGGGTAAAGAAATTGGAACCGTTTTTCTCAGCGATATTATAAAAAAATAAAATGATCGGTTAATCCGGTCATATTTGGAGGATTACATGTTGAAAAAATTATTTATAGGATTGGCTGCGGTTACCGCAGGTATGTTAACTGTTTTTGGTGGAATGTATTTTTTCGAAAAAAGAAGAGAAGAAGCAATTGGCGGAAAACTGATGCGTGTTAATTATCTCTTTACCAAAGATTTTGAAGATTAGGCCAAGGTTAAAAGATGTCGAAGGTATTTATTTTTACAGCATCAACTGGTGCTGGTCATAATTTAGCAGCTCAATCTTTAAAAGAATCCTTGGATGATGCTGGTTTTGAAACCGAGGTTTATGATGCCTTCAAGGAAAGCAATGTAACCCTTGATCGACTCATAACTAAAGGTTATCAGCAGATGGTGGTGAATGTTCCAAAATTATATGAACAGATGTACAATCAATTTAATAACATGAATCGCTTCCAGCAAGGGATTTTTCAGGTGCTCACAAAGGTTATGAACCCGGAAATTGTCCCTTTGATTCGAGCGGGAAATCCTGATTTGATTATTACAACTCATCCCTTTGTTACCAATGTCCTTGGGACTCTCAAAGAACATAATGCCTTTGATGTACCTGTTTTATCAATTGTTACAGATTATAAAATTCATACCCTTTATCTAAAAAAGATGATTGACGCCTATGTGGTCGGGAGTGATTATACCAAGCAAACCATGATTGACAAGGGAATTGCCCCTGAAATAATTTATCCTTATGGGATACCCATCCGTCAAACATTTCTTAAAAACAATCGTCTTGACCCAAAGGAAGAAACTGATATTGCCGGCACCATTTTATTAATGGCCGGAAGCCTGGGAAGCAAGCAAATGGAAAAAGCATTTTCTTCGCTGCTGAAGGTCAGGGAAAAGATTCGCATTATTGTTGTTTGTGGGAATAATGCAAAAATTGAAAAAGAAATCCGCAGTCTTAACAAGCGCGATGCTTCTGAAAATAAGATTGTCGAGATCTATGGTTTTGCTAATAATATTTCAGAACTGATGGACCTTTCGGACGCCATTATTTCCAAACCTGGGGGGTTGACATCAACAGAAGCGATTGTTAAAAATATTCCGATGATTATTCCATTCTATTACCCGGGCCAGGAAGAAGAAAATGCAGATTACCTGGTGGATGGTGGGATGGCCATTAAGCTTAACAAAATTAAGGACTTGACTTCAATGGTTGATTTCTTATTTGAGAATAAATATATTATTAAACGCATGTCCGAAAATATGTCAGAAGAAGCAGCTAAACGCTCCATGAGTAAAACCATTGAGCTGTGCCAGGATTTAATAAAAACCAATATAGAGAAGACTATTGAGAAATCAGCAGGTGAGTGAACTATGAAAAAAGAAATGTCGAAAACATATAATCCAAAAGAAGTTGAAGATAAAACCTATGCAGATTGGGAAAGTAAGGGTTATTTTAAACCCGAGATTCACCCGGATGGCAAACCCTTTACCATTGTGATGCCGCCTCCCAATATTACCGGACAGCTCCATATGGGGCATGCCTTCGATGGCACCCTACAGGATGTCCTGACCCGTTACAAACGAATGGATGGCTATTCGGCATTGTGGCTGCCGGGAACCGATCATGCAAGCATTGCTACCGAGGTTAAGGTAGTGGACAAGCTTCGTGAAGAAGAAGGCAAAACAAAAAAGGATATTGGCCGGGATGCTTATATGGAACGGGCCTGGGATTGGGCATTGACCTATAAAACACGGATCACCGATCAATTAAAAAAACTGGGGGCCTCCTGCGATTGGAGCAGAGAACGTTTCACTATGGATGAGGGATGCAGTCAGGCGGTAAAAGAATCTTTTGTGAGCCTGTATGAAAAAGGTCTTATCTACAAGGGCAGCCGGATTATCAACTGGTGTCCAACCTGTAAGACCGCCTTATCCGAGGCTGAGGTGGAATATGCCGAGCAACAGGGACATTTATGGCATATCAGGTACCCTCTGCCAAATGACGAAGGATATGTGACGGTAGCCACCACTCGACCGGAAACAATGTTGGGCGATAGTGGGGTTGCTGTTCATCCGGATGATGAACGCTATCAGCATTTGATTGGAAAAACCGTTATTCTGCCATTATTAAATAAGGAAATTCCAATTGTTGCAGACACTTATGTGGATATGAGCTTTGGCACTGGGGTGGTTAAAATGACGCCTGCCCATGACCCCAATGATTATGAAGTGGGGCTTCGCCATAATCTGGAACAAATTCGGGTATTAAACGATGATGCAACCATGAACGATTTGGCTGGTATCTATGCGGGATTGGATCGTTACGAATGTCGAAAGGCAGTGGTTAAAGATCTGGAAGCATTGGGCCTGCTTGAAAAAATCGAGGAACATCAACATAATGTTGGGGAATGCTACCGTTGTTCCACAACTGTGGAAACCATGACTTCCGAGCAATGGTTTGTCCATATGGAACCTCTGGCAAAACCGGCATTGGACGTCGTAAGGAACCGGAAAACTGAATTTATTCCGGATCGTTTCAGTAAAATATATTACAATTGGATGGAAAACATCCGAGACTGGTGTATTTCGCGGCAATTGTGGTGGGGACATCGCATTCCAGCCTATTATTGTGACGACTGTGGGGAAATGATTGTTGCCAAAGAAATGCCTTCAACCTGTCCAAAATGCGGTGGTTCTCATTTTACCCAGGACGAAGATGTTTTGGATACCTGGTTCAGTTCGGCATTATGGCCTTTTTCAACATTGGGCTGGCCAAACGAAACCGAAGACTTGAAAAAATTCTATCCCACAACGGTGTTGGTCACCGGCTATGATATTATTTTCTTCTGGGTTGCCAGAATGATTTTTATGGGTATTAATGAAATGGGCGAGCCGCCATTTAAAGATGTTTACATTCATGGATTGGTCAGGGATTCCCAGGGTCGGAAAATGAGTAAATCACTGGGAAATGGTATCGATCCATTGGAACTTATTGAAAGCTACAGTGCCGATGCACTGCGTTTTACCATCATCACAGGAAATTCCGCAGGCAATGATATCCGCTGGCAGGATGAAAAAGTTGAATCCAGTCGGAATTTTTTAAATAAAATATGGAATGCCGCCCGCTTTGTTTTGATGAATCTGGATGATGATATTATGGATAAAAAGGATGAGGCATTGGCTCACCTTGAAAATACCGACAAATGGATCTTAAGCCGGATGAATACCATCGTCCAAGAAGTGAATCATAATATGAATAAATATGAGCTGGGCATCGCCGCTTCAAAGGTTTATGATTTTGCCTGGAATGAGTACTGTGATTGGTATATTGAATTGGTAAAACCCAGACTTTATGGCGATGAAGATAAAACGAAAATTGCCGCTCAATACACATTACGCATGGTTTTAGATACCATTCTGCGATTATTACATCCTTTTACCCCGTTTATTACCGAGGAAATCAACAGCTATTTACCAGGAACCGATGGTGATATCATGATTGCCAAATGGCCGCATTTTGATGAAACTCTTGTTTTTCCTGAGGATGAAAAAGAAGTTGTCTTTTTAATGGAAGTCATCAGAAGTATAAGAAACATCCGATCTGAAATGGATGTGCCAAATTCCAAAAAAACGCAGCTCTTTATTATTTCTAAAAATAAAAAACGGGTTGAGCTCATGGAAGCATCACTCCTCTATTTTCAAAAGTTGGCATCGGTATCGACCATTAAGCTTATTACCAAAGCAGAAATCGACGAAAATTTTGTGTCGGCTGTGGTAGATGAAGTTGAAATTTTCCTTAATTTAGATGAACTGGTGGATAAGGAAAAAGAAATCAAACGATTGGAAAATGAGAAAAACAAACTTCAAAAAGAACTTGATCGGGTAAATCAAAAACTCTCCAATCCTGGCTTCACCGATAAAGCACCGGAAAAAGTGGTTGAGGAAGAACGTGAAAAACAACGGAAATATATTGAAACAATGGAAAAGGTTATGGAACGCCTGGATTATTACCAAAAATAATTCTATCCTCTATCATTGATATTATAATCGCGCTAAAATAGCTCTGATTGGTTAATAAGAAAGCTTAAAATAAGACCTTTATTTCTCAATGTTTGTTTAGTAGACAAATAATTGGAAATAAAGGTCTTATATGATTAAGGAGGAAGTGCATTGGAAATACATGAAAGTTTTTTATTGTCACCAATGGAAATCGAAGAGACCTTAAAAGTGAACCCATTAACAGGATTGAATTCAAGTGAAGTTGAAGAGCGAAGTAAAATCCATGGAAAAAATAAAATGGATGAAGGGGAAAGACGATCTTTTGGGATTATGTTTGTCTCCCAGTTTAAAGATTTTTTAATTCTGGTGCTGATCGCTGCGGCAATTATTTCTGGTTTGCTGGGAGAAATAAGCGATACGATTCTAATTTTGATCATCGTCCTTATCAATGCTCTTATTGGTGCCGTCCAGGAAAAAAAAGCCGAAGATTCCATGGAAGCATTAAAAAAACTGACCATTCCAGAGGCCAAGGTTTTACGAAACGGTCAGCGAGAAATCATAAAATCAGAGGACCTGGTTCCCGGGGATATTGTTTTTCTGGACGCCGGAGATTTTATTCCGGCAGACGGACGCTTAATTGAGGAAGCGTCATTAAAAATTACGGAATCGTCCTTAACCGGTGAGTCCATGCCGGTGCATAAATCAGTCGCTGATATAAAAGATCCGGAGACGGCTCTGGGCGATCGGAAAAACTCAGTGTATATGAGCAGTATGGTAAACTATGGCCGGGGAAAGTACGTGGTGACAGCTACCGGCATGAAATCAGAAATTGGCAAGATTGCAGGGATGATTCAAGGAACCGAAACAATACAAACGCCACTTCAGAAGCGATTAGATGAACTTGGCAAGGTTTTGGCCATTGGGGCGATTGTTGCCTGTATTGCCGTTTTCGTAATTGGACTTTTTCGGGGAGGCGATCCCTATTTGTTGTTTCTGACAGCTGTGAGTCTTGCCGTTGCAGCTATCCCCGAAGGATTACCAGCGGTTGTTACCGTGGTTTTGGCGATTGGGGTTCAAAAGCTGGTGGCGAAAAATGCGATTATTCGAAAACTTCCAGCGGTTGAAACCCTGGGGTGTGCATCGGTGATCTGTTCAGACAAAACCGGCACCTTAACGCAAAACAAAATGACCATCAAAAAGGTCTATGCTAACGGCGAGGTTATGGATGTTTCAGAGCTAAAAGAAAAGACCCTGAGTGGACCAGAAAAAATGGTGGCGCAAATTGGACTCCTGTGTAATGATGCTTCCATTGTGACCGGTAAGGATAGCATTCAGGAAATGGGTGATCCAACCGAGGTAGCGATGGTTGCCTTTGGGGGTTTGCTGGATTATGATAAAATAACCGAGGAAAAGAAATTCCCAAGGATTGCGGAGTTGCCCTTTGATTCCAGCCGTAAGCTCATGACCACCGTGCATAAAATAGATGAATGCTGGTACAGCTTCACCAAGGGCGCACCGGATGTTATGATCGAACGAGCGGGATATTTTTTCACCGACAATGAGATCGTTCCAATGAACGACATGCTTACTGAGAAAATTCATTCCAGCAACAACGCACTTTCCAATGATTCCTATCGGGTTATTGCTTATTCCTATAAGAAGTATGATATCGAACCGGAGATTTCATTTGAGGAGTTGGAACATGACTTCATTTTCTGTGGGATGACAGGTATGATTGATCCACCCAGAGAAGAAGTGAAGGAATCCATTCGGATTTGTAAAAAAGCGGGCATTAAAACAGTCATGATCACCGGTGATCACAAGAACACTGCGGTTGCCATTGCAAAGCAATTGGATATTTTCGAGGAAAACAGTATCGCATTAACAGGCGTTGAGTTGGCGAGACTAACGGATAAAGAATTGCAGCATCAAATTGAAGCCATTAAAGTTTATGCCAGGGTTGCTCCTGAACATAAGGTGCGAATTGTCGAGGCTTGGCAGAAGAAAGGCCAGGTTGTTGCCATGACAGGGGATGGTGTCAATGATGCACCGGCTCTAAAAAAAGCAGATATTGGCTGCGCCATGGGCATCACCGGGACCGATGTCTCAAAGGAAGCCGCAGAAATGATTTTAACGGATGACAACTTTGCAACCATTGTTTCAGCGGTGGAAGAAGGCCGTGGCATTTATGCCAATATTAAAAAATCCATCCACTTTCTTTTATCCTGTAACATTGCTGAGGTGTTAATTCTCTTTATTGCAACTATGGTAGGTTTAATCCAACCTTTATTGCCCATTCAAATTTTATGGATTAATCTTGTTACCGACAGTTTGCCTGCCCTTGCCCTGGGGGTTGAAAAAAATGATCCCAATATTATGAATGAAAGACCACGGAGCCCAAAGGAAAGCGTTTTTGCTCATGGTTTGGGAAGACGTATTATTTTTCATGGAATTATTCTGGCGATGATAACATTGACGGTTTTCCAAATTGGTTTAGTTAATTACAGTGTTGATGTTGCAAGAACTATGTGTTTTGCAGTATTGGCATTTTCCCAGCTGACCCATGCTATCAATGTTCGGTCTGAAAAAAAATCCTTGTTTTCAGCACAGCTGTTCACCAATCGATATTTGTGGGGGGCCTTGGCAATATCATCGGCACTTCAATTGTCAGTACTGCTAATCCCTATATTGCAACCAATTTTTCATGTTGTTGGGATGGATGCCGTACAGTGGTTTGTGGTTATAATCGGATCATTAATGCCGTTGGTGGTGGTAGAATTGACAAAACAGGCAGGACCAATGCTGAGAAAAAAACTAAACATAAAAACAACACAATAAAAAAGGAATGTTGAAAAAAGCACCTGGGCTGAATTGATCACTGCAATCCTGGATTGTTCACCGAGGTGGTGTCCAATAAGGAAATAGCAATTGATAACCAGCAGACAGGTGCTTCATTAAAGCTTTTTATAGCCTTTTATATTTTTTTATTGGGCTGGGTAAGGACTTCGAGTACCGAAGCATAAAGCTCCTGGGTATTTTCTTTCCAACGGTCGCAAATATCAAGAGCAAGTTTTACAGTTGGCGCATTGAGGCTAATTTCCATGAGTATCACGTTATTCTCATGGAGCTTTAACTGGACCAGATAATCTGAAGCACCTTTTTCCTGATAGTTCGCAGTAACTTTAACCTCCTTAAATATTTTTTCTCGGTTTTCCTGGAGATAAAGATTAATCATATCCATAATATAACCTGGTATTTTATTCTTGAAGACTTTAAGGATTTCTTTGCCCATGGGTGTTATGGTAAGGGCTGACTTTCCATCAAAATCTAAAATTGACAAAAATTCATCTTTTATGAGATCATCAATATATAACTGAATATCAAAATAACTAATTTGCAAATTTTCAATGACAATCAGTGCGATTTGCTCACGGGTGAGTGAGGTTTTGATTTTTTTTAAAACATATAATATAATGAGTTTGTTTTCAGCCTGTTGCTCAGAGTTAAAGAGCATTCGTACCACCACCTTTGATTATTATAAATATTGTAACATATTCCAAGGTTTATGTGGTTATTTCTATAGAAAAAAGAGGAAAAAAATGCAAAAAGAAGAAGATCAGCAGCTCTTTGAGAAATCGATCAGATTCCTTGGGAAATCCCTGGGCGCCACTGAACTGAGTTTTTCGAACATTGAAGTATTAACCGCAGAAAAAAGAATGGGTTATTCACGGTGCATCACGATTTTTATACGACTATCCCAGGGTGTTTTAGATCAAATTAAATATGAACCCACCCAAACATATTTTAGTCATTACCGGACTGTAAATCGTCTTATTGATGATATTACACTGCGTCTCAGTTTATTTTTGGAAGATCGGGGATACCCCTCCCTAGCCATTCCCGCTTCTCAGTCCGTCGCGGACCCCAATGATGCATTCACCGGCGCTTTTCAACATAAAACCGGTGCTGTATTATCCGGTGAAGGGTGGATTGGCCGAAGTGCCTTGTTTATTCACCGGAACTATGGCCCTCGTGTGCGACTGGGGACGGTCCTTACCAATGCTCCATTAACTGTTGGCGTACCGACAACCAGAAGCGAATGCGGCACCTGTCGGGCCTGTGTGACGGCTTGTCCGGCCATGGCCATTGAAGGCCAGCTTTGGGAATTGGGACTGCCAAGAAATGCGCTTTATGATGCCTATAGCTGCAGCCAGCATATGAAGGATGCTTATAAGCATATTGGCCGCGGGGCTGTTTGCGGCCTTTGTATGGTAGCCTGTCCGGTGGGGAAGGAATAAAAAATAGAGATATTCATCATGTATTTCGAAAAAAAACTTAAATAGGTTTTTTTTTATGGTAAAATACTATATAATAGATGTGGAGATCTGCCGGCTTGTTTTGCGGGCAGTTTTTAAATTGTAAAGAAACAAGTGAGATAGCATTGAAAAAATTTATTATTGAGGGTGTGCTTGAAAACAGCATACTGGATGAAATGGAAATTGAGGCAGGGGACAAGCTGCTAACCATAAATAAAACCCAGATTATGGATGTCCTGGATTATCGCTATTTAATTGCAGATGAAACATTAATGGTAGAAATTGAAAAACCGGACGGAGAAATCTGGGAGCTTGAAATCGAAAAAGATTTTGAGGAGGATCTGGGTGTTCTTTTCACAGAAGAGATGATTGGAACAAAAACCTGTAAAAACAATTGTATCTTTTGTTTTATTGATCAATTGCCAAAAGGCATGCGTGAAAGTCTCTATGTGAAAGATGATGATGAGCGTCTTTCTTTTCTCACCGGAAATTACATCACCATGACCAATCTGACAAAGGCTGAATTGGATCGGATAATCCGGTATCGGATTATGCCCATGAACCTATCCATTCATACCACAAACCCGGAATTGCGTTGTAAAATGCTGAATAATCGCTTTGCCGGGGATGTGATGTCATATCTTGACGCTTTTAAGGCAAATGGGATTCAAATGAACGGACAAATCGTACTGGTACCGGGATATAATGATGATTTGGAATTAATTAAAACATTAGCGGATTTAAAGGCCTATTATCCTACCCTTCAATCCGTTTCAGTGGTTCCGGTGGGAATTTCCAGACATCGACAAGGACTCCTTGAAATCAAAGGGTTTGACCAGGCTGGAGCCCAAAGAACAATCGATATTATTAATAAGATTCACACTGAGATGGAAGAAAAATTCGGAGATGGGTTTGTGTATCCCAGTGATGAATTTTTTCTTAAAGCCGGTGTATCAATTCCGGGACCAACCTATTATAATGGGTTCCCCCAGATTGAAAATGGGGTAGGAATGCTATCGGATTTTGAAGAATCATTTAACGAAGGACTGGAGAGCTGGCTCCATAAAGGGTTAGACAAAAAGTTTTTTCCTAAAGTCGGCATTGTCACCGGAACCGCTGCTTACGATTATCTGCGGGAGCTCATAAAAAAAATGAAAAAGAAAATTCCGGAAATCGATGTTGAAATTTATGCTTTAACGAATGATTTTTTTGGTGAAGCCATTACCGTATCAGGATTGATGACCGGTCAGGATATCATTGAGCAGTTAAAACCGGGATTGGAAGCAAATCCAAGGGATATTTTGCTTATTCCTGAAAATGCGCTAAGAAGCGGTACAAATATATTACTGGATGATTGGACACTGGAAACTCTGGGACAAGCACTTGATATCAAGGCTGTTGGGGTACCGGTAAATGGCGAAAGCCTGATTCTAAGAATAATAAGTGAGGAAGAATAATTATGGCAAAGCCAATTGTTGCAGTGGTAGGACGCCCAAATGTTGGAAAGTCCACTCTGTTTAATAGATTAGTAGGAGAACGAATTGCAATTGTAGAAGATACCCCAGGGGTTACCCGGGACCGCATCATTGCCGATGCTGAATGGCTGAATCACCATTTTACACTCATTGATACAGGAGGGATTGAGCCACACGCCAAGGATGATATCCTTCTGCAGATGCGGATCCAGGCCGAGATCGCCATCGATATGGCGGATCTTATTATTTTAATGGTTGATGGACGTGAGGGGATCACCGGAACAGATTTAGAAGTTGCCAACATGATTCGTAAACATGATAAAGATGTTCTGCTGGCCGTTAATAAGGTAGACAGTAAAACTCTGGAAAACAACATTTTTGAATTTTATAATCTGGGATTGGGCGAACCGCTTGCCATATCCGCTGAACAGGGTCTTGGACTCGGGGATTTTCTTGATGAAGTCATCGATCATATTAAGCGTCATTATAATGATGAGGAAGAAGAAGATGATCGATTAAGAGTTGCTGTAATTGGAAAACCAAACGTTGGAAAATCAACCCTGATTAATAAGGTTTTAGGCGAAGATCGTCTGATTGTCAGCAATATTCCCGGAACAACCCGGGATGCGGTTGATACCAATGTGCGTTATGATGGGGAAGATTACGTTTTAATTGACACCGCCGGACTAAGGCGAAAAAAGAAAATATATGAAGATATTGAACGATACAGTATCGTTCGTGCCATTGCCGCAGTGGAGCGAAGTCAGGTGGTTTTAATCCTCATTGATGGTTCCGAAGGAATCACCGAGCAGGATGCAAAAATTGCCGGAATTGCTCATAATCGAGCAAAACCTTCCATTATTGTTGTCAACAAATGGGATGCGGTCGAAAAAGATAATAAAACCATGAAAAAAATGGAAGATGATATTCGCGATATGCTTTCCTTTATGACCTATGCTCCGATTATCTTCATTTCAGCTCAGACCGGTCAGCGACTAGGAAAAATATTTCAAACCATTGAGTATGTTAAAGCCCAAAGCGCAAAACGGATTACCACTGGTAAGCTAAATGAAGCCATGGCCGAGTTTGTCCTTATGAAACAACCGCCATCCAAACATGGTCGACGATTAAGGCTTTATTATTCGTCTCAGGTTGCTATAAATCCACCAACCTTTGTTGTTTTCGTTAACGATGCAACCCTGGTACATTTTTCATACCAACGTTACCTGGAAAACAAAATCAGAGAGACTTTTGATTTCTTTGGAACACCGATTCATTTCTTTATCAGAGAACGGACAAACGAATAAAAAAGCAATTATTCATAAATGCGAGATCAAGACTTTTAGTGCGAAAAAATTGCACTGAAAGTCTTGTTTTTTTAAAAGTAATTATGTGCTATTATCAGATGTTGACTGCGAATACCAAATCATTTGAAATTAAATTAATTTGAGATGGAAAAGCAGGGAGTCAGAAAATGATCAGCTGTGAAAAGCGGTTAAATTTTTTTATTATAAACAGCATAAAAATGAAAAGTGTACTTTGAAGTATACCTAGTAAATAAATATCATGTAAATACATAGTTTTAAGCCATTCTATTTTCTAAATTACCACTTACACATCAATATATTTTGAAGTGTAAGTGGTAATTTTAGGTATTTTGAAATATAATCCGTAAATAGTCATAGGTTTGAAGTGTAACTAGTAAATAAAAATGGTAAATAATCCTAGAATATATCTTCTGAAAATACTATTTTTCGAATGATGTTATTTATTCAATATAAAATGATTTTATATCTTCTATTCAATTTTTCCAAATCAATATCAATTTGATAGTTATTACTTTCTTTTCTCAACACTAGGGTCACTCAAAATGTAAATTTTTACTCGAATTTAATCAGATCAAAACAATTAGGACAAATTCCCAGTTCACCATCGTCTTCTTGCTCGAAATAGCAGCTACAGCGTTCACAAATACGAATTTCATTTTGAGTACCACAACTTAAACATTTTCCAAAAGGTGCATAGTTCTCATCGATACATATATAATCATTGCCGCATTCACAGCAAGGTATATCTGCGATAGGGTTATTCCCACCATCTTTGATTATAAAATACATATCAGCGTCAACTTTTTCTGGTAAACTTTCATAATGTTCGTTTACATAGGCGATAATAGAATCACGCAATTCATCAGTGTCAGAAATTTCATCATAACATTCAGGCATATAGTATCCTAATTCAGTATCAAATACTGCTTCACCATTTGTGTAATATAAATTTTCAACTATTGTATGTTCTCCATCAGATAAGGATATTTTCACTTGACTAGATGATCCTGGTGAATCATCAATATTCAAGCCAAAATATATTCTTGCGATTGTTCCAGTTATTTTGTATTCTATATCAAATAATTGCCCTTCATTCGAATCTGAGTCAATGTCTTGGTAATCTGAGATATTCAGATCGGAACGGAAACGCAAATCTTCAATGATATGAGTGTGTAAATCTGAAAGCATGTCATTAAATAAATTTAATATTTCATCAAAATCGCGAATTTTAATATTTGCCTCCGACTCAATAATTTCTTTATATGTAGACTTTCTTTCTTCTTCCTCTTGTAGTAAGAATTCGCGTTCAAGGCTATCTATCTGTTCTTTTGATCTAATCATTATACTTAGGAAGCTAAGCGCTTTATTTAGCGCTATATCCACAACTTCAATAGATAGAAGGATACTGTTATATGCAATTCTATCGATCAATTTATTATGAACTACATGATTTCTATTTAGTTCAAAAATATGAGCTTCTTTTAAAAATTCCTCTGGCAAGTATTGTGAAAATTGCTCTTTCCATAAGTCAGTAACAATTGTTGTCTGTTTATCCAAAAGCTTTTCCATTAGTACGTTATTAGTTGGTTTTTTTCCAACTAACATGTCATTTATTTCTGTATCAAACCTAGGATTCCATTTTTTTAATTGCATCTGTAAAATGTCTAGTAAATCTCCTACATCAATTGACAATAATCGTTCGTCTATATTATTAAAACCCGGTACTACTGTTTTATATCCAACAGCTCGTGCTCTATGTTTGGCTTTAATCACAATAGGGACAAACAGATCCCACCATTTAGCCCCATACTCTTTGTTCATTACCTCACTGATAAATTGTCTCATCATATTTTCTGTTCTATAAATATTAGGATAGAGTGCAACTGAGAGTGCCTCTGAATCTTTATCATATAACCAAATCAGTTTTTCCCAATCATGCTTGATTATCATTTTAATTTTTAGTTTTAGTTGTTCAAGATAATTGTTTTCAGGTTTAATAATATAATCATCAGAAGAAATTTGAATTTCCAATTGTTTTGAAGTAGAATATGTTCCAAACTCATAGATTATCTGAAATATAGCATTACGATAAATATATTCAAATAAAAATATTCCATCATCCAAAGGGGTAATAGCACTGTTTATCATAAAATTAGCATTAGTTTGATTTGATGGATACTCGGTGGTAAAACCAGATAATGCCAAAATAGTACTTATGTTTGATATATACTGGAATTGATCAATTGATTCAATTTTGCAATCTACTGCAAAGAATTTAACTAATAACACTTTTACCTCCTGAAGTAAAAATAGGAAATTTGAGTACGATATTAAAAATATTTAACTGCTTCAGTTAATTCAAAAATAGACTGAAAACGCTGTTGTTTATTGGAAGACATTCCTTTTTCTAGAAAAATTTTTAAATTCGTATTGTTTATGCTATCCATATTGGTTTTACCTGTCATGATAAAGTATATTAGACGTGTAAGAGCATAGGTTTCGTGAACTATTGCATAGTTATCAAATCCTTCTAAAATCAATGCTGGATCATTAAAATAACCTTTGAATTCTGTATTAATAGAAGTTAAATCACTGTTAGGAATTTTTACTAATCCAAAATCGGCTACTTTTACTACAGGAACATCATCATACAGTTTAATTAAAACATTTTTTGGACTAATATCTCGATGCAATAAACTTTTAGAATGAATATACTGGAACGCCTTTAAAACCTGATTTAGTAAACTTTTTCTTTGTGGTTTTGTTAATTTACTATTGTTTTTTTCGATATATTGGTATAGAGAACAATCCATAAATTCCATTATATATTCGTTTGAAGTGTCGTTAAATCGGTGTACATCAACAATGTATGGAGAATGGAATTCTTTCATTTGTTCAAATTCTCTTTTGAAGCGAATCAATTCTTTATTATCTAAATCTTTTTTTGCTCTTTTTAAAACAAACCACTTCTGATAAAAAGTATCTTTATATTTATAAACATTTGCATATGATCCTTCTCCAATGGGTTTTAGTTCAAAATTTATTTTATCCAAACCAGAAACCACAGTAATTGGATTATTTGTCACAAATATTGGCGAAGTAAAATACAACTCAACTTTATCCATATGCGGGGGTATTTCACTACCAAGGCTAGTACAGAGAAATTTGCGAGAATCAGTAAACAGTTTAATGTAATATGGATCTATATTAAAAGAATATGTACTGCTTTTTAATGCTTGTTGCAACCCAATTGAAAGATCGATTGCTTTTAAGAGTTCTCTACTTGGATCTGCCCAAAAGTGAGCAGTGTATTCTTTTGTAGGTAATCGTTCATTCATTTTTTTGAATGAATTAATTATTATAAAATGTAGTGTAGCAAGAACTTCTTCTAACTTTGGATATTTAAACCAAGTGTATAAATCAATGAACTCAGTATTCAGGTTCAGCAATAATTCTCGATATTTTGTTTCAACGTAATTTTCTATATTCAAATATAAGCACTCCTTTATTAAAATAGGAAATAATTTTGAAATCAGTATATCACATATAAATATCAACTCATAGGATGACTTTAGAAATGGTGTTGATAAGTAAGCGATAAGTGCTTTAATCCAAATTGTAGCTGTGTAAATAATACTGTCCAGAACAGATGTTTTTTGCAAGTATCTTTTGCAAAAAGGCATTCTTATTTTACAACAGAGGATTATTATATCAGTTACCATAAAAATGGCTTTGATAATCATTGAATATAGAATTATCCAATTGCAATTATTTAAATCTTTAGCTTGTCTTTTTTAATTATTAAAGAAGTAAATTAACAAGAAAATAGTAAGAATAAGACAAAATACGCTAAAATGTAAGATTTAAGATAGAAATATATTAATTAATTTCATTTTAAGTGTATCAATTAAGTAATTTTAGTTATATAATAAATATCATATTATTTTGGAAAGGATTAAGTCTTATGGGGAAATTTCTAAATTATCAAATGAGCATATTTGGTACATACGAACATATAAAACCTGGTATGAATACAATTCAAATATTAATGGATGCATTTAAAGGATTTGAGGGCGAAATTTTCATACCTAGTACTATTGAAATTCAAAAAATTGAACTCCCAATTAATACATTAATAACCGAGACAAGATTAAAAATGATGTCTATAAGTAAAAAGTGGGAAATTTTATTTATGCCTGATCGCATTGACGCTAATTATAATGGATCAGATGTGAATGGTGAAGTACAGAAGGAGTCAATAAAAGAATTAGTGGATTTTTCAAAGAAAATATTAGATTTAGCCTTATCAGCCTTTGACTTAAAAGGCGGTAGGCTAGCAGTTAACTGTAGAAGAGTAATGAAAAAATTAAATAGTGATGAAATTGATGATTTTCAAAATAAACTGATTAATCCTTTAAATTTCTATAATGATAAATTATGTAACGATTGGTCATTAATGATAAATGGAAATGATAATATTGAAATAAATGATAAAACCGAATCGTTAAATGTAATTACTAATATTTCTTTAGGAAAATTAGATAAGATCGATGATCCAGTTAGAATTATTTTAGTATTTGATATAAATACAAAACCCGATAATATGTCGATAAGATTTGGTATCAAAAATTTAGGTGCATTTGGTGATAGGTGTGTAAAAATGATTGGAGATTTAGTAGTAAATATTGAAGGATTGGTTTCATTATGAGTAAAAGCAAGTCTAAAAATGAATACTTAATTAAAAATAATACATATCTACTAGAGTCTGCAATTGAAGATTATAACCCAATTAAAAATAATACATATCTACTAGAGTCTGCAATTGAAGATTATAACCCAAATAATTCTATTGCAAGAGATAACAATTCGAATCTTTTATATTTTACTGACACAAATAAAAAAAATACTAGTGCAGAGCAACAGGAAATATTAATTGATAAAAGTTCTATTGGGAGTGAGATCAATGATATTAAGAAAGTGTCGATAATAGATAACTCACACCCTGCATTTACTAAAGAAATTTTTGAAATAATGGCTGAAGATATATTTGAGTCAGGAATCACACCACGATCAGAAAAATTTGTTAGAAGTAAGGTTATCCCAAAGATTGGAATCTTAAAGACAATGTTATGGCTGGCTGATGTTTTTACCACATATATCGGTAATTCCAATACAAGTATTGGAATTTTACATATCATTTCACATTTTGAATATAATGAAATAAAGCCAATTGGTCAAACAATCGCAATGGCTGGGTTTTCAAATAAAAATATTGAAGTTAAAGACTTTGCAATAAAAGCGTTTGAAAATTGGAATTCTAAGGAAAGTATATGTATTTTACAAAACAGTGAAACTTCAGCTAAATGGTTAAATGAATATTTAGAGGAAGTAATTGAAAACCTTAAGAAACATGGAGAGTAACATTAATGCCATATTTAGTGAGAAAAATTTCATCAAGAGCAAAATTTCAAGCCTTAGAAGAAGTTGAATCAATTAGGGATGTTGAAGGAGATTTTGTTACGAAAGAATTTAGAACAAACAATAATTGTCTTTCTACATATTTTATAAAGTCAATTGATTGTTTATACGATGCAATTCTAGCAATTGTTCTGACAGCAGATAATCTTGAAAAGTTAGATGTGGTCGTAATTGATGAATCCTTGTGCCAAGAATCAGGTGTTTTTCATTGCCAGACATTAGCTGGACGAGATATTCCGATTAAAGAGATAAAAAGCGAACATCATGATTTGAAAGAATTAACTTATGGAAAATTCGAAAATGTTTTAAATCTTTATAAAAAGTTAGTGATTATTGATAATAAAAATCATAGCTCTAATAAAGAGGAAAAAAATATAATTCGTTTTTCAGAACCAAGGATAAAAGAAATAATTAAAGAAGCATTAGCAAATGATAGAATAGAGATTGAAAGAATTCACAGTGATTCAATAAAGAGCAAAGTTATGAAATTACAAAAGCCGGCTTAAATGAATATTCCCCTTGAATAGTGGCTCTTCCGCTTTTTTTAGTATTCATTGAAGCATACATATTAAAATCGTGAAAATTATAGAGCTTTACTTCTATAGAACAAGGAATTTACTCAAATTTAAGGAAGAACCGATTCAGTGTAGTGTTTCCGATATTTCAAAGCACACTTTTCTGGGATCAGTGCAGTTATATTTTATCTGTTTTATGCACGAGTGAATGTGTAAATACAATTATCGAAAATAAATCCGGGATATAATCATTGCAGTTTTAAAATAAAAATAAAAACCGATTGTTCAATTAAATTTGATCAATCGGTTTTTTATTATATTTTCGTGAGTAAAAGAGCATGGATATCAATATTAATTAATGATTACTTAATATTAAAAATTTGAAAGTTATTTATTTGTATTACAGGATATGTAATTGATATAACATAATATATTGTGAATTGTAAAAATTAAATTTGACAAAGATAAATAAATAAACTGTGTTTCATGTATATTCCGACCGGAGAACTCCATTTGCACGGTCATTTAGGGTTCTTCCGCAAAAACCC
>NZ_LGYO01000027.1 GCF_001263355.1 Acetobacterium bakii
GGCTAACTTATTTTTAATATTGGGAAGGCCAAAGCTTACAAAAAGATCCATCAGAGCATCCCAGTAAGGGGGATAGCAATCGCTGCCCTTGGATACGAAGGGCTCCTGGTCTTCGAATTTAATTTTCAGATCCCAGCCAAACTCGTGAGAGCAATCCGTATTTATATAATCATGCTTCCAGTCAAAAACATAAAGTGCGTAAAAAGATTTAAGAAATCGAGCCCATTGTTCCTGATCCAGATAAAGTTCCGGAAGATCGGGATAATAACAGAGAAAGGGTCCCTCCACAGTAGCTCCGGCAGCGGTTTTATAAAAGTTTATTGTCTGGCTGACCGTGTCTTTTTTATAAGTATTTACGTAGATGCGGATAGTAGATTTTTCTAATAGGGTCGTGTCACCCCCAAAGTTTGTTTCACAGCTGTTGCAATAATAGCATAAAGCCTTTTCCTGAGTTGCTTTTATAGTCGATTCATCATTTGAAGATTTAATATCAGAAACAGCAGTGGTATTTTTGCAACCACATTTAGGGCAAATTATTGGGGCCATTCAATCCTCCTTGATTGGTATAATACATTAATCGTTAGAAAATTATATCATAGATAATGTTTTAGGTTTGGAATTTTTAACGGACGGATCATCAATCATTCTTTTTTCTATTTATTGCAGCATTTTTAGGAAAATTTCTTGACGGTATGAAAAACAGTGCATTATAATGTGGCCATACAATTAAAAGTATCGAGGAGGAAATCATGAACTCATTATCTGATGCCAATGGCTTTAATAATCAGGACGCAATTTTACTTTCGGCTTTTTCCTATCAAACGTATCCATTTTTTGATAAAAAAGAGCTTATTTTGCCTGAAGCCTATGCGCTTAGCCATACCATTTACGGAATGGTGGGAGTAACAGAAAAAATCGAGGAATGCTTTGGTTTTATAGCAGAATCAGAGGAGCGCATTGTTCTGGCTTTTCGGGGCTCCGATTCAACGCCTAATCTCGATTCCGACTTGGATCTCTTTCAGATTTCATTTCCCTACGTTGAAAATGCCGGGAAGACCCATCGGGGGATTACCAGAATTTACGAATCCCTCAGAAGCAATCTGATTGAAGCTATTTTAAAAGCAACTCCGAATAAAGCTTTATTTATCACTGGTCATAGTCTTGGGGCTGATCTTGCAATAATGGCGGGGCTGGATATCGCTGTAAACACAGCCGTTAAAAATCCTTATGTTTATACCTACGCAGCGGGTCGCCCCGGTGACCCGGATTTTATTCAAAACTATAATGAGCATGTTGAAAACAGCTTTCGAATTTTTAATGTCCACGATTTAATACCAACATTGCCTGCTGCAGAATATCCCCCACCATTCACGGAGGAAGGATTGGTATATGAACATGTCAGCATGCCGTTTCCTGTTGATTTTCAGTTGAACAATGTGTTTTTAAACCATCGCATTAATTGTTACTTTGAGAAATTAGGAGAGCTGGACACAGAGTACATGACTGACTTGAGAATCAAAAATCCTGGTTTTTGTCCCGAAGCCATAAATCTTCAAGAATTAGCTATTTCTATGCTGAAGAATGTAACTTCGTAAAATTAAAATTGAAAATGCGCCTGCTGCTTGGGATGATATGCTTTTCTGAAATTCAACCAGTTTTATCATATTGTTAGACAAATAAAAAGAATCTGTCAGATTTTATACTGACAGATTCTTTTTAGATTGACATAAAACAAACTTATGGTTTTAATCAATTTTCACGATATCCTTAGCTAACAAGCTATGAAAAACTCATGATTTTTACTTTGAGATTAATCCTTTTTCCAGTAAAAATTCATGGGCGACATCTTCAGGGGTTCGACCATTAACATCGACTTCGTAGGTAAGGTTGGTCATGATTTCATCTGTAAAAGCCCCACCCAGAGTATTTAAAACTTCTTCCAGATTCGGGGCAATGGTGCTAAATCGTTCGAAAAGATCATTTCTTACGAGTAATGCATCATTGTATTCAGGAAAAAATTGTCGATCGTCTTCTAAGATGACCAAACCTGCTTTTTTATTTAAACCGTCGGTTGTATAAACCATGGTCACATCAATATTTTTATTTTCAATCGCAGAATATTTTAAAGCAATATCGATGGGTTTGGATTCTTTGAAGTTAAGACCATAGAATTCTATGAATGGTGTATATTTCATGCTGCCTTCTTCGGTATAGAAACCATGTTCAGCTCCGAAAATAAGCTGATCTGAAACAGCTGCCAAATCACTGACTGTTTTTAAATTATATTTTTCTGCGGTTTCAGGTAAAACACCAATCGCATAGGTATTTTCAGAACCTAGTTTATCCATCAAGTGAACGCCTTTTTCTTCGGTCGCAATTTTATTCGAATAGTCATAAATGGTCGATCCGACCGGAACGTCGCTGATATCTAATTTTAAATAGGTTGTTAAAAGTGTGCCATCGTAGGCATTCATCATATCAGCACCACCGCTTACCAATTCGTTGAAACTGTTAACATCCGACATTTCATCCCGTATATCCACGGTTGCATCGGTGTGGTCTTCGACAACAAGTTTTGCCATTTGATGAACGATTTTCATTTCAGAAAATGTACCGTCATAAATGATGATTGATTCTTCATCATTTCCTGAACTGCATCCTGCAAAAGAAACAGCTAACATCATTACAACTAATAAACTTATAAATTTTTTCATATTATTTTCCTTTCAATTTTCGAAAATTCTAATTCGATGTACGTTTTACTAAACGATTGTTAATCCAGATCATTAAGAAATCAAAGAATATGGCCATGATCATCAGGGCCAATGTGCCAAAAAGTATTAATTTCATATTCTGGGTTCGAATCCCCTGGTTAATAATTGATCCCAGACCGCCGCCGCCCACAGAAGTTGCAAAAACAGCCACGCCTATGGTGGTGACCGTAGCGATACGAATGCCGGTGAAAATCATCGGAAATGCCAAAGGAATTTCCACTGAAATCAGGCGATCAAATTTTGTTAAGCCCATTCCTTTGCCAGCTTCTTTAATGCCGCTGTCAACATTTTCCAAACCAATGAAGGTGTTATGGACAATGGGCAGGAGGGAGTAGAGCACCAGTCCGGTAATTACAGTAACCTTACCTGCTCCAAAAATGACCATGATCAGCCCAAGCAAAGCCAAGGCCGGAATCGTCTGTAATATTTCAACAACCCACAAAACTATTTTGCGCAGTGGTTTATTTAAATAGGCAAGAACACCCAAGGGTAATCCAACCACCACTGAAAATAGCACCGACAAAAAAACCAGATAAAGATGTTCAAGTATTATTGAAATATCCATTATTTTAAACTCCTTAATCCTTTTGGAATAGCAAACCGTCTCAAAACATCAATTAATAAACTGAGGACAATGGCCATAATAGCCGAAGGAATGGCTCCAACTAAAATCATCGCATTGTTATTTGAGGCGATACCAATATAGATAAATTCACCCAGTCCACCTAAGCCAATCATTGCCGCCAAAACCGACCAGCTGACAGTATAAATGGTGGACATCCGTAATCCGGTAATAATTGAAGGCGTCGCAAGCGGCAGCTCAACCTCTAAAAGTGTTTGAATCTGGGACATGCCGCAACCCTTAGCAGCTTCAATATATTCGGGTTTAACATCCATTAAGCCGGTATAGGTATTTTTCAGCACCGGAAAAATAGCATAAACAGCCAAGGCAATAATGACAGTTGCCGGAACCATGCCTAAGTAAAGAAAGAGGACACCGACAAAAACAATACCTGGAATTGTCTGGAAAATTGAAAGTAAAGGCATTATTATTTTTGCATACCGCGGAATTCGAGAAAGTAGAATGCCCAAAATCAAAGCAATGAAAAATCCGATGAGAACTGAAGAAAGAACATAAAATAAATGGATTTGAATGGCATCAATCAGCCGTTCACCATAGGTGTCAAAAAAACTCATTGCATATCTCCCCATAAGGTGTCGGCCATAGCGGTAGCCATACTTGTCTTAGAAATTATTCCGGCAATGGTCTTGTTGTCTTCTAAAACAACAACATAATTGTCTCCGGTGTTGTAGAGCTTATCAAAAGATTCTTTGGCATTCTCTGAAATACTGGAAGTAATATTATCATAGGGGGTAATGTCACCAATGCTGCCAGAAGATTTGCCATGTTTTTTAATATCTCTGATGGTTACAATCCCGGCAAAGGTATCGTCATCGTTCTTTATTAAAAGCGAATCAATGTGTTGTCGTGCCATTAAATCTGTGCATTCTCGGATACTTCGTTTCTTATAGACGCTAAAGAATTTTGTTTTCATGAAATCTGCAGCAGTCAAATCCGAAGAATCGGCACTTGACGATGATTTCCGCATAAAATCACGAATTAAAGCACTGGCTGGATGTGCAAGCATTTCATCGGGAGTGGCCATTTGAACAATTTCGCCTTTTTCCATAAAAATAATCTTATCGGCTAGATCCAGTGCTTCGTTCATATCATGAGTTACGAAAACAATGGTTTTCTTGAGTTTTTTATGCAGCTTGACAATCTCATCCTGTAAAATACTTCGGGTCATGGGATCCAGGGCACCAAATGGTTCATCCATTAGGACAATTGGAGGAGAAGCCGCCAAGGCCCGGAGCACACCAATACGCTGCTGCTGTCCGCCTGAAAGTTCGGAAGGGTATTTATGAGCATATTCTTCATAGGACATGCCGACCATTTCCATCAGTTCCTGGGTAATTTCTTTTATTTTACTTTTAGGATATTTGAGCCGCTTTGGCACAATGCCAATATTTTGCTCAATGGTCATATTCGGGAATAGTCCAATTTGCTGAATCACGTATCCAATTTTTCGCCTGAGTTTAACGGGGTTAACTTCTGAAATATCCTGGCCATCAACAAAAATTTTCCCTTTGTCTGGGGTGATCAGTCGGTTAATGGATTTAAGGGTGGTGGTTTTACCACAGCCGCTGGGACCAATAAGGACAACAAACTCACCTGGTTCAATGTTAAAACTGAGATTGTCAAGGATGACAGTATCGCCGTATTTTTTTCTTACGTTTTCAAAACGTATCATGCATAGTACCTCTCTTAATTATTGATTATCGGTTTATCGTTTCTTATATAAAACATTGATTTCTCTAAAAAAGCTAATAAAAAAAAACAATCATACCCTTTTGTTTGCAGGACTTGATAAAATCGCTTAATGAATTTTATCTCATCTAACAACGTTGGTACGATTGTTTTATTATTTAATTGTTAACAAATTTAGGCCGATTTAATGGTTGTTACTTAATAATCATAACTGATAACCTGTGATATGTCAAATTTTTCGAAGAATCAGTTAAAATATACTGGACAGAGGCAGAAAATTATGCTAAAATGATTTGCCTAAAAATCAATGAAGAAATTGACTCAATTATCTGGAATATAAATCAAAAGTTTAATTGTCGATAATGGTTTTCATGGTTTTCACAACCAGATCGATGTCGTCAACGGATACGCCGTAATTGGTGACAAATCGGTACTCACCATCCTCCTGGCCGTTTATTCGAATCATTTTATTTTTCAGTCCTTCGATAAGAGCAGCTTCACTTATGACTGATTCCGGCAGGGTGAAAAATACCATATTGATTGCCAAACGATTGCGATTTACCTGGCATGATTCTATTTCTTCAAGGCGATCAGCCAGATAATGGGCATTTTTATGATCATCTTCCAGGCGGGATACCATTTCAGTCAAAGCAAGGATTCCGGCGGCGGCAAGAATTCCGGCCTGTCGAAGCCCGCCGCCCATTAATTTCCGGTTTTTCCGGGCTTTGCGGATAAAATCCCTAGTGCCGATTAGCATCGAGCCAACCGGTGCACATAAACCTTTGGAAAGGCAGACATTCACAGAGTCGCCACAGGCCGCGATTTCCTTTATATCCGCACTAATGGCAATACTCGCATTGAAAATCCGGGCACCATCAATGTGCACCGGAACATGCCTGGACTGGGCAAGCTGGTATACGGCTTGCATGTCTGCCAATGAAACAACTGCCCCGGATGATTGGGCATTTTCCATACAGAGCAGTCCGGTGGCAGGGAAGTGGATATCGTCGCCGCGTATCATCCGCTTGAGTTTTTCAATGTCGATATGCCCAGAATTGGTTGGAAACGTCCGGGTTTGAACACCGGAGAGCACCGCCGCTGCACCAACTTCGTGCATCAGAATATGGCAGTCATCGCCCAGTAAAATTTCGTCACCACGCTGGGTGTGAGTCATAATAGCTAATTGGTTGCCGAAGGTTCCGGAGGGCACAAAAAGCGCCGCTTCCTTACCAAAAAGTTCACTCGTTAATTTTTCCAATTGGTTTACTGTCGGGTCGTCACCGTAGACATCATCGCCTACGACTGCATGAGCCATCGCCTGACGCATGGCTTCTGTTGGCTGGGTTACTGTATCACTTCTAAGGTCTATCCACATTTATTAAATCTCCTTTTAAATATTATTGATTTCTAAAAAATCATACGATGTTTTTTAAAATTATGCAATGCAGTACCGAAAATGAGTATCCATTTAAAAATACCTGGAATTCAGGAAAAAGCTTCTCTAAGTGCTTTTATCCGGGCGTTTACAGCCTTTATGACAACACCTTTTTTGAGATTAATATCAAAACCGTGAAAAGTACCTTTTATATAATTCAGTTTAACATTGGCACCATGATCCATGAGTTTTTGGGCGTAGGCAATGCCCTCATCTCTAAGGCAATCGAATTCTTCCACTTCTACATAGGCATCAGGTAAATTTTCAAATGAAGGATTGCTCATGGGTGAAACATATTTCATGGTTTTCGGATCGGTATTTTTTAAATAGTAATTCCACATTTGTTTATTCAGGTTTGCGTTCCAACCCGGGGTGTTATCAAAGCTTTTAATGGATGCTGTTTTTTGTGCGGCATCTGTTACCGGATAAATCAGCATTTGAAAACAGATTTTTGGGCCTTTTCGGTCCCTTGTCATTTGGGTTACCGCTGCTGCAAGTGCTCCGCCGGCACTGTCGCCGCCAACCGCTATTTTATTGGGATCGATTCCCAAATCCTTTGAATGCTTAAAAACCCATTCCAGACTGCTGTAACTGTCTTCTAATAGTACGTTTGAAGGGTATTTCGGTGCCAGACGATAATGGACAAATACGATTTTACAAGCGGATTCGGTGGCATATTTACAGACTTTTTTGTGCATGTATCCAAAATCTCTGAAAACAAAGGCACCGCCATGGAAATATAAAAGGCAAGGTTTGGTATCGATGCAGTTCTGAGGTTCATAAATGGTCAGATAGAATTTACCGCCATCTGCGCCTGATATTTTTAGTTTTCTTTTATTTATTGACAGTCTGGTAAGGGCAACACTGACTGTTCCCACGGCATTGATTACTTTTATAACAAATGGGGTTATGTTAAAGTTTGGAAAAGCCGCTTTTTCCATTCCAGCTAAATCTTTATGTAATCCATATTCTACATCATGCATTGGTTAGTCCGGTACAATATTCACTCAAATAATCCATTGTGGTTTCCTTTCTTAATGATTGGCTGGAAAAAATTTAGGCAATGAAGGTATTTATGCTTCAACATCAATTGTTACTTGAATTCAATTCTGACATTATAATAACATGAAGCAGAAAAAACGATAAGCATTTTTTATAAAAAGCCATAGGATTTAGGATCTTTATTCAATAATTAAGCTAAAAACTAGAATTTATTGATATTCTTACTGCATATCATTTTTGAGCTCAATAATAAGTTTAATTCTAAAAAAAGTTCAAAGAAAATAAATCAATGAGGTGAAATATGAAGAAGAGAGTAGTAACCGTTATGGCTGCACTTGTTTTATTAACGACCATGATGACACCGGTATTTGCCGACTCAAAAAGTGCAAGTGTTGCCATTGGTGCCGATAATACCGAGTCACAATTAAAAACGATCTATGGATTTTTCGGCATTAAAAGAGGCGATGTGGAAGAAACCATCGTAACAAACGCTGATGAACGGGAATATTTAGATGGACTTGTTTCGCTTGATAAAATTGGAAGTCTTGCCTTATCCAGTGTTTACGTCCAGGAAAAAGATACCGGCGGCATTGACTTAAAAACCAATAATATTGACTGGGTAACCGATGACATGTATGAAGCGGCATTGCTCACCGCAGGAATCGAAAATGCCAAGGTCATTGTTGCAGCCTACACACCTGTTTCAGGAACAGGCGCCTTAACAGGGATATACAAAGCTTATGAGGCTGCTACCGGAACTGTGTTGGATGAAGAAGCGAAAACAACGGCGGTTGAAGAAGTGGTGGTCACTGGAGAACTCCAGGATGCAATCGGGGATGATGCGGTTAATATCATTAACAGCCTTAAAGGTGAGATAGCTCAAACAAAGACCATGTCGGACGATGAAATTCGTCAGCTCATTGAAGAAACAGCAACCAAGTATGATACGGTTTTAGACAGTCAGCAGATCGAAGAAATTTTAGTTCTGGTGAATAAGTTCAATGAACTCAATATGGATCCGGATACATTTATAAAATTAGCCCAGGCAAGCCAGGGTTCGGTCGGTTTTTTTGCTAATGTACAAAGCTTTTTCCAGGATATTGAAGGCTTTTTCAGTGGTTTATTTGCTGGAGATAAATAAGCTAAAATAATAAAAAAATATTATGATCTAAGATACAACAAAATACTAATAGGAAACCGGGATGATCCAAATGTGATCATCCCGGTTTTTTTGCTTGTATTAAATCAAAAAAATCTACAATTGATTTTTGTTGAGTAATTGATATAGTTTCTATGCTTTTAGAGAGCAGTTCTTTCAAATGGCTATTGACATCGATCCATTGAAACGATATCATCGTATTTAAAGAAACTATCATTAATTTAGTTCGAAAATAAGGTAATGCTCTTAGTATTTTAAGACTGCGATATTATTAAATAGATTTACTGGAAGGATGACCTCATGAGATTTGCACCAACATATTGCCTGCGCGAAGGAATGATCAATGCAGATAACCTTTACGGTGAAAGCGGAGAACTTGTGCTGGCAAAGAACACAATGCTAACAATGGATTATATCAAAGGAATCCGTAATCTCAATTATCATGGTATTTATATTGAAGATGATATATTAAACGACATTCCAATTGTAAACACAATCAATGAGCGGGTTCGGAATAAGACGGTTCGCAGCCTCAAGGATATTTTTATCAGCAAGGAAAATGATTCGCCGGTTTCCAAAAAGAAATTCAATGAAATAGAGAATCAGGTTGAGACAATCGTCGAAGAAATCCTGGAAAACAAGAATATGATGGTCAATATGGTCGACCTAAAGGTTTTTGACGATTATACATATTTTCATTCTGTTAACGTTGCCGTTTTGTCAATTGTGTTGGGAACTGCCCTGGGACTTGATAAAACAGAGTTGTGCAATTTAGGCTTTGGAGCTTTATTGCATGATATTGGAAAAGTTTTTATTACCAAAGAAATATTAAATAAAGAAGGCCCATTAACCGATGAGGAATTCACTCAAATGAAAAAACATTCATCATTTGGCTATGAATATTTAATCAAAGAATATGAGTGCAGCAAATCTTCGCAACTGGGAATCCGTGATCATCATGAAAAATTTGCCGGCGGTGGGTATCCCAACAATATTAAGGGAGACGATATTTCATTGTATGGAAGGATCATTTCAATTGCAGACGTTTACGATGCATTAACATCGGATCGGCCTTATCGAAAGGGTCTCATACCGTCAGAAGCCATTGAATATATTATGGGATCTAATTGTGTGCTATTTGATCCGGACCTCGTAAGGGTCTTTATTACTAAAATAGCCCCGTATCCGGTTGGAAGCTGTGTCAAACTGAGTAATGGTTTAATTGGAATCGTCACCGAGAACTTTGAAAGCTATTGTTTAAGACCAAATGTGTGGGTATTCAGAAATGGAGATGTTGAAGTGACGCCATATGAAATCTGTCTGGCGGATCATGAAGTTCTTAATATTACCGTTATCGGTTTTGCATGAGTTCTAATATTAAATTCAGGAGGTGGATTATTTGAAAATAATTTTATTAGGAACACCCGGTGGGGGAAAAGGGACCCAAGCGAAGTTAATTTGTGATTATCTTAAGATCCCGCATATTTCCACCGGTGATATTTTTCGTTCAAAAGTCAAAGACGGCGATGCATTGGCACTGGAAATAGAGGATTATACGCAGAAAGGGAAGCTAGTCCCGGATTATATTACCATTTCGCTTATTGAAGACCGGTTAAAAAAGGAAGACTGTGCCAATGGTTTTTTGTTGGATGGATTCCCCAGAAATGAAAACCAGGCAGAAGCGCTTGATTTGATTCTGAATAAGCAAAATGAACACATCGATAGAGTCTTTTTAATTGATGTGCCCGAAGCTGCCATACTAGATAGACTTGCAGGCCGAAGAGTCTGTCCAAAATGCGGAGAGAGCTATCACATAAAGTACAATCCACCGAAGATTGAAGGAAAATGCGATATCTGTGGGACGGATTTAGTCCATCGATCCGATGATCAGGAGGAAATCATTTTAGATCGCTTGGCGATTTATAAAGAGACTACCAAACCAATATTGGATTTTTACAATGAAAAGGGTATTTTGCATAAAATTAAAGGCGACGATGGGATCAATGATATTTTCAACAGAATACGCAAAATTTTAGATGCCGACGGCTGACCTGAGGTCAGAAAATTAAATCGACAAAAGAAAGAGTTGTAAAATGATTAAAAACCAATGGTATGGGATAATGGATGCAAAAGAGCTGAAAAATAATAAACTGATTGGTGTTACTCGCTTGGGTGAAAAGTTAGTGCTTTGGCGAAGTGAAAATGGCGAAATAAATTGTATCTTCGATAAATGCTGCCACAGAGGGGCTTCCTTAAGCGCTGGGAAAGTGACTCATGATTCCGTAAAATGTCCCTTTCATGGACTTGCCTATGATGGATCGGGAAAGGTCATAGAAATACCAGCCAATGGAAAAAATACTCCGGTGCCGGATCGGTATAAAGTCAACGCCTACGCGGTTAAAGAAATGTATGGCTTTATTTGGCTTTGGTATGGAGACTATTCTGCTGAACTCCCGGAGATTCCTTTCTTTGAATATTTGAGACAGGGATTTTCCTATGGCGGTTTTTCAGAAATGTGGCCGGTTCACTACACCAGGGCCATTGAAAATCAATTGGATGTGGTTCATTTGCCTTTTGTTCACACCAATTCTATTGGAAGAGGCAATAAAACGCTGGTGAATGGTCCCGTTGTAAAATGGCAGGATAACCGGATGACATTTTATGTTCACAATGTAGTTGATGATGGTCATTTAAAACCATTAAAACCCAAGGAAATTGAAAATTATAAGGATTATTTTAGTCTTGAATTACAAATGCCGAACATTTGGCAAAATAAAATTAGCCCCGATGTTCGAATTGTAGCTGTTTTTGCTCCCATTGACGAGGAACATACCCGTATTTATCTACGTTTTTATCAAAAATTTATAAAGCTCCCGGTCTTAAAACAGATCGTTAATCGATTCAGCAACATCGGCAATCGATATATTCTGCACCAGGACCGACATGTTGTGTTAACACAAAAACCGATCAAAACAGAGCTGAGAATGGATGAAAACCTGATACAGGGGGATTTACCTATCATTGAATACCGAAAAAGAAGAGACCTGCTAAAAGCAGGTCATAAATAAAGGGAATAGGTAGTTTTAAAGAGCTACAGAATATCCGATAAAAGCAAGTATCTCCATTTAAATTGATTTCTCACGTGATATAATACTTTATTATACTCTCTATTGACGCAATTGCTGATACGGAGTAAAGGAGGCCTCTTAAAATGGAAGGCATATTAGGTTCAAACGAAGGTAAGCTCAGAATTATTCAGGAAACCGTCCCCGGCAAGCAGGTAACATTGGCTCATATCATCGCCAGTCCCGATGCTATTGTCTATAAAAAATTAGGATTGAACCCCAGCATTGATTATGACAAAGCGGCCATTGGGGTACTAAGCATGACACCGTCTGAAATTTCAGTCATTGCAGGTGATTTAGCAGTAAAAACAGCCCGGATTGAGTTGGGGTTCATTGATCGTTTTAGTGGCACACTGATGTTTACCGGAAGAATTTCGGAAGTCGACTCTGCCATAAAAGCAATCCTCGCTTATTTGAAAGATACCCTGAAATTTACAATCTGTGAAATCACAAAGACTTGAGATGAAAGGCATACTATGAAAAAAATGATCCTCGTTGGCAGAAGTGAATGCGGAAAAACAACACTGCGTCAGGCACTGAAGGGAAAAAAAATACATTACAAAAAGACCCAGTATATCAATTACTACGATGTCATCATTGATACCCCAGGGGAATACGCTGAAAATGCGGGTTTAGCCCGGGCTTTAGCCTTGTATGCCTATGAATCCGATGTAGTGGCCCTTCTGCTTAGTTCAACCGAGCCGTACTCGCTTTATCCACCTTGTGTATCAGGGGTTTGCTCACGACCCGTTATTGGGATTGTCACACAAATTGATGACCCGGATGGGGATGTGGAACAGGCGGTTGCGTGGCTTGAGTTAACCGGCTGTGAACGTATTTTTAAGGTAAGCTCTTATACCGGCGAAGGCATTTGGGAAATTCTTGAATACCTTCGAGATGACGGTGATGTTTTGCCCTGGGATAAAAAAGAAGACGCGGAAAAACCCAGAGATGTATTGTCCACTAAACATATGGTTGCGGTATGAAATTATAACTGAAATTTAATTTGGGAAGACTCACTAATCTTCTCGCTTTGATGTTTCACTAAAGGCACCGCATCTTCTTTGAGGAGGCCCATGGCAGCTTTAACATTCTGAAACCAGGAGTCCATCATATCAGCCGGAATAATCACCGGCATGCGATCGTGTACTTCTAAAACCATTGGGTTCGGTGCTTTGGTCAGAATAACAAATTTGTTCTTTCCTTCAAAAGGTTTATAGATGCCCCCAAGATAAAGTATGGCATCCGAATCAAACAGATACTGATGCTTTTGCTGATCCCACTCGTAAAAACCCGAAGCGGGGATTAAACAGCGTCGCTGTTCAAAGTCATCCCGGAACATCTTTTTTTCTGTCACGGTTTCGGACCGGGCATTGATAATTAAGCCTTTTTTAAATGGATTGCGGTAACCCCATTCCATAACATCTAATTCTATTTTTCCCTGATGCTCTCTTATAATCGGTGCCAAATTGGACGGGAAGATATCCCCAGTTTTAATTTTGACATTGAATTTTTGGTTAACTGCTTCAACCATTCTGCTTAGTTCTGAATTCTCTTTATCTGAAAAAATCGTATAACGACCACACATACTTGTCTCCTTTCGCAATTACCTATAAATGCTTTTGGCTGACCTCGGCAAATAGCAATTCGATTTCTAAATTATTGTATTCCCATTATACCATCGATATCCCATTTTGATTTTCAGAAAATATAAACTACTTGCAATTTATTATGTTTTATTGTATTGTATCTTCAAGGCGGTATCCCAGTGAACTGCACTTTTGTAATAACAAATAAAAATTAAACTAAAAATCTGCTTTGATCCTTTGGACAGAGACTGAATAATCAGATACATATTTATGTCATATAAATAGGTCTTTTGCTTATGTCCATTTCTAAGCAGAAGTCCTTTTTTTATTTGTTAAAATATGTATTTTGGATGAGTTGGGATTTATTAAAGCTAAATGAATTGTTAAGGATGATGACTATGGAAATTGGATTTATCGGTGCCGGAAAAGTCGGTACATCGTTGGGAAACTATTTTATGCAAAAGAATTTGTCGGTGTCAGGCTATTACAGCAAAAGCAAAAGCTCCTCGGTACGATCAGCCGGACTTACCGGATCGGCCTTGTTTGAAGATCTGGATTCACTGCTTAAAGCAAGTGCGGTCGTTTTTATCACCACTGGTGATGACATTATTCCGGAAGTGGTCAGCCTTCTTGGGCAATCACCGTACCTGAATGAAAAACATACCTTTGTCCATACCAGCGGCGCTCTTTCATCAGAGGTGTTTGAGGGCTTTGAGAAGTTGGGCTGTGGGATCTGCTCCCTTCATCCGATTATGACGTTTTCAGAAGTCTCAACACCGGTTAAAGACCTTGAGGCAATAAAATTCACCCTGGAAGGAAATCATGAGGGGAAGGCTTTAATTCAAAAAATGCTTGAGGTAACCGGTAATGAGTTTTTTATCATCGATAAGGAGAGTAAAATCCTTTACCATGCCGCCGCCTGTGTGCTCTCAAATTACATGGTGACATTAATTGATACAGGATTTGAGATGTTAACAAAGGCTGGTATTGACCAGGAGAAGATCGCTTCTTCATTTCTGCCGCTGATAACAGCGACTTTGAATAATGTGCGGAAAAGCGGAACCGTCGATGCTCTCACCGGTCCCCTGGTCCGTGGCGATGAAAATACGATTGTCAAACATGTGGATGCCATAAAAACCAGTATACCCGAATACCTGGACCTTTATGAAACCATGGGCATCGCAACATTAAACATGATTAGGGATAAAAGAATGGATTCAGAAAAATATTTTAAAATAATGAAAGCAGTAACGAAAGGTGAAAAAAATGAAAAGTAAATTTACAGTAAGCTCTTTTTTAAAAGCCAAAGCCAGCAATGAAAAAATAACCATGTTAACCGCCTATGATTATTCTATGGCGAAAATTGTGGACGGTGCCGGAATCGACGCTATCCTTGTGGGCGATTCCCTTGGCATGGTGGTTCAGGGTTACGAGTCAACCCTTGAAGTGACCATGGATGATATGGTATACCATTGCAAAGCCGTGTCCAGAGGTACAGAAACTGCTTTAATTGTCGGCGATATGCCGTTTTTATCCTATCATATCAGTGATGAAGAAGCCGTTAGGAATGCTGGAAGACTGATTCAGGAAGGGAAAGCCCATGCGGTTAAGCTTGAAGGCGGCGTGGATGTGGTGGACAAGGTCAGAGCCATTGTCAAAGCGCAGATCCCGGTAATGGGTCATATTGGTCTCACCCCACAGTCGGTCAATGTCTTTGGCGGATTCAAGGTCCAGGGCAAAGACAAGGCCCAGGCAATGGCTGTGATTGAAGATGCTGTGGCCCTTGAAAAGGCCGGCGCCTTCGCAATTGTCCTTGAAGGAATCCCGGAAAAATTAGCTAAGCTGATCACCGAAAATGTTTCAATTCCCACCATTGGCATTGGTGCCGGAAGATATTGTGACGGACAGGTTCTGGTGATTCATGACCTGCTGGGAATGTACTCGGGACAGTCACCTAAGTTTTCCAAGGGTTACGCTGCGCTTAATGAAACCATAAAAACGGCCATTGAAAACTACGTCAGCGAAGTGAAAGAGCTTAAATTTCCCGAAGAAAAACACACCTTTACCATTGATGATAAAATTATTGCGGAGCTTTCAAAGTAAATCATGAAAACAGCGAAAACCATCGAGGAGCTGCAAGACGTAATCAATGCATTCGGTCAAAATAAAACCATTGGTTTTACACCTACCATGGGTTATCTTCATGAAGGGCATTTGTCACTGATTCAAAAAGCTAGGACTGACAATGACATCGTCATTGTCAGCATTTTTGTCAATCCCACCCAGTTTGGTCCGGGAGAGGATTTTAAAGCGTACCCGCGGAATTTTGACAGAGATTCAAGATTGGCTGAAGCCGCCGGCGCTGATATTCTATTTGTACCGGATGTTAGTGAAATCTATCCGGAAGGTTCCACAACCTTTGTTTTGGTTGAAGGTGTCAGCACAAAAAAAATGTGTGGGAGCTCAAGGCCCACGCATTTTAAAGGGGTCACCACGGTTGTGAACATCCTTTTTAATATTATCAAACCTGACAAGGCATATTTCGGCCAAAAGGATGCCCAACAGGTTGAAATTATCAAAAAAATGGTGAGGGATCTTCATATGCAGCTGACAATTGTGACCTGTCCCATCATCAGGGAAGCCGACGGACTTGCTATGAGTTCCAGAAATGTTTATCTCAGCCCTGAAGAACGAAATCAAGCCCTTATTTTAAACAAATCATTGAAAGATATTCAGGGCTTGTATCGCTTGGGAGAGACAAAGGTTGAGACACTAAAGACTATTCTGCGAAATGGAATTAATACGATGCCCCTGGCAGTCATTGATTATGTAGAGATTCTGGATTTAAATACTCTGGACGCCATTGAAAAAATAGAAGCTGCCACTTTAGCAGCTGTAGCCGTGCGTTTTGGAAACACACGATTGATTGACAACATAATTTTAGAATAAAATAAAGTGGGGATAAAAATGTATATTACACTCTTTAAATCAAAACTTCATCGGGGCACAATCACCGAGGCTAATATAAACTATGTGGGGAGTATAACCATTGATTGCGAGCTTCTGGAAAAGTCGGATATTCTCCCCGGGGAACGGGTTCAGGTCGTCAATGTGAATAATGGGGAACGCTTCGAAACCTATACAATTGAAGGTGAAAGAGGAACTGGGATTATTTGCGTCAATGGAGCCGCGGCGAGATTGGTTCAGATAGGAGACCAGGTGATTATTATCTCCTATGCCATGATGGAAAAAAAAGAAGCACCCCGGTTTAAACCGAAGGTGCTGATTCTTGATGATGGAAACAAAATACTAAAAATTAAAGATAAGGAAGAACATGGCCACATTGAGTAGCGATCTTCTTTTGGGATTAAACCGGATTCGTTAAGTTTTCGATAAGGGGAAGGGTTTCTTCCCAATCGTCACCTAATTCATTATCAGCCAGCTTTTCCAGAAAAATGTGATGATCCAGAACCAATATGGTGCGATTGCTATTGTCTGAAAGACAAATAATACCTGAAACAGCAGATGAAAGACTGACGGGAGCAATGTCATCAACATTAATTTCCACAACACTCATGAGATTATCGACATGCAATGCCAGAAGCTCATCGTCTGAAAGCTTCAGCACAAGCAGATGGGAATCATCTGAATTCCCGTTGTTTTCTGCCTTCATACTAAAGATTTCATGGGTGTTTACCACAACAATGTAGCTGCCGTTGTATTCAACAGCACCTTTGATATTATCTGTGGACCCAGGCAATGTGATAATATGTTCGCAGTCCATGGCCTCTAATACTACAGATTCGTCGAGGCCGAATACCTGTCCATTCATCACAAAGGTTGCTAATTTTTGAAGATTGTCTGTCATGGAATAGTTGAAATCGGATTGCTCAATGTCTTGGATTTTGCTGGCAAGAGTCTTGGTTTGATTAATATCGGACAATTTTTCAAAAACAAAACCCAAAATATCATTTTGATATCCGTCGGTGCTTTTATATTCCCGGTAATGGGATGAGCAGGCGCGGCCTACGGAATAACAGCAATCATGGTATTCCAGAATTTTAGATTCCTGGGTACCGGTTAATAGGGTAAACATTTCGTGGGGAAGATTTAAAGCGGAGCCGATTTTATGATTTTCATCAGTGGACGCAATAATATTCTTGCTTCGATCCGTAAAAACAGCAAAGGTATCATTTTTGGATTCCAGAACTTCTTCCAGCATGTCTTTAAATTGTGATTGACTGTCAAAGACGATTCCAATCCCTCCAACGGTTCGATTGGGGTTGCGGCTGTCGGTAATGGAAGCCCCATAAATATAGGTGTGTCGATTATCATATAAATCTGTGGCTTCAAAAGGAGAAACAACATATTTGCCTGGATTTGAATTGCTTAAAACCTGTTGAATATACGAATTGCTTAATGTTTTGCCGATATCTTCGGAACGCTCGGGATTGGATACTGCAATAATAGTACCAGTATGGTCAAAAATAAATAAATTGCTGTAAACCGTGTAGAGGCTGTTAATGTAAGCTAGGATGGTTGTCATTTCCTGTAGATCGCTTGGGTTCATCTCGCCTTCATGGGAAAGAGCCTTGCGAAAGCTGGAATTAAGTGCCCACCAGCGGCAGTCGTTGGCTCTTTCATAGAGATTTCGATCCATGATATCCACACTTAATGATGCCAAAAACCGGGTTTCTACCAAACTGGCTGAAACTACAGTGGAAAATAAATTGGATACAGAGCTTTGAAAAAGATTGCTGGTTTTAGTGCCAATTCGACCAATTGCGCTTAAAATCGGTTTTAGGCGGGCATATTCATTTTTAATAGCATCGTCTTTTTCAATAACTTGACCATTGTAGACAATACGTTTTAAGGAGCCATTGATGGTCTGGGTTTTGACAATGATTTCATTGAGGGCAACCGAAAAAGAATCGGCCATGCCCATTAATTTACGGGTTGTCACAGAATCGATGTGTTCAAGATCAGTGGTATCTTTAAATGCAAGATTAAGGGGAAGCATGATATGCCCCTTCCAGCCCAGTCCAAAATATTCCTGATAGCCTTTTGTAAAGACGGTTTTTGAAATATACGCGGAGCCCCGATAATATTCGACACCATAGGTTTCCGGTTCAGGGGATTCGATGGTGATGCCCGTGGGAACGTGATTTTCATCACTACTGGCAATAACCAGATTGTCATTATCAACAATGGTAATAACAGATCCATCATAATCCCTGGCCAAATTTTTAAAAATCTGCTTCATTTCATTTTCAAAACGGAAGCACAAACAAATGATACCGATCGGATAATGAGAGCCTTCCTCATATATTTTACTGGAAAATACATGGGATTTATATCTGTTGGACTGTAAGGCAGAAGGCTGATAGGATTCGATAAAGCTTTCATTGCTTTCCATGGTTTTAGTCAAAATCGGGTCATCCAGGGTTAATCCCAGAATATCATTGCCTTGATCGAGATTTGCCAAAACCCGATAGTTTTGATCGAGAATGACAATTTCTCCATAAACAGAATACTTAGCAACGTATTCATTCAGCCGTTTGATAATGTCATTTCGGCTTTGTTCACTGGGGTCTTCATTGCTTACAAATTTTCTAATATCGTCATCCGTCGCGATAAAACCAATATCTGCAGTTCTTTCGTATAAATTTCGTATTAAAATATCAATGGCAACCTGTGTTTTTGAAATAATTTTCTGTTCTGTTTTTTTCAATTTTTCGGATCCGAGGGCGCTAATGAGTTCCTGTTGAAGATTATAGAAACTATTTTGAATTTTTGTCATATTTGGAAGTACGTTTTTTGACTGGATCGGGCAATTTATTTCACATAAAAGTTTGATATTATCCCATTGATCGTTAAGAGCGGTAATGCTCTCCTCGCACTTTAAAACGTCTGGCATGTGACTTAGAAAGTCCTGCTGTTTGTAGATTATCATAAAGTCTCCTTTTCTGCATAAAAAGGACGCAAAGCAGAAGGTACCACTATTGCGCCTTTGCAATTTAATGTGAAGACTAATGTATCATTATATTTTGGATTTGGCAAGATATTATAGATTAATTATATGAATTTAATTGTCTTTTTTTACCGGCATGACAACTTTGGTTAATAACTCAGTTTCAAGAAATGAGGTATCGTTATAGTAATATTCATAGGCCGAGCCGGTGGCGGTATAACCATTTTTTTCAATCCAGTTAGCCATTTCTTTGTAAAGGGGTTTCATTTTATCGTAAGGACCTCGATTCATTGAAAAAACGATCAAGCCGGCAGGAATTGATCCCGCCTCGATATCATCTTTTCCGGGAATGGGTTCAGCCACCGGAAATCCTATTTCAACATCCAAATTCTGCATATCCATATTATGGTAAGCGACAAAAGGAACATCAGCCAAATGTTCGTTGAGCTCCTCGAGATAGGCGCTCATTTTGCAATAACTTTCTCCAATTAATTGAGGCAACTGATCAACACTTGTTCTGGTACGAATGAATAAGGTAGGTTGTTCTTTTTGTTTTAAAACTGCAATGTTTGACATTTTAGCCATTTTATTCTCCTTTTCTTTTCTCATATTTTGACAGGACTTTTCCTGCAATACGAACATTGTCATATTCCCCGGGTAAAATCGGTTTATATTTGGGGTTGAACGAAATAAACTGGTGATCCCGATATTGCTTAATATAGCCTTCATCATTGATCACAATAATGCCAACGTCGCCTTCTTCAAGTAATGAAGCGGGCTGGATAAAAACAATATCATTATCATAATAAGCCGGTTCCATGCTATCACCGGCTACCCGAATGGCAAATTTTGTTCCGGAAGGAATGAGTTCAGCGGAAAAAGGGGTGAATTCATAGTGATGAGAATCCAGGAAACTTCCGATTCCTGCGGACGCAGGCAGCAGATAGAGGGGAAGCTCTTTGATTCTTTGATGATTTTCTTTAATTTTAAAATGAATTTCATAATCAAGAAAATTCTTGATATTCTTTTGAAAAAAGGCTTTTCCGTCAGATGATAATTGGCGGTATAAACCCACAATGCCGGACTCTTTTTCAGAAAAATCATGCATATTCCCATTTTGTGCGGGCTCAATTTGGATTATACAGTCCAGGGCTTCAACAATAGCCCTTAAGGTTTCGTATTTTGGATTTTTAGTTTCACCGGAAAGAATTTTATGAACCGTTGGTAAAGGGACTCGGGATTTTTCAGATATTTCATAAGCAGTCAGATGTGATTGCTTTTTTAATGTTCTGATTTTTTCGTTAATCATCGTTTTCACCTCTGATCTTAAGTATAAGGGATCAATGATGAAAATTCAATAAAAATAACCATAAATGATAAAAATATATTTTAATCCGTTGACAAATGATAATAAAAGGGTATATTATTTAAATAAATATCATTTATGGGTAAAAAAAACGGTGATAGTTTAAAGAAGGTGAATGAAATGGATCGTGTCATTTTGCACAGCGACATGAACAGCTTTTATGCGAGCGTTGAATGTTTGTATCATCCTGAATTTCAGGGTTTACCGGTGGCAGTGGGAGGAAATCCCAAAAATCGCCATGGTATTATTCTGGCAAAAAATCAGTTGGCAAGAGAAGCCGGGGTAAAAACCGGTGAAGCCCTCTGGGAAGCCAGGGCAAAATCCCCGCAGCTGATCATAGTGGAACCAAATTTTGAACGCTACCTGAAATTCTCTAAAATGGCGCGAAAAATATACTATCGTTACTCCGAACTGGTTGAACCTTTTGGCTTGGATGAAGCCTGGATCGACGTGACGGGCAGCACCCACATATACGGAAGCGGCGAAGCAATTGCCCGAAAAATAAGCCGGGAGATTCAGTCGGAACTGGGATTGACGGTTTCAATCGGAGTTTCCTTTAATAAAATATTTGCCAAGTTTGGTTCAGATTATAAAAAACCGGATGCCATTACGGTGATCACCCGGGAAAATTACCAGGAAATTGTGTGGGAACGAGGTGTTGGGGAATTGCTCTATGTGGGAAGATCAACCGGAAAAAAGCTGATGAAGTACGGGATCTATACCATTGGGGATTTGGCAAAATCATCCATGGATTTTCTAAAATGCCAGCTGGGTAAAATGGGCGTTATTTTATGGGACTTTGCCAACGGACTTGATAACAGTCCGGTTAAGTGGTTCGATGAAAACTACAATGGGAATGAACGGGTTATAAAAAGCATTGGCAACAGCATTACAACACCCCGGGATATTGAAAACACGAAAGACATGAAACTGGTCATGTATATGTTAACTGAAAGTGTGGCAATGCGCTTGAGAGAAACCGACTGTTATTGTCAAACCGTGGCCATTCATATCCGGACCAAAGAACTGCGAAGCTTTACACGACAGATGAAATTAAGTAAGCCTTCGGATCTGACCGGTGAAATTGGGGAAGCCGCTATTTTGCTATTTAATCAAAACTATGATTTCAGTTCGCCGGTAAGGTCACTGGGGGTACGGGCAGCAGATTTGGTTCCGAATACGGTTCCCATACAGCTTGATTTATTTGGTCATGAAGAAGAACGTATCCGCCAGGGGCGTTTGGATATCACTATTGATGGACTCCGCAAAAGATATGGCAATCACTCTGTGCGACGGGCAGTTACCATAGGCGATACCATGAGTTGCATGGACCCTAAAAAGGATCATGTCATCTATCCCCTGAGATATTTTTAGAGGTGCGTTATGGAAAATAAGTACACCAAAAAATATGTAAAGGTCATTGCCGAATTTGAAGAAGATGGCCGCATCATACCCCTTAGAATTTTCTGGGAGGATGGCCGGGTCTTCGAAATCGACCGGATTTTAGACGTCCGACCCGGGGTTTCAAGAAAAGTCGGCGGCCAGGGCATCCGCTATCTGTGCCGCATCCTCAACAAAGAAGTTTGTCTTTTCTACGAGGAACCCCGCTGGTACGTGGAAAGCAAGTGAAAAAGAAGACGAAGCCTTTCAACTTGCCGACTAACTACCGTAACAATTGCCGGTACTGCGTTATGTGTTTGTCAACATGCTAAAGGCTTAACGGCTTTTGGAGGATTTTAACAAAATAGATAGTGAGTCCTGGGGACGATGGTAACATCAGTTGTCGGCATCAGGGCGAACAGGCGACAGCCTGTACGAACTGCAGCCGACAACGATTTACCATCGTCCCCAGGACGGTTTAGCAACAAACCCTTATTGAGGGTCGTTGAACATGATTTTTTCTAGAAATGCCAGGGTTTCTTCGTAGGGCAGGGGCTTGGTGGACAAATGGGTGTCAAAGACCATGATGTCCTTTTTTTCCGGATCGAATTTGGGCCAGGGTACCTGTCCTTTAAATGCTGCTTTAAAATTGGGATCTCCGTATTTAATAAAGTTCGTCCAGGATTGTTGCATAAGCCAGGAAAGATTGCTGATTTTAGTGGCTCGGCGCCGACCGATACCGTTTCCGAAAACAAAGGGAAGCTCCATGGCATGGGCGGTGTTCAAGCCCACTATTTTAAGAATGGCAGGATCATAATCAAAATTGTAGAAATAGACATCAATGCCCAGTTGGGCATATTTTTTTGCCATCATGACCATGCCGATGAGAAAAGCCGAGTGGGTGTAAATTTCCTGCATCCGTTCCAATGCCGAGTGCTCCTCATCTACCTTAAAGAAATCCATGACCGCATCCGCATGTTCTGGACCAAAAATTTCATAGCATAGCATTTTGTAAATTCCCAGGTTGGTGTGTCCCTTGATAAAGAGGGAAGACTCATCCGTATTAAAGCCCACCAGCATTTTAACCGGGTTCACCTCTCCGGATCTTAGGGCGGCAACCGGATCTTTAGGCAGAACGACGCCATCAAAAATCGGCCAGAAACCGAAGGCGTTTGGTGCCGCAGACTGGTCGGATTTAACCATCGATACAGCAGCCAGAGCATCGCCGGGGATCCGTCTCAACTTGTATAAATCCTCCTGGGTATCTTCGACACCAAACAGCTCGCAGAGCAGCTGGCCATTGGCCATGGATTTTTCCAAATTCCCACGGTTTTGTGAGGCAAAGCTGGAGATTGAAAAAATTGAGCCGCTTTCGACGATGGCCTGATGAAAAAGTCCTTTAGCCAGGGGCGAGAGCATCAGCGCCGTCACACTATAGGCCCCTGCGGATTGCCCCCCCAGGGTCACCTTTGTGGGATCGCCCCCAAAAGCTTCAATGTTTTCCTGCACCCAGTGAAGTGCTTGAATCTGATCCAGTAAACCATAATTTCCGGTGGTGCCGGATTCCTCACAAAGCCCGTGGGTGGCGAGAAAGCCAAGGGCTCCCAGACGGTAGTTGATGGTGACTACCACCACACCCTCTTGAGCCATTCGGGCACCATCATAGACCATTTCACTGCCGGATCCGGTGGCAAAAGCGCCGCCATGGATAAAAACATACACCGGATAACGTTCCTCTTTTGCGGTGGCCGGTGTCCAGACATTTAAAAAAAGGCAATCTTCACTTTTATCATCCATTTGGTAGGTTCCCGAGGAATCAACCAGAATGCCGCCCATCTGCATGGCGGCATTTCCAGGTTCAAGGCAATCTCGGATCTCTTCCCATGGAGGCATCGGCTTAGGCGCTTTAAATCGTCGATTTTGAGTCGGGGGCTGGGCATAGGGGATGCCTTTATAACTTGAAATTCCCTTGCGATGCAGCCCTCTCACAGGGCCGCAGGATGGAAATAGTTCGGGATTTTTTGGCATGTCAGATTTATTGTTTTTGTCGAATGGCATAATATTCTCCTTAATTAATTGGTTTTTCAAATGCGGATGGGGCTTTGGGTATAGTCGTGGTGATACTGATAGTTTTTTTCATAAAACAGATTATGCAAATCCGTGGCACGGATATCATAATGAAGCATCTCGCGTTGGACAGGGGAAAGAAGCCGCTCGCCACGGCTCATATTGGTGAGGATGGGAATGTCACCCTGCTTTTTAATTTTCCTAAGGATTGCCTGGCCGGTTGAATTAAAGCCTAATACCCGCAGGTAAGGTTTAAACGAAGGATCGTTGAATTTAAATAGAACCTTCTTGTCCAATTCCAACAGGCGGTTGCACAAAATACGCTGAACCCGGGTTTTGGGGATTCGCTTCGAAATAATGGCATCAACCAGAGCGTCCAGGGTTTTGGCTGTTTTTAGGGCATCCCGGATTTTATGCTCCAGGCCCTCTGCAACATAGGGGGTATTTTTCAGATCCCCGACATCCCGGGAGAGAATCATCAGCCTTAAAGCGTTGAGAAACAGAGCATCCCCCTGGAGATTGTAATCCTCCATGGGGGCCAATAAGCTTTCTACCTTATAAGGAAGCTTATTTTTAAGGTCCATAACTGGGTTTGAATGAATGGTGTCACGAACCAGGCTGTTCAAAAGAATTTTTCGAATGGCTGTGGCGCTCATGTAGTCCGATGTTTCCAGACTGTGATAATCGGATCCCTGGCGTTTCACGGTGATGGGGGAAATAGTGCTTTGGGTGACAATCAGAGCCTTAAGATATTCAATGGCCAGAATATTATTTGGGGTAGTAAGCAGAGAACTGACTTCCTCACCTAAAAGTTCATGAATGGTTTGTTCTCGGGCTTTGGGAAAGGAAACACCGGTATCCAGGGCGAACCCCAGGAGCTGTTTAAATTCCGGAGACTCCAGCGACAGAATCTGGGCCAGGGCTTGGAGTGGTTCCAGTTCACCATGTTCAGAGCCAAAGGAAAGAAAATCACAGGCTCCGGTGGCATTGAAGATTTTAATGCCGCCTTGGGCAAATGCCTCGGCACTTTGGCCGGCATAAACAAAGGGCAGTTCACAGACCAGGTCAATACCGGAAGCCAGCGCCAGTCTTGTGCGTTCCCATTTGTTTATGATGGCGAAATCGCCGCGCTGGGTAATACTTCCGCTCATCAGGGTCATGACACCATCGGCTTGGGATATTTTTTTAGTAGTTTCAAGCTGCCAGGCATGACCTTTGTGAAAAGGATTATATTCGGTTATGATTCCAAGAACCTTCATGATCCACTCCTTTTTTAACTTAAATGATAAAAAAATAACGATTTTTAGAGATATTCCTGTAATTGTGCAAAAAAATAATAGAAATTTAGTGGTATTACTGTTATTATATAGAAGTTATACTACGCAATCAATTAAAACTTAAGGAGAGTAATTATTAATGAATGTACTTGTTATTAACTGTGGTAGTTCTTCGCTCAAATATCAGCTACTTGATATGTCCACCGAAGAAGTATTAGCCAAAGGTCTGGCCGAAAGAATAGGTATTGAGGGATCTGTTCTGGTTCATGAAGCACCGGGACAAGAAAAAGTAAAATTTGAACAACCCATGAAAACTCATAAAGAAGCCTTAAATATTTTAATGGCTGCTTTAGTTGACCCCAGTCATGGCGTAATCAAATCATTAAACGAAATTTCTGCAGTCGGTCATCGAACCGTTCACGGTGGAGAAGCGTTTTCAGCTTCTGTTGTGGTAAATGATGCTGTTATTAAATCGTTGGAAGAATGCTCTGAGTTAGCACCACTTCATAACCCTGCAAACCTCATTGGTATTCGAGCCTGTCAGGAATTATTGCCAACCGTACCAATGGTTGCTGTATTTGATACAGCTTTCCACCAAACATTACCTGGGGAAGCTTATATGTATCCATTGCCTTATGAAATGTATACAAAATATAAAATTAGAAAATATGGTTTTCACGGCACATCTCATAAATTTGTAAGCGCAGAAGCAGCTGGATTAATGGGTAAAAAAATTGAAAACTTAAAACTGATTTCCTGTCACTTAGGAAATGGTGCCAGTCTTTGTGCTATTAAAAATGGTAAATCCATTGAGACCTCTATGGGATTAACGCCACTTGCAGGCCTTGAAATGGGAACACGATGTGGCGATATCGATCCGGCCATCGTTCCATTTTTAGTCAGTAAAGGTTATACTGTTCAAGAAGTAGATACCATGATGAATAAACAATCCGGCGTTCTCGGAGTTTCAGGCATCAGCTCAGATTTCCGTGACGTTGAAGGTGCTGCCAACGGCGGCAACAAACGTGCTCAATTGGCTTTGGATATTTTCCATTACCGTGTTCGAATCACCATTGGCGCTTATGTAGCAGCCATGGACGGTGTTGATGGCATTATCTTTACCGCTGGTTTAGGCGAAAACTCATCAACCTCTCGTCAGGCCATTTGTGATCACTTGAAATTTTTAGGCATTAAATTAGACCCAGTTGCCAACAGCAACCGCGGAAAAGCCATGATTATTTCAGCTGAAGATTCAAAAACAACGGTTATGGTCATTCCGACCAACGAAGAATTAATGATTGCCAGAGATACCCTTTCATTAGTTAAATAATGTAAAGTATTTCACTTGACAAAATGGGCAATCGTCTATATAATGATGATTGCCCGTTTGGAGTGATAAAATGAATTTTGAAATCAATAAGCTATTACTGGAAGAAAAGATCCCCTTTGAATTTACTCTGAAAAATGAGGACGTAAAAGACATTGAGGGAAAAATCGGGGAAGATGGCGCTTTGGCGCGTGGAACCATCGAGAAATTGTCGCGTGGTACTTTTTTCGTGACAGTGACGGTGGAAATGACCATGATCTATCCCTGTGCCCGTTGCCTGGAACCAACCCCGGTGGAATGTAGCTATGAGTATTCGGAAACAGTAACGGTTGAAGAGGATGAGGTTGTCCTAAATCTCGTACCCGTTGTTGAAGAGTGCATTTATATTAATGAACCTTATCGTGTGCTATGTAGTGACGATTGCGCGGGTTTGTGTCCAAAATGTGGCAGTAATTTAAATCACGAGCAATGTAGTTGTGATAAAAACGGTGATTTAGATCCCCGCTTTGAAGCATTAAAAAAATTATTGTAAGTGATATGACTTTTATATAGGAGGTGTTAGTGATGGCTGTACCAAAGAGAAAAACTTCTAAGTCTAGAAGAGATAAGAGAAGAACACATTATAAATTAACTGTTCCAGGTATGAGTACTTGTCCAAAATGTGGTGAGATTAAATTGCCTCATCGTGTTTGCAAGTCTTGTGGAACATACAAAGACGTTAGTGTCATTAGTTTTGACGAATAAACAGAGTTTAGACTCTGTTTTTTCTCTATCCGGGATTAAATTTCCTGTGATGAAAAACGCAAAATGAGAAAGGAAGGCCATATTTTGAATATATTTTTGGATGCCATGGGTGGCGATCATGCCCCCTTCGAGATTGTCAAAGGAGCCATTGATGCGGTTAACGAGTATGGTGTCGCATTAACCCTTGTCGGTCGCGAGGAAGCCATAAAAGCAGAGCTTTCAAAATATACCTACCCTGAGGACAAGATCACCATTCTTCATGCAGAAACCGTGATCAGCAGCGGTGAAGAACCGGCAATGGCCATTCGTCGTAAAACCGATTCCTCCCTGGTGGTGGCCCTTGAGGCCATGAAAACCCTGGAAAATCCGGTGCTGATTTCAGCAGGAAGTACCGGTGCCCTGTTGGCAGGCGGACTCTTAAAACTAGGCCGTATTAAAGGAATTAAGCGTCCTGCTTTGGCGGCAACCCTGCCAAAGAGCGATGGCGTTTTCCTGTTGATTGATACTGGTGCGAACACGGATTGCAAACCTGAATACCTGGTGCAATTTGCCCAGTTGGGGAAAATTTATTCTGAAAATGTTTTGGGAAAGATGAACCCCAGCATTGGTCTTATTAATATCGGCGTCGAAGCAAAAAAAGGAAACAGCCTTGTAAAGGCGGCTTATGAGCTGCTGGAGGCTGGAGACTTTAATTTTTCGGGCAATGTGGAAGCGCGGGATATTCCGGAAACAGAAGCAGATATTCTGGTTTGTGATGGTTTTACAGGTAATATTGTTTTAAAATTAACCGAAGGCGTTGCGGCATACCTGTTAAAGGGCATCAAAACATCGATTACCAGCAATACCAAAGGGAAAATTGGAGGTCTTCTGATTAAGAAAAACCTCAAAGAATTCAAAAAAAAGTTTGATTATGCGGAGTACGGCGGGGCACCTTTTTTAGGGGTTAAGGGCGGGATCATAAAAGCTCATGGCAGCAGTGATGCCTTTGCCATTAAAAATGCGGTGCGACAGAGTATTAAGTTTATTGAGAACGATGTTTTACAAAAAATCACTGAAAATGCAAAAAAAATGGAGGTGTAAGTCATGGATGAAAAATTATTGAAAGTCAGGGAAATTATTGCTGAACAGCTTGATCTTGATCTTGATGATATTACCCTTGAAACTTCCCTTGTTGAAGATCTTAAGGCAGACTCATTAGACATTGTTGAACTAATTATGGCCTTTGAAGATGAATTTGAGATTAAAATTGACGATGAAGTGCTTGAAAATATCCTGACCGTCCAAGATATAATAAATGCAATAGCATAAAGAAATAACTGGCGCCGCTGAATTTCGGCGGTGCCTGCTTTTTGAGGAGGTGTTATAAGTTGACTATAGAAGATAAAATTAATTATCATTTTAAGAAAAAAGAACTTTTGAAAATTGCATTAACACACAGCTCTCATTCAGGAAACGCCGCAAATAACGAGCGTCTTGAATTCTTGGGGGATGCAGTATTGGAACTGATTATCAGTGAGTATTTATATGAGTCTCATAAACTATCAGAAGGTAAGATGACGAAAATCCGTTCCAATATTGTATGTGCCGAGTCTCTTTCCAAAGCAGCCTATGACCTCTATTTAGGGGATCATATCCTGCTTGGAAAAGGGGAGATTGTAACCGGCGGACGACGACGAAAGTCGAATTTAGCCAATGCGTTCGAAGCTCTTATTGGAGCTGTCTTTTTGGACAGTAATTTTGAAACAACCCGTGAAATGGTGCTGCGGCTTTTAGGCAACAATATCGAGCTGGCTTTGTCCGGGGCTCTGGTAAAGGATTATAAAACAGAACTTCAAGAACATATCCAAAAGAATAATGACAACGTCATCGAATATGTTTTGGATAAATCTGAGGGACCTGAGCATAATAAAACTTTTTTCATTAATTTGCTTTTAAACAATGAATGCGTCAGCGCCGGAATCGGTAAAAGTAAAAAAGAAGGCGAACAGGATGCGGCCAAGAATTACTTATCTGAAGTGCTGAAAAAATAAACAGTTCAGGAAAAAATGTGTGATCTGGAAATTGAGGTGAGGGTTTGTTTTTAAAAAAATTACATATAACCGGATTTAAGTCTTTTGCAGACCCTGTCAGCCTCGAATTCTCCAAGGGTATTTCAGCCATTGTGGGGCCCAACGGCAGCGGCAAAAGCAATATTACCGATGCCATTAAATGGGTGCTGGGTGAACAAAGTATTAAGTCCCTGCGGGGAAAAAAAATGGAAGATGTTATTTTTTCGGGAACCGATAAAAAATCACCCACCGGTTATGCCGAAGTGGTGCTGGTGATGGACAATGGGGATGGATCACTGGTGGATTATCCCCAGGAGGTCTCGATCTCAAGAAAACTCTATCGTTCCGGGGACAGTGATTACGCCATTAATAAAAAAAGCTGCAAGCTTAAGGATGTACACAGTATTTTTATGGATACCGGCCTTGGGAAAAACGGCTATTCCCTGATTAGTCAGGGTGGAATAGAAAATATCATTGCCAGCTCACCCGGCGAACTGCGAAGTATTTTTGAGGAAGCCGTGGGGATCGTATCTTATAAAACAAAAAAAAATGAAGCCGAAAAAAAGCTTGAGCAAACCCAGAATCATTTAGACCGTTTACGGGATATTATGGTGGAAATAGAAAAGCAGTTAGGACCACTGAAAAATCAGTCCCGGAAGGCTAAAACCTGGTTGACGCTCCATGAGGAGCTGAAAACTGTGGATTTAGTCGTTTTTTATGAAAAAATGACCACTGCCCTAAAGACCATGACCCAGCTTCGGGAAGACTTCACTTGTCAATGCGGGCTTTGTGAATCCGATGAAAAAAACATTGAAGTAAAGGATGCCTTGTATCAGAAGCTGACCATTCACAACCGGGAATTGGAATTTTTGGCGGATATGGCCAAGAACAAACTGACTGCACAGCGATCAGAATTGGAACAGGCCCAGCAAAATGATATTCGGAACAAAAGCCGGATTGAAGCCAATAACATTACCGCGGAACGTCTGGGCAAAGAAATGGCCGATGTTGACGGGGAAATCACCGAAAATAATAAAAAAATTACTGATCTGCAGGAAACAGCGGGACAGAAAACAGAACTCCTGAAAATTCATCGTTCAAAACAAGAAAAGCTGGAAATAACCTTAAATGAACTGCTGCGGGAAGAACAGACAGAGAAAGAACGGGAAAAAATCCATCAGGAGTCTGTTGCTTCCAACCAGGTTAAACGCCAAAGTCTGGAAGAAAAACTGCTTGAATGCAGGGTGGGAATCCAGGAAACAAAAACCGAAGCTGACTTTGTCAATCAGCGCCTGGCGGTACTGGCACAGGAGCAAACCCTGATTAATGAGAGCTTAAAAGAACTGGCGCTAAAAACCAGGGCCTTCAGTGATGAAAAAGCAGCGTTTGAAACTCGGCATCAAAAACTGCTTGAAACATTCAACCGGGCCAAACTCACCCAAGAAAATCTTTCCAGCGAGCAGCACACCCTTTCAAACAATCGTAAGGTCAACGCCTCAAAAAAAGATTATCTTGAAAATGTCCAAAGAAACTACCAGGATTATTTCCCGGCCATTCGTAAATTGATGACCTCAGAAAAAATTCTTGGGGATGTGATCCATGTAGTTTACGGACCGGTTGGGGAACTGATCTCCATGGACAGTCGTTTTACCCAGGCCATTGATATTGCTCTGGGTGGAAAAAGCCAGAACATTGTAGTGAAAAATGTTAGAACCGCCAGTGCTTGCATTAACCTTTTAAAAACCCAGCGTCTTGGTCGGGCCACCTTTTTGCCTCTGGATAATCTCCGGTATTCACTCATTGATGCCAAAACCCGCGAATTGCTAAAAGGGCTTTCCGGATTTGAAGGCATTGCCAGCGAGCTGGTAAAAACCACTGCCGCTTATGAAAAGGCCATTGACAGTTTACTGGGCCGAACCATTGTTGCCAGGGATTTTTCCGCTGGAAAAGAAATCCAAAGAAGTCTTCAGGGGAAATTCACGATTGTGACCCTGGAAGGCGAAATTTTTTATCCCGGTGGAGCCATTGTCGGAGGACAGAATAAAGACAGCCGGCAATCACCCTTGTTTAAAAAAGCGGAAATTGAAAAGCTCGGCAAAGAAATGGCACACCAGGAAGAACTCTTATTAAAGCTCCATGAAAAGGAACAGACTGGAATCCAGGCACTGTTACAGTATAAAAATGAGCTAAAAGAAATTGAAGCTAATTATAACCTTTGCAAACAAAAAATATGGGAAAACAATAAAGAACTTGACGATTTAAACCAGAAAAAAGAAACCAATCAGCAGCTGTCTCAGGAGCTCAAAGAAAAGGAAACTGGCTTAACCCATCGGCTGCATGAACTTTCAGAAGCCCTGATTCTTGCCGAAAATTCACATAATAAGGTGAAGCAGCAGCCCCAAAAGGATCAGGCGCCAGGGGACGCGGTGGATGATATCCGTCATCAATTGGATAATCTAAGACCGGAAATATCCCAGGGACAGATGGAAGTCACCCGGCTAAATGGAGAAATCAATGGCTATGAACAGCAGTGCTCAATAATAAGAGAGCAGCTTAACCGCCAATTGGAACGAAAATCCCAATTGGAAAAGGAAATCTCCCAATATAATAGCGAATCTTTTGAGCTGACCCAGAGCCAGAAAGTTCTGGAAATCGAAATTTTAAGGTTAACGGCTGAATTGGCGTCCCACTTGGAAAAAAACCGAACCAATATGGATCAGCAAAAAGAAAATACCACAGTCTTGGAAGCACTCCGAGAAGAAATCAAAACCATTAACCATGATTTAATCATCCATAATGATGCAAAAAACAAGCTGGAAACCAAAATAAGCGGTCTTCAAATCAACATGGATCATTGGGAAGAAGGCATTTATGCCAGCTATGAAATGAATTACATTATGGTACAGGATGTTTACAAAGAATTGATGGCGAAACAGGATGCTGAAGAACTGGATTTATCCGAAGAACGCCAACGGGAGCTCAAGGGGAAAATTGCGGGGCTGGGAAATGTGAATCTCAGTGCCATCGACGATTATGAAGAAATTGTTGAGCGGCACGGGTTTATGAAGGAACAACTGGAGGATTTGGATTCGGGTAAGCGGGAACTGCTGGACATTATCAATTCCTTATACGACGCTATGACGGATCAGTTTAAGGAAAAATTTATTATCCTTCAGGAAAAATTCACCCGAATATTTGGCATTCTTTTTGAAGGCGGTCGGGCTTATTTGGAATTCACCGATCCCACCGGGATTTTAGAAGGCGGCATTGAGCTGGTAGCCCAACCGCCGGGAAAACGGCTCCGCCATATTTCATTGCTTTCCGGCGGCGAAAAATCCATGGTGGCCATTGCCCTGCTTTTTTCTTTTTTAGAAATCAATCCCTCACCCTTTTGCGTCATCGATGAAATTGATGCGGCGTTGGATGATCACAACATTTTTCGCTACATCAGTTATTTGAAGAAAATCGCCGAAAACAACCAATTCATCACCATTACCCACCGGCTCAAAACCCTGGAGGTCTGCGACAATCTCTACGGCGTATCGATGTCCGGGGACGGTGTTTCGCAACTGGTATCAGTCCGAATATCCGATTATGTCTAAAGAATACACCACAGCCATTGCGAAAGTGCTGTGAGCTTCGCTGCCAGTTTACATGAAACAATTTCTCCACTATACGGCGTACAGTCTAACGACTGTTCGCCTATACGTTACGAAATCGTTTATGAAAACTGACATCAAAGCAATTTACTGTTGAGCTTATAAATATACTTATATTAGAGGAGGCAACAATGGAATTAAGTTTATATGAACGTATGCGCAACAAGCTGATTAAAACAAAGGATACGTTTAAGGTAAAATTAGAAAATGTCATGTACATGGGGAGCTTTGATGATGATTTTTTTGAAGAGTTGGAAGAAACTCTGATTCTTTCGGATCTTGGGGTGGAAACCTCGATGAAGATCACCGAACAGCTCCGCAGCAAGATTAAAGAAACCCGGGCAAAAACCAAAGAAGAAGTTATGGCTTATTTAAAAGAAATTATCGCCGATATGGTTCGGATTGAACAAAAACCATGGACCACACCGATGATTATACTGATGGTAGGGGTTAACGGTGTTGGAAAAACTACCACTATCGCCAAGCTGGCCAGTCGCTACAAAGCCGAAGGAAAAAAAGTCATGGTTGCTGCCGCAGATACCTTTCGGGCAGCGGCCACCGAGCAGCTTGAGGAGTGGTCCAAACGGGTGGGCGTGGATATTATTAAAAGCACTAAAGGTGCGGACCCAAGCTCAGTGGTATTTGATGCCATCGGTGCCGCCAGAGCCCGAAAAACCGACATATTAATTTGTGATACTGCCGGCCGGCTCCATAATAAGGTCAATCTTATGAAAGAGCTGGAAAAGATCAGCCGCATCGTCAATCGCGAAGGAGAAGGCTTTACTATCCATAATCTTATGGTTTTAGACGCTACCACCGGACAGAATGCGTTAAACCAGGCCAAGGTCTTTCACGAGTGCGTTGAGATCAGCGGAATTGTATTAACGAAACTGGATGGCACCTCTAAAGGGGGGATTGCCATCGCCATTATTGACGAAATGCAAATCCCCATTGAATACGTGGGAATCGGTGAAAAACAAGAGGACCTCATTGAATTTGATCCGCTAAAATTTGTTGATCTCCTATTTGAATAAAAGCTTGACATTTTGCCCCCCAGGACTTACAATAATAAAGTCGTCAAGTAAAATTCCTTTACGACATTGAAGGTGTTTATGGAAAAAAAAATTGGCGAACAATATTTGTTTGATTTCTATGGTGAGCTTCTAACCGAAAAGCAAAAACAGATCCTGGACTATTATTATAACGACGACTATAGTCTTGCTGAAATTGCCGGAGTTATGAAAGTCACCCGTCAGGGTATCTTTGATGTGATTAAACGCTCAAAAGCCATGATGGAAGTTTATGAAGAAAAACTTGGGCTGGTAGAAAAATTTTTAGGATCCCAGAAACTTCTGGAAGAAATCCAAAAGGATTTGGTTGGTCTGACAGAAGGTACAAAAGACCTGGAGCTGAAATCCGAACTGACCGCAGTGATTGAAAAATTAAAAAAAGTCAGCGAAGAAAACTAGAGGTGAAATTATGATCTTTGAAGGATTAAATGAGAAATTTCAGAATATATTTTCCCAACTCAAACGCAAGGGAAAGCTTAACGAAAAGGACATCCAAGCCGCCAGCCGGGAAATAAAGCTTGCACTGCTGGAAGCGGATGTTAACTTTAAGGTTGTTAAACAGTTTACAAAAAACATTAGTGAACGAGCCATTGGCCAGGAGGTTATGAACAGCCTGACACCAGGACAACAATTCATTAAAATTGTAAATGATGAAATGACTACCCTGCTTGGTGGGGAAATTGAGCGGATGGACTTTATTGACGGCCGCCGGAATGTCTACATGATGGTCGGGCTTCAAGGTGCTGGTAAAACAACCACTGCCGGTAAGGTTGCCAATCTTTTGCGCAAGGAAAAGAAATTCAAGCCATTATTGGTTGCTTGTGACGTATACCGTCCGGCGGCGATTAAACAGCTTGAAATCCTGGGTGAAGAATTAAATATTGATGTTTATTCGGAACATGATATCAAAGACCCGGTGGGAATTGCCAAACGCGGGTTGAAAAAAGCCGAAGACGGTCACTATGATTTAGTTATTTTTGATACCGCCGGCCGGCTGCAAATTGATGAAGCCCTGATGGAAGAATTGGTCAAGATTAAAGAGACCATTTTGCCAACCGAAATTTTATTAACCGTTGATGCCATGACAGGTCAGGAATCTGTTAATGTGGCGAACGAATTTAATCGCCTCCTGGATATTACCGGGGTGATTTTAACAAAGCTTGATGGGGATACCCGTGGTGGGGCAGCATTGTCCATTACATTTACCACCGGGAAATCCATTAAATATATTGGTACCGGCGAAAAACTCGCCGATATTGAACTTTTCTACCCAGACCGTATGGCCTCCCGTATTTTAGGGATGGGTGATGTGCTTTCCTTCATTGATAAAGCTCAAAGCATGATGGATGAAGAATCATCAAGGAAGCTGGAAGAAAAAATACGAAACCAGGAATTTGATCTCAATGATTTTCTGGAACAAATTAAGCAAATTGAGAGCATGGGTTCAATGAACAGCCTGTTGGAAATGATTCCCGGAGCGAGTAAAAAAGCTCTGAAAAATGTGGATTTATCCGGAGCTGATACCAAGCGAACCGAAGCAATTATCTTGTCCATGACCGGCGAAGAACGCCATAAGCCTGGGATTATTAATGCCAGCCGCCGTAAGCGGATCGCTTCAGGGAGTGGCACAAAGGTAGCCGATGTGAATCGTCTTTTAAAAGGGTTTGAACAATCCCGAAAGATGATGAAGCAGATGTCCAATCCAAATCTTGCAAAAAAAGGGCGCATGAAGCTACCTTTTATGTAAAATGTTATTTATGACAAATTGTCACTAGATAAAAGAAGTTTAAGAAAGGGGGAAATAAACATGGCAGTTAAAATTAGATTAAAAAGAATGGGTAAGAAGAAAAAACCTTTTTATAGAATCGTTGTTGCTGACGCACGTGCTCCAAGAGATGGCAAATTCATCGAAGAAATTGGGTACTACAATCCTTGTGTTGATCCATCACTTGTAAAAGTTGATGCAGATCGTGCAAAGGTTTGGTTGGCTAATGGAGCAAAACCAACAGATACCGTTAAGTATTTGTTAAAAAGAGAAAACGTAATCGAGTAGTATCAGGAGGTAAGTGATGAAAGAACTTGTAGAAATTATTGCTAAGGCTCTGGTTGATCATCCCGATGATGTTTCTGTTCAGGAAGTCGAAGGCGATCAATCCATAACTTTGGAATTAAAGGTTGCCAACGATGACATGGGCAAAGTCATTGGAAAGCAGGGTCGAATCGCAAAGGCAATTCGTACCGTCATAAAAGCCGCTGCCACGAAAGAAGACAAGCGCGTCATGTTGGAAATTATCCAATAGTTGATGCACTGGGCTGTGTATACAGCTCTTTTTTTTATTTATTATTGGGAGAAAATGATGAAAAATGATAGCATGATGATCATCGGTCGGATACTTGGGGTTCATGGGATAAAAGGGGAAATCAAGGTATTGCCTCTCACCGACGACCCTGAGCGTTTCTTTGATTTAGATACCATTAAGATCTCAAAAGACAAAAGCTGGGTGGATTATACCATTAAGGGCCATCGCCTGCATAAGAACAATGTACTTTTATTTCTGGAGGGTGTAATTACCCGAAATGATGCTGAAGCCTTAATGGGCCAGCACATCGCCATTGATCGCGCGCTTGCGGTTGAACTCAATGAAGATGAATTTTTTATTGAGGATCTGCTGGGGCTGCCAGTTTATAATGGGGACAAACTTCTGGGAAAGCTCACAGATGTAATGCAAACCGGCGGCATTGATGTTTACATCATTACTGGGGGTAAAAAAACCTACTGTGTGCCAGCCCGAAAAATTTATTTTGATAACATTGATATGAAAGAACAGCGTATCAATGCCACTATTCCCCAGGAAATATTGGAGCTATGACCTATTATTTTTTAACCCTATTCCCGGAAATATTTCACACCTATTTTCAGTCTGGAATGATGGGACGCGGGGTGGAAAATGGGATCATAGAATATAAGGTTATTAATATCCGGGACTTTTCCGGGAATAAACACAACAAAGTCGATGACGCCCCATTTGGCGGCGGAGCCGGTATGGTTATGGCGGCACCGCCGATTGTCAATGCCCTTAAAAGCATTGAGAATTACCTAGACTACCCGGTTATTTATCTAACCCCCAGTGGCCAGCAGTTCAAACAAAACCACAGTATTGGGCTGGCAGAGGAAAAAGGGATTGTATTTATTTGCGGCCATTACGAAGGAATTGATCAACGGGTCATTGACCAGTATGTTACCGCAGAGTTTTCAGTGGGGGACTACGTTCTTACCGGAGGTGAGCTTCCAGCCCTGACCATGGCGGATTGCATCGCCCGGAATATCCCGGATTTTTTAGGGAATAAAGAAAGTCTGGAAGAAGAATCCTTTGAATCAAATCTGCTGGAGTACCCTCATTACACCAGACCAAGGGAATTTGAAGGCGCAGCGGTTCCAGATGTGCTCTTATCCGGTCACCATAAGGACATTGAAGCCTGGCGTCTGACAAAGGCAAAAGAAAAAACAAAAAATAACCGTCCGGATTTGTATGAAAACTATGAAAAAAGCTTGCATAAGAAATAGAATCAGTGTATAATACCATGGTATGTTAACAAAGGAGACGGTCCTCTGCACTTGATGCACGAACGTCAAAATTCAATTTAAAGGAGAAACAAATGGACATAATTAAAAAGATTCAAATGGAAAACATGAAGGCAGAGCTGCCCAAGTTTTCTGTTGGAGATACTGTAAAAGTACACGTAAAAGTTATTGAAGGAAAACGCGAAAGAATTCAGATTTTTGAAGGCATCGTATTAAAAAGACAAAATGGCGGTGTAGGAGAAACCTTTACCGTGCGTAAGATTTCCTCAGGCGTTGGCGTTGAAAGAACTTTCCTCGTACATTCACCAAAAATTGAAGATGTTGTTATCGTAAGACGTGGTAAGGTTCGTCGTGCCAAGTTATTTTATCTTCGCGATCGTATTGGAAAAGCAGCCAAAGTTAAAGAACGAAAAGAAAAAAGAGCGTAATTCAGAGGCTGTCAAGCCTCTTTTTTGGTTATTTTACAGTAAGGAAGTGAAGAGATGAAAAGTGATCGGGAACGCAGCGGCAGCTTGGAACTTAGAGAATGGTTACAGTCTGCGATTATTGCCGTTATTCTTGCATTTATTATTAAAATGTTTTTGTTTGATTTCGTTATGGTTGATGGCAGCTCCATGGTTCCAACCCTTGACAACGGTGATCGATTAATTATTAACAAAATCGGCTATACCATCGGCGAGCCTCAGTATGAGGATATTGTGATTCTCAGCTACAGTAAAAGTGTTGAATATGTCAAGCGTGTGGTTGCAAAAGGCGGAGATACTGTAGAAATAAAAGATACTGTTTTTTATCTTAATGATCAGCCGGTCGCAGAGGATTATATCAGCGCTGTACCCTATGATGATTTTGCAAAAGTAACCGTCCCAGCGGGTACTTATTTTGTAATGGGCGATAACCGCGCTAACAGCTCGGACAGTCGTTATGAAAGCCTGGGCTTTGTTGACAAAGATGCCATTGACGGAAAAGTGATTTTTAGAATTTGGCCACTCAATGCCATAGGAACGGTGAATTAATGTCTGATGAAAAAATAGAATATATCCAGTGGTATCCCGGTCACATGGCCAAAGCCAAACGGGAAATCAAAGAAAAAATGAAGCTCATTAACGTCGTGATCGAGGTAGTGGATGCACGGTTGCCCATATCCAGCAAGAACCCGGACATTAACGAGTACACCTGGAATAAGCAGCACATACTGTTAATGAATAAGTCCGATTTGGCAGATCCCTTTGTGAGTGAAGCCTGGATGGATTGGTTCAAAGGAAATACGAATATTCAACATGTCATGCTTTATGATGCCTTCGATCGGCGTTTGAAGGCTGAGCTCATTAAATTAATTCATTCTCTAAACGTAAAAAATAAGTTCCAAATGAAATGCCTGGTTTGCGGCATTCCCAATGCCGGAAAATCAACGGTCATCAATAGTCTGATCGGTAAAAAGAAAACCCAGATCGGGAATCGGCCGGGTGTAACCAGAGGCCAGCAATGGTTGAGCACCCCGGATAACCTGATGCTTTTGGATACCCCGGGGATTTTATGGCCTAAGTTTGATGATCCCATGGTTGGGCTTCACCTGGCATGGCTCGGTTCCATTAAAGACACGATTTATGAAAAAGAGAACATTGCCGCGGATCTGTTAAAATATCTGATTGCCTATTATCCCAAATATGTGGAGAATATTTATAAAATAACATTGGAAAACAAAAACTTCGTCGAAATTTATGATGCCATTGCCAAAAGCCGTGGATTACTCATAAAAGGCGGAGAATATGATTATTCAAGAACCAGCGAACTGATTCTCAACGATTTTAAAAATGGCCGCATCGGCCGCATAACCCTTGAACGTCCAACCAGTAAAACCTTTATGGGGTAAAAAATCAATAAAACAACAAAAGTGAACGCTAATTCTTTAACCAGTAAAATGGTTAGAATTAGCGTTTTTTAGTATTCATAGCTTATCCTTGTTCGGTGAGAATAATTGGAACGATGCGGCAATTTATTTGATAAATCCTGGGCACATGTAGTATAATGATTTCAATAATAACACCCTTAAAATGACCCCAAAGAAAAAAGAGGTACCATATGATTGACATTCATAAGCAAACTGTTAAAGCTATCCATGAGGAACTGGAAACACTTGAAATCAAAAACTGCCCTGAAATAATTTCCCTGCTGAAAGCAGATCCCAGACTCGCTGTTCAAAAGATGGGTTTGTCCCTCGAAAGAAAAGCGGGCGCATTGCTAATAGAAAAACAGCGGATTCAAAAGATGAAAGCAATGGAAAATGGCCATTATCAGGCGGGGATAAAATACATTGGAGGCATTGACGAGGTTGGCCGGGGGCCCTTGGCAGGTCCTGTGGTTACCTGTGTTGTAGTCCTCAAACACGACTCTCAGATTCCGTACGTGAATGACTCTAAAAAGTTATCTAAAAAGATGCGGGAAAGCCTGTGTCAACAACTTTTAGCCGAAGTTTTGGATTATGAAATTGGCGTGGTGGACAACCAAACCATTGATGAGATTAATATTCTGAACGCCACCAAAAAAGCCATGGCAGACTCGGTGGCAAAGCTTTCCATCCAGCCCGAGCTTTTGCTTCTTGATGCCATTAAAATTGATTCGAATATTTCTCAGAAATCAATCATTCACGGGGATGCCACCTGCTATTGTATCGGTGCCGCCAGTATTATTGCCAAGGTTTTTCGGGACAATATGATGCTGGTTTATCATGAAGAATATCCGGAGTATGGGTTTGATCACAACATGGGTTACGGTACAGCTCAGCACATCGAGGCCATTCACAAATACGGACTAACGCCGATTCACCGCAGAAGCTTTGTCCGGAATTTGGGTTTTTAATGAAAACCCAAAATTATCAAAAAGGACAGCAGGGCGAAGAACTGGCGGTCACTTTTTTGACGAATGCAAATTACCGGGTTCTCGATCGAAATTACAAACGCTCAACCGGAGAAATTGATATTGTCATTCAAAAAGAAGAGACAATTGTCTTTGTGGAAGTGAAGTATCGAAAAAATTTAAAGTATGGTTTTCCCCGGGAAGCTGTGAACCTGAGCAAACAAAAACGCATCGGAAAAACCGCATTATGGTACCTGAAAGAAAAAAAACTTTTCGATGTCAGTGTGCGGTTTGATGTGCTTGAAATTTATTTTGAAGACGATGGAAAAAGAGTGATTAATCACTACGAAAATGCCTTTATGCTGCGCTGATTGATTTTAAAAAGCTTTTTAAATAAACAGGCGACAGGGATTGTTTATTTGCAATCACTATCGCCTGTTCTAATTTTTTAAATAATATTTCTGTTTATTGGCCGTCATCCACTGAAATCAAAAAAACCTTTTCAGAGTAAGAACCCTTGCTTTCTTTGTTTTGGAGCTTCAAGTAATCGATGTGAAGAGGTTCGAAGTCGTAGACTTCCACAATGGTGTCCAACAATTCATAAATATCAGAAATTTCATCTTCCGAGGGTCTCTTAGAAAATACTTCCGCCTTTTCAATGAGCTTTTCTTTTAGAGCGTCCTTAATTTCTGATTGACCCAGGATCTTAAACTCACAGGTCCGTCCGCTTTCTCTAATAATTTCAGGGATTTTGTCTCTGACAAGTTTGTTATATTCTACTTTCATAATGTATCACCTCGAGTTTATTATACCCAATGTAGGCTAGGAAAAACAAGCGAAAAAACAGTAATTTAAGAAAAAAGCTTTCAAATCCTGATTAAAGTAACAAAGTAAAAATGAAAAGGGATTCATTCATATTATTTACTGGAGAGTATTTTAAATACACGAAAGAGTGATATAATAATAAAAAAAGCTTTGTAAAGAGATGGTGCGATTTTTGATGGATAAAAACAACAAGTTTAACGAGGAAATAATCAATCTGATTAGTCAGGGTGATAATAATCGAGTCGAATTCAGACGCCATAGCAACGACTCGAATTTATTGGCAGGTTATATCATCATTTGCAAACGCATCTGGCGGTAAATTGGTTATTGGGGTAAAAGAAAAGGAGATACCTATATGGACATTAAAAAGCAGATTGCGGTATATGGAGATTCAATTTTAAAAGGTGTGATGTTGGATAAAGAAAGTCAGAAGTATTTTTTTTCCAAAGAAAGTGTAGCTAAAATTCTGGAAAAATTAATACCATTTCAAATCCATAATCATTCAAAATTCGGCTGTACCATTGAAAAAGGTCATAAATATCTGACAAACGGATTAAAAAAAGGCCTTGACTGTGAAATTGTGCTTCTGGAATATGGCGGAAATGATTGCGATTATGATTGGGAAGCTGTGTCAGCCAGCCCCGAAGAAAATCATCTTCCCCATACACCCCTGGATTTATTCAAAAGAACCTTTCGCGAAATCATTGCTGAGTTAAATGAGCACGGCATCCGACCATTGCTGATGTCGCTTCCGCCAATTGATGCGGAAAAGTATCTGTCCTGGATTACCCGCAATGGACTGAGTAAGGAAAATATAACAAAATTTCTTGGTGATGTGCAAATGATTTACCGCTTTCAAGAGCTGTATTCAAACACCATAGCACTTATTGCAGCGGAAACGGGAAGTCTATTTATTGATGTACGCAGCCGTTTTCTAGACAAGCGTAATTTCAAAGAATTAATCTGTGAGGATGGCATTCATCCAAACGCCGAGGGTCATAAGCTGATCAGTCAGACATTTATGGACTTTGTTTCTTTGCATGCATCTTAATAATGAGACAAAAGAATGTTTCATAGAGTGATTGAAGTGAGAAAAACAACGGACTATTAGCGGTATGAATCTATTTATTAAGAAAAACTTGTCCAATAAATAAAAGTTGACAGTGCAATTCATAGTGTGCTATGATTTTTGAAACGAGGATAGTCAATGAGTAACATAGAATTTAACGAATTTGAGGTCATCCCATCCATTCGCAAGCTGAATAATTTGGAAGTCGCCCTTGAAAGTGATGCCAGGATAATTTTGCTCACCGATGCCCATATCGCTAATCTTAAAACATTAGTGGAAATGGTTCATTCAAAAGGTAAAAAAGCATTGGTCAATCTTGAGTTAATCGGCGGTTTTGGTAAAGATCACGTCGGCATGAAACTGTTGAAAAACCATTATCATGTTGATGGGGTTATGTCAACTGACAGCGGTAAGCTGGGAATGGCGAAACGCTATGAACTTTTTACAATCCAACGTTTTTTTCTTATTGATTCACGATCCTTCGAAACAACTATGAAAATTCTGGAATCTGCACGAGTTGACGGCGCCGAAGTGTTGCCGGCAATTACGGCCATGGATTTGTTTGATGATTTGATGCAGGTAGCCAGGATCCCGCTGCTTGCCGGAGGCTTCATCAGGGATCGGGAAATGCTAAATAAGATAAGAGAACGCGGCTTTAAGGGTGTCACGATAAGTGACAAGTCCCTGTGGTAAATACAACAGAATAAAAGGCCTGGATGGTAATTGTGTGAGTCCTGCTTAATGGATGTGACGTTTTTAGTCGCATCCATTAAGCAGGATTTTTTTATAGAAAACTGTAAACGAATCCAGTGAAAAATGTTGAAAATTAATGGATAATTGCATAATTTAAAAGAATCGAACGATGGTTGCTTTGATGTCAGTTTTCACAAACTATTTTGTAACGTGCAGGCGAACAGGCAATAGCCTGTCCAACCTGCAGTGTAAAAATTGTTTCGTGTAAATTGGCAGCGAAGCTCACAGTAGTTGTGTAATTAATTATTAAAATTTGAAAATGGAGGATTAAAAACATGGGGAAATATTTAATCGGTCTTGATAATGGCGGCACAATGATTAAGGCCGCCATCTATGATTTAAAAGGCAGGGAAATCGCCATTTCCAGTACAAAAACAGCGATGTTTCAGCCCGAGCCCGGCTTCACCGAACGCGATGTTGAGGAAATGTGGCAAGCCAATGTTTCTGCCATTAAAGGCGTCCTGAAAAAAGCCGGAATAAAGGGCAGTGAAGTGATCGGACTGGCCGCCACCGGTCACGGAAACGGTATGTATCTCATCCAGGCAGACGGCAAGCAGGCCTACAATGGCATGATTTCCACGGATGTTCGGGGGAAAGAGTACGTCATCCAATGGATGAAGGATGGCACCTTTGAAAAGATCCTGCCAAAAACCATGCAATCCGTTTGGGCCGGACAACCAACCACATTGTTGCGGTGGTTCCTGGATTATAAACCGGAAGTCATTGAAAACACCAAATGGATTTTTATGTGTAAGGATTATATTCGGTTTCGATTAACCGGTGAAGCCTTTGGGGAAATTGCTGATATGTCAGGCTCGAGCATTATGAATGTCCGGGATGTAAAATATGATATTGATTTGTTAAAGGATATGGGACTTGAATCCATTTACGATAAGCTTCCACCACTGCGCTATTCAGGAGAAGTGTGTGGCAAGATCACTAAAGAAGTGGCAGAACTTACGGGTCTGGCAGAAGGCACCCCGGTTGCCGGAGGCTGTATGGACATTCATGCATCCGCCATGGCAGTGGGGATCACTGATGAAGAAAAAATGTGTGTGGTTGCGGGAACCTGGAGTATTAATGAGTACATCAGCAAGAAACCGGTGGTGGATAAGGATTTATTCATGACTTCCATATATCCGATTCCCGGATACTGGATGATCATGGAAGGCAGTCCGACCTCCGCCAGTAATTTGGAATGGTTTTTAACTGAAATTCTGAGAGACGTGGACCTCAAGAATCAGGATGTCTATGATTATTCGAATAATTGTGTAGACTGCCTTGGCGATCAGGATTGTGGAATTGTCTTTCTGCCGTTTCTTTATGCCAGCAACGTCAATATTAATGCAAAGGCCTGCTTTATTGGACTAAACAGCTACCACAACCGTGATAACATGCTCAGAGCCGTTTATGAAGGAATCGTGTTCAGTCACAAATATCATATTCAAAAATTGCTTAAATATCGGAAAGCACCCAAGAGCATAAGAATTGCTGGTGGGGTTGCCCGGTCCAAGGTCTGGGTTCAAATGTTTGCGGATATTCTCCAGGTCCCCATTGAAGTCACTGACTGCAGTGAACTGGGAGCTTTGGGAGCCGCCATCTGCGCCGGGGTTGCAACCGGGGAATACAAGAGCTTTAAAGCCGCCTCGGATGTAATGGTAGACATCGCTTTTACGGCCACACCCAATCCTGAAAAGTTCGCCATGTATGATAAAAAATACAACCGTTATCTGAAGATTATCAATGCATTGGATGGCATTTGGGATGAATATTAAAATTGAGGAGAAAAGAGAATGGATTTAAAACTACAGGGAAAAAATGCCATTATTACTGGGGGATCCCGTGGCGTCGGACGGGCGATTGCCCTGGGCCTTGCGGCCGAAGGGGTTAATATTGCCGTGACAGCCCGGGCATTAACCCCAAATATTCAGGCTGTTATTGAAGAAGCTAAAGCCATGGGGGTTAAGGCCTATGCCATTGCAGCAAATCTGGAAAATCCGGCTGAGACCATTGATATGATGCAAGAAGCGCAAAAGCTGCTTGGGGATTTAGATATCCTGATTAATAATGCTGGCATCTGGCTGACCGGCTGGATTCAGGATATTCCCCTGGAGGATTGGGAACTGACCATGAATGTCAACCTCACCGCACCTTTTCAGACTTCGCAGTTTTTTGCAAAAGCAAACCTGGAAAAAGGACGGCCCGGAAAAATCATAAATGTGAATTCCCAGGCAGCTTTTAACGGGTCCACCACTGGGCATGCCCATTATGCTGCCAGTAAAGCGGGCATGGTGGCCTTGACCATTTCCATGGCCCGGGAACTTTCCTCCAGGGGAATCACCGTAAACGGCATTGCCCTGGGGGTTGTGGATACAGATTTGATTCGGGAAAATATCAAAGCGAATCCCGGATACTATGAGAGTCGTATTCCCATTGGTCGAGTGGCTCAACCAGAGGATGTGGCAAATATCGTGGTATTTCTAGCCTCGGAACCCGCAGCTTATCTTACCGGAACCACCCTGGATGCCACCGGCGGGATGCTGATGCGATAGCAACAAAAGAGAAAAGGGTAGTTCTCACACCATGAATACTATCCTTGGAAACATGGGAATTAAGAAAGGAAATTAAAATGAGTCATTATGATGTTATCATCATCGGAGGGGGCATTACTGGAACCGCTATTGCTCACGAATTGTCAAAATACGAAATTAAAACAGGCCTTCTTGAACGCGGTACCGATATTGGTATCGGGGCTACCAAAGGCAACGGAGGAGTAGTTCACCAGGGATATGATCCAAAGCCCGGAAGCCTTAAAGCGAAAATCAATGTTGAAGGAGCTAACATGTACCCACGGCTTTCCAAAGAGCTGGGTTTTGGGATGATTAATCCCGGACTTTTTGTCATTGGTTTTGGCGAAGCAGATCTTGAGGTGCTTAAATACAAACGTGACAACGGCATTAAAAATGGTGTGAAAGGTTTGGAAATTATCAGCGCAGAGCAAATGCGAAAAAAAGAGCCACACCTGGCGCCAAATGTTACCCAGGGTCTTTATTCACCCACTACCACCGTTGTGGATACCTTTGAGGTCGCCATTGCCTTTGCAGAAAATGCCAAAGATAACGGCGTGGATATTTTTACCAATCAGAAGGTACTGTCCATCGATAAAAATAAAAGTGGTTTTGTGATTAAAACAAAAAATGCCGCATTTAACTGTGATTATATCGTAAATGCCGCCGGTAATCATGCTGATGAAGTGGCAAAACTGCTGGACATTTACGAATATGAAATAAAGCCACGCCATGGTGATCTTATGGTTTTGGACAAAGATCTCAGCTTTAAACCAAATACGGTTATGTTCCCGGTTCCCAGCCCGGAGTCAAAGGGCATAGCTTGTATTCCAACCATTCACGGAAATACAATTATCGGGTCAACAGCAACGATGTTAGACGATAAAGAGGACGTGGTAAACTATCGACATGGTATCCAGGAACTCATTGACGGCGTCCACCGGATTTTACCGGAGCTTGAAACAAACCGGGTCATTCGAACCTTCGCAGGGCTTCGCCCGGTGGTGATCAACAATAACAATGATTTTTTTATTGCCGAATCACAAACCGTGAAAGGGTTTATTCACGTTGCCGGAATCCAGTCTCCCGGGGTTGCCTCGGCGCCGGCCATTGGCGAACATGTTCGTGATTTGCTGGCCAATGCCGGCCTCTCTTTAAAAAACAAGCTAAGCTACAATCCCTATCGGGAGAAAAAAGTCGTCTTCAATCAGCTCACCATAGAAGAACAAGATAAACTCATTCAGAGCAATCCGGCCTATGGAAAAATTGTGTGCCGCTGCGAAACCGTTACCGAGGGTGAAATTGTCGACGCCATCCACGGGGTTATCGGTGCCCATACCTTTGATGCCATTAAACGGCGTACCCGAGCGGGAATGGGACGGTGTCAAAGCGGATTCTGTCAATACAAGGTTCTGTCAATCATTGCCCGGGAATTAGCTATTCCCGTGGATCAGGTTCTGCTGGAAGATTTGGGAACTGAACTATTGCGCGGCAAAGTAAAAACAGGGGAGGCTTAAAATGAGAAAATTGCAATACGATATCGTCATCATCGGCGGCGGCCCCGGGGGCCTCGGAGCAGCCCTAAAAGCCAAAGAAAAAGGTGCCACCGTTGCCATTATCGAACGAAACAATGAATTGGGAGGGATTCTTAATCAATGCATACACAGTGGTTTTGGTCTTAAGTATTTTAAAGAAGAATTAACCGGGCCGGAATATGCCGAGCTTTTTATCGAAAAAGTCAGTGAGACGGATATTGATGTTTATCTCAATACCATGGTCATTGATATTGGGGCTGACCGAAAGGTCACGGCCATGAATGAAGCCGGGATGTTGGATTTTACAGCCGGAGCCGTTGTTCTTGCCATGGGCTGTCGGGAACGAACCCGAGGGGCCATAAAAATACCGGGGTCCCGGCCAGCTGGGGTTCTTACCGCAGGTTTAGCCCAACGTTATGTGAACATAGAAAATCTGAAACCCGGAAACCAGGTGGTTATTCTCGGCTCCGGCGATATTGGCCTGATTATGGCAAGGCGGCTGACCCTGGAAGGAATAAAGGTTATCGGTGTTTATGAGCTGATGCCCTATGCCAATGGACTATACCGGAACATTAAAAACTGTCTGGATGATTTTGATATTCCTCTTCATTTATCAACCACGGTTTCCAATATTATTGGTTATCCCAGACTCGAAGCCATTGAAGTGTCGAAGGTGAATGAAAAAATGGAGATTATTGAAGGTAGTCAGGAAATCATCCCCTGTGATACACTGCTGCTTTCCATCGGTTTAATTCCTGAAAATGAGCTTTCAAAGAAGTCCGGGGTTGAATTAAACCCCAAAACCAATGGCCCTTTAGTAAATGAAACTCTGGAAACCAATATTTCCGGAATATTCGCCTGTGGGAATGTGCTTCATGTTCATGATTTAGTAGATTTGGTCACCCTGGAGGCAGAACGGGCCGGAGAATATGCCGCCCAGTTTGCCTTAACCAATAAGGTCAAATCAAGGGACTATATCAGCTTGAGTCCTGGAGAAAATGTCGCTTACACCGTGCCTGATAAGATATCTCTACCTTTAAAGAAAAGTGCTTTGGTTAACTTCAGAGTCAGATCGCCTTTGGATGCGGCCCGAATTGTAGTTATCAGTGGGAAGAAAATTATTTATGAAGGCAAAACGAAAGACTTTAAACCAAGCGTCATGGAAAATGTTAAAATCAAACCCGAACAATTGGCCGGCTTATCCCGGCCATTGACGGTTTCAGTTATGGAGGTTAAGTAGATGGAAAGAAACATGTTGTGCTGTACCACCTGTCCTTCGGAATGTGTGATCACTGTGACAAAACAAGGGAAAGACACCCTTAGTATTGAAGGATACACCTGTAAACGGGGGCTGAAGTTTGCACAAAAAGAACTGACTGCACCGGAAAGAACATTGACCAGTACTATGATTATGATGTTGGGTCAACAAGAATTCCTGATACCGGTCAAATCGGCGCAACCCATACCCAAAAGAAGTATGGTGGCAGCCATGAATGAAATTAAAAGAAGCAAGCTCCAACATGCCTGCAAAAGAGGTGATGTGCTCATCTCTGATATTTGCGGGTCAGGTGTGGATATTGTAGCGTGTAAAAGCATAAAGGAGAAAAATCATGCTTGTTAATCTCAGTGAAATATTAAAAATACCCACTGCTCGTGGGTTTGCCGTAGGAGCCTTTAATACCCCGAATTTAGAAAGCATTCAAGCGGTGATTGCGGCAGCTGAAAATCTTCAGCAGCCGGTGATTCTTAACCATGCTCAGATCCACGAAGACATTGCTCAATTAGATACCATCGGACCGGTTATGATTAATCTGGCAAAAAAAGCCAGGGTAAATGTGTGCGTTCATTTAGATCATGGCGAAGATTTGGGCTATTTATTACGGGCCATGAAAATGGGGTTTTCGTCAGTGATGTATGATGGTTCAAAATTGCCCTATGATGAAAATCTCGAAAATACCTGTGAAATTGTCAGGATCGCCCATTGCCTGGGGGTTTCCGTGGAAGCAGAGCTTGGTCGGGTGCTCCGTCCCGAAGGCGGAGGTGCCATGGATCCCGAAGACGAAGCCTTGACCCCGGAAGAGTGTTACACCAATCCCCAATCCGCTAAAGCCTTTGTTGCTGCCACCGGAATCGATGCCCTGGCCATTGCCTTTGGCACCGCCCATGGGATTTATGAAGCAGAACCTTGTTTGGATTTCAGCCGTATCGCCGAGATTCATAACCAGATGGATGTCCCGCTGGTCATGCACGGAGGATCCGGAGTAGGGGATGACGACTTTAAAAAAGCCATTAAGGCTGGGATTTCAAAGATCAACTACTTCACCTATATGTCCCTGGCGGGAGGTCAGGCTGTAAAAGATTATTTTGCTAAAAACCCCGGTAAAGAACTGCGTTTCGATGAAATTTCAGAAATCGGACGTTTAGGAATGCAACAGGATGCGGAACGCGCCATGAAAATTTTTAATGATGAAAACTAATTTTGCATAAGATTTACTTCTTTCAGTAGGATAGAGGCAAAAAAACCAGCATATCCGGAAGCCATAGAAGCACTTTAAACAAATTGAGCCAGCGGACTTAAATATTATCTTAAGTATTTATGAAAACACTGGAAATTAAAAGGAATAAAGGGTATAATTAAATGTCTTGTAGTGAAGGTTCATTATCAGTGAATTAACTGATAAGGGCCTTTTCTTTATGACTATAAATACCATGGAGGATCACGAAATATATGATTACAGTAACAGATTTAAGTTTAAATTTTAGCGGAACCAATCTATTTTCCAACGTCAATTTAAAGTTTATCCCAGGAAATTGCTACGGCATTATCGGTGCCAACGGTGCAGGAAAAACCACATTTTTAAATATATTATCCGGTGAAATTGAGCCGTCGACAGGGGATGTTTTTATTCCTCAACACATCCGTATGTCCGTATTGAAACAGGATCATTATGCCTATGATGAATTCACTGTGCTTGATACCATTATGATGGGTAATGCCCGTCTATATGCTATTATGAAAGAAAAAGACGCCTTATACATGAAGGAAGATTTTTCCGATGAAGACGGCATTAAGGCCGGAGAATTAGAAGGCGAATTTGCGGAAATGGGCGGCTGGGAAGCAGAATCCGATGGTTCCCGTATTATCCAGGGGTTAGGTCTCGGGGTTGATATTCTCGATGCCACCATGGATTCACTCAATGGGAATGAAAAGGTTAAGGTCTTATTGGCTCAGGCCCTGTTCGGTAAACCTGAGATCATTCTGCTGGATGAACCTACCAACCATTTGGACATCCAAGCCGTGCTCTGGTTAGAAGATTTCCTGATGGATTATGAAGGCACCGTTATCGTGGTTTCCCATGATCGTTACTTCCTTAATAACGTTTGTACCCACATTGTCGATATTGACTATAATAAAATTAAGGTTTACGTCGGGAATTATGATTTCTGGTACGAATCCAGTCAATTGATTCAGCGATTGCTTAAGGATCAAAATAAAAAGAGCGAAGACAAAGCCAAGGAACTGCAGAACTTTATTACCCGATTCTCGGCTAATAAATCCAAATCAAAACAGGCCACTTCCCGTAAAAAGATGCTGGATAAGCTGAATATTGAAGATATGCCATCCTCGTCACGAAAATACCCATGGGTTGGATTTCAGATTGACCGAGAACCCGGTAAGGAAATTCTCAGTGTTGAGCATATATCCAAAACCATTGATGGGGTCAAGGTCCTGAATAACGTCAGTTTTCGGGTCGGCAAGGATGAAAAGATTGCCTTTGTATCCGATAATGAAATTGCCATGACTACCTTATTCAAGATTCTTATGGAAGAAATTGAGCCTGATGAAGGCAGTTTCAAATGGGGCGTCAGCACCAGCCAATCCTATTTTCCAAAGGACAATGGCGAATTTTTCAACGATTGTACCCTGAATATCTGCGAATGGATTCAGCAATATACCGAGGAAATCACCGAAACTTATATTCGTGCATTCCTGGGTCGGATGCTTTTCTCCGGCGACGATATTTACAAAGAAGTACAGGTATTATCCGGAGGGGAACGGGTGCGTTGCATGCTTTCCAAGATGATGATGAAAAACGCGTGTGTTCTGGTTATGGATCAGCCCACCAACCATTTAGATCTCGAATCCATCACCGCAGTGAACAACGGTCTCATGGAATATAAAGGAATTCTTCTGTTTGCCAGCCATGACCATCAGTTTATGGAAACGGTAGCGAATCGAATCATCGAAATTCGTGAAGAAGGTATCCTTGATCGCTTATCAACCTATGATGAGTTCATCGAATACAAAAAGAAACTGGCGTAAGCCGTGATCTATGAGTAGTCGAAGCAAGTTTTCTAGCAAAATTGGTTTTGTTATGGCCGCCGCAGGTTCAGCGGTGGGCCTTGGCAACATTTGGCGATTTCCATATTTAGCAGCAAAATATGGCGGAGGACTTTTCCTCCTGATTTATCTTATATTTGTATTAACCTTGGGCTTTACCATCATGACCGCCGAGTTGGCCATTGGCCGAAAAACACAACTCAGCCCGGTTGGTGCCTATCGGGCCTTAAATAAAAAATACAGTTTCATCGGGGTTATTGCCTCCCTAGTGGCCTTTTTAATTCTACCCTATTATAGTGTTATCGGGGGATGGGTGATTAAATACTTTGTCACCTTTATTTCAGGCGGCGGACTAGCCACCGCAGCGAATGATTATTTTGGCGGCTATATTGCACAACCCCTGGAGCCCATATTCTGGCAATGCATTTTTGTGCTGGCAACCACTTTTGTTGTTATCAAGGGGGTCAAAAACGGTATCGAAAAAGCAAGTGTTATATTAATGCCTATTCTGATTGCTTTATCCCTCTTTGTGGCGGTTTATTCCATTTTCCAACCGGGAGCCATGGCAGGGGTTAGATATTTTCTGTATCCGGATTTTTCGAATTTCAGCTTTCAGGCGGTTTTAGCCGCCATGGGACAAATGTTTTACTCTTTATCTCTGGCGATGGGGATTATGGTAACCTATGGGTCTTACCTGAGTAAAAAAGAAGACCTGGAAGCATCGGTAAAACAGATTGAACTTTTTGATGCGGGCATTGCAATTTTAGCAGGCTTTATGATTATTCCTGCAGTTTTCGCTTTTTCCGGAGGCGATCCTGCAGCCCTTAACAAAGGTCCCGGGTTGATGTTTGTAACCTTGCCCAAGGTTTTTGAAAGCATGAACTTCGGTAATTTTATGGGCGGCGTATTTTTTTTGCTGGTTCTTTTCGCAGCACTGACCTCGTCTATTTCACTGATGGAGGCGGTAGTTTCCACGGTGTGTGATCAGTTTAAATGGAACCGCAAAAAGGGCGTCTTAATTGTTGCAGTCATTGCGATTCTATTGGGGATTCCATCGTCATTGGGTCAGGGAGTTTGGAGCAGTATTACGATTTTTGGTTTTAACTTCCTGGACTTTTTCGATTTTATTACCAACTCAGTACTTATGCCGGTGGGTGCATTTTTCACCTGTATCTTTGTAGGGCATATTCTTGAGACGAAAATTATTACCGACGAAGTCAAGCTTTCGTCACCCTTTAAACGAGAAAAGCTCTTTATTCTTATGATCAAATACATAGCACCGGTTTGCATCGTGGCCATTCTCATCAGTTCAATTTTAGAAGCCATGGGAATTATTAAATATTAGGGATTTAAAAGGGATAGAAATTGATGAATGATTATTGCGATATTTGCGGATCAGAAACAAGAGAAATATTTCATAAAGATTATCAATTAAGCTTCTATTACTGTTCCTATTGCGAATTTATTTCAAAAGATAAAAATGCAATCATAACCGAGGCAGAAGAATTGAGAATTTATAATCTCCATGAAAACACCATTGAAGATCAGCGCTATGTGGACTATTTCAAACGGTTTATTCATTCGGCAATTCTGGATTATTGCAAAACTGGGGGAAACGGTCTGGATTTTGGAAGCGGCCCTTCTCCGGTGCTGGCAACACTTTTAGAACGTGACTATGACTATTCAATGGATATATACGATCGGTTTTACGCTCCGGATAAAATTTACGAAGGCCAAAAATACAATCTCATCACTGCCACCGAAGTTGTCGAGCATTTAAAAAATCCATTGGATTATTTCCATCAATTCAAAGCGCTGCTGGATGAAGACGGACTGTTATCGATAATGACCACCTTTCATCCTCGAAATGACGCTGCTTTTATGAACTGGCATTATATGAGAGAGGCCTGTCACATCTCGTTCTACACATTAAAAACCATGACAGTGATCAGCGAAATGGTTGGCTTAAAAATCATTTATTCGGATGGACAACGCTATACATCATTTAAACTATTATAAAAGCTCGCAACCTGGATTGATGCATAAGAAAACAGACCAATTAGCTGGTCTGTTTAAAGTGTCAGCAAAGCAAAAAGTAAGTCCTGGGGACAACGGTTTACCATTGTCCCCAGGGCGGTTTTAGCATCAAACTCAACAGACCAATTAACGGGTCTGTTTTTTTATGCTTATTATTCTATTTCCCTCCGTCGATCAGGCAAAAATAGCTGCTTTAAAGTTCGAATGTAATATTTTAATGGAATTGCATATAAATAATTTGATAATTACAGCTTTCCGCCTGCGACAATGCAATAAAAACTATTTTTAAGATTGTATTCCCTAAACAACTCACAAGTTTCACAGAGGCAGCCTTTTTCTTTTTCAATACAGCGACTTGGTTCATAGGCACAAAACATCACTTCCGCATGACCTTTAGATTCTAGATCACTAAAACTTACACTCACTTTATCCGGCACTGACTTGACCTTACAAATAAGGGTATAGCTGGGACACTTTGTACACATACACTTTCTAACATTTTCCTTGGTTTTTGGTACAACTGACATAAGTAAACCTCCTATAATAAAATAGATACAAATTTATAAACTGTCTGTATATTTTTTTACCCGCATTTTAATTTTCCAAACAATTGCATTTTGGTGAATATATTTAAAAATAGGATTTACACTAAAATTAAAGTGGTTTGCACCCAGCAAAAATACTGGGATCGAAAGGTGTGGCTTAGGATTATATAAGTTTGTCAATGCGCTCAATGTATTTTTTCATATCAAACTTTCGTTTAAGCCCCTGGGCATTCATATACCGCAAAGTTCCGAAAATACTTCGTTCCCGCCAGCCCCGGTCATGTATCCCAAAACACCAGGCAACTCCGGTATAACTATTGGGATCTCGGCCGTCGATAAAGTATTTATTATTTAAATAGATGGCAGTTTCATAGGCCTTTTTAAAATTCGGAGTCCACTCGATGATTTTTTTGCACCAATACATGCGCATATAATTGTGCATATAACCGGTAAGCACCATTTCTTTCATAGCGGTATTCCAGTAAGTATCATGGGTAGCAAATTTTTCCAAAACTTCCACGTCATAGAGGTAAGGGCGGACATCATCGTCATGAAGTCCCATGGTACGATATGCCCATGGATTGGTCATGGTTTCAAAAACATCATAGCCTTCTCGATAATAAACAAAATTAAAGGCCAATTCCCGTCGTACAATAAGTTGTTCAATAAATCCATTATAAGCTTCATTTCTGATATGCTTAACTTTTTGCAAGGTTAGGTAAATTTCAAGGGCCGAAATTTGTCCGAAATGCAGATAGGGACTGAGCCCTGATTGAACCACAAAAGCCGGCGAATTGCCTTCGTCGTAATGGGGTAATCCTTTTTCGATGAAGGCATGCAGACGCAGGAGGGCGTTTGAATAACCGCCTTTGAAATATAAACTTTTCTTAACTGAATGATCAATGGCAGCACTTTCAAGAAATTCATCGATCATTTTGGGATTTAGGTTATGAATTGCCTTTGGATAGAGTTGATTATCCAATGCCTCAAACCACTCGCCAGACCAGGGGATTATCACTGATTTCATCCGGAAATTAAGGGCATATTGATCAAGATATCTATGAATTTTGGGTCGAATGGTTCTGGCGGCGTACTCTTCTTTGACAGAGGTCATTCCAATGGGAACAATCAAGTCGCTTTCCAATTCATAAACGCCTAAAACCTCGGTTGTCAATGCCTTTTTAATGACCTTCTCCCGCCATTTTCGCTGGATTTTCAGATAGCCCTTATCCATAACCAGGAAGGCTGCATTCCTGATATAATCCGTAATGCCAACCTCAGGGGATGCCTTTACCAGATGAAAACCAATACCACGTTTCTGTAGTTCTTTTGAAACTTCGTTGAGACCTTCAAGCATAAAGGCATAGTGCCGCTCATTAGCTTCGGGAAAATCATCAGTGAGGCCAAAATAGACCAATAAAGGCAATTTGTATTCATTACTCAGTTCAATGGCATAGGCAAGAGCATGGTTGTAATTGATGCGCTGGGATTGCTGCATCCAATATAGGCAAAACCCGACTGGGGAGGTGGTGATGGATTTTTCAAAATGAACGGTTAATCGATCAGTAAACACGATGAAACACACCCTTTCTTTATTGTATCAGACTAAAAAAGCCAAGTGAGATAGCTTTATTTGCAGTTGAATCTGCAGAACACCATTTTATCATACTAATTATTAACGAATAAAATTTTCTGTTAAATATCAGAAAATTAGGATATACTGTTAAAAGAAGCGTGGTTGTTATTTAGAAATCAACACCAATCATTGAAAAGGAGAAAAGAATGTATTTTTTATCAGGATTATTAATCATTGTTATCATTGCCATCGTTATTTTTTTCGCCGGTATTCGTATTGTCAGACCCACAAGTCGGGGCCTCATTGAAACACTTGGGAAGTATACAAAATTTGCAGAACCGGGTTTTCACTGGGTTATGCCGCTGGTCCAGAGACTCTTTGTGGTGAATGTCACCGAGCAAATGTTTAATGCGGAACCTCAGGTTATTATTACCAATGATAATCTTAATGCAACGGTGGACGCCCAGGTTTACTTTAAGGTCAAAGCTGACGAAGAAAGTGTTAAAAATTCGGTATACAATGTCAATAATTACAAAGTGCAGATTATCAATCTGGCCAGAACCACACTGCGTAATATCATCGGAACCCTGACGTTGAAATCCGCCAACAGCGAAAGAAGCCGGATTAATACGGACTTACTGGTTACCTTAAAAGAAGAAACTGACAAGTGGGGAATTGATATTGTACGAACCGAATTGAGAGAAATAGATCCGCCCCAGGATGTCCAGGAAACCATGAACAAGGTAGTTAAAGCGGAAAATGAAAAAGTCGCTGCCATAGACTTTGCCACCGCCGCCGAAACAACTGCGGATGGAATTAAGCGGGCTGAAATAAAAAAGGCGGAAGGAATCAGACAAGGAAGAATTCTTGCGGCAGAAGGCGAGGCCCAGGCCATTAAGCTTGTCAATGAAGCCGCTGAAATGTATTTTGTGGGAAATGCTCAACTATTAAGACAATTGCAAGCAACCGAGACTGCACTGAAAAGTAATTCGAAAATCGTCGTGCCTTCCAATACCCAGTTAATCAATGTGATTGGTGAAATGGCCGGAGTGCTTCCGATTAAAGAACAAACCATGGAGTAAATGCATAAAAAAAGGCATCAATGCTGATGCCTTTTTTTATGCTGATTTTTTCGCTTTGATTAAATTTACCTCCGCGGCCTTAATAAAATCCTCAAGACTTTCACCAGCTTTCTGCTTAATACTGCTAGTGACGGTTATACTGATATTATCTTCAAGGAAATGTTGTTGAATTGCCTGTTGAATGCGCTGAGAAATGTTCTGAGCCACACTTTCGGAAGTGCTTGAAAATATGATCATAAATTCCTCGCCTGTGTATCGTCCAACAAGATCAGTGTCTCTGACGTTGCTTTGGATGATTTGAGCCACATCTTTCAAAATGATATCACAATAAAGATAACCTTTGGTATCGTTGATTTTTTTAAAACCTTCGAACTCAAATAAGGCAATTGATATGGGCTTATTTAATATCGAACTACGGTTAATTTCCATAATTAAATGTTTGAGCAAGTTTCTGATGTTTCTTAGTTTTGTTAATCTGTTAGGATCAGATAATTTTTCATTTGCAATTAAATATTGTTCATTATCAGCTAATAACTGATGATTTAATAATCGTAATTCTTCAATTGTTTCAATCAGCTGTTCCTTTGAATAACTTTCATAATTCATAACGATCCTCCATTTCTGCTTTACGCGTGATTAAAAACACAATGCATTGAAAACCATGAAGTCGTTTATATTTTTTAATAAATTCTATAATCTGATTCTATCACTAATCTTTACATTGTCAAATAGTATAATAAAAAAAGAATTGATATGATTGTCCCTGAAATATGTTAAAATAATAGAAGAAAAAAAAGAATAAATAGTGAAATTACCTAAGGATAATAAATAAACGGAGGATTAAAATGTCAGATAGCTACACCATCAGTGATGATAAAACTAAACTACAGCTTGACGAAATTAAAAAGCTTATGGAACAGACATACTGGGCAAAAAAACGAACTAAAGAAATTTGTGCAAAGGCCATCGAACATTCCACTTGTTATGGGGTTTATGATCAAAACGACTTACAGATTGGATTTGCACGGGTACTGACCGACTATACAACCACCTTTTATCTTTGCGATGTCATCATTGACAAGGAACACCGGGGAAAAGGACTTGGGAAGCGGCTTGTTAAATATATTAGCGAAGACGAGGATTTCATGGAGTTATACGGACTTTTAGTCACTTCCAACGCCCATCGATTCTATGAGCCACTGGGTTTTAAAAGAGATAGCAGAATTTTCATGCACAAGCCGGTAAGAAGAATACCAAAAATTTAAACAGGTTAGGAGAATCTAATGGAAAATATAAAAAGGGGCATAAATAAATTTTATATGGGTGACGATGAAATGGCTCCCATAGCAGAAATTAACTTTTGTCTTCACGGAGATAAAGAAATATCGATTGATTATGTATATGTTTCAAATGCTCTGAGAAAACAGGGGATCGGTAAGAAACTAGTTGACGCTGTGGTGGCATATGCCCGGGTCGAAAAAAGAAGAATCATCCCAATTTGTTCTTATGCCGAGAAAATATTAACGGAGAGCAATGACTATGCGGATGTTTTGTAAATAAATGCATTTAAAAAAATGAGTGACAGCCAAGATTACTTCAAGAGGTGAATATGAAATTACGAACTAAAACAGCGCTTATTATTTTACTGGTCTTCCTGCTCTTTTCCATATTAATTTTAAGCGCTCAATCTCTGGTGGTTATTCCGAAATTTGAAAGAGTAAACATTGAAAAGGCCTTCAATGAGAATGAGCAGGGTTTGAAAATCATTGATGATGAACTCAAAAACATGTCAATTATTGTGAATGACTATGCAGTTTGGGATGATACTCTGGCTTACACAGAACTGGCTAATACGGAATATGTCAATAGAAATTACACAAAAGAAAGTTTGACCAATCTGGATATGTCATTTGTTGGAATTTATGATACGGATGGCTTTCTTTTTTCTTTCAATACCTTCGCTGATCTTCAGGAGGGAGATCTATTAAAAGAAGAATTGCTTAAACTTAACGTGGCTCAAGGTGATGCAATCAATGGATTTATTACAGTCGGGGATCGCACATACATGTTTGCTTCACAGAAGATTTCATCAACTGACCGATCCGTAAGTTCTCAAGATCATTTCATTTTAATCAGAAACTATTCGGATTATCTGAAGAATCAACTTAGAGACATTTCCGGGGCAACCTTATCCATTGATGAATTTTCGGCTATGAACAGTGAAGAAAAACAAAATATTGAAAGTCTGTACACAAAACAAAGCCAGGTGGGGAAAGAGTCCGTTTTGTCAGAGAAAACAGTTTATGAAATGCCGACAAAAGACGTTATTGTTGCCTATACTCAGTTGTATAACATCAATGGCCAGGCCTTTGGGGTATTAAAGTCAAACACTGACGGTTCAATCATCCTTGAAAGCAGGAATCTGGTTCGTCAAACGGGGATATTTCTAACAATTCTCGGGTTAACCCTGGCTTTGATTATGGCACTGTTTATTAATCATTCCATTATTAAACCGATCAATCAATTAAAAACAGGACTGAATCTCATTTTGGCAAAAGGTAATAACTCTGAACTCATAAAGGATTCTTCCATTGCTTTGAGACACGATGAAATCGGTGACTTAACCAGAGATTTTATTACCGTTAGTCAAGATATAAAAGACGCTCGGGAAGAAAGTGAGCACATTAATGCTCAGCTTGAAAACAGGGTTCAAAAGAGAACCCAGGAATTGGAATCAGCCAATAAGGAACTCATCCTCTATGGGGAATCCTTTGAAGAAACAAGTGAAGGCATTGTTATAACCGATTCCACCGGTACCATTATCAAGTGTAATAAATCACTTGAAAGAATATCCGGTTATACGCAAAACGAAATTATTGGCCAAAAACCGAGATTGTTCAAATCGGGACGGCACAAACGTAATTTTTATAAAGATCTCTGGCATTCCCTAATCAATGAGGATAAGTGGGAAGGCGAATTATGGAATAAAAAAAAGGATGGCCGAATCTTTCCAATATTTTTGATGATTGACGCCATTAAGAATGATGCCGGAAAAACCACCCATTATGTTGGAATTATTTCTGATATGACAGCAAAAAAATCCATGGAGATACAGCTTGAAAAAATGGCCTATTATGATTCATTAACCGGATTGGCAAATCGCGCTTTATTTTATGAACATTTTCAGGAAACGATTTTAAGAGCAAACCGTTATAATTACAAAGCAGCGATTCTTTATATTGATCTGGATGGATTTAAGTTAGTGAATGATACCTTTGGCCATGCTAATGGAGATTTATTGCTGGTGGAAATCGGAAATCGCATTAAGCATCGTATTCGAAAATCAGATCTGGTTTCCAGACTGGGTTCTGATGAATATATGGTAGTGCTGGAGCGGATTAAAGACAAAAAAAGCGTTCTTAAAATAGCGAATGATTTATTGCTGGAAATAGCCAAAGATTTTATTATATCCGGAGAAACAATCAGTGTAAGTGGGAGTATCGGCATTGCTATATTTCCAGATGATGGGGATACTCTTGAAAAAATCTTGATAAAAGCGGATTCAGCCATGTACGCATCAAAATCAAATGGAAAAAACGCCTATGCCTTTGCAAAAGAAGATGAAGAACAATTCATAGTTCCAAAAATCATCATGATTAATCGCTTGAAAAAAGCAAGTGAAAACTCAGAATTTCATTTAGTCTATCAGCCACAGATTAAAATCGATTCCTATGGAACACGTATTTTCGGAGCGGAAGCTTTGATTCGATGGACTGACGAAAATGGACAGATATTGATGCCCGATGATTTTATTCAGATTGCAGAAGAAACCGGACTGATTATCCCCATTGGCCAATGGGTGATTGAGGAAGCCTGCAAAACCATTGCCGAACTTAATAAATTGAATAAAAAGATCCATATCAGTGTGAACGTGTCGATTATCCAGTTTAAATCAAAAAACCTCATAGCAGTTATAAAATCAGCCATTGAGGAAAATCAAATTGATCCTCAATATTTATTTATTGAAATTACCGAAAGTATTTTTGCAAAAGATGAGTCTGCAGTGATATCAATAATTAAAGAATTGAAGTCTCTTGGTGTTAAAATTGTGCTGGATGATTTTGGAACCGGTTATTCGTCGCTTAGTATTGTCAGTAAATTACCCTTTGATATTTTAAAAGTCGATAAGGCCTTTGCCCAGAATTCCGGACTGCAAGAGGAAAAAAGTTTAGCCAGCATCATCATTTCTATGGCAGAAGCAATGAACATGGAATCCATTATTGAAGGGGTTGAAACCCGAGAACAGGTTGACTATTTTTTAAAAAAGGGACGGGCTATTTTTCAAGGCTTTTATTTTAGTAAACCCCTTGGAAAAGAGAGCTTTATGAATTTTTTAAATGATGAAACAGCATACCTGGAAATGCATCGAAAACCCAGTATATAATTTTATACTCATCACAAACTGGGGGTTTCGAAATAGCATAGGATTTCTCTGATATTCTGGGAGATATCCTGTAACAATACCTGCTCATTGATTGGAATAACATCCATCATTAACGATACCGATTTTTCATTCAGATTATATTATTTATACTTCCAATGATTAAGTTTATTTTGCAATAAAATGGGAATAAAACAATTATTGAAACTAAAAATCCGATAAAGAAGGTGACAAGCCACTATAAGGAAAAATACTATTGACTAAAAGAAAATTTGGCTAAGTGGATCAGAGGTCCGATGCAATGAAAGACAGGAGATAATTAATGATGGTTAAGGCTAGATTAAGACCGATTGCCGTATGTATAAGCGTCTTGGTTGGAATGCTTGGTTTTTTTTCAGGGTGTACTAATGATGATAATGCTAATGCAAATGTAAGTAGCAGTGATAATGCAAATGCTAAAACGGATATAATTGCCAATGCAGATGGAAGTAGCAACGAGAATACAAATGTTAAAACGGACGTAATTGCCAAGGCAGATACAATTCCGGAAAACGTTATAAAGAATGATCCTTATGGTTTTTATAATAAAGTACAGTTAAATCAGACAAAAGACGAGGTTGATTCCACGTTGGACCTTAATACTAAAGTCGATATTAGTGAAAATGCCTATGTTTATACGGATGAAATAACCGGTTATGGTGTATCTGTAAGTTATAATAGTGCTAATCAGGTAATATCAAAAACTATAGCTTATCCGAAAAATGCTGATATTGCCTCTTTGAGTAATGCAAAGGTCACCGAAGATCAGGTGGCAGTGATTGCTGAAGGGATGACATATAATGATGTTAAAAATTTGTTGGGAAGCGATGGCGTTGAAGTAAGCCGAATGCAGAACACCGAATTAAACAATGAACCCACTTACATTCGGATGTGGATTAATGAAGATGAAACTGCGATTATGGTCGCATTTGTTGGAAATGATGAAATTGTTTACAAGGCAAAGTTTCTCACAAAATAATTTTGATGGAATTTAAGGGGTAAAGGCATATGAATGGGTTTTTATCCCTGATACGATAAACGTTGATGTCACAGGATCCTAAATCCACAGAGGTGAAAAATTGAAAAGAGCAAGAAAACAGACCATCCCATCCATACCTTATTTGATTATTACCGCTGCTATCTTTTATATATTACCGACATTGGAAAAAGGCACGAATTTTTTTATGCTCATATTAGCATTGGGAATTCCCGTCTTTTGTTTTGTTTCCGCATTATTATATGGCTTTAAAAATGGATTTCACATATTTTACCCGCTTATAATTGGGCTTCTTTTTTTACCAACGCTTTTTTATTCGGTTCAGGGGTCCGCATTCTTCTATGTAATGATTTACGGAGCTGTGGCATTTGCGGGTATTCACCTGGGCAGCCTGATTGCCGCCCGTGAAAGCTAGGAATTAATATTTTTTTTCGGGAACTGACTTAGAATAGTCATTCGCTCTGAGATCCTAAATACAGATATTGACTGATCGATCATTACTGTTTAATGCTGTTTTTTTATATTTACGAAAGCTTACAAAGATGTTATTATGAACAGAATAACATCTTAAACTGTAGACAAAATAGAAAAGTTAGTCCTATGGATAATGGTAACATCAGTTGTCTGCATCATGGCGAACAGGCGACAGCCTGTCCGATCATGCAGCAGTCAACGATTTACCATTGTCCATAGGACGGGTTTATCGACAAACGCAGATGTTATTATGAACATAATAACATCATTGATTTAAATAATAATTCAGATAAGGGGATGACTGTCATGACTGGAGATAGAATAAAATGCAACATTGTTTATAGCAAGCTGTTGACTGACGTTGAGGATATTATGATAACAGAATTTGATTTACCGGAAGGGTCCATTGATATCGGAGTCTTCACGACTCAATATGACGGAGTTGGCTATTGTGCCGCAGACGAAGCGACCAAGGCGGCAAATGTCGAAGTTGTTTACATCAAGACTCTTTATGGTGCAGGAGCCGGGCTTAATGATGGTCAGGTTTTTGGTGTCATTAGCGGACCAACTGTTTCGGACGTAGAAAGCGGATTACGCTATATTCGTGACTATGCAGAAACCAAAGCAAGTATTTACAGCGTTAATGATGACGATTCCAATCTCATCTATGCTCAATTGGTTCCAAAAATCGGAAAATATTTTTCTAAAACCTATGGATTACCCATTGGAGCATCCATTGCCTTTTTATTTGCACCGGCTCTTGAGGGGATTATTGGTATCGATGAAGCGTTAACAGTGGCGGATGTTGAAGTTGTCAAATTTTTTGGTCCCCCAACCAACTCGAATCTAAGTGGTGTTATTGTCACTGGTACCCAATCCAATTGCAAAACGGCGTGTGAAGGGTTCAAAAAAGCGATTATGGATTGCGTTAAGGATCCTGTTGATTATTGATGCGATGCTTATAAAAAAATCTCGAAATTTTTATTTCGAGATTTTTTTATTTCCAATTCATTATAGAAAATTATTTCCCTAAAAGTAGTTGAATTCTAATAAAACTATGCTATATGCAATCACTCAAAAAATTTATTTTCAATCAAAAATAACATTGCGGCGTGTTAACAGAATAAGAAAAGCACAATAATAAAAAATATAAGCTCTGAAAGTATCCCTATCAAACGCTTTAAGTGATATAATATAATAAATAAAAAACTTTGTGTATGATCAGGTCAGAGTGAGCGCTTATTTCCAAACATATTGGAAGCTCAGTGATGACAAGGTTTGCATAAAGTTTGAATCATAGATTTAAAACATAACTAAGCCTTGAGTATTTAGCAAGGAGAAAAAGGAGTAAAGAACATGACTCATTTAATGAATACAACCGTAAAACACAATTATTTTGGCGAAGGTAAGGTTATCAGGCATTCTCAGGATCATATCACCGTTTTGTTTGGCACAGATGAAAAGGAATTCGTCTATCCGGATGCCTTTAAAAATTATTTGAGTATTCAAGATGCTGCTATTTCGGAAATAATCAATAAGGAAATAAAGGAAAAGGAAAAATTAACTCATGCTAAAGAAGAAAAGGCGGAGCAGGTGGATCCATTTATTATAACTTTGGAATCCTCATCGTCAAAATCCCTTAATCACCACCGGGAAACAAAGAAAAAAGCTGATATTAACCATCATATTGCATTTAAATGTAATTATTGTGATGGTGGTAAATCCTCCACTCAGATTGGTTATGATGGAGTTTGTAGCGATGAAATAATCAAATATAATATTGATAAAAAACACTATGTATGGTGCAGTGATGAAGATAGTCCCTGTAGAAGATATTACGAAGAACTGATCACAAGAACTGAATTGGATGCATCAATGGGAAGCTTCGATGAGAATGCATTTGTCTGTTATGAAAGTCAAATGCTGAATAATTGGAAAGCCGCGGCGGGGGTCATACAAACAGGGAAAAACCGAGGGAAACCGTTAAAATTAAAAGGTGTGGAACGTAATAGTCTGGCAATTCTCACAACAAGGTTGCCAAGTTCAAAAGAAAAGGATCGAATTATTTTCGGCGCTTTTTTAGTGGATGAAACTTTTGAAGGGGACGATTCAAAGGAAGGTTTTGTATCAGCTAAGTCAGAGTATAAAATCAAGCTATCATTGACTGAAGCTCAGGAGTTCAAATATTGGAATTATTACTTCAATCCAAATAAACCGGAAACCATTCGCATGGGTTCCGGTCTCTTCCGATATTTGAGTGATGTTCAGGCAACTCAGGTTTTACGTGATTTGGTTAAATTAAAAGAAAACACACCTGAAGAAGCTTCATCTAAATTATTTTTAGAGCATTTCTGTCGAATAAACGGCATCCATTTAGATGATATTCCAAAAGAACTGTCAGGTGGACTGCTTCAGCAAGAAAAAAATTCTAAGTAATTGATTATAAACCGTGCAGAATGATAGATTAGAGGATAACAATGGATTTTAAATATTTTGGTAATCAGGATAAACCGGTGATTCTGTTTCTTCATGGGGGTGGTTTGTCATGGTGGTCCTGGAAACCTCAGATCGAAGCACTTCAACATGATTTTTTTGTTGTTGCTGCCATTATCGAGGGACATGGGGAGGCTGCGGGGACACCCTTTATAAGCATCCAAGAATCCGCAAAAAACCTTATTGAAAACATCAATAAGCAATATGGCGGCCGGATTTTCGCAATCTGTGGTCTTTCCATCGGTGCTCAAATCCTTGTGGAGGTTCTGGCCCAAAAACCAGATATTACAGAATATGCCGTGATTGAAAGTGCGTTGGTTATTCCAATGAAAACAACGGTAGCTCTTACCGTACCGCTTTATGAACTGTTCTATGGGCTTATTAAAAAAAGATGGGTAGCCAAACTTCAAGGGAAAGCCCTGAATATCCCAGATGATTTATTTGAAAGTTATTTTGAGGATAGTTCCCGAATGACCAAAAATTCTCTCGTGAATATCACCAGAAGTAATGGAAATTTTCCCATTCCGGTGGGGCTGAATAAAACAAAAGCTAAAGCATTGATTCTGGTAGGGGAGAAAGAACTGGGGATCATGAAAAATTCTGCCAAAATTCTCCATGAGACTATTCCCAAAAGTCGGTTAGTGATTAATGAGAAAAGCGGTCATGGTGAAATCAGTTTAAAAGCTTCGGGAAAGTATTTGTCCCTTTTGTTCGAATTGTTTCATTCTTGAATATCGCCAAAATTAGTATGATAATTTATCATTAGATATCAAATTAGGGCTATTTTAATGAATTCAAAAATGCTATAATTATTCAGTAATCGCTTCAAATTATTTAAAAAGGATCCTGGGCATTCAATTTATTTGATTGCCCTATTATATAGAGGTGCAATTTTTGGCAAGCATAATAATTATTTTTTTATTCATTATTAGTGTAATGTTTTTAGGTTTCCGTTACTATAGTTTTAATAATATGAAACCCTCAGAAAATCGAAAAAACTTGATTACTAAAATATCAAGACAAAAGATCTACCGCTATTTATCCTTTGCAACGATTGGCGGCGGATTATTAAACATTATTGTCCTTTATTTTTTTGCTGAAAATCCTGATCTCGCAAATGTAATGATGCTGAGCTTTGCGCTTTTTTTCTTTAGCCTTGTGATTTATTTAGTACAACATTTGAAATTGAAAGAACATACAATTGATATTATTTGTGTGGGTATGATTGCCTTACTAATTCCTACAATAACCCTTCACTTCATTGAATCTGGCAGCGTTACGGTTTGGGCTTTTCCCTTCATATTAATTACTGCATTTATAATTTTCAATCGAAAAATTTTGCTTATAATAGTAGCCACATCTACTATTATAACTCAATGTGTGGTATGGATTTTTGCCCCGGTTGTTTATGTTAGATTGGATGGTATTGACTATTGTGTGAGAATCGGACTTTTCTGTATCGCCATTTGTCTGATCTATTATTTAAACAAACTTTTTGTCATGCGATTAAACGACACCGCTTACAAAGTAAAACTGCAAGAGCTGATTACTCAGATTTCAACGATTTGTGTTAAGACGAATCAAAATAATTTCGAAGAAGATATTGTTTATTTATTGAAAATGAGCTGTGAGTTTTTCTCATTGGATCGCAGCTATATTTGCATGTTTGATCATGGGAAAAATACCTTTTCCACGATTCAGGAATATTGCCGGGAAGGAATTGAATCGGGAAAGGACCACTTCCAAAAGATAGCCATTGATAAATCCCATTTGCGCATGGAGAAAATGCTAAACAACGAACTGTTTATTGTTTCTGATATGCAGGAGCTTCCTGTATTTGCAAACGAGGGAATGCATGAGTTGAGAATCGACCGTATAAAATCTCAAATCATGACGCCAATTCTCAGTCAGGAAAAGGTCATTGGATTTTGGGGCTTCGATTCAGAAACCGGTATCATTAACTGGCAGAATGACCATATCAACTTTATTAAAATCGTTGCCAATATTCTGGGTGATACCATAACACGTCTTGATTCGGAAAAAGAAATCAATTTCATGGCACATTTTGATCATATCACCAAGCTTCCCAACCGCAACCTATTTACAAATTATGTGTATTTTAATATTATTAAACTTGAATTCACAGATAATATACTCGGAATTATTTTTCTTGATCTGGATTCTTTTAAAACGGTTAACGATACGGTTGGCCATGGTATGGGCGATGAGCTTTTATTTATGGTAGGTCAAAAATTAAAAAGTGTTCTGAAGAAAGCTGATATTGTATCACGTTTTAGTAGTGATGAGTTTTTAATTATGATTAATGATCTTACTGATGAAGATGAAATAGTTAAAATTACAAAAGATATAATGGGTTTGTTTTATGAGCCCTTTATGCTTAAAGGGCAGGAGTTTTTTATGACTGCCAGTGCTGGTATGGCTCTTTATCCAAAGGATGGGGAAGATGCAGAAACACTGATTATGAATGCGGATATTGCCAAGTTTAAAGCAAAAGACAATGGTCGAAACCAATATCTTCTTTGTACGGATGAAATTAAAAGTGAGATCAACAAAGAAAAAGAATTGATCAATTCTTTATATCGTGCCATGGAAAATGACGAGATTTTTCTCGTTTACCAACCCCAGGTATCATTGCATACCGAAAAAATTACAGGGGTTGAGAGTCTATTGCGATGGAATCATCCCAAACTTGGATTGATTTCACCAAGTGTAATTATACCTCTGGCTGAGCAAACCGGACTAATCAATCCTATTGGGGAGTGGGTTCTTGAATCTGCCTGCGCTCAGAACAAAGCCTGGCAGGATATGGGCATCCCTCCAATTCAAATGGCGGTGAATATTTCCGCCAGTCAATTTAAAAATCCTCAGTTTATCGATCAGGTAGAAGTGATCTTAAAAAAAACCGGTCTAAATCCCGAATTTCTGGAAATCGAAATCACTGAAAATATTGCAATTCTGGAACTCAATGAAATTATCGGAAAACTTAATGGCCTTAAAGCTCTTGGTATCTCCATTGCCATTGATGATTTTGGAACTGAGTATTCTTCACTTGGCCGTTTAAAAATGCTGCCCATTCATCGTTTGAAAATGGACAAACAATTTGTGGATGGTATCGGTCACAATCATAAGGATCAGGCCATCGCTAACGCCATCATTCAGCTTGGTAAAAGCCTGGGTTTATCGGTGGTTGCAGAAGGTGTGGAATATGAAGACCAAATTGCCTTTTTGAAGACCTCTGAATGCGATTTAATCCAAGGATATTTCTATTACAAACCACTGGGCGTCACTGAGCTTGAAAAGATTTTGATAAGTGGCTGTGATTTATCAAATTTTAATTCCACCCTTAACTGAACCAAGGATCAGATGAATTTAAAAGCCGGGAATCGATTTCAAAAGCTATTGTTAACACTTCAGAATTATTGTATAATAATAACAGAATAATTTATATGAGGTGATGATTTGATCATTAAATCTTCCACAACCCTAAGAAATGATTATGAAAAAATTTCTGCTATGGCGCATCAATCCGAAGAACCAATTTATATTATTAAAAATGGTGAAGGTGATCTTGTTGTTATGAGCATTGAGGCTTTTGAAAAGCGAGATGACGATTTAAGAATGCGTTCGAAATTAGTAATCGATGAAACATCAAGACAAATCGATTCAAAAACATTATCACTGGATGAAGCCATGCAACATCTTGAAGATAAACTAAATGCCAACGGTTAGGGGTTCACTCCTTGACCATTGATTAGAGAACTATTAAATGCAAAATGAACCAGCACAATTTTTGTTGTGACTGGTTTTTTTGTTAAAATTAAATATTAAAATCTTTGCATTTGTTATATAATCACTCTAGTATGCTGATAAAGTTAATTGAAAAAAATAAAAAGGGATTTAAAAAAGTCCATTGCATTATAAAGTTTTAATTTAATGGGGGTAAATATAAACGGATCAAAAAAGAATGCTTGCACGCAATAATCAAAAAAGGAAATCCAGAAATTGAGGTGTCAGAATATGGATTATAAGAAAGTTAATCTTGTTTATTTCTCGGGTACCGGCGGAACAGCAAAGGTTGTTGACGCTTTTGAGAAAGCCTTTTTGAATCATTCCATTGATATCGAACGCACTGAATTAAACAGAAAATACGAACCCGCATCACTGGGAGATTTATTGGTGGTGCTTTTCCCGGTTTATGCATTTAATGCCCCTACGCCCATTGATGAATGGATTAAAGAAGTGCCAATGGGACAAGGGAGACCTGCAGCGGTTATTTCGGTTTCCGGAGGCGGGGAGATTTCGCCCAACACCGCATGCCGGGTGGGAACCATTCGTCGTCTTAAGCGAAAAGGGTATCATGTGGTGTACGAAAAAATGTTTGTGATGCCGTCTAATTTTTTAGTTAAATATGACGATAGTCTGTGCGCAATGATGCTGCGGGCGGCACCCGAAGTTGCTGAAAAAGCCGTGACTGAGCTCCTGGAAGGGGTTCAACGTCGAACCATACCATACGGGATTGATCGTTTAGCTTCGATGTTGGGCTTTTGGGAAAAGAAAGGCAGCAAGATTTTCGGCAAACACCTCTCGGTCAAAGACAACTGTATCGGATGTTCCTGGTGTGAGACGCATTGTCCTCGGGAAAATATCAGACTGTATAATTCAAGACCTGTCTTTGGCAATGATTGTGTTTTATGCCTGAGATGCGTTTATGGTTGTCCTCAGCAAGCTATTATCCCTGGTATTGGAAAATTCATGGTCGTAAACGGTGGTTTTAATATCAGTAAAATAGAAATCCGAATGAAGCATGTCACAGTTTTTCCACGCATAGAGGATGTTGCGAAAGGTCCGATGTTAAAAGGTGTGAGAGACTATTTAATGGAAAGTTCAAACAACGCAGAAAGTACACAGGAAAAATCTTTGCTGGAGACGCACACAAAGATTTAACTGAGATTTTATTGGTATTTTGGCCGCCATTGTAATAGTTAATTTAAAAAGATGATTGATAATTAATAATAAATACTGTAAAATAAAAGTAACAAGATAATCGAAAATGTAACAGTCTTATTTACCATGGGAAGAGGGAGGAAATTCATATGTTTAAAAAAAGCAAACATTCGACATCTGTCCAAAATTTGCAAGAACCCATTGACAGCACATCATTGCCTGAAGCTGTCAATATCTGGAAAGTGCCTCGAAATTGGGGGGAATGCGCGATTAAACCACAAATGTCCGGACTTGCAATATTGGCACTTCCTGGGTTTGGACAGTATGTAAAACATCTGATCAAAGCCGCAGATCGCCATGATGTTGATATGTTAGGGAATAACGTGCTCATTGGTGTTCTCAGAGTAGTTAAATTTCAGATGGATCAATGGTCGAGTGCGCTTAATCTGGAAACCGAGGTGAGTGAGATGTTTGATCTTGTCATTACCCGAAAAGATGCAGATTTTCAAACCCTAATTAATGCTCTCAGTTATTTTGGTGCCAGTGGCTTTGCCATGGGCGATGCTCTTGTAGAACTTCTCCAGGAAGATTTGCCTGATATGATTATACCGGATATTCGGGAAGGAAAATTTGACAGGCTTTATTTAGATAAAAATCATGATACAACCCCAAGCATAAGAATCAATTCAGGCGGTGTGATCCTGGAATGATCTATTAGCAAATTTTAAAGAGGAGAAGTCATACTATGGCATCTCCTCTGAGACTGGGTACAAATGATAAAGCAGTACCGACAATTATTACATCGTGTTGTGTGCATCAAGGCGAACAGTCGACAGACTGTACGAATTGCGAGCACACAACTGATTAATAATTGGTCGGTACGGTAGGTTAGTCGAAAACAAAAAAAGGAGAAGCCATAATACGGCTTCTCCTCTTTTGTTTAAGCAGTATATATTCCTAATTCGATGAATTTAGTCAAGATCCAGAGGCGGCATTGTCGGTTCGATTTCTACGATTAATGGGGATATAATTGGTTCGCTTTCCAATAATTCGATGGGGGTCTGGGCAATGCTTCGCTGAAGAAGAAAGTCCTGGAAAAGGCCGCTTGCCTCAGCCAGTGTTTTAAAATCCCCTTCCTGAACAATTTCACCTTCGTCAAAGACCAATATACGATCCGTATTGTTTAAGGTTGTCAGTCGATGGGCGATGGTGATGACGGTTTTATTTTTGAAAATGCGTTCAATATTATGCTGAATAATAGCTTCATTGGTATTATCCAATGCGGATGTGGCTTCATCAAAAATAATAAGCTCTGGGTCTTGAAGCATGACCCGGGCAAGAGCCAGCCGTTGACGCTGACCGCCACTTAAATTGTTGCCGTTTTCTGATACAATGCCATCAAATCCGCCAAGACTTTCAATTATTTCCTCATAGATATGAGCATTTCTAGCCGCCTCGATCATTTCATCTTCGGATATACTGCGACGGGAACCATATACGATATTGTCTTTAATGGTCCCTGAAAAAATAAATGGTTTTTGAGCCACATAGGCAACCTTAGCCGCCAGTTCCTGGCGAGACACATCTCTGAGATTTTTGTTGAATAAACCGACTTCCCCAGAATAATTATGGACTAATTTCAATAAAATATGTATTAAAGTAGTTTTGCCGCCTCCGGATGCACCCACGATTCCGATACTTTCACCGTTTGTAATAATTAAATCCTCAATATTTAAAACAGGTATCTCCGGGTTATCATAATTAAATGACAGATTTTTAATGGAAACAGCACAGTCACGTCCTTCAAGAATCCAGGAATCGGTTTTATGCTTCATAAAAGACCGATCAATAGGCTGATTCAATATTTCAAAAAGATCATTGACCTGAATAGCACTTTCAGAGGCCTCATCAAGAATTCGGTGAATTTCCCGTAAAGGTGCGATGATACTGTTAAACAGAATGGCATAAACCAGAATGTCTCCTCGGGAAATCATGTTTAAGGATGCCATATAGATAGCCACAACAATGACCACAATGGTAAAAATACCTTCGTTAAGGGATTTGGCAGAGTCATAAAGAGCCATATTGATATGGTGCTTTATTTCCGTCAAACGCCGTCTCTCGGTGCTTTTTTCAATTTTGGATACTTCATAGCCATTGGTATTCATGACGTGAATGGTTTCAATGCCGCCAAGCATTTCAACGACTTTACCGTCAACTTCTTCTTTATTTCTCAGCAGCGCCACCCGAATTCCCTTTTGGGAAGAGACTTGTTTAACAATGATGTACAACCCGGTTGGAATAACAAGAATCATCACCGAAGCAATGAGAGGCTTTTGCAAAAAGGCAATGCCAATGGCAGCCACCGCTGTAAAGAAAACCGGCATAAAGTCCTGAAATGTAAGTTTAATGAGATGCACTAATCCCTCAATGGATCGAAAAATCCGCCCATATAATGAACCGATCTTTTGCTGGTAGAGATAACCGCCAATGTCAGCTTTCAGAAGTTTGTCAATGACATGTACGGTTTGTTCTTTGTCGGTTTGGGTGGCAATATTTTCAATAAAAAACTTTCGGATCACCGTCAATATTTCCCGAAGAATGATGACCACCAAAAGAAGAAGGACAAAGGGAACAACAACAGAAAACAAAATTTCGTCGGTACCAAGTGTATCGACCAGTCTCCCTAATATAATGGCGGGACCATTGGCTAAAATACCTGTTAGCAACATTAGGAAGGTTGCTAAATAGAGTGTTCTTCGATTTTTCTTCCGAATTAAACTAATAGCTCTTTTGACTCCTAAAAGTATTTCTTTAAATACAGTATTCATATATTTCTCCTTTGGAATAAAGTGGTAAATGGAATTGAGACGATTCAATATAAACAATCCCAAAAAATTAAAAAAGAGTGCCGCTTTTTCTAAAGTGGCAGGGTTCAACCCCGATAGAAAGATAAACTCCATAGCTATAGTATAATCGATCTAAACAAAGGTTACAAGGGCAAAATTAAACCAGCATTATTTGAAATTGACACCCGATAAATTGTAACGTACAATACTACTTATAAAACAATGGAGGATTAAATGAATAAAGATGAATTAATAGGGTTGGCCTCTGATTTTTTGGAAGCATCAGAAGATAACGATATCGAGACCCGGGATATTAAAATATTTGATACGCCTATTTTTGGATTCGCCGACACAAATGATGTCTATTTTACAAAGCTGAAAGATCCTAAAGCAATTGGCAGCCATTTTAAACTGCCTAAAGAATGGCTGTCATCCTCAAAAACCGTGATCTCATTTTTTTTGCCATTCACTGAAGCAGTCAAAGAAAGTAACCACCAAGAAAAAAAATGGCCTTCCCCGGAATGGCTAATAGCACGTATTGAGGGTCAGCAATTAATTAATTCACTTTCAAAATATTTGCAGAGTCAGTTAATCAATGAAAATTGTGCCAGTATTATTCCATCTCTTGATGAGCGATTTTGGAGCAAAACGAAAAATACAGATTCTACAAACCGGGATCAGCCCACTTTCACAAGCAACTGGTCTGAACGGCATGTTGCTTATGTTTGTGGCCTTGGCACTTTTGGACTGTCAAAAGGACTGATTACTAGAAAAGGGATTGCCGGACGGTTTGGCAGTATTGTAACAGAGTTGAAGATTGAGCCTTGTATTAGAGAGTATGAAGATATCTATGAAAACTGCTCGAAATGGAGTGCCTGTATCAAGCAATGTCCGGTGAAGGCAATCTCCTTTGAAAAGGGGAAGAACCATAGTATTTGCAGCGACTTTTTAGCGGTGACTGCTGATAAATTCAAACCCCGATACGGTTGCGGGAAATGTCAGGTTAATGTACCCTGTGAAAGCGGTATTCCATCTAAATCGTCTTTGTAAGTATAACTTGGAATTATGTCGAACACCTCAGATATGACTTTATCGATCTATAAAATAATTTTATATAAATCTAAAATCGATTGCAATATTCAATGAAAAAGTATAGAATTCATTTATGCATTAATTTGAAAACGATTAATTGTATTGAATGACTACTTTTGTAATTAGCTGACCAAAAACTTCAGTGATTTGGAATTCAATTCCATTTTCAGGGACATTGTCATAGAGCAAATGACGCTTAAATCTGAGGCGATAATCAATAAGGAGAAGGAAATGATCGGCGAGAAATATGGGGATTTTAGAAAAGTTAAAGAAATTATAGATTTTACATACCCGGGTATAACACTTTTGCTTCGAGATACCAATCTTTGCGCGCTGGACTCAAAGTATGAAGTGGGCATGATTCTAAGAGAATTCGGATTTGTGGATGCCAGCCTGCATCGAGGGGGGATGGTTACCACCCATCGCATGGCAATTTTATCAAACCATTACGCGGACCTTCAGGCCTATGAACACGGAACCAATTGGGGCCTGTGCGTTCTGGATCATATGTCCCATTATAAGGTTTTAGACCGGTATTCCATCGGCGATAAAACACAGATTATTCTCTTGCATCTTCCGGAAAACGGTTGGGAAGTCTTTGATGAGGTCCAAACCAATGTTGATGAAGAAGTGGTGAAAATCGTTCGTAATGCTTTCGAAAAAACTCTTTCACTGCCGCCGGTACCCGAACTAACCTCAGACATATGGCTCAAGCGATGCGCCTTTCCAGTCGGAATGACTGAATCCGGCGACTATTTTCCCATAGAAGATCAAAAATAAATATCGATAAAATATAAAGGTGCAACCAGGAATGCGTTTTACCTGAGACTATCGGAAAAAATACAAGTAAGTCCCGTGGGCAATCGTAACATCAGTTGTCTGCATCATGGCGAACGGGCGACAGCCTGTACGATCATGCAGCAGACTACGATTTACCATTGTCCACGGGACGTGCTTTACAGCAAAAGAAGGTGCAGCCGATTCTCGGTGCACCTTTTTTGTATTTCTATTTTGTTGTTTCTATTTGATCAAAGGCCCCAAACTTGCGAAAGCGTTCGTAACGCAATTGGGTGAGTTGTTCGTGGGGGAGAGACTGGTTCTTTTTAAAGGTTTTGTAGAGGTTGATGATCAGTTCACGGTACAGGAGGGTAAAATCCCGATGCGTTTCCGGAACAATCTTATCGATGACCTCTAATTCCAGCAAATCCTGAGCCGTTAATTTTAAACAATTAGCGGCTTCTTTGGTTTTAGAAGAATCCTTCCAGAGAATACTGGCACATCCTTCGGGTGAAATCACTGAGTAGATGGCGTTTTCAAGCATCCATACTTCGTCGGCAACACCCAGAGCCAGAGCACCACCGCTGCCGCCTTCGCCGATGATAATCGAGATAATGGGGACCTTCAGGGTCATCATTTCCATTAGGTTCTTGGCAATAGCCTGTCCCTGACCCCGTTCCTCAGCACCAATGCCGCAAAAGGCTCCAGAGGTATCAATAATACAGACGATGGGACGATTGAATTTCTCGGCCAGCTGCATCTGTCTCAGCGCCTTTCGATAACCTTCGGGATGAGAGGATCCGAAATTGCGTTTCACCCGGGATTTCGTGTTTTTCCCCCGTTCTTGGGCAATTACCGTCACCGGCATGTCCATGAGAAAACCCAAACCGGTGATCATGGCGGCATCATCCCCAAAACAGCGGTCACCATGAAGCTCAATAAAATTGGTGAATAGATTTTCAATATAGTCAATTCCGGTGGGGCGTGTTTTTTTTCTGGCTAGCGCAACGCGTTTATATGCTTCCATTGGTTTTACCGCCTTTTAGTACGGAGTGGAGGATTAATAGCTTATTCAATGTTTCTTTGTGTAGGTTTCGGGGGATAATCCCATCAATAAACCCTTTTTCAAGTAAAAACTCGGCTCTTTGAAAACCTTTGGGAAGTCGCTGACGAATGGTCTGTTCAATGACCCGGGGGCCGGCAAAGGCGATCAGGGCTTCGGGTTCGGCTAAAATAATATCAGCTTCCATGGCAAAACTGGCGGTGACGCCGCCGGTGGTGGGGTCGGTGAGCACGGCAATATAAAGATTACCGGCATCGCTGTGTCGTTTGACGCCGCCACTGGTTTTGGCCATTTGCATAAGTGCCAGCATGCCTTCCTGCATCCGAGCGCCTCCGGAAACCGTAAAGCCGATCACCGGAAGATGTTTCTCAGTAGCGTATTCGAAAATCTGAGTGATTTTTTCGCCCACCACTTGACCCATGCTGCCCATCATAAACGAAGATTCCATGACAAAGATTCCCACATCCATGCCATTAATCTGGCATACCCCGGAAACAACGCCTTCCTTTTCATGACTGAAAAGGGTGGCTTGTTCCAGTTTCTCAGTATATCCTGGAAAGTCCAGGCGGTTAACTGAAGTATTATCTTTGAAGTGTTCAATAAAGGTTCCTGAATCACAGATCATGCTTAATCGCTGTCTGGCATTAATTCGGAAATGATAACCGCATTTGGAACAGATATGGAAATTTTTCTCCAGATCGCTGGTGAAGCTCATATTTTTACAGGAAGGACAGCTTCGACATAATTCCTGGGGAATGGCAGGATTAGTTTTTCGTTTAAAACGACTGCTGGTTTCCAATTCATTTTTCGGTTTTTTAAAAAGAACTTTATTCATCATTTAAAACTGCCTTTCTATTCGGATATGGTCTTATCGAAAGCAACTTCCATAAAATCGGTATAATAATCGCCTTTAACAAAAAGTTCATTGCTTAAAATATCCAGTTGAACCTGACTGGTATGTTCAATGCCTTCAATGACCAATTCGCACAAAGCCGCCTTCATTTTTCGAATGGTCAGCTCCCGTGTTTTGGAGTGGACAATGAGTTTCCCGACCAGTGAATCATAATAGGGGGGAATGGCATAGCCTTGGTACAATAGAGTGTCAAATCGCACCCAGGGGCCTCCTGGCACATGCAGAAAGGATATGGTGCCGCAGTTGGGTCTGAAATCCAAAAGTGGATTTTCAGCATTAATCCGACACTCAATAGCATGTCCCTGGATATGAACATCATCCTGAGTAAAAGTAAGGGCCAGTCCTGAAGCAATTCGAATCTGCCATTTGACAATGTCAATGCCGGTGACCATTTCGGTAATTGGGTGTTCCACCTGTAAACGGGTATTCATTTCCATAAAATAGTAATTTCCCTGGGTATCGAGCAAAAACTCAATGGTTCCGGCATTTTTATAGCCAATAGCCTTGGCGGCCTTAGCCGAAACAGCCATCATAGACTGTCTTGTTTCTTCGGTCAGGGAAGGGGAGGGACTTTCCTCCAGCAGCTTCTGGTTTTTACGCTGGATGGAACATTCCCGTTCCCCCAGGGTTACGACGTTGCCGTGATGGTCACAGAGAAGCTGAACTTCAATGTGCTTTACCCGGGTGAGAAATTTTTCCAGATAGACGGCGCCGTCGCTAAAAGCGTTTTGGGCTTCCTGCCGGGCCATGTGAAATTCATTTAAAAAAGCTTCGGAACGTTCAACCAAACGGATACCTTTGCCGCCACCGCCTGAACGAGCTTTTACCAAAAGCGGATAGCCAATGGCATCCGCTCGTTTCTGAGCTTCATCTGGGTCATCAATAATATCCGTGCCGGGAACAATGGGAACCCCGGCGGCTTCCATTGTGGAACGAGCCTGATCCTTGTCACCCATTTTTTCGATGAGGTCCCAGGAAGGGCCGATAAACGCAATTTCGCACTGAGCGCACAGTCGTGCAAATTTTGGGTTCTCGGAAAGGAGACCGTAACCGGGATGGATGGCTTCGGCGCCGGTCAGAACCGCTGCGGATAAAATCGCCGATATGTTAAGATAACTATCGGTAACCGGAGCAGGTCCAATACAAATACTCTCATCGGCCAGACTCACATGAAGACTGCTTTCATCGGCCTCGGAGAAAACAGCCACAGTAGCGATACCCATTTCTTTACAAGCCCGGATAATCCGTAGGGCAATTTCACCACGATTGGCAATTAGTATTTTTGAAAACAAGTGAATTCCTCCTTAGTCCATGAGGGCAAATGAAAATTCACCAACAACTGCAATTTTGCCATTCACTGATCCCGAGCCTTTGGCAAAATAAAAGGGTGGCTTGGAGTTTGTGATCGAGCAGGTAATTTCGATGGTATCCCCGGGTAATACCTTTTCTTTAAATTTCACCTTGTTCAAACCGGTGAAATAAGGAGTTTTTTTAACATCGCTGATTTCAGCTAAAAGCACACAGCAGGTCTGCGCCATGATTTCACAGAGGATAACCCCTGGAACCACGGGATTTCCCGGAAAGTGTCCCTGGAGAAAAAATTCATCTCCGGTGACGGTGTAACGTCCGGTTGCGGTGGTATCATCTATTTTTTCAGCCTCATCCACCAAGAGCATTGGCTCACGGTGGGGGAGGATGGTTTTAATTTCGTCGCGTTTCATAATTATCTTCTTTCTTGAATACGGTAAAGAACCTGGCCGTATTCGACCACTTGACCATTTTCCACACAGACTTCTACAACGGTGCCTGGGGTTTCGGCGATAATCTCATTCATGAGTTTCATAGCTTCAATAATACACAGGGTATCGCCTTCAGAAAAGCTTTGACCAATCGTCACAAAGGCTTCGCCGTCGGGCTTGCTGCTTTGATAAAAAACACCGACCATCGGGGATTTGATTTCTGTAATGGAAGGGTCAGCCGCGGGAGTCGCGGTTTTTATTTCTTCCTCTGGGACCGGGTGGATCAAATGATGCACCGGTGTTTCCAGAGCATGGGATCGTTCAGGGAAATGGGCGTCTTTTAGCTGAACATCCCGTTTGAGTTTGATCTTCAGATTACCCTGATCAATTTCCATGCTGGTCAGTTTTTGATCGGACATGATTTTGGCCAGCTCACTGAGAGTTTTTGTATTTAATTCCATATTATTCACCAAATTTTCTAAAAGCGAGACAGCCGTTATGACCGCCAAATCCTAATGAAACGGAAATGGCCAGATCGCTTTTAATTACCCGCTTCACATTGGGAACATAGTCAAGATCACATTCCGGATCGGGTTCGCTGTAACCGATGGTTGGCGGAACAACCCCATCCCGGAGAGCAAGAATCGAGGCAATGGCTTCCACCGCACCAGCTGCTCCGAGCATGTGCCCGGTCATGGATTTCGTGGAGCTTACCAATGTTCTTGAAATATTATCGCCCATGGCTTTTTTAATGGCCAGAGTTTCGGATTTATCGTTAAGGGGGGTACTGGTGCCATGGGCATTTACATAAATCTGTGAATCCTCAAGAATTACACCCAATTCCTGGGCTTCAGCGAGGGCCTGAGTAATGGCACGGGCGCCGCCATTGGCATCGGGATGGGGAGCGGTGATGTGATAAGCATCACAGGTATGCCCATAACCAACTACTTCGGCATAAATTTTTGCGCCACGTTTAAGGGCCAGTTCCAAATCTTCCAGAATGATGGCTCCGGCGCCTTCACCCATAACAAAACCGTTTCGGCGTTTGTCAAAGGGAATACAGGCCTGGGTGGGATCATCGGTAGTGGTAAGAGCCATGCAATTGGTAAAACCGGCAATGGCTAAAGGAGTAATGCTGGCTTCGGTTCCTCCGGTAATAATGGCGTCTGCATAACCGTGCTTAATGGCCCGGAAAGCTTCGCCAATAGAGTTGGTGCCGGTGGCACAGGCGGTTACGATGGGCAGACAGGGTCCCTGAGCATTGTAACGAATGGCAATGGTGCCGGCCGCAATGTTAGAAATCATCATCGGAATAAAATGCGGTGAGATCCGGCTTGGGCCTTTGGTAGCCATTTTTTCGCATTCGGTTTCAAAGGTATGGATACCACCGATGCCGGAGCCCATGTAAACTCCTAGTCGGGTCGGGTCAACATGATCCAAAACCCCGCTGTCGTCCATCGCCTGGATGGCTGCTCCCAATGCATATTGGGTAAATAAATCAGTTTTTCGGATTTCATTTTTCTTAATGTATTCAAGAGGATCAAAATCTAGAACCTCTCCTGCTACGGTGACCTTTAATCCTGTGGTATCGAATTTTTTAATGACATCAATACCGCATTTTCCATTTACTAAACTTTCCCAAAAGGTGTCGACTTTACTTCCTACAGGGGAAACGACACCACATCCTGTTATGACTACTCTTCGATTCATTGTTTCTCCTAAATATAGAGACCGCCATCAATTTTAATGACTTCTCCAGTAATATATCCTGCCATGTCACTGCTTAAATAAACACAGAGGTTGGCAATATCTTCTACCTGTCCTAAACGCTTTAAAGGAATTAACTTTAGTATTTCTGCTACTATTTCCGGCTTTAGTTTTTTGGTCATATCGGTATCGATAAAACCCGGAGCAATGGCGTTACAGGTAACCTGACGCAGCGCCATTTCTTTTGCCGTGGACTTGGTGAGACCAATCAGTCCGGCCTTGGCCGCTGCATAGTTACATTGTCCAATGTTGCCCATAAGTCCGGACACCGAGGAAATATTGATGATCCGACCCTGACGCTGTTTTAAAAAGTAGGTACCGGCATGTTTGGTCATGTTAAAGGCACCTTTTAAATTAGTAGCAATGACCGAGTCAAAATCCTCTTCCTTCATGGCAATCAAAAGCTTGTCTGCGGTGATGCCGGCATTGTTTACAAGAATCTGAAAGCTGCCAAAATCGTTGATGACCTGGGCTACCAGCGCCTTGGTGGCGGCAAAATCCGTAACATCGCACTGGTAAATTTCGCACTGTACACCTTTTGCCTGAATTTCATTTTTGGTATCCAGGGCGGCCTGTTCGCTACCCCGATAAACAATCGCCACATTGGCATGGGCCGCGGCCATTTTACGGGCGATGCTCCGGCCAATGCCCTTGGCTCCGCCGGTGATTAATGCTGTTTTTCCTGTTAACATTCTAAAGACCATTCCTTTCCAGCCTTTTGTTTTTCATAGTAATCTCTGATCAGATCATCACTGTGAAAACTATTTATTTCGCTGCTTATTTTTTTTAAAAATCCCCCTAAAGTTTTTCCGGGGCCTACCTCGATAAAGGTGGTGATGCCGTCTGCCATCATTTGGCGGATGGTTTTCTCCCATAAAACTGGATGGTTGATCTGGTGAAGAATACCGGCTTTGACTTCCTCCGGTGATTGGGGATAGGGGAGTGCTGTTGCATTTCCGTATAAGGGAATGGATCCCTTTAAAAAAGACAACCCATTGAGTGTTGGCAGTAACGTCTTAACGGCTTCCTCCATATAAGGGGAGTGGAATCCGCCGGATAAACCAAGCGGCATGCCACGTCCGCCTAAAGCCTTTGCCCGGGCTACAAAATCAGGGAGGTCCGCAGTTAAAAGCGCCACCACCAGTTGCCCCGGACAATTGTAATTCACAGGATAACACCCGGTGAATTCTGCACATAGGGTTTCCACCACAGCATTATCCAGCTTTAAAACCGCCGCCATAGTGGCATCGGACCCACGGGTTGCCATTTCCATGGCTTGACCACGGGCGGTTACTAATTGCAAACCATCTTCAAGGGATATAATACCGGCGGCCACAAGACCGGATATTTCCCCAAGGGAGAAACCCGCAACGGCCTGGGGGCTTAACCCCATGTCGTTTAAGGTAACCATGGTCGCTATTTCCACAGCAAAAATACAGGGTTGAGTATTCACGGTTCGGTTAAGTACTTCCTTGGGGCCATCAAAACATTGACTTAAAGTTCCTGGGCGCAGGGCTTCGATGCTTTCAAAGACACCCTTTCCTGAAGGACTGGTATCAAAAATCGATTGGCCCATGCCAACAAAGTGGGCACCTTGACCAGGGAAGAGAAAAGCTATTTTACCCATTGGATTCCTCCATTTAAAGCTGTTTCAGTTTCTTTCACTAATTTTATAATAATTTCATTAACACTTTCTTTTTCGTGAATCAGTCCGGCAATTTGTCCGGCCATAAAACAGCCTTTTTTGGAGTCACCTTCCTGGGCGGCAATGCGAAGTGCACCACGGCCAAATTCTTCAAGGGTGTCTTTTGGTGTTAAAGGATCATTTTCAGCTTTTAAAAATTCTTTGGCAAAGGTTGTTTTAAGGCATCGGACCGGATGACCCAAAGATCTTCCGGAAAGAGTGGTGTCAATGTCCTTGGCTTTAATGATTTTATCCTTGTAATTTTCGTGGATATTGGTTTCACTGGCCACTAAAAAACGTGTTCCCAATTGAACTCCAACCGCACCCAGCATTAATGCTGCCGCAATTCCACGACCGTCACCGATCCCACCGGCGGCAATCACCGGGATGGAAACTGCATCACAGACCTGGGGAACTAAAGGCATGGTGGCTAAATCGCCCACATGTCCTCCGGATTCTCCGCCTTCGGCAATGACCGCAGTAGCGCCGGCACGTTCGGAATAGCGTGCTAAGCCTGAAGATGGAACTACCGGAATGACCTTAATGCCGGCATCAATCCAGAGCTTCATCAATTTTCCGGGGTTTCCGGCACCAGTGGTTACCACCGGGACTTTTTCATCAATAAGAACCTGGGCTATTTTATCAACATGGGGATTCATGAGCATGACATTAACCCCAAAGGGTTTGGTGGTCAAACTTTTAGCCGTTTGTATTTCCTGACGCAGCCAATTTTCATCAGCATTCATTGAAGATATAATCCCTAAACCACCCGCATTGGATACGGCAGCAGCCAGCTGGGCATCGGATATCCAGGCCATTCCTCCTTGAAGAATGGGAAATTCAATGTCTAACAGTTCGCAGAGTGGTGTTTTAATCATTGCGACACCTATGCGATTGCTTTTTCGATAAGTCCTACAACATCGCCAATGGTCAGAAGTGTTCCGTCCATTTCAATGCTTGTATCAAAAGCTTCTTCAATTTCCATAACCAGTTCCACAGTATCCAAAGAATCCAATTCCAATTCTTCAAAGCTTGAGGTCATGGTCACTTCTAATTCAGGTTCTTCCTTGTAATTACGTAAAATCTCAACTATTTTTTCAAATACCATTGGGTTAATCCTCCTAAGATTGTTTATATTTTTTAAAATTTTTAATGTAGCAATTATGATGTTTTAATCAGTAGTATGAAAATGACCGTAGGGGCGTGTAGCACACGCCCGCAGACGTTTATATCTTTATCTTGTGTTTAAGGGATAAATTTTCCTCTTGCAAATCAAAACTAAATACAGTTTACGCTGGTAAGTTTTAAGGACAATTGTTTATCAAATTGTATGCCTCGTGGCGAACAGGCATAGCCTGTACGATCTCGGCTCATACAATGATAAATAATTGTCATTAAAACAGTCAAGCTAACAGTTACGCTTCCTTTGACCATTCCAGCACACAGGCACCGGTGGTTAAACCGCCGCCAAAGGCGGTCATGGCAATGAGCATTCCCGGTTTTAATTTGCCGCTTCTGTTAAGATCATCAAGCGCCAGAGGAACGCTGGCAGCCGAGGTGTTTCCGGTGTTCTGAAGTCCGAGAACAAACTTGCCCATGGGTATTTTCAAGCGTTTTGCAGCACTTTCAATAATCCGGAGATTGGCTTGATGGGGGACGATGAAATCCAAATCTTCCAAACGAATGCCAGCTTCTTTAGCAACTCGCTTGAGATCATCGCAGATAGCGGCAACGGCAAAACGATAGACTTCAGGACCGTCCATGGTTAAATAAGGAATAGCCAGATCTTGTTTTTCAAGACCAGGATGATTTCCCTTGGCCCAGGGAATACACAGTGCATGCTGGTTTCCAACAGCCGAAATGTAAATGGACTTAAGATCGTTACCGTTGGTTATGACCGCCGCACCGGCGCCATCCGCAAATAAAACCGCGGTTGAGCGATCCGTCCAGTCAACCAGTTTTGACATGGCATCGACGGCGATGATTAAAATTTTCATGGGTTTGCCCCGGCTTAAATAGGCATCCGCCAGATCCAGACCATATACAAAGCCTGAACAGGCGGCGTTGATGTCAAACGCCGGACAGGTTGCTCCAAGCTTTTCCTGGATAAGACAGGCCAGAGAAGGGGTAATGGTGTCGCCGCCAAGGGTTGGACAGATGATCAGGTCAAGGTCCTTTGGTTGAATATCGGCATTTTCCAGGGCATTCACGGAAGCCGACAGGGCAATGTCCAAAATGGATTCCTCGATACAAATATGTCGTGATTCGATGCCTGTTCTTGATAGAATCCAATCATGGGATGTATCGAGAAATGCGGTCAGGTCTGAATTAGTCTGGATTGTTTTTGGCAAGGCAGACCCTGTTCCAATAAGTGAAAAGGACATTTGTTCCTCCAAGCATCAGGATATCAATGTAGTTTTTTTGCTGCTGATATGCCTGATAATTTTTTTTAAAAAAAACCATTGAGCTTTTCCATGCCATGAATCAACACTTCTTTTTCATGGTCGGTCATCTCTTTTGATACTTCATTCACCATTTTCACATGAAAATACTGATGAATTTTATCGATCCGCAGCCCTTTATCGGTGAGCCGCACATATACCATCCGGCCATCGGTACTGCTTTTTTCTTTTTTTACATAACCCTTTTTCACCAGCTTATTAATGGCAATGGTTACCGAGGGCAGGGTAATGTTTAAGATTTGGGCGAGATCGCTGATGGTCTTCCCATCATTTTTGTTTTTTCCNNCAATTAATTAGATTGTCTAACTAATTATAATCCTAAAAAAAATTTTGTCAAGAAATGGCAAAAGAAGTCAACATAATTTAAGCGTTGTTTAATTAAATATCCATGAGTTCATTCATTAGCTTTTCAACTGTAGTGATCTCAGTGATTTGATAGGCATTGGCTCCTGAAAAAACATAACCATTGTCCAGGTCTCCGTGTTTTCCGGCGATGAGTGCCAAACCGATACAATAGGGAGCAGTTTTATAATCACAGGATTTGATACAGTTAATCGGACAGCTTTTGGGCTTTCTTAAACCTGCTGAAACCTCTTCTAAAAATGGATTGTGGATAGCTCGACCCGGTAATCCCGCAGGACTCACAATGATTTCAATATCTGATTGTTTCGCATGAACCATGGCTTCTTTAAAGGCCAGTGCTGCATCACATTCTTCGGTGGCCACAAATCGGGAACCAATCTGCACCGCATCCGCCCCGGCTTCCAAAGTTTTTCGGACATCATCAGCTGTGGTAATGCCGCCGCCGGCGATTAAGGGAATTTTTCGGCCCACTAATTCTTCATAGGGTTTGATTTCTTCAAGTACTCCGGGAATCATCTCGGGCAGGGGTTGTTCCAATAACCGTTCCGGAGTGAGATCTTCGTTTTTAAAGCCCAGGTGTCCGCCGGCCAATGGGCCTTCCAGTACAATGGCATCCGGCGCAACCTTATAGTGTCGCCACCAATGCTTGAGAATCAGCTTCGCCACACGTCTTGAAGAAATAATAGGGGCTATTTTAGTTAAGGAGTTTTTTGTTAATTCCGGTAGGGTTAAGGGGAGCCCCGCACCGGCAAAAATAATATCCACACCGGCTTGTACGGCATCCTTAACGATTTGTTCGTATTGAGTCAAGGCGACCATAATATTAATCCCGATGGGACGATTGCCTGATATTTCCTTAGCACGCTTTAAGTGATCTTCCAGGGCTCGTTTATTGGCAAGCTTTGAATCTTTTTTATATTCAGGGTAATCACAGCCCATTTCAACCCCGGATAGTACACCGAGACCGCCGTTTTTAGAAACATTTCCGGCCAGGCTTGAAAGGGAAATACCAATGCCCATGCCACCTTGGACGATGGGCATGGAAAATTCCAGATCGCCAATTTTAAATTGAGTTTTCAATAAAAAACCTCCTTTTCTTTTTATCTTTCGATTTTAGAAATCATAGCATAGGAAACATAAAAAAGTAAAGTAAAAGCTAAACCTCGGATATTTTTTCAGACTTTTTTTGCTTACTCTTAAGAAAAGACCACTTGGTTTCCGCGGTTAAAATTCCCATAAAAATAATGAAACAACCGCTGAACATCAGCGGGGTAAAGGCATCGCCAAGGATTATAATGGAAAGGATACTTCCGAAAACGGATTCCAGGCTGAGGATAATGGCAGCGTGGGTGGAGCTGGTGTATTTTTGAGCGACGGTCTGTCCGAGAAAAGCCAAAAATGTGCAAAACACACCCAGATACAGGCCATTGACAAGACCGGCAGCAGGAATATCAAGGGTGAATTCTCCTGAAAAAATCACATAGAGTAAAGATAAAACAGCGGCAAAACTTAATTGAATCACCGTCAGGTCAATGGGGTCATGCTCCTTTGAAAAAATACCAACTGCCACAATATGACAGGCAAAAAGAAAGGCACAAAGCAGGGTCAGGCTGTCCCCAAGCTGAAAGGTAAATCCGGTTGAAAAATCAACGGTGAGCAGAGCAAGGCCCAGCATCATAATAAATGCGGCAATGAAATTATATCGATCCGGCTGGTGTTTTTTCACTGCCCAGTAAATGAATGGAACCATGATTACGTTGGTCCCAGTGAGAAAGGCCTGTTTCCCAGCAAGCATGTATTGGAGCCCGATCATTTGTGCCGCAAAGGCCGTAAAGAGAAAAAAACCGATCATGCATCCGGCCCTTAGGGTTTCTTTTGAAATGTTTTTTAGGCTTTTTCGGAAGATAATCCCCGAAAGCAGGGCGGCAACCGTGAAACGCAGTGCCATCAGCATCATCGGCGTCATGGAGTCCAGGGCGTTTTTTGATGCTACAAAACCGCTACCCCAGACAAAGGCCACAGCCACAAGGCCAAGATCTGCTAAAAAGGATTGTTTTTTAAGTTTTTCCATGGAGAGTTCCTTTCTTTGTTCATTCCTCTCATTATATACAAAATATCCATAGCAAGTCAAAAATATTTTGGATTCCCTTAGGCAAATAGGTTATAATAGATGGGAATATTAAGTTAGGAATGGTAAAGTATGAAACTTGTATTAGTCAGACACGTTGAGACCTGGGGTAATGTAGAACATCGCCTGAATGGTCACACTGAATCAGAATATACCGACCGGGGCAAAGCCATGAAGGAAATCCTGGTTAAAGAACTCATTGATTTAAATGAAAAGTTAAACTTTAATAAAATCTTTGCCAGCCCGACATCACGGGCACTTAAAATTGCCAGTGATGTGGGAGCAGGCATTGGCAAAGATGTAACAGCGGACCCCCGACTCCGGGAATTTAACTTCGGTATTTTCGAAGGAAAAACACGGGACGAATGCATTGAAATCAGCCAGGAGGCATGGGAACTCTGGATGGCGGATTACCTTGATTATGTGGTCCCCCAGGGACAGAGCCAACGTGACTATCATGACATTTGCGCTGAATTTATTGCAGAGCTTGAATCCGATGACACGGTGCTCCTGGTTGCCCATGGGGGAACCATCCATGGATTCCTCACCAATCTGCTGGAGCTGCCCATTGACAGCAAATGGCATTTTGACATAAAACTGGGAAGCATCACCGTTATTGATTACAACCACGGTTTCGGCATGCTTTCCGGGATGACAACCCCGCCCTATGATGAGCTGATCCCACCGGATAAAGAACCTTTAGGGGATGCCAATAAATCCGTGATGAGGGCAGAAGCGAGAACAGAAGCCCAGGCAAAAGCAAAAGCGGCAAGAAAACAAAAGGCGTGAAATTGACGAAAACCAGAGAGGAAATAATATGCTCGTAGTAGCTTATGATAATCGAAGTGAGTTTGAAATAGAAGACGCCATGCTGGAAGAAATAGAAGACGCAATGGTGCGTACGCTGCTCCATCAGGAAATCGGAGTGGAATGCGAAGTTAGTTTTTCTTTTGTGAAGGCTGAGGAAATAAAAAATTTAAATGCCGAGTACAGGGGAATAGACGTAGTCACCGATGTGCTTTCCTTTCCCATGTATGAAGATTTCATCAATAATCGGACAACTATTATTAAAGAGAATCCATTTTTGCCCCTGCTTCTCGGGGATATTGTGATCTGTGTTCAGCAGGCAAAAACCCAGGCAGCAGAGTATGGGAATACCCTAACCCGGGAACTATGCTATTTATCTGTTCATAGCGTGCTACATCTTTTAGGTTATGACCACATGGAAGATGATGAAAAATCAGAAATGCGGATCATTGAAAAAGATCTTATGGGCGACGACTGATTATAAGGTGATTCGTAGGAGCGATTATTAATCGCCCGTAGACGTTTGGCTGGAAAACCAATGTTTGCCTAAATGCTCAACGTCTGCGGGCGTGTACTACACGCCCCTACGGCAGTAAATAGACGTTGGTCTATTACACAAAAAGTTTGCGAAAAACAACCGTCAATTGCTTAAATCAGCCAAAACAAGGAGGTAGATGGAATGCGGAGAAAACTCACCAAAAGTTTCTCTTTTGCTATTGCAGGAATAAAATACACCCTTAAAACACAGCCAAATATGCGAATTCATCTGGGTATTGCCTTTATTGCAGTCATGGCCGGTGTCGCATTTCAAATTCCTTCCAGTGAATGGCTGGCATTGGTAATTGTGGTTTCCTTTGTCTTTATTCTGGAAATCTTAAATACCGCCATAGAAACACTGGTGAATCTCTATACCGAAGACTATCATGAGCTCGCCAGAATAGCGAAGGACACTGCCGCAGGGGCCGTTATGGTTGCTGCGATTATGTCGGTTTGCGTGGGACTCATTATCTTTTTACCAAAAATACTCAATTGGTTATATTAACCAAAGAAAGAATGTGAACGATGAAAGAATCTTTTAAATCAGGATTTATCAGTATTGTTGGACGACCGAATGTTGGAAAGTCAACCTTATTAAATAATATTATGGGAGAAAAGCTGGTGATTACATCAGCAAAACCCCAAACCACCCGAAATGCCATTCGCTGTATTTATACGGATGAAAAATCTCAGATGGTGTTTATTGATACCCCGGGCATGCATCGTCCCAAGAATAAGCTGGGAGATTACATGCAAAAGGCGGCTGAAAACACCATTAAAGATGTGGATGTGGTTTTATATCTGGTTGAACCCGAAACAAAAATCGGTCCCGGAGATCAGTATATTCTTGAAAAGTTAAGACTCAGTAAAACCCCGGTTATTCTCATTATCAATAAAATCGATCTGATTCCCAAAGAAGAAATTCTGATCACCATTGCAGCTTATCAAAAATATGATTTTCTTCACAGTATTATTCCAGTATCTGCCGCAAAAGGGGATGGGGTCAAAGAATTACTGGAAATTATTAATGGCATTCTGGAACCGGGTCCGATGTTTTTCCCTGCGGACATGATCATCGATCAATCCGAACGATGGATTGTCCAGGAATTGATTCGGGAAAAACTCCTTAATCTATTAAATGAAGAAGTTCCCCACGGGATTGCAGTCGAAGTCACCTCTATGAAACCCCGAAAAAACAAGGATCTTATCGATATAGAGGCCACGGTTTTCTGTGAACGTAAAACCCATAAGGGCATTTTAATTGGTAAAAATGGGACCATGCTCACAAAAATCGGAAGCCAGGCCCGTAAAGATATTGAATTTTTCCTAAAAACCCAGGTTAACCTTCAAATTTGGGTTAAGGTTCGTGCGGATTGGCGTGAGAAGAATTTTGATCTTAAGGACCTGGGTTATTTTGAATAAACACGTAGTCTCGGGAACTTATGTCACTGATTAAAACCAAAGGCCTGGTCATCAAAGAGCAGGCCTTCAAAGAACAGGATAAAATTCTCACCATTTTCACCGAAGACGAAGGAAAGATCCAATGCATCGCCCGGGGTGTGCGCAGACCCAAAAGTGGTCTCATGGCCAGCACCCAGATTTTCGCTTACAGTGAGTTTGTCTATTATCCGGGGAAAAGCTTCGGCAGTATCAACCAGGCGGATCTCATTGAATCCTTTTACCCACTAAGAAATGATCTTACAAAAATGGCTTTGGGTGCCTATCTCCTGGATTTAATGAATAACGCCTTTGACTTCTTTCAGAAAAGCCCGGAAATACTCAAGCTTTTGCTTCATATTCTGTACTATATGGCCCAGGGAAAGGCCAAAAGCGACCTCGCCCTGGTAGGAGCCTTTCAAATGAAACTTGTCAGTTATTTAGGCTACCGGCCGCGGTTGGACCGTTGTTCCGCCTGTGAATCCCAGGAAAATTTAAACTTTTTCAGCATTGAAAACTATGGTCTTTTGTGTCGGGACTGTTACAGTAGTCCCGGTTATGCCTATAAAATAACAGATAACATGGTAGCGGTATTGGCAGACTTTTTAAAAGAACCCATAAAAGAAATTAAAAATCGCGAATATTCATCCGAAGACATGATGAAACTCAACGATATTTTAGACCATTATATTGGAAATTGCATTGGCAAGGGCTCTAAAGCCTATGCTTTTTATAAAAGCATGCTCAATCCACTGGTATGACATGTCCGCTGGCATTCCCGGCAATCGACTGCTGTTTTGCAAGTCTGCTATATTAATAGATTAAAAACCCAGGCCTTTAAAAATGAAAGAGGATGAAGAAATGACAAAGAAAAGTATCTCAATACGGATGATTCTCATCCTGCTGTTCCTCATCCTCACGTTTTCAACCGTTGGCATGATCAGCTATATTATTTTTTCAAACTGGTTATCTTCTGCCAGTAATACCTTTATCGAAATGGCATCGGATTTTAATGGCGATATATTAGAAGAAGTTGATGAGTTCATAAAGGATCCCATGCACATCAACGACATCAACCATCATGTCATCGAAAATGAGATCATCGATCTTTCGGAGGTTTCCGCTCGAGAAGCTTTTTTTGTCAATGTCATCAAAACCAGTAATCCCAATATATACAGTTTCAGTTATGGTCAGGAAAACGGTGATTATTATGGCGCCAGGAGAAACCAGAATAGAGAAATCGAAATTTTGCGTAACAATGCGGATTCGGGATTCAACTCATTGTATTATTCGGTAAATGAGGATCTAACAGCCGGTGACTTAGTTTTAGCTGCGGGACAATTCGATCCCCGAACACGGGAATGGTATAAAGCGGCAAAAGAGTGTCAGGGCCCCATATTTTCCCAGATATACAAACATTTCATTATGGATGATCTGACGGTATCGGCCGCCTATCCCATTTACAATGCGACCGGAGAGTTGGAAGGAGTCATGGGAACTCATCTCATACTGACTGATATCAATGATTTCTTGAAGGAAATTGCTACCGAAAAAGAAGCCACTGCAATTATAATTGAGAAAGAATCCGGAAATTTGGTGGCCAATTCCTTTGATCATGTTAATTTTATTACCCTGGAAGACGGCAATGTTCAGCGAACATCCATTGGGGAAATAGACAACTCAGCCATTCTTAAGGCCTACGAAAATTACAGATCTACGGGGGAAACCTTTTCACGCATAAAAACAGACAATGGTCAGATCACCGTCAAACTCAGCGAATATAATCAGGAAGGTCTCTCCTGGCTAGTGATTACGGCCATTCCCGAAAGTATTGTTACCGCTGGAATTTATAGAAGTATTCAATTAACCATGGGATTAACTCTGCTTGCATTGATTATATCCGGCTTAATATTTTTCAAATTGGCAAACATGGCTTTTAAGTCTGTATCCAGTCTCATTGAAACAACTGAAAAATTTTCAAATGGTGATTTGACCATACGTGCAGTAATTACCAGAGATGATGAAATCGGGCAGATTTCAGTTGCCTTTAATAGCATGGCAGATACCATTTACAACCTTGTCCACCGACTTGAAGCCAAAGTCTCGGAACGTACCAGAGAACTGGAAGAATCCAATGACGCCCTGGAATACCTAAGCTATCATGACAAACTAACCGGGCTTTATAACCGATTCTATTTTGAAAATATAATGAAAAGTTTTGACACCGAAAAGCACCTACCGCTTGGGTTGGTTTTCGGAGATGTGAATGGTTTGAAACTAACTAATGATATTTTTGGCCATGTTGCCGGAGATGCCCTTTTAAGTAAAGTTTCAGAGATACTCAATAAGGTTTTTCGTAAAGAAGATATCATTGCCCGGGTTGGCGGGGATGAATTTGCTATTCTTCTCAAAAACACCCATCCGGATGAGGTCCATATGCTTATGGCAAGGGTGAAAACAGAATTTTCAAACGAACATATTCTGGCGTTAAAGGGCAGTATCTCAATGGGCTGTGACACCAAGACCGGTCCTGGGAAAAGTATTTCCGATGTGCTGAAAAATGCTGAAGACGCCATGTATCGGGATAAAACCCTTAACCGTAAAAGTATAAATTCGGGCTTTATCGAAAGCATTATCGCAACCCTTCATAATGGAAATCCCAGGGAAGTAAGGCACTCCCAAAACGTCAGTGAACTGAGCCAACGGATCGGGCGAGCCATGGATTTATCTGAGGCTGAGATTAAACGACTGAAAGAAGCAGGCTTTCTCCATGATATTGGAAAGGTTGTGTTGGATAATGAGGTTTTAAGTCAAAAAAGGGTATTAACCGAAGAAGAAAGAAAACTCAAACATGAACATGCCGTCGTCGGATACAGAGTTCTGAATATGTTTGATGAAACCTTGGATCTGGCAGAATCCGTTTTCGCCCACCACGAGCGCTGGGATGGGTCTGGTTATCCAAAAGGCTTAAAAGGCGAAGAAATACCCGAGTTAGCTCGGATTATTGCTCTGGCTGAATCCTACGATGCCATGACAAATCCCAGCGTTGAGGCCCTGAGAACCAGTGAGGAAGCGATCCGAAAGATCAAAAATATGTCAGGAATACGATTTGATCCTGATATCGTTAATGTTTTTGTTAAAATGATGAAAGAAACAAAATAAATTATTAATACAAACAAGGAGAAAAAAATGGGAAAATTTAAAATAGCACATACTATGATTCGTGTACTTGATTTGGACCACTCCCTGGAATTTTACAAAGAAGCATTGGGCTTTGAAGAGGTAAAAAGGCGTGATGAACCGAAGTACGAGTTTACCCTGGTATTTTTAGGAGATGGCAGTCCCAATTGTCATCAACTTGAACTCACCTACAATTACGGGCAGGGCGTTCCCTATGATCTGGGAACCGCCTATGGTCACTTAGCGGTAGTGGTGGATGACCTTGAAACCGCTCATGCTGATCACAAAGCCAAGGGCTATAATCCCACCGAACCCAAGGGGCTCAGCGGCGACGGGAAACCCCGCTACTATTTCATAACCGACCCTGATGGTTATAAAATAGAAATTATTCGGAATTAGTTTGAAAAACAACAAGAATAAACAATGCCACATAATCTATGTGTGGCATTGTTTATTTTTTGCCAAAAATCTTCACCATATCTTCCATACAGTGCAATTAAGTGGTATAATTTCTCTACATGATAAAGAAGACGAATATTTTTAGCATACTAGGTAGTTGCGAAACTCACGGCAGTATGGCAATTACCAATTTTTATCTTGAAAGGAGAAAATCAAATGAATAATGAAAACCAATCCGCCATTGTATTTTTCTCAAAAGACGGGAATACAAAAATTGGAGCCAAGCGATTAAACGAACGACTGAACGGCAAAATAATTGAGTTGACCGAAGCGAGAAAAGGAAACGTTCTTCAGGCATTTTTGAAAATGGGTTCCAAGCTGCAGGGAAGTCCTTGGGACGGAATAAAGGATGCGACGGATATTTACCTGATGCAGCCCATTTGGGCAAGCAATGCTGTTCCGGCAATGAATGCATTTCTAAAAAAGGCGAATTTCCAGGGAAAGACAGTCACCATTATTACCTTTCAAGTCTCACCGGATCTTAACGGCAGTGACAAAGTTCACCAGGCAATCGGGGAACGCGTCAAAAATAAACAGGGCATAGTGAAGGCAACCTATGCATTAATTGGCGGCGGTATCGGCGAATGTGCCGGGGAAGAAAAAATTAATCCTCAAATCGATGGGATTGTCATATAAAGAAATGATGAATAGTCTGAATGGTTCGAATACGGCTACTTTCAGACTGTTCTTTAAAAAAGAAATAGACTTCCATTAATCCTTCTGTTAAGCTGAGATATACTCGTTTCGCTATCTACAAAACGCAAATCAACAAGGAGAGTTTATAATGAAAGATAACAATGAGCCAATGGTTGGTGTCATGACATTTACATCCAATGTTTTCATGTCCAATTCGGCGAAACAGCCGCCGATGAATGACCGGATCCAGACAATCACACTGACATTCAATGAACAATTGGATGTCAAAACAGTTTCCGATTCAGTGGCGCTTTACACAATCAAAAGGGATGGTGCCTTGGTTAAAGAAACCATCAGTTTCCAAATTGATTGTGATGATAAAAATACCATTATGATCAACAATCAGATGGTCAGAACCTTTACCGGGGGAGAAGCCTACAAAATCGAAATAAGTTCCAAACTGAAGGCCGTAACCGGAGCAACTCTGGCCGAGGACTATGTGGGCTATTTTGCCACGAACACCCTTTTTAATTTCACGGATATTCCGGATCTGAACAATGAACGGTCCCAGATTGTGATCATCAGCGATTTACATTTAGGTATCGACGATGCCTTTGCTGAAACCGTCGCCAATAAACAGGCACTGGCCAGCTTTTTAAACCAGGTGAAGACCTCACCTCATATCAGCGAACTTGTGATCACAGGGGATCTGTTTGACGGTTGGTTTTTACCCATGGAATACGACCTTCCGGATACCCAGGATGAATTTTTTGATGGGGTTGCCGCAAACAATCATGTTATTGTGAATGCCTTCAATGACATTATCCAAGCTGGAGACATCAAAGTTACCTATGTTCCGGGAAACCATGATATTCTGTTAACCGAAGCCGATGTTGCCCGAATTTTACCAGGGATCAACCAGGCAAGGGATGAGAACCAAGGTCTCGGAACCTATGTCACTGGTAAAAATTCGGAAATCGCCATTGAACATGGCCATCGCTGGAATATTTTTTGTACTCCTGATCCCATCTCAAACCGTGAGATTACCAAAAATACTACTTCGATTCTGCCACCCGGTTATTTCTTCACACGCATCGCAACTAACTCCCTGAGAGAAGGGCAGCCCAAAGATACCACAAATACTTTCCCGATTGTGAATCCACCAGATCAAACCGATGTCAGCCAATTTGGTTACTATGTGTTATGGCGAATTTGGCAGGGTGTTATGGAATTGCTGCCGGTTTATGAAAACTCAGCGGAAAAGCTCATTAAAACCAACATTGACGGTTTTACAGAAACCTATGCCATTAACGATCTCTTTCCATACGAAAATGAAGCGGGTGTAATTGATGTTAAATTATATAAAAACATGCAGGATACCTGGGACGAACGCCAGGAAATCAATGGTATAAAGGTAAAAATTCCGTATATTGAAGCCCTGGCCAAAGCAGCAACCTTTGATTTTACCGATGATCAGGCCCAAAATCAATTTTTTGATCTGGATGCCTCCAAACGAATCGTGGTTTTCGGACATACCCATGTGGGCCGTGTTCTGCCGCGAACCAATCCGGCTGGCGAAAAAACAATCTATGCCAACTCCGGCACATGGATCGATCGAAACCCGGGATATCCAACCATGACCTTTGTGGTGATAACCCAGGCAAAAACCGATTCGGCCATTGACACCGTAAATTTGTATCAATATTCAAATGAAAAAACAATCACCCAATGGTGTGAAGGCCAGGCCATCATACAGTAACTTGTAAATTTAGTTTGACTGAAAGAATCGTCCTAGCGACAATGATAAATCGTTGTGTGCTGCAAGATCGTACAGGCTATGCCTGTTCGCCTTGATGCATACAACTGATGTTATCATTTTCGCTAGGACTTACTTTTTTTGTTGGGGATTATCAGCAATAGCTAAAAGCTAGAGGTGAGGGAAAGGAATAATGTGATAGAAAAGGTTATACTAATTAAATTTGGTGAGGAACCAGATTAATTGATATAATAAAAACTGTTGCAAAATAAAATGGGGCTTTAATTGATGAAGTAAGTAAAGCATCATTTAATAAATAAACCGAGGAGTTATCATGAAGAAAATCTATATTTATGTGTTTTTAACGGGGATGCTGTTTGGGTCTATGGAGGTTGCCCTGAAAATCGGAGGTGCGTCCTTTGATCCCATCCAGTTGACATTTATCCGTTTTTTAATCGGGGGATTGATGTTGCTGCCTTTTGCCCTCCATGATTTAAAGAAACGACAGGTGAAATTCACCAAAGGGGATATCGGTTATCTGTTTACCCTGGGATTTGTGTGCATTTGTTTTTCCATGGTCTTGTTTCAAATAGGACTAATGGGTATCAATGCCAGTCTTGCGGCGATGATCTTCTCCATTAACCCGGTGTTTACCATGGTTTTTGCTCACTTTTTGGTGCATGAGAAATTTACCAGAAAAAAAGCTTTTGCACTTGGAATAAGTATCATTGGGCTGATTATCGTCATGAGTCCGACTAAACTTTTTTCCGGAGAAAATAATGTCTGGTATTTACTTATGACTCTGGCAGCCGCTATTTCCTTCGGATTCTATACCGCATTTGGTAAAAAGCGGATTGGCAAAATCGGGGGACTGGCCCAGAACAGTTTCAGTTTTTTAATGGGTTCCGCCACTCTGCTAGTTATGCTTGTGCTTACCGGAAGACCGGTTCTGGCCGGTGTGAGTATGGAAACCATGCCATTATTAGTTTACATAGGTGTATTTGTCACAGGTGTTGGCTATTATTTTTATTTGAAAGCTGTGGAAAGTGCCGGGCCCTCCACAGCCTCCGTGGCGTTTTTTATTAAGCCCATGGTGGCCCCGATCTTCGCCTTTTTTATCTTGGGAGAGGCGATCACCGGCAACATTCTTTTCGGACTGATTTTTATTCTCTTTGGGTCCTTTATTAATCTGACGGATGGTGATAAATTGGTCAGATTATTCAGATTGAAAAAGGTGTTTTTCAAGTAAACAGTTTGATGACAGCAATAAGTAGATATTAAACCTACGAACGTTTCAAATTCAGCGGAAACCCGAAATTTTTAATTTTTAAAACGAAATTGAAATATTTTGGGTATAAAGGTAATTAGGGAATGGTTGATGCTTTGCATCCAACCAATGGTGATAAGCAATCCCAAAAATGAATAGATTTGCTTTATTGCATTCCAATCCCCAATATATCCACAGAAAGGAATGGAAATAGCTATGAAAAAAATGCGGGAAAGATCATTCGTCTCTGGCATTACCTTTTATAAGTTGTTTTGGGTTTTTATGACTGGCTGTGTTTTTGGTGTCGGTTTGGAAACACTTTTTTTCTTAATAACTACTGGTTTCATTGAAACTTCCAAGGGCGTTATCTATGGCCCGTTTAATCCGGTTTATGGTTTTGGTGCGGTTTTTCTTACCCTAGCGCTTCATCCTGTTTTCAATAAGCAATGGTATATTATTTTTATTTTAAGCATGGTTCTGGGCGGGGGATTTGAGTTTTTTATGAGTTATCTCCAGGAATTCGTAACCGGAACGGTTTCCTGGCAATTTCAGCATCTGCCCTACAATTTATACGGGCGTACCAATCTGCTGCAGTCATTTTATTGGGGCGTGTTAGGTCTTTTATGGGTGAAAAAAATTGATCCATTAATATCCATGTTTATTGAAAAAACACCGCTCAAAATTGGGATACCCCTAACCTGGATCTTCGTTATTTTAATGATCTTTAATCTGACAATCTCGCTGTTAGCGGTAACTCGCTGGGATCAACGCGTAAACAACATTCCCTCAAGTGGTGCTATTGGAGAATTTTTAGATAAAACCTACCCTGATAGTGTTTTAAATGATATTTATCCAAGTATGGATCATGTGGGTCACCCTTAAAAAATCCTTAATTGCGTTAGCATCTAATAATAAATAAAATAGCATAGCAGAGCCAATTTATCATGTATACAAAACTGTGACAAACGTTTACATGATATCTATTTACTATTGGAAAAACAGCGCTATAATATAATTACATTAAAGATCAACTTGATCATTTCTTAACTGATAATCTTAATACAATTGATGGATGGAGAAAAGCTTTGAACGTAAGAGCAGGTTTCTCTGAAATGAGTAAGATTGGGAAAAGGACTTTATCGATGTTACGGAAGGTTGATTCAGTGAAATGTCGATTAATCAAAAAATGAATTCCCAGGTTTGGCAGATCGTGTTCTCCAGACTAAAAGAATTCCATATCAGATCCAGATGAAGAACTATAACTGGAGTGAATGAAATATTTTAAGATTTAACAAGCAATTCAAAGGATGAGCTGGAAAATAATGATTGATGCAAGAAATAATCTTGATAAGAAAATTGAGAGTTTCTCAGGAAGTTAAGTGTGAGGTTACATTAGGAGATTGAAAAAGAAGATTTTTGATGAAATCAGAAGAGGTAGGTCCAAAACGGATGACGTCTGAGATTAAAAGCTAGAGCCGGTTTTGCATGTGAAAGTGTGAAATCGGTTTTAGCATTTTTTGTGTGCAAAACCTGATTCACTATCAGGCAGTCTGTTGATATTTTTGCTGACTGACAACGTTCCAGGTATTTAGCTCATAAAAAGCAAAAATGGAAAGTGTGATGGCCTATTATTGTCAGAAGCTGTTTAAACTCATAAAGATTGGATAAATAACCTAGTGTAACTATTGACTTTCGGTCATGAAAGGCTCTGGGGGTTTGGCATCGTTGACGTCTTTTGATTTAATTACTCGTGCTTAGATCACCATAAAAACCCTATCCATTCATCCGGGCAGGGTTTTTTGTGTTTCTGTCAATTAGCATTATTATTGAAACAATAAAAAGCTAAAGCAGCTCCCAAATTAAGGAGGACCAAATTGATGTATGAAAATTTGTTTAAAGCCATTTCCATTGGCACGCTCCAAATTAAAAACCGTGGTGTAATGCCTGCAATGGTGACCAACTTTTGCAATTCCGACGGCTCGGTTTCCGACCGTTTTGTAGCCTATCATGAAGCCCGAGCCAAAGGCGGGGTAGGTCTGATCATTGTCGAAGCCGCCTATGTGAATAGGGGCGGCAAAGGGTTTGCAAATCAAATCGGCATTGATAATGACGCATTGATACCAGGTTTAAAAAGGCTCACGGCCAAAGTCCATCGACATGGCGCAAAAATTGCCCTGCAGCTATACCATGGTGGTCGGCAGGCCAATACCCAGGACAGCGGCACGGAAGTGGTCGCACCATCTGCTATTCCCTGCCCGGTGATTCAGGCAATGCCTCATCCACTGAGTGTAGAAGAGATAAAAGATATCGAAAAAGAATTTGCCGATGCTGCCGAGCGGGCCAAGGAAGGCGGTTTCGATGCAGTCGAATTGCATGGTGCCCATGGGTATCTGTTGAATGAATTTTTGTCGCCTAACAGCAATCGCCGGATGGATAAATACGGGGGCACACTGGAAAACAGACGCCGTTTTCCTTTGGAAATTGTGGATGCTGTTCGCCTGCGGGTGGGGGAAGATTTTCCGGTAATTTACCGGATTTCATCAGAAGAATTTTTAACCGACGGACTGACCATCGTGGATACATCGGATTTTTGTAAGGCACTGGTTGAACATGGGGTTGCGGCAATTAATGTTTCCGGCGGATCCTACGCCTCGGGTAAAATAATTAGTGGACCTGATGATATTTTAGGCGTTTATGTGGACAATGCCAGTATCATTAAGGAAACCATCCAAAATAAAGTACCGGTAATGGTAGCCAATCGAATTAAGACACCTGAATTTGCCGATGATATCATCGGCAGGGGAAAAGCAGATATGGTTGCTACCGGCCGCGCCCTTATCTGCGATGCCGATTTTTATCATAAGGCTAAGACCGGGCATAGAGATGAAATACGCGGCTGTTTAAGTTGTAACCACTGTATGAGTGCGCTAATGAGCGGGATTTGTATTTCATGCAAATATAACCCATTAACCGGACATGAGTCGGAATATGATTTAGCCCTGCCAACTTTGACAAGGAAAAAAATCATGGTTGTCGGAGGAGGTCCAGGGGGCATGGAGGCAGCCTTTATTGGTGCGGTGAAAAATCATGCGGTAACCTTATATGAGAAAACCGATCGTCTCGGAGGCAATCTCCTGGCGGGAACCAAATCTCCCTACAAATCTGAAATGATCGAAGTGGTTGAGTATCTCTCAACGATGCTCAAAAAAAATCGGATTCCCATTAATTTCAATACTGAGGTAACCATGGAACATATCCTCCGTGAAGCTCCGGACCTGGTTATTTTGGCTATGGGTTCATCCCCAACCATCCCGAAGATTCCGGGGATTGGCTATGACCATGTAGTTCTGGCCGAGGATGTTCTTTTGGGACGCAAAGTAGTTGGAAAAAATGTGGTGATCATTGGCGGCGGTTCGGTGGGGATTGAAACCGCTGAACTCCTTAATGCCCAGGATAAAGATGTCGTCGTTATTGAGATGGGTAAGGACATTCTTTCTGATTTATCACCGACTTTAAAAACAAGCCTGGCCTCACGGATCAGTCAGACCAGAATCCAAATACTGGTAGATCAGAAAGTGATTAAAGTACGAAAACGCTCGGTTGTGATGAAAAAAGAACGCATCAAAAATATGGATTCTGTGGTGGTGGCGGTAGGCTACCATTCCAATAATGGACTGATCAAGGAACTGGAAAAAATTAATATCCCCTTTTCCGTCATCGGCGATGCGGTTAACCCCAGAAATATTTTTGATGCTGTGAAGGAAGGGTTCCAAGCCACCTATGGCATTTAAAAACAGTTGCCATTTTTTAATAGAGGTACTAAAAAGGTGGTAAAAAAATCAATGTGGTTTCAGGAAACCGAACCGATAAAAATTTTATTGTTAAGAAAGGAAGTAAAAATGAATTTCGAATTTATGACTGCCAATCGGATTATTTTTGAAACCGGGGGCATTGCGAAAATCGGTAAATTAGCAAAGGAATTTGGAAATAGAGTTCTTCTTTCTTCGGGCATGTCTATGGATGAAACTAAAAAAGTGATGGGTTATTTACAAAAAGAAGGCATAACCCCGGTTGTGCTGATGGTTCAGGGCGAACCCTCGGTGGAAGGATTGAAAGAAGGCTTGGAACTGGCCCGAAAAGAAATGTGTGACAGTGTCATAGGGTTTGGCGGTGGAAGTGCAATGGACACCGGCAAAGTCATTGCTGCCATGCTTAAGAATCCCGGGGAAATCATTGAATACCTGGAAGTCATTGGGGCGGGACGGAAACTCAAGATGCCTTCAGCTCCATGTATAGAGATTCCCACTACCTCAGGCACCGGGGCAGAGGTTACCAAAAATGCAGTTTTAAGTTCAATCGAAAATAAGGTCAAGGTGAGTTTGCGAAGCCAATTTATGTTGCCGGAAATTGTTTTACTGGATCCGGAATTAACCATTAGTGTACCGCCGGACGTCACTGCCAGCACCGGTCTGGATGCATTGATCCAGGTCCTAGAGCCTTTTGTTTCAAAGTTCGCCAACCCCATCACCGATGCTTTTTGTCGTGAGGGTTTGCGACGAGCAGCACGATCTTTAAAGAAAGCCTATGATGATGGGACGGATATGAACGCCCGGGAAGATATGGCCATTACCAGTCTCTTTGGAGGATTAGCTCTTGCCAATGCCAAGCTGGGGGTGGTTCATGGTTTTGCCGGGGTTATCGGCGGTATGGTAACCATCCCTCATGGGGTAATTTGCGCAACATTATTGCCTTATGCTATCAAAATTAATGTGAAATCCATCACTGTGCGGGATCCTCATAGTGCGGCATTGAAACGTTACGATGAGGTTGCCCAGATTCTCACGGGCAATCAAAAAGCAACAGCTATGGATGGGGTTCTCTGGATCCATGAATTGTGTAAGTATCTTAAAGTCCCAACCCTGTCGAGCTTTGGTTTGACCGTCAGCGAATTTCCAATGATCATCGAAAAATCAGTGGCTTCCAGCAGTATGAAAGGTAACCCCATTGAATTGACCTATTGGGAATTAGAGGAAATTCTAGTAAAAGCCCTGTAAGAAAAGTGGCATGAATAAAGCATATCAGAGGTAGTCTAAGTTTAGGGGCTGCCTCTGTTTATATTGGATTATATGGAAACTGCAATTCTTTTAAATATTTTAACCAGGTATTGTTTGCTTTCCGCTGTAATATTTGTTATTATCATACAATGAATTTATCAGCAGCTTGTTTTAGTAATTACTTGTAATCGATAAAAAGAAAGAGGATACATTGGACAGAAAAAGAATTAAATTAGCTATTTTATCGATTTCGTCTTTACTGATGATTTCGATGACTGCTTCAGCCGTGTTGGCTGATATTCAAGCCCACTTTGTTGGGGTTGATGAATCCATTATTCAAATGGTACTAACCATACCCGCACTCTTAGCCGTTTTTTTTGCATTTGCATCCGGGCCGCTGTCAATGCGGATTCCCAAAAAAAGCCTTGTCATGTTTGGCCTCTTCTGCGGATTAGCAGGAGGGATGATTGCCCTTATCTTCGGGTCAATGAGCATTGGGGTTTTATTGTTTTCTAGTGTCCTGATTGGAATCGCTCAGGGGATTAACTCCACCATGACCATGGCTTTAATCGCCGATTTTTTTGTGGGTGAGGAAAGTGGGGCCATGATGGGTCTACAGTCCGCCGTTGTGAATGGTGGTAGCATGGTTCTTGTTTTTACTTCGGGGATACTGGCAGGAATTCAATGGAATTACTCCTATCTTGTTTATCTGGCATTTATACCGGTTCTTATTATCATTAATAGAACCCTTCCCAAGGATGCCCCATCTGCACAAGAAGAGGATCATGCCGAGAAAAGCGGCAAGCTCAATGCAACCGTTTTTTTTACAGCCTTAGTGATGTTTCTTTATGGAACCTTTTTATTTGTTTACCAGACAAACATTGCGCTATTAGTTTTCAGCAATGGGTACGGCGATGCATCCACCAGTGGTCTGATTAATACCTCCATGTCCGCGGCAGGGATGGTCACTGGTATATTATTCGGACGGTTCCAAAGAGTGTTAAAGGATTTAACCATTCCCGTCGCACTATTGGTTTCAGGAATAGGGATGTTTTTAATTTTTTCTGTTGGAACACTGCCTGTTTTCTTTGTTGCCGCCATTTGTATGGGCTTTGGTATGGCCACCATTATGCCTGCCGGCACTTTTGTCGCCGCAAGTGCGGTTAACGCAGGCATGCGGGCCACAGCCATTGCCATTGTTACCGCATCGGTGAGTTTAGGTATGTTTAGCTCACCAATTATTATGAATGCTTTATCCAATTCAATTGCCGGGGGCAGTATTAGTTTTAAGTTTATGCTGTCGGCCATTGGCTTCTTTATTATCGCAGTAATGACAGTCGCCGGATACAGAATCATCGCTAAACGGCAGCTTCAATCCTAGTGTATGGTCCTGGGAAAGCACCCTTATTTAAGAATCTCGAACCTTAAGAGACCCGTGGATTTTCTTAAATACCTTGACAGTCCAGCTTGTTTTGGATATATTAATTGAGGTAAAACATCAGGAAGGATGCTGAATATGAAGAACTTATTAAAAGAATTTAGAACATTTGCCCTCCGCGGAAATGTGATGGACCTCGCCATAGCGGTCATCATCGGAGCCGCATTTCAAAGCGTGGTAAAGTCTCTGACCGACGACATTATTTCTCCGATACTCGGACTGTTTGTGCAAACCGATTTAAGCAATTTGGTATTATCGATTTTTGGTGTTGAGATTCGATACGGCTCTTTTTTAACTGCGGTGATTAATTTTGTGATTATGGCTTTTGTGATATTTTTCCTTATGAAAGTCGTCAATCAGGTAGCGGGATTGAAAAAAACAAAAAAAGTGGCAGAAGTGCACATCAAAACCTGCCCATATTGCTATACTGAAATTCCGATAAAAGCGCAGCGATGTCCACATTGCACTACGAACTTGACCCAGGAATAAACTATATTAAAAGGTGTTCGAATTCATTCATGAATTCGAACACCTTTTTTTAAAATACAATTAAATTTCGAATTGGCTATTAAATAATTAATGGCATAATGGGACAGAAAGGATTATAATAAATGAAAGCATTATTTGAATAAAAATGAGGTCTTAGCAATTCAGGAGGAGAAAAATGATTATATTAGATATACCGGGTTATGAAACCATTCAAGTGAAAAGTGTGACCTTTGATTTTAATGGAACCTTAGCTGCGGACGGTATTTTAGTCCCAGGGGTAAGCGAAAGATTAGTGAAACTGGCAAATCTAGCTAATATTTATATCCTGACCGCAAATACCTTTGGTACCGCAGGCGATCAGTGCCGGGACTTGCCGGTTAAAATGGAAATTTTCAGCAATGCGAATATATCAGAGAAAAAAATGAACTTTGTGGAAAAAATTGGACCGGAGACAACCATTGCGATTGGAAACGGCAGAAACGATCGTTTAATGTTTGAAAAAAGCGCTCTTTCAATTATTGTTATGGGGAAAGAGGGATGCTATATAAAATCAATGCTTACTGCAGATATCATTGTGAACAATCCAATCGATGCCATCGATTTGCTTTTAAAAAGCGATCGAATTGTTGCCACACTAAGAACCTAAGGGGCTAATAAATGGAATTACAGTATTATTTTTCCGATGATTTTTCTAAATTCGAAGATTACTTCTCAAAAATTGAGCATAAGGTACGCCAATACAAAATAGGTGAACCGGTTAATGCCTTTGGGGAACCCATGGATGAAATGTACTATATTTTAAATGGGACCATGTCTGCCTCAGTTTTACATGAATCCGGGAATGTTAAAACCTCCTCTTTTTATGGAAAAGGTTATCTGGCGCCTTTGTATTTCCCCGGAGATTTATTTATTATGCGATCCACAGCATTTACAGCTATTTCGGAACTAGAAGTTTATGTCTTTAATCGTAATACTTTCGACCGGTATATCAATAGCAACCCAGAGCTGAATATTGCCATGTATCAGGCCTATATCAAATTAGTTACCTTAAACAGTCAGGAACTTGCCAATCAGATGTTTTCCACCGGCATGGAAAAGATCTGCAATTTCTTTTACATCTACCTGGATAATACAAAAAATCATGATAATAGTATTCTTTTATCTCAAAACGCCATTCAGGAAATTGTCGGCTTAAATCGGGGCAACGTGGCAAAATATTTGCGGATTCTCAGAAACGAAAAAGTGCTTAAAACGCAAAGAAATAAGATTATTATTCTAAACATGGAAAAGCTAAGGGGATATTGCTCAAAAGAAGTGTAAATATTCTTAAATAATTAAAGTTTTACAAATAAAAGTGCTGAATGTCTTTTAAGAGATAGTTTGGTTCTTTTTTATTTGCTATGATATGGCTATAAATGAAAACGTTAAATAATACAAAATTTACTGGAGGAAAAAACCATGAGTGATGTTTTTAAACTACAACAGGAACGCGGAAAACTATACAGTGATTATTACACAAATATTATTCCCGACAGAATGCCAATTGGCGTCACGTTCCCAACCCATTTATTAGCAGAATATGACGGACAGAATTTGTTTGATTACCAATTTGATTATTCCAGACTTGCCAAACCGGCAAAAGAACTTTGTGGCAAAATTTATTCTGATGGCTGTCCGGTACTTCCGGCTAATTTTCTTTTATCCAGAACCCCTTCCATGTATCAATTGTACGGATCTCAGTCTTTTGTTATGGGAAAAGGCGGTTTTGTCCAGCATCCCGAAGTAGTGGGAATGGAGGCTGACGAATACCCCCAATTAATCGAAAAACCTTTTGATTTTCTGGTGGAAACCGTTATCCCGAGACAGCACAAAAATCTGGATCCTCAAAATCCTATCAAAATGGCCACTGCCATCCAAATGGGAAAACTGGCCCTGCAAAATGATGAAATGTCCTTTCTTCCAACCTTTTTGGAATTGATTCAAACCCAGGGTTATTATGGAGGAGCCCCATTCGGTTCCTTTAATTTTACCGAAGCTCCCATTGACTTTATCGCCGATCAGCTGCGCAGTTTCTCGGGCATCAGTATGGATATCCGACGACATAAAACCCAGCTGCAAGAAGCCGCCGATGCAGTGATGCCGTTATTGTTTCATTGGGGAATGCCAGCGAATCCCCACCCCGAAGGTAATGTATTTATACCCCTTCATATGCCGACTTTTATGCGGGAAAAAGATTTTTCAGAAATATGGATGCCTTCCTATAAAACCATGCTGCAGCAGTTTGCTGCCTGTGGCGTCAGACCAAACATGTTCTGCGAATCTGATTGGAGCCGGTATCTGGATATCTTATTATCTGAAATCCCTGCAGGTTCACAATTAGCCTTTGAATACGGTGACCCCCAAACTATTAAAGATAAACTGGGTAAAAAATTCATGATCACCGGTTTATTCCCATGCAGTTCCCTTAAAACCGATACACCGGTTGAGATTGTGGACCGGGCCAAAAAATTTCTGGATATTATGCTTCCCGGCGGTGGTTATATGTTTGGATTCGATAAAAATCCACTGACCCTGAAAGAAGTTAATTTAGAATCATTGGCAGCATTAACTGAATTTGTTCGGGATTATGCGACATATGATAACGCCGGAGAAGCTTTCGGCACACCTCTTAACAGTGAAGGATTCGTATTCGATGAGACCATTGTTCCCAAACCCCAGTCTCAATACTTATTCAATTGGGATGAATTTAAAGAAAAATATCCATTAACTCCGGATTTTGCCCAGACAAATTTTGAACGTTTCAGTAAGGAAACCTTTGATTTTTATATGAATCTTTTAATTTAAAAAAAATAATTAATTTAATTTATTTTATATTGGCCATTTTTTGATGGAAATTTCCGCCCAGCGGAAAGAGTAAGTGAATCTGGAAATCCAAAGTGTGGTGGAGTAAAAGGCAACCTTCAATAATCAATGCTATTTTAAATGTTCATTTTTGATGAGATTGCAAAATCCACTAATGATGCTCAAATTAATGAATTTTATTAATTTACAAAAATGTGATGAAATACCTGTTCAAAATATTTTGCTAGAGTATTTTGAAAAATCTTTCCTGGAGACAACAGTAAACCGTGTTCTGGCACATGCTTATAAAGGCTAACACCAGTTCGCAATGATGCAGATTTCTGATTTTACTATTGTCCTCGGATCGATATTTCCAGTTTGACTGAAGTCTGAAGTGATGGAATACCTATTATAGGTATTCCATCACTTTTTTTTGCATAGTACACTGACGACCATAAAAGTTTGAATTGTCATTATAACCCTGACAATATTCATATTTATTCTCAGAAAAAAATAAAATTCACTTCATTAAAGCCAGCCTTCCATAGCCTGTTAATATCGGATATTTATATTTTTTCTATTATTAACGAAAGTAGTATTATTTTACTAGTATAAAATATTTACTAACATCATAGAAAATCTGATGCATATTTTAATATTTCGTTAAATATATAACAAAATATTACTTATTAATACATCGTTTGATAATTAACGAACAACAAAGTATACTATATTGCTCCAAAAAGAAAAAATATTGACATTTTAGAGAAAGGGTGGTAACCTTGGATCAAATATATATACATGTGTGTAAACGAATTCTTCCCGCAAATTATATTGTAAAAGCAGGGATAAAAAAAGAAAGGAGAAATAAAAAGAAGTTGGAAATATTGGAAAATGAGAATCAGAACCGTTGAATAAAATCGCCACAACAAAAAATAAATAGCAACAAAATTTTATTAAGAAGAAAGCGGAGAATTAAATTATGAAAACAGATGTACAGATCGCACAGGAAGCCACACTAAATCCAATTGCAGCAGTAGCCGAAAAATTGGGAATCACAGGTGAAAAACTCGAGCTCTACGGAAACCATAAAGCAAAGGTGTCTCTATCTGTCTTAAAAGAAAACCAGGCAAAGCCGGATGGTAAATTAGTGCTGGTAACAGCCATCAATCCCACCCCTGCCGGGGAAGGAAAAACCACGACCAATGTCGGTCTTTCAATGGCTCTTAATAAAATTGGGAAGAAAACCATTACCACTCTGAGAGAACCCTCGCTGGGACCCTGCTTTGGGGTTAAAGGCGGCGCAGCAGGCGGCGGATACGCTCAGGTTATCCCAATGGAAGATATCAACCTTCATTTTACCGGAGATTTTCATGCCATCACATCTGCCCACAGTCTTCTGGCCGCATTGCTGGATAACCATCTTCACCAAGGCAATGCCCTGCAAATCGATCTGAATCGGATTGTCTGGCGTCGAGTTGTGGATATGAATGATCGTGCCCTTCGAAACATTACCGTAGGCCAGGGAAGCAAGGCCAACGGGGTCGAACGAGAAACCGGTTTTGACATTACGGTGGCTTCGGAAATTATGGCTATTTTGTGTCTGGCCTCAAGTCTGACGGATTTAAAAGATCGTTTATCCCGAATGATTGTTGCCTATGATGTAGCCGGAGAAGCTGTTACGGCGAAGGATTTGGAAGCTACAGGAGCCATGGCTCTTTTACTGAAAGACGCCATTAAACCAAATCTGGTACAAACACTTGAAAATACCCCGGCCTTTATTCACGGCGGCCCTTTTGCGAATATTGCCCATGGATGCAACTCGGTGCTGGCTACTAAAACAGCCCTGAAACTGGCGGATTACGTGGTCACCGAAGCAGGCTTTGGGGCGGATCTGGGTGCGGAAAAATTCTTTAACATTAAATGCCGCTATGCAGAGCTGAAACCCAACGCCGTGGTTATTGTTGCAACGGTTCGCGCTCTTAAGATGAACGGTGGAATAGAAAAAACAAAGCTGTCAGAAGAAAATGTAACCGCTGTGAAAATCGGAAGCGCCAATCTGGTTCAGCATTTAGAGAATCTAAAAAAATTCAAGGTACCGGTGGTGGTTGCCATTAATAAATTTCCAACCGATACGGAGGCGGAATTTGAAGCCATACGACAGGCTTGCTCCAGCGAAGCTGTAAACGTCGTGCTGTCTGATGTGTTTTCACAAGGGGGCGAAGGGGGCGTTGAATTAGCCAATGAAGTGGTGAAGCTCTGTGAAATGGGGCCATCCCAATTTGAGCCGCTCTATTCATTGGAACTGCCACTTGAAGAAAAAATCGAAACCATTGCACGGGAAATTTATCGGGCAGATGGAGTTATATTCACACCAGAAGCTAAAAACCAATTGGAAGAGATAGTGACACTGGGATTTGATCATCTGCCGGTTTGTATGGCAAAAACCCAATACTCATTTTCTGATGACGCCGCTTTATTAGGAGCACCAAAGGACTTTAAGATTCATGTGAAAGAAGTGCGATTATCTGCAGGCGCCGGATTTGTTGTGGCTATCACCGGATCGATTATGACCATGCCGGGTCTTCCAAAAGTACCGGCTGCCAACGGAATGGATATCACCGAAGACGGTGAAATCATCGGATTATCCTAGAAATTTAAACTGAAAGATTAATGATTAACTGATTTGAAAATCTAAAAAAAGAGGTCATGAAAATGGAATTTAAATTAAGAGATTGGAAATTAAACGACGCAGAGAGTATTGTACCCTATGCAAATAATCCAAAGGTTGCCGGGAATTTAAGAAACACCTTTCCATACCCCTACACCCTGGATGACGCCCATCTTTTCATTACAAAAAGTATTCATCTGAACAAAAGAAAACAGCTGAATAAAGCCATTGTTATTGCTGATTCCGCAGTGGGTTCCATCAGTCTGCTCATGCAGGAGGATGTCAGCTGCAAAAGCGGGGAACTGGGGTTCTGGTTAGGCGAACCATTTTGGGGAAAAGGCATCATGACCGAAGCCATTGTTCAAGTCTGCGACATCGGTTTTAAGGATTTTGATATGTTTAGGATTTACGTCAGGCCATTTGCAGAAAATAAAGGCGCCCGAAAAGCGCTGGAAAAAGCAGGATTCCAGTTGGAAGGCATTTTCAAAAAAAGCATCTTTAAAAATGGAAAAGCCATGGATTCGTGCATGTACGCACTGGTAAAATAAACAAGTTTTTGGTTTAATCGTCCTGGGGATAACTGATGTTACGTTTGTCCCCAGGACTTACTTTTTTGATTTATTTTTATTTTGAACTACTGACTAAACTAATGACATAGGTTTTCGGTCTTCATGATGTTTAATCGACAGCAAATGCTGCGGCAGCTAATTTTTCGAGGTTGCGATATTGGTCTTTTTCAATCGTAACGCCAACAAATTGGATCTTTCCTCCAGTGAACTTCCCAGGAGACTTATAATCCTCACTGACAGAATCCCCGCTATCCCTGCCGACACACAAACCATCTCCGCACAGAGTGAACTTCCCAGTCTGGGTGCGCATAGGGCCTTCTGCCATAACGGTCTCATTGACATAAAGTTTCGTATTGCCCAGAGATTCGTGATGCTCGCCCATACCCTCACGAATGAACTCCATGCCAAAGACATACTTACCGGGTTTGAGTTCTGAGGAGATGAACTTTTGCTCCGGCTTAATACCTAGGAAGTTATAGACGTAGTGCACCTTCTTGTCCTTAATGAACAAAGCATGACCTCCGAACCTGGAACCGTGTGCAAAGATTACACCAGAACAATCCGGGTCGATGATTTCCACATCAGCAAGTATTTTGAATGAACGGCCGCGAACGTTGACGGCAACACTCTCGGGGACTTCCGAAGTATCAGGATAGTAGATATAACGTTCCCTTGATGCTTCTTCCGATGGCCGTGGGGTTGTTAAAATCTCAACGGCATTGCGATCATCCAGCGGTAGGACCAGATTCTTCTCCGCTTCGTCAAACCAGGATTTAATAAGTGACTGGAGCTTTTCTGGATACTCGATGGCCAGATTTTTTGATTCGGCAGGATCCGAATCAACGTGATAGAGTTCCCACAAATCATCCTCAAAATGGCCTTTATCGGATGGCGCCGGTGCATGGAGCGCGATGGCCTTCCAGCCGTCCTCCCAGATTGCCCGGGTACCCATCATTGCATAATACTGGCGTTTTTTTCTGGTCTGTTCATCCTTTTCGGCTCCAAAGGTATAGGCCAGTGAAATGCCTGAAAGGGGAAGCTGTTCGACACCTTTGTAGACCTTGGGCATTTCCAGACCGCAGAGCTCCAGCAATGTCGGAACGATATCGGTGGAATGATGGTACTGGTTACGCACCTCACCAAGGGCCTTGATCCCTTTTGGCCAGGAAATCACCAATGGATCACAGGTGCCGCCTGCAAATTCCGAGTACCGTTTAAACATTTTGAATGGCGTGGAAAATGCAGTGGCCCATCCCGTAGGATAATGGTTGTAAGTGTCGGGGCTGCCTAAAACATCAATATACTTTATATTCTCGTCTAACTCATCGGGATAGCTGTTAAAAAGCTTGTTTTCGTTCACCGAGCCATCGGGACTGCCTTCACCCGAGGCACCGTTATCAGCAGCATATAAAACAATGGTGTTGTCGAGCTGGCCACTTTCCTCCAGGTAGGCAATGATCCGGCCAACCTGAACATCGGTATATTCAGAGAATCCCGCAAACGCTTCGGCCAGACGGGAGAATAATTTTTGCTCATCTTTACTGAGTGTATTCCAGGGTCGCACATTGTCTGGAGGGTACGCCACATCGTCTGGCAGCGGGTTGGCTGGGGTGAGCTGGGTATCCTTCGGGAGTAGTCCTTTTTCGATCATCCGTGGCAGGACCCAATCCCGATAAGCTTCGTAACCGTTGTCGAACCGGCCCTTGTATTTGTCGATGTATTCCTGTGGAGCCTGGTGGGGAGCGTGGTTGGCTCCGGGACAGAACCACATGTACCAGGGTTTTGAGGGGTTGCTGGCCTTCTGATCCTTGATCATTTGCAGCGCCTGATCCGCAAGGTCTTTTGAAAGATGATAACCTTCCTCGGGGCTGTAGGGCTGATCGATAATATGATTGTCCTCAACCAGACTGGGATACCACTGGCTGGTTTCGCCTCCAAGGAAGCCATAGAACCGATCGAATCCTTGTTGAAGAGGCCAATATTTTCGGGATGCACCGGATCCAAGATCTGTTTCGGGTACGTTGTGATTCTTACCCACCCAAAAGGTACTCCAGCCGGCATCCTGGAGGAGTTGCCCAATGGTGGCACATTCCTCAGGGAGATGGCAATGCTGTCCCGGGTAACCGTTTGATGCTTCGGTGATCGAGGCAAACCCGTTAAGGTGGTGATTGCGACCGGTCAGAAGGGTTGATCGGGTGGGGGCACACAACGCCGTAGTATGCCACTGGGAGTACATCAGTCCCTGGTCTGCCAGTTTCTGTAAGGTCGGCATGTTAACTCCGCCGCCGAATGGTGACCAGGTGGCAAGACCCGTATCATCATAAAGAATAAACAGAATGTTCGGGGAACCTTCAGGGGGAACCGTGTGTTTATAGAGTTCCCAATCCGGAGTGGAATCCCGGACATCGAGTTTGATAACGCCATTGAATTTTTTTGTTGACATAATATCCTTCTCCTTTGTATTTTTTTGATTGTGTTAAATAGAAGCTGTGGGATTTTATAAGAATTCTAGGGATGACTATCGGCATTTTGGGTCATAATTTCATCGGCAAAACGCCCCTGCCGCAGGAGCTCCGCCATAGTCTTCATGGAACCATCGATATGGGTGAAGAACGATCGGTATCCGGCACAGAGATAGTTCAGCCCATCTTCTCCGGCAGGTGTTTTGATGAAACGATTTCGGGGGCACTCGCCGTAACAGGCGAAGAGTACCGGACATTCCCGGCAATATTTAGGGAGGGTATCGTACTTATATTGGCCGAAGCGGTGCTGTTGCTTTGAGGTAACTAAGGCTTTAAGGGACGTGTCCCTGATATTGCCAAGGTGGTATTCCGGTTCCACAAAATGATCACAGGAGTACACATCGCCATTGTGTTCAAGGACTAAAGCGGTGCCACAGGTCGGGGCGCTGATACAGGCGTTGTGCTGGCCCAGCCAGCTGCCCAGGGCGATGTCAAAGGTATTCACGAATACAGTTCCGACATCTTGGTTTACCCACTCATCAAAAATGGTAGTGAGAAACTGGCCAAACTTTTCGGCGGTTACGGAGCGGTCAGTCACCAGATTGCCTGCCTGCCGGTAAAGGGGCCTGGTCTTGTCAGCGGTTTCACCCCAACCCTGGTTGGCAAGGGCGATGGTGTCCGCGGTGGCCCGCTCGACAATGGGAATCAGCTGGATGTATTGTGCCTTTAAGGTGTCTCTGAAAAAGTGATAAACCTCCAGAGGATAATCCGCATTGGCTTTATGGATGGTGCAGAGAATATTAACATCTACACCGTGCTTCTGGAGACAATTCCAGCCCTGGATCACCGCGTCAAAGCTGCCCTGGCCATCCTTTCCCACCCGGTAAACATCATGAAGCTCCCGGGGTCCGTCAAGGCTCAGCCCAACCAGGTAATTATTTTTCTTAAAAAATGCCGCCCAGGAATCATCGATGAGGGTGCCGTTAGTTTGAATGGAGTGGAAGATCTGCTGGTGGGACTTGCGGTATTGATTTGCCAGTTCAACAGACCGCTTAAAGAAGTCCAGTCCCCGGAGCATGGGCTCGCCGCCCTGCCAGGTTATCTGAATTTCTGGACGGTCAGACGTCATAATAAGCTGCCGGATGTAAATATCAAGGGTCGCTTCGTCCATAAGTGGACTCTCATTCTCTTGATAGAGATTTTCCTTCGACAGAAAGAAACAGTACTTGCAGTTGAGGTTACAGGCTGCCCCGGAGGGCTTGGCCAGAAGATGAAAGTTCAGATCCATTGCATCCATACCCCCTTCGTCATATTAATATATTTAGATAGATTTATAAAGGGGTGGGAAGTCGTATCTATGATTTTCATGGTTGTCTCCTTAGATTATTCGGATTGTAGAAAAGTAAGTCATGGGGGCGATTGTGCCACCAGTAGTTTGCATCCTAGCGAAGGATTGAGGGATTACATGGTCTTAAAGCTTATAACGATAAATAATAATCCCAATATAAAAAGTAAGTCCTGGGGATAATTGCAACATCTGGTATCTGTATTATGGCGTACAGGTCATAACCTGAACGTGCATAAGCAGACAACGATTTGCTATTATCCTCAGGACGGGTATTACATACAAGGTGATTTTACAAGCCTAGTATTTGTTTCTTTTTTGCTTCAAATTCAGCAGAAGATATGATCCCCTGATCTTTCAATTGAGCGAGTTGAGTTAGTTGAGCCATTTGATCATCAAACCCCGGAGTTGGTGCTGCAGTTTGTTGAGCCTGCTGCTGTGCCATTTGAGCCTGATAGGCTTGTTGATCCTGGGCTGCATATTTTTGCTGCTGTTTGTGCTGAACCCGACCGGATACTGCACTTGCCGTGCCGACAACTGCGGCGGTTCTAGCCATTCCTCTTAATAATCCCGGCATTTACATTGCCTCCTTTGTTTCAATTTCACCTGCGGCGTCAGGATGGATGCGGCCTTCTGATAATAATCGGCCATTGGCGCTGAGCAACGCTTTCTTGAGATCCTTGGCCCATAATTGTTCGATGATCAATAACCCAGCAGCACTGTTGTTATCAAGGAGTTCAGCGACCTCGTCGGTATCCTCCAAGGAAATTAACCCCGAATTCGATACATGAGTTAAATCAATCGCACGGGCTAAATCGTTGTCCAAGTTACTCAGTTCAATTGCATGTACTTGGCCCTCTTCATCTTTGGCGATCACTGCAATATCAAGTACATCAATAATCTTTTTTTCAACCGCTTCCCCCAAAGCATCCAATACCTCGCCATTAAACTTATTTCCTTCAAAACCTACGACGATAAAATCAATTGGTCCATGCATATTTCGCTCCTTTCAACGTATCTGTTTTTCAGATTTGTTCTTAATTTGTTATGGCATTAAAGTTAAAAGAGAATAATGCCATAACAAATTTAAGTTATAGTTTGTCTACCCAAATTTTAAATAGTCTACCATGCGTTTTACAATAAAATGATGATTATTTACAAACTAGTATTTTATCGCATAGAACACTTGCTTTGATTGAAAAATATTGTTTGGGGTAGAAATAATAAAAATTCGAATAGGCTCAAAATAAGGAACGGTTAACAGTCTAAATTTTAGCGAACTCCGGTTTTAAGAAAGTGAAGTGTTGGAGATGCAAATTGGTATCCTTTATTTTTTAGTCATTGTTTTGGCAAACACGGTGGGGGCAATTTCAGGAATGGGCGGCGGCGTTATCATCAAGCCGATGCTGGATGCCATCGGTGTGCACTCATTAAACGAAATTTCATTTTATTCCAGTATAGCGGTTTTTACCATGGCCATTGTTGCCACCTGGCAGCAATTTAAAAATCCCATCGATGTTAAAATAAAATTGGCGTTACTGATATCTTTTGGTTCTTTTTTAGGAGGCGTTTTAGGCCAGAGTGCTTTTTCCCAGCTACTGGATTTTTTCGCATCTGAATCAACGGTACAGTGGATTCAGATTATTCTAACGGTTTTATCCCTGGTATTTGCATTGCTTTACACCATAAAAAAATGGAAATCCTGGAAGCTCAAAAAAATGGGCTGGTATTTAGCCCTCGGATTATTCCTCGGGTTTCTTTCAACCTTGTTGGGGATTGGCGGGGGGCCCATTAACGTGGCATTGCTGATGCTTTGTTTTGGCATTCCCATTAAGGATGCCACAGTCTATTCTATTATCACTATTTTCTTCTCCCAGCTATCGACATTAATTACCATTGGTTTGACAACCGGGTATGAAGCCTTTGATTTAAGTTTATTGGCCTATATTATTCCCGCAGCAATGATCGGGGGATTCCTTGGGGCACGACTCAGTGGTGTTTTATCTGAAAAAAGGGTTCTCAGAGTATATCAACTGGTGGTTATGCTTGTGATTATCCTTAATATTGCCAATGGCCTTGGTTTAGAATAATTCTGAGAACTGATTTTTAAATTGATATTAAAAGCATAAAAAAATTAGTCCCGGGGACTTTGGTAACATCAGTTGTCGGCATCATAGCTTGTACGATTATACAGCCGACAACGATTTACCAGTGTCCCCAAGACGGTTAAATCAAAAAAGCTAAGGCACAGGATTCAAAGTGAAATCCTGTGCCTTCGATTCGGTCTTAAACAGCAGTCGGCTTACTTGACATGGTTGAAGCAAATAATGCGATACCGCTGACGATTAAATAAATACCGGCAACAATATAAAAGGTGAATAGCATGACGTAGGGGTTGAAAAGAAAGAAGAACCCCAGAAGAATATTAATAACTCCGGCTGCCGTAAGCCATCCGGTGTTTTCACCGCCCTGTTTTTTCAACACAGATGATGCGGTAACTTGGTTAATCCCAGTGAACAGTGTCATGAAAGCCAGCATAAATGCGAAGGTTTCGGCTTGGGCAAGTGTTGGCGAAAAAAGCAATAAGAAACCAAGAATGACTGCCAAAATCCCGGCAGTAAGATTCCAACCATTTTTAACCTCGCTTCTGGCAAAATCGAAAATCAGAAATACGCCATAAATCATGATGCCGATAATAAATAACCAGATCATCATGGATACAAAAAACTGGGGAGCAAAGAAGACCCCAACACCAAGGAGAACCATCAGGATAGATACCACAATCCCCAGGCCTTTTCTGCCCTTGGTCACATTGCCTAAAACATCAGTATTCATTTTCACTTCCTCCTTTGAATTTATGAACCATAAACATTTACATCAACGTTATACCCAATTTTCTAACCAAGTTAACAGACTAGTAGAGAAAATAAAAAAATAAATGAAAGATAGGATATCCTTTACTTTCGTTTTGTTCATAAGCTATAATAAAAACAAATCGTTTATTTCAAAATAAAATTAATGAATTGAATCCATGAAATTCTTTAAACGATCCCTAATTTTCGAGTGAATAGGGGTTTGTAAAAAAGCGTTAATTTGTATAAATCCACAGTCAACACTTTAATATCGATAGCACAGCATCAATGAACAATTCATCATTCAAGAAAGGGGAAAATAATGACTGATCTTTTAAAATTACAGTTGGAAAGAGGCAGACTGTACCAGGATTTTTATGCAAATAAAATCCCGGACCGTATGCCCATTGGTGTCAGCCTGCCCAATCACCTGCTGGCAGAATATGATGGCCAGAATCTGTTTGATTTCCAATATGACTATTCAAAACTTAAAAATCCTGCAAGAGAAATCTGCCGTGAAATTTATTCTGACCGATGTCCTGTGCTTATGGCATGTCCGCTTGTGACAAGACACCTTCCTTTCTACCAATTGTTCGGTTCGAAAACCTTTGTAATGGGAAAGAACGGCTATGTTCAACATCCGGAAGTTGTGGGGATGAAGGATGACGAGTATTCCCAATTAATCGAGAACCCCTTCGATTATCTGGTTGAAACCGTTATTCCGAGACAGAATAAAAATCTTGACCCCAAAAATCCTATCAAAATGTCTATATCAATCCAAATGGGAAAACTATCCCTTCAAAATAAGAACAAGGTTATCGGTCAAATGGCACAAGATCTGATTCAGACCCATGGTTATTATGTGGGAAGCCCCAAAGGTTCATTGAATTACACAGAAGCGCCCATGGACTTCATTGCCGATCAGCTTAGGGGGTTTACGGGTATCAGTCTGGATCTGAGACGGCACCGAGCACTGATTATAGAAGCTGCGGACGTATTGATGCCATTGCTTTTTCACTGGGGACTTCCTAAAAATCCACATCCCGAAGGCGGCGTATTCATACCACTGCATATGCCGACTTTCATGGGAGAAAAAGATTTTTCGGAAGTCTGGCTGCCATCCTGCAAAAGAATGCTTCAGCAGTATGCCGCCCTGGGGGTCAGAGCTCATATGTTCTGCGAAACCGACTGGACCCGTTATCTGGATATTTTATTATCCGAAATCCCCGGAGGCACTCAGTTGATGTTTGAATACGGAGATCCCCAAATCATTAAAGACAAACTGGGCAAGAAATTTATGCTGACCGGTTTATTCCCATGCAGTTCCCTTAAAACCGATAGCCCTGTCCAGATTGTGGATCGGGCCAAACGATTCCTGGACATTATGCTCCCCGGCGGCGGCTATATCTTTGATTTTGATAAGAACCCATTGACGATGAAAGAGGTGAATCTGGAATCCCTGGCCGCACTGACAGCATTTGTCCGTGATTATGCGACCTATGACAACGCCGGAGAATCCTTTGGAACCCCCCTAAATAGCGAAGATTTTGTCTTTGATCCGAATCTGGTTCCCAAACCTTCATCCCAATATTTATTCAACTGGAATGAATTCAAGGAACAATACCCGTTAACCCCGGATTTTGCCAGAGTAAATTTTGAGCGTTTCAGCGAGGAAGCCTTTGATTCGTATATGGACCTGCTGATGTGATCATTGGTCAAACCGATGGCATTTTTCAAAATGCACCGATAAATTGAGCAGTCTAATTAAGGATCGCCATTGATTGACATGATTTTTATAATCCTCTGAATATGATTTTATAAATGGGTAGTAATACTATATAAACAGTAAAGGAGGATTTGCAATGGCACATCATGAAACCCCGGCATATAAGGTGCTTGAAAAAGATGGTGCATTTGAAATACGATCCTATGAAGACTATTTTACCGCCGCAGTCGACGAGGTCAGCATGACCGATACAAACGGATTTGGACAGATTTTCGAATACATTAGCGGCAGCAATTCAAAAAAAGAAAAAATTGACATGACGGTTCCGGTAATTAATGAGCTCGAAAACGGAAGCGTTACCACCGAATTTGTGATGCCGCATCACTTTACCAGGGAAAGCCTGCCGGATCCGGACAATTCCCGAATCAAAATAAAAACAAGAGAAGACCGACTTTGTGCTGTTATTTCTTTTTCAGGTTCCATCAGCAGCGAAAAAATTGATAAGCATCTGGAGAAACTACAAAAATGGCTGGTTGACAAAGATATCAAAACCATCGGCGGCTTTCGTTTAGCACGCTACAATCCGCCATTTACACCGCCAACTTTCAGACGCAATGAAATATTAGTCGATATCCAGAATATTGATTAAAACCTGGTGTTGCTGAGAAAATCGCCCTGGGGACAACGGTAAATCTTTATCGGTATCATGATACCGATAAAGTGACCTTGCCATTGTCTCCAGTTTTATTTGTGAAATAAAACCTGTTATTGGCGTCATAGGATTGTGAAAATTCTTTATATTTAGTATAATATGCATAATTAATATTCAAATAATGTTAAACACAATAAATCTTTAAAAAGGTCCGAAGGGGGAATGTTATGAGCCTGAAAATGTGCAATTTGCTGGATGTGGAAAAATACCTGTTGCTGGAATTGGTCTATTTTCACCTTCCCCCTGCGTTGAAATCAAGCATCTCCCGGGAAACACCGATGAAACTGGATGTTTACATCGACCTTCTGGATCAGTGCAGCCATTCCATGTATCCCGGGTTCGTCAACAAGTCTCAGCATGGTCGGCAATTTATGAAATTGCGCCAGGGATACTTCAGGAGAATCTATGCAACCAGCGAAAACCTGGGGGACATTCTGATCACCGGTTATATGAACGACAATCACGGACCCTTCGGAAACACTCTGGAAAAACCAAAAACCAGTTTTGTGGGTCTTGCTTTCGAGGACAGTGAAAACAATGGCGCCGTCACCTTCAGCGGCTGTGAGCAGATGTATCCGTCCAGTCTGGTGCTGGACTGGGGTGGCTGCTTTGCAGCGTCGCTAGGGGTTATTACCGAGCATCATCACAGAGCCATGAGTTTTTATGATGCCCACATGCAAGGAATTTTCGGTGAGCGCAATATTCTGGGACATTCCAAAGGCGGCAATCTGGCAACCTATGTTTTCATCAATCGTCTTCATCAAAACACCAGGGCCTATTGCGTCAATGCCCAGCCTTACTGCTGGTATACCATGAATAATGCCCAGAAGGAAGCTCTGAAAACAGACCGTTTCGAATACATTGTCCATGCCGATGATCCCACCCGAAAAGCCAGCTACGTCTCATATATCAGCCGCACCGCACCGCTGAACCGGTATGCCAAAAAGCGCTTTATCAACATTCACGGTCTGGCTGAGGTGAATTTTGATGCATTCGGAAATCTCGAAGGGACCCGGGTCATACGGGAAACTACAGACAGTCTCAAGTCCAGGATCTTTAAGGATTTCACAGCGGAAAGGCGTCTCAACCATGATGAGTGCATGGAACAGTTTCAATCTCAGATTCAGGCAAGTACCGCTATTCCGCGGCTTCTCAGCACAACCATGGACGAACTTCTGATGGTAACTGAGGCTCTTGCGGCCATTCTCTGGCTAAAGGACAGTGATGGGAAAGGGGCGTACATCTATCCGCTGCTCATTAAAAGTCCTGCGGCCGACGAATTCTATCAGTTGAAACTGCGCAAGGGAAACGGCATCGCGGCCCAGTGCGTCTTTGAGGGCCTGCCATATTTCATCCGGGATTCACAGCGGTACAACCTGCCCTTTGAAGGCATGGACCAGGCCATGGGCATTACCATCACCTCGGAAATTGCAGTGCCGCTGGGGATTGATGAAAAAGAAGTCTTTGGGGCACTGGAACTGATCAATAAGAAAAACGGCGTTTTCACCATTGAGGATTTTGCGCTGGTAAACGATATGACTCTGGCCATGCTGGAGGTTTTTAGAAAATCGGGTCAAACCATTGACAGTTATCGGGATTTTTCCCTTTTGAAAATACGCCGGGGAAATGAAAAACTGTTTGCCATCGAAAAGCACGCCTATGAGGAAGTGTCTTTTGTTTCAGCGGAAGCAAAAAAATCATTCCTGAACATGATAACCGGCCAAACCCTGGGAACACATGAGGTTCTGACCTTTAATCGCCGCAGCTTTAATGCCTCAAAGAAAGCCGAATTCAAAGAGCTGCGAAACCGGGAGTATGCGGAAATTTTCAAAAATCCTAAAGACCGTTATTTAAATAAAAGCGTGGCAGCGGTTTTGAAACTCGCGCTGCTCCGAGCTAAGGACAAATTAATGCGGATCGATGAAGTGGCTAAAAAAGCCGGCTTTCAGGATAAGCTCAAAACCCCGGTGAAAGATCTGACGGACGACGAATACGTCCGACTTGAGTATGCGGTGGCCCAGGTAAAGCATCCCATGCTGATGATTGTTAACCCGCCGTTTAAAGGGTTTAGCGGTGCTGCCTATGAAGCATTATGCAATCAACTGAAACAAGACTGCCAACACAAAACCCTAACAGCACTGGTATTGAGTTTGGAAAATGCTGCAGAAGTGCCTGTATAAAGAACGAAGAGATAGTGATGGATCAATTGCAATCACGGGTAACCCAGAAGTGCAATCTTGCGAAACTTCAGAATTAGGAAGCAAAGAAGGTTGATTATCATTGTCAACCGTGTAATTGCTGATGCTGGAATTTTGCGCGAAAAAAAACAGCCATCTCCCTGGCTGACCGATTTGTGTCTACGGATACGCAAACGGCCAGGCCGTTGGGAAATGGTGTTTTTTTTAACAATCTAATATTACTTGTTTATGGGTAAAGGGCCCTGGAAACACGAAAAGATTTATCAACACCGGCTTCTTTGCGATGACATTTTCTTTTATATGGTGAATGCTTAATCTTAAACTCCGAGGCAAGATTAAGGGTATCCAATTCTTCCACACAGGCAATGGGACCATCATGCATCTTCAATGAATGATACAGGTTATAGGCTGCCAGGCAATCCGTAAGGGCTCGATGAGTGTTGGTATTTTGAATCGCGCATTTTTCACACATGGTTGCAAGTTTATGATTGAGTGCTGAACTTTGCTGTTCTCTGAACAGTTCACGAATATCGATAAAATCATTGCTTAAATGGCTCGAAAGATACATTTCGCAATAATCATATAAAAAATTAATATCCGAATTAACGTTATGCCCAACTAAAACAGTGTCTCCAATAAAAGAAAGGAAAGAATCCAATACTGCCTCAATGGGATTGGCATCAGCAATCATATTGTTGGTGATCCCTGTCAAATTTGTAATATAAGAATTAATGGGGTTCTTTGGTCGGACCATTGATTGAAAGATAGAAGTGATTTTATCATCACATACTCTAACCGCTCCAATCTCTATGATTTCACAGAATTTGGGGTTAAAACCTGTGGTTTCGATATCAATTATCACATAATCATTGGGAAATTCAACAAGATGTTGACCTTTATATGCTCTCATGGCTTCACGTGTACTCATAAATAATTCTCCTTACTCATAAACTTTTTATTTTCAGTAAATGGCACAAATTTTCTTTATAATTATTATATAACCAATAAGCTTTCAATTATCCATGTAAACCTATTTTTTATATTGTCTAAAGCAAAGTTTACTCAATTGGTTGTCTTGCTGAAAATGCTGAAGGGAAGATCGGCTTATTCTGTTAAACGTTTCTCAGCAGGCCGAGTTATCCCGCCGATTACCAAATCCTTGAATAGAGCCATAAGTTTGCTTGGCTCAGGCCTTTTATTTCTCTAATTATCATTGTTATTTATTATCCGTTCTGATAGGATAAACCATAGTGTTAAGGCATAATCAACGATAATTTATAAAAATCAAATAAACTTTTGTTTTAGGGGATTTGAAAATTTGTGTTTGAGACGTTAATTTTGCAATTACCTAAAATACCGATTCAATAAGGAGCTCGCAATGAATTTTAAGTTAATTTATATTTCTCCCAATGGCTCCACACGAAAAACATCCGAGGTTTTGAAGACGGCCATTGAGAAAAACGGGCATACAGCAGAGCTATTGGATCTGGGGTTGGGAACGAATCGAAATAACTATGATATCATTTTTAACAAGCTAAAAGAAGCGGATGTTGTGGGATTTGGTTCCCCGGCTTATCATATGGATCTGCTGGAACCCATGCAGCGGTTGTTTGAAGAAATGCTGTTAAATCCGGAAGTCTATCATTTCAAAGCATTTTTATACCTTAATTATGCAGGCATCACCTCAGGTAAAGCTTTTTTAAACACCGCCAAACTGTTTGCGGCCATGGATATTCCCATTATTGGCGGGATGAAGGTTGTATCACCCCATTTCCATCACCAGGAGCCATTTCCCACGGCCATCAGTGAATCCTTTATTCAAAGCTTTTATTATCAAATGCAGTCAAATGCATTTGCGTCCATTAAAAGCGAGCGCCTGTACGACATGTTTTCACACCAGAAAATACGGGTGAAGCTGCTGTACCCATTGGTTCATGACTTCAGCAAAAAAAGAGCGCTGACCATCACTATTCTGTCCGAACAGTGTGTAAGCTGCGGAAAATGCAAAAGAGAATGCCCGGTCGGTGCCATCAGTTTGGATGATACCGCAGTCATCGATCTTGAAAAATGCATTCACTGTTATCACTGCCTGACAGCCTGTAAATTAAAGGCCATAGAAGCTCCAATTGAAAAGCTAGACCAAATGATCCGAATCAATAAACTAATCATCGGCATGGAAAAGCCCCAAAATTATATTTATATGTAATTGCAATAAAAATAATCGGAGTGATCGAGCTAAGAAACGGCATCTTTTGGGGCTGATAATATACTCGTCCTGAGGACGATGATTCAGCATTGTCAAAATTACTTATTTTTGTCTTGAGATTGTTGCTAAAGTAAGTTTCTAAGCATAAAAGTAAGTCCGGGGGACAATCGTAACATCAGTTATCTGCATCATGACGAACAGGCTCTGCCTGTACGATCATGCAGCAGACAACGATTTACGATTGTCCCCCGGACGGATTTATGATCTAAAGTATATTAAATAACCAGAGCCGCACTGCCGCTTTTGCCGATCGGACATTTCTTTTTATTCAGGGGATGCTTACTTCCAAGCTCGGCGCTAAAATTAAGAACATCCAATTTTCCTATGCAATGGGTGGGTTTATATTGGCGCTTTAAATGCTGAAACAGATCATTGATTGCAAGACAATCGGATAAGGCTCTGTGTGCATTGGTGTTGCGAATTGCACATTTTTCACATAAAGCCATGATGTTCTGATTTTGAAGGGGTATTGTTTTTTTTCTTAACAAATCCATGATATCAATGAAATTATTCTTAAAATAATAGTCCAGATGCTCTTTGCAATGGTCATACAGGAAATTGATATCGTAATTAATGTTATGACCCATTAGAAGGCTGTCCGCTGCAAAAGAAGTAAAGGCATCCAGTACCTCTTTTTCGGATTGGGAATCCACAACCATTTCATCAGTAATACCGGTCAAATTAGAAATATAATTATTAATGGGATTCCTCGGTTTGATTAATGATTGAAATATGGATGTGATTTCATTATTGCATACTTTTACAGCCCCAATTTCAATGATTTCATCATTTTTGGGGTTGAACCCGGTTGTTTCAATGTCAATAATCACATAATCATCTGGAAAAACAATCAGACTTTTGCCTTTAAACTCTCGTAATACTGGAATAATGCTCATAACTAATTCTCCTCACTGATATATTTCAAATTTGACCTAAACCATTGAAAACTCACACAAATGGAAATTTAGGTCTATTCTTATTTTATAACCAATTTTATTAATTTCAATCATTTATTTTGTATATATATTAATTATTTTACAATTATTTTTAAAGAGCAGCAATTAAAGGGAATTTCATGGTATCAAAGCTTTAAAAATGGTACAATTGAGATAGTTTTCAATGAATCGGACGTTTCGAATATGAATATGATTTGATTAAAAATTGAGATGATTAATAATTTTACTAATGAAATGGAGCATAATGCATGAATGCAATTAAAAAAATCGGTATTTTAACCGGCGGTGGGGACTGTCCTGGTCTAAACGCCGTTATTCGGGCGGTTACTAAAGCCGCGATTTCAAACTATGGCTATGAAGTCATCGGTTATAAGTTCGGTTATCGGGGTCTTTATAACAACGACTTTATCAAACTCGATGCCCAGAGTGTTTCGGGGATTCTCCACAAAGGCGGAACCATTCTCTACAGCTCCAATAAAGACAATCTCTTTGACTATATGGTGGAAGAGAACGGCCAGAAGATTAAAAAAGATGTTTCCGATATGGCCGTTGCAAACCTAAAAAAAGAAGGGGTGGATGTACTGGTTGTTTTAGGCGGCGACGGTACATTAACCAGTGCCAGGGATTTTGCTCGTAAAGGGGTTAATGTCATTGGCGTTCCCAAAACAATTGACAATGATTTATCAAAAACCGATGTAACCTTTGGTTTTAATTCGGCAGTGGATGTGGTTGTGGATGCTCTGGATAAACTCCACACAACCGCCGAATCCCACCACCGCATTATGATTCTGGAAGTAATGGGGCGTAATGCCGGATGGATTGCCCTCCATGCAGGCATCGCCGGGTCGGCGGATGTGATTCTTATTCCGGAAATACCTTATTCACTGGATGGTATTGTTGCAAAAATCAATGAGCGCAGTCAGCGGGGCATTCCTTTTAGCATTATTGTGGTTTCCGAAGGGGCCAAAGAAAAAGGTGGGGAACTGACAGTGTGTAAAATTGTCAGTGACTCACCGGATCCGGTGCGCTTAGGCGGGATCGGCAATAAACTGGCGTTGGACCTGGAAGGACGAATTCCGGATCATGAATTCCGAAATACGGTTTTAGGCCATCTCCAACGAGGCGGCATCACCTCTGCCTATGATCGCCTGTTGTCCACCCGGTACGGCATCGCAGCGGTTGAACTTATTGCTGCCGGAAAATTCGGATGCATGGTGGCCCTCCAGGACGGCAAGATGACCTATGCTATGTTGGAAGACGTCATCGGTGAAAACAAACAGGTTGATATTCATTCGGAGCTGATCTATGTGGCAAAAAGCCTGGGAGTGTCATTCGGAGAATAACAATAAAATCATAAAGAGCCTTCTCAGTTCATTGCTGAACATGAGAAGGCTCTTTATTTAAGAAGTGGTATCATTGTTATGAAAGGAGTTGACCCTATATGAATTCTTGTGTTTTTTATATAGGGATCTGATGAAAACAATGAGTCCCGTAATAATGCTCAGGAACAGGAATAAGTAACCCATTGGGATTAAAAAAAATGGTTCCATAAGCGTCCCGTCCGGAGCAACTTCTGATCCGATAATTCCATATGCTACTGCACAGCCGATTCCCAAAACAATGAAAATGAATGGTAAAATATATTTTTTCATGATAACCTCCATAATTATTTATGATTTAACTTGTAACCTTTTGATCTTTTGAATATTCCAGGATATCACCTGGCTGACAATCCAGTGCTTCGCATAATTTTTCTAAAGTCGAAAACCGCACTGCCTTGGCTTTTTCATTTTTAAGTATGGAAAGATTTGCCATGGTTATTCCCACTTTCTGAGAAAGTTCTGTGACACTCATCTTTCGTTTTACCAATAATACATCAATATTGATTTTTATCATTATATTCACCTCACACTGTTAAATCATTTTCGGATTTGATTTCAAGTGCAGTTTTTAGCAGTTCCTGAAGAACTGCCGCAAAAAGTGATATCGATAGTGCCGCAAAAATGATGGTTGCTGCGATAATCAACATTGTGGGATGTAAAACATTCTGAAATCCAAGAATCACAAGGCCGATCCCATATAATATGATTATCCCAATCCCACACTGTTTAATATGGTTTAATGATTCTACACCTAATTCAGAAAAAGCATTTTCACTTTCAATATACTTTAATAGTTTAAATCCTTCAAATAACGCAACAAAAAAGGGGATGGTCGTGATATAGATCCAAATAAGAATTGGATATTTCAAATAACCATACTCCGGATTTATCTCTGTCGAATATTCAGCCAACCACGGCAACCCGAATACACATAGCAAGAGAATAGTGACACCAATAATAACAATAGCCACTTTTAAAAAATTTATTTTTGCGCCTTTCATTGAACACCTCACAATCAATAACTAATCCTAGTATATCGTCTTATATATCGTTTGTCAATATATATATATTGATTAACGATTAATTAAACTCAAAATATCATGAATTAGAATGTTGACATGAAATTGACACAAACCCATATTATAATGATTCCATAATAGGAAACAGCGCTGATAGTTTTCTAACTAATCGAATAAAAAGGAGATAAAAAATGAAACGATTATTAACGACCGTCACATTAATATTAACATTATTTGGAACAACCGGTATTGCCATGGCTGCTGAAACTCCATACGGATCAGCAAGTGCCCTGGCAGATGAAAGTCTCACTTTGAATGAAATGTTGACTTATGCCATTCAGGATGAATATGCAGCGGAAGCCGAATATTCCGAAATTCTCAATATTTATGGTCAAGTTAAACCATTTTCAAGCATCATCAAGGCGGAAACAAAACATATCAGTTCACTGATTCCATTATTTGAAACCAACGGGATTGCAATTCCCATAAATGACGCAGATTCCCATGTGGTTCTGCCAGGTTCACTGAAGGAAAGCTATGTAGTCGGTGTGGAAGCGGAAATAAAAAATATCGCAATGTATGACAGTTTTCTGGAAGAAGATCTTCCAGCCGATGTACGCACCATATTTGAGTCACTGAAAGCAGCATCAGAAAGCCATCTGGCTGCCTTCCAAAGAAAAGCGAATAGATAGGTAAGGGAAGACCATTTAAAAGAACCGACAATATTATGAGCAATTTAAAGGACTGAGTTCGATATCTGAACTCAGTCCTTTTTTACATTGTTCCAAAGACCGTTTAATAAAAAAAAAGCCGTACCGACAACTGATTAACAATTGTCGGTACGGCGGACAAAATAATAAAGTAAGTCCTGGGGATAATGGTAACATCAGTTGTCTGCATCATGGCGAACAGGCGACAGCCTGTACGATCATGCAGCAGACAACGATTTACCATTGTCCCCAGGACGATTACTGAAGCAAACCTGTTATTTATGTTCCTTCAGGTAATTCTGAGCTCGCAGCGCAGCGTTGGCCTGAATATCATAGTAGTAGAAGGGAAAATCAAAGCTATGAAAAACTCCTTTACCGAACATGGCACTTCCCGGAGCAAGCGTCGCCACATCAGCGGTGCTGCAAATGATCACGCCCTTGGCGGTATTAACTTGGGCATCGGCATAGTTGGCCAGAACCTTAAAGGTACCATCGGGATTCGTAACCACGGTGCCATCGGGATTCAATTGAATGGAACCCAGACTTGCGGAAGCAGGTGCCAGGGTTTCATCGGTGGTCCAGCTAATCGGGTTGATGGCCTTGGCGCCGGGGGTAACCACGCCATCGGTGCCTTCAATGGTTGGCGCCTGGGTGTTGTAAGAAATAATAACCCCGGTGTCACCGGCGCCGGTAGCGAATTTAAGGTGCGGATTCTGTGCCAGATAATCATCGGTGACGGAATAGCCAATGACATAGGCGGCGATCATGCGGTCATTAACCTCAGGATGTTCCTTCATATATTCCGACAGGATATAGATCATCACATTGGAACCCTGGGAATGACTGGCTAAAATAAAGGGCCGGCCATTGTTGTAATTTTTGATGTAGTAGTCAAAGGCGGCCATGGCATCGGTGAGAGGAATGCCCTTGACAATATCCTGTTGTTCGCCAACGGACATCTGCAGGGTTGATCCGGCGTCATCCTGGCGATAGTAGGGGGCATATATATTGGCAGTGTCCGAAAAGGCAGTGGCCTGTCGGTTAAAAGCTAGTTTTGACTGGGTTAGCATCACCGGATTGTCAATGTCGCAGACAATCGGGTCGGTTGCATTCACTTTTGCCCAGGCTGATGGATAGAGGTAAAAAACATCCACGTCTTTGTCAAGTTCCGTAGGCACGGTTAACCAGTGTTCACCCTGGCTGTAATCCGTTGGTTGGATAGCCGTGGAAGTTTCCGTCTGAGCCGCATCTTCTTTTTTCTCAGTGCTGCAACTGGTCACAGCTAAAATACAAAATACAACAGCAAGTGATAATAACAGAGCCTTTGTGATTTTCATTTTTTTCTCCTTTAAATTTTAATGTACTTATTAACAATCGTCATAACTTAGAAAAAGATTAGCTATTTTGGAGGATATCATTGAAAATTTGTCATACTCGGTAATGAAGGCTCAGGTTGTATGAACAACTGTCGGGATCATGTACAGTGAAGATTGCCGCCATTAATCTCTTGCCGCGGCTGAGAAATCAGGACGAAACCGAAGTCGTGATTGTGGTCCTTCCGGAGTCAACCCCTGTTTATGGAGAACAGCAATAACATTATCTGATTATTATTCACTGTCAACAGATAGTGAGGATAATATAAGTAACCATTGATTTTATATAGATTAACTTGACAATAATCGAAACGAAGCATATTATATACATATGCACATAAAGGAATGTGTAAGTGGATTAAATTAAGAAAGGAATAGAGAATGGAACAGCTAATCACAATATATAAAATTTTATCCGATGAAACACGACTTCGCATCATCGTTCTGCTTGCACAAAAGGAGTTATGTGTTTGTGAATTGAGTGATATTTTAGCAGTTTCTCAGCCGAAGATATCTAAAAATCTAGGGAAATTGAGGGATTTGAATTTAGTCAAATCGGAGAGAAAAGAACGGTTTGTTTTTTACAAACTAAAAATAGATAATCCGATCTTAAACCGGACTATTAAAAGTATCCTGGACAATCTCAGTGATTATCCTCAGCTTGTATTAGATAAAAGCAGACATATCGATAATGAAAACCTTTTGAATCAATGTTGCAATCATCGAACATCTAAATTATGAAATTCAGAAAATATTAGGAGATTAAAAAATGAAAAACAAGAATAAAATGATTATGATTCTTGGTTTAATGGCATTTTTAGCCAACGGCGATAATTATGCAGCAGCACCCCTGATTATCAACATCGCCAGTGACTTGAATTTAACAGTCAGTGTGGCAGCGATGTCGGTTACCGCCTACATGCTTGCCTTTGGTGTGTTTACCTTAATATTCGGACCGCTTTCGGATCGATATGGCAAGGTTAAGATTATCAATATTGCCGCCATCGGAACCGCGGTCTTCAGTATGCTGGGCGCTTTTGCCTTTAATCTGCCATCACTGATCTTCTTTCGGGCCATGAACGGCGCCTTTGGAGCGGGGATTTTCCCGGTAACCCTGGCCCTGGTAGGCCAGAGTTTTGATGATCAAAATCGTCAAAAGGCAATTGCCAAGGTTATGGGGCTGATGTTCCTCGGTGGGGCCACCGCTACTATTATTGGCGGAACCTTGGCTTACTTTGGATCCTGGCGCCTGGTTTATCTGGTATATGGCATCGCGGAATTAATTATGGCAGTTATTATGTTAAAAACACTCGAACGGGATCAGCCGGTTGTCGATCAGCTCAACTTTATTAAGGCTTACAAGGAGCCCTTGACCAATTACCGGTTTATGCGGCTGGTTCTAGTTATTTTCTTTGTGGGATTTAGCGTCTTTGGCAGCTTTACCTACTCCGGGAAGCTGATTCAGGAGGCTACCGGTTCCAATCTCGTGATGGTAGGTTTGATTTTGTCTCTGTTCGGAATAGGCACAGTTATTGGCGGGCGAATCGCCCCTCGGCTTAGAAAAAAATTAAAAAACGGGTTTCTCGTTTCGGCAGGTGTGATCGGCAGTATATCACTTTTGAGTCTGTCGGCATTTACCAATGTGTGGGTCTTATCCCTGGCCTTATTTGGTTTCGGGATCGCCTTTATCTTCCTGCAATCGACATTGATAACAGCGGTCCAGGAAAAACTGCCTAAAATGCGAGGAACCGCCATGTCCTTGGCATCATTTAATATGTTTGTCGGTGGCGCTGTAGGAACCAGTGTGTATGCTGTGGTAATGCAGAACACCGGACTGGCATCAATTTATTTTTATTCAGCTTTCATCCTGTTTTTTATCAGTATGGTTGCGGCAGTTTTCATTTCAAGATTTGAAATGCGAAAAAAGCAAGGTTGTGAAAATGAAATTTAAGGCGAAATATCAGGGCCTCGGCAGGTAAGACTTCAAATAGAAGTCAATAAATGCGATGGGGAAGATAAGCAAGAAAAAAGAATCTTTAAGAGGCCTGTTGCATTTTGCAACGGCCTCTTTTGTTTTAGTTTAAATAGATTAATGGTTGCCGCAATTATACCCTGTTAAAATGAAAAATACTGGGGCGGGGTCCCGATTATTGATGCTGCTCAATCAGGGAGCTTGATCCTATTGGGGTTTATTTTTAACAGCTAAAGCCACTGGGTTTTCTTTTGCCAACAGATTATCAGTTAGGGCAATCAGCGCCGGAATGACCACCGGCAGCAGCACAAATGCCAGCAGAAATAAACCGATGACCACGCAAATGGCCAGCTCCATCAGGATAACGATATTGGATGGATACAGGGTCGCAAAGGTTCCGGCCAGAATTACCGCGGCCGAGATCACTACGCCGCCGATGTTTCGGGCCGCTAGGACAATCGCTTCCTTGGGTGGCAGCTCCGGATATTCCCGGTAGCGATCCATGAGGAAGATGCTGTAATCAACGCCCAGAGCCGCAATCATCACAAAGGAAAAGAATGGTACATTCCAGGATAAGCCCGCCGCAGCACTGCTGAATAGGAATTTCGAAATGAACGCCGTTGCTGCCAAGGCGGTATAGTAGGCAATCAGCAGAGATCCGACAATGAATATCGGAATCCGGACGGATTTTGTGACCCCGATCAGTAGGATGAAAATGGCCATCAAGACGATGATCTGGGTAAAAACAATGTCATGGGTGGCAACATTTTTCATATCATATGAACTGGACGTGGCGCCGGCAACTCCGAATGTGGCATCGGATAGGGCAGTGCCCGCCAAGTGGTTTTGAACGGTGGTGTTAAGTGTACCGATCAGCGCAATGGAATCCTCGGCATAGGGCTCCGAAGCCAGGGTTACTGTCAGCTTAGTGATTTTTCGGTCCGTTGACATATAGGGATCCAGCATTTTATTAATATCTTCGCCGTTTAGCACTTCATCGGGAATATAAAAGCTTTTGGTGCTGGTCAGCTCGGTGAGAAAATTACCGCTTTTATTAATTCCGTCTGAAATCGAGGTTAAACCGCTGCTGCTTTGGCCGATACCGTCTTTTAACTGGGACATGCCGCTGCTCAGCGTGGTGAGTCCTCCATACAGGCTTTCCTGGCCGGTTTTGATTTCCGCCGCACCACTGCTCAGTTTGGCCATGCTGGCAATTACCAGCTCCTGGCCGGCACTGCCCTGGTTTAAGCCATCCGAAAGGGCGGTTGCCCCGGTTTCCAGATCATTGATGCCCATAACCAGCGGGGATTGGGTGCCGGTAGCGTCGATGAGGGTCTGGAGTCCGCCATTCACCTGGGCAAGACCATTTGTCAGGGCATCATAGTTCCCATTAGCCGAATTCATGGCTGAATTAAGACTTTCCAATGAACTGGAGAGAGTCGCGGTTAACTCGGTCAGAGCTGCCACATCCGGATCATTGGGGAGCTTGGCATCAAGATTATTAATGTTGACCTGCATCATGGCAGTGAGTTGATTCAACTGTTCCGTCGATGTGGCCAGGGAAGCGTAGCCTTCGCCAAGCGTCACGTATCCATCGTTGATTTCCCCAAGCTTTGACGAAATGGCGGTCAGGCCTCCATTGATACCGGATACACCATCTCTGAGCTGAACGATTCCCCCGGCCAGACGGTCCGCGCCGTTGGCCCCGGCCTCAATGCCCTGGTCAATGGCATCAAGGCCAAGGGTCACGGCATCGATGCCGTTTTTAAGCGATCCAGTGCCCTGGGACAATTCCAGTACCGGTGAAAAATCCGGGGAGACCAGGCTGCTGGATATGATCCCCAGTCCGTCGTTTACTTTATTAACCCCATCGCTGGTGGCGGAAAGCCCGTTAACAACGGTTTTGGTCTGGGTATTGGTATACAAATCTGCAATCATGGCGCCCTTTGGCTGGGTGGGTCCCGCAACCGCTTTGACGCCCTCAACGCCTTTGAGTTTTTCAGTTAAATCATCGATAACGCCCAGATCTTCGTTATTATTCATAGCATCGTTATTTTCGATGACGATGGTGGTCTGCATGACCTGTCCTGCTCCGAATTTATCCGCAACCAGGTTAAAGCCTTGCACAGAGGGATCATTGGGACTTAAATCTTTAATATTGTCAAAGGATAACGGGGTGGGACTGAATAGAATCACCGGGGCCAACACCAGCGCAACCAGCAGCAACGAGCGGATCGGGTACCTGACTGAAATCGAGGCCGCTTTTCCCCAGAACCGGCTGTCCTTATGCCCGGTTGTATTTTTTGAAGGCCAGAATAGTTTTTTGCCCAGAATTTTCATGAGTAGCGGGGTCAGGGTGAGCATTTCGATTAACAGCACGCCAATTCCGATGGCAACCGCATTGGCGGACCGATACACCGGAAATTGCACAAAGGTCAAGCTGGCAAAACCCATAAAAACCGTCAAACCGCTGTAAAAAATGGTTTTCCCGGCGGTTTGAAAGCTTTTTAGAATGGCGGCATCAATGGAAAGCCCATGGGCAAGCTCTTCCTTGAATCGGTTAAACAACAGAATATGATAATCTGTTCCGATGCCGAATAACACCAGAATAATGAACATCTGGGTAAAACTGGTTACCGAAAAATTAAACCGGGTAACCAGAATGCCGATGATCCCCATAGAGCATAGATAGGCAACTCCCACGGATAAGAGACTGACAATGGGGGTAACAACCGACCGGAACATGAGGATTAAAACAACGAGGATAAAGCAGATGGTGATGGCCCCGCTTTTTTCAACCCCCTTGGCCACGTCGGTGACATAGTCATTGCCAATGGCCGTGGATCCGGTGAGATAGTGGGTCACCGCCACATCCTCAAGGGCTAAGTCAAAATCTTTAATAACGGTTTGGCTGTCCCGTGACTCCTTTTCAAAGGACACCGGGATGATAAGGGTGGTATTGTCTGCTGAAATCAATTGATCCTTTGCTTCGGGGGTAGCAAAAGGATCGATGATATTAGTGATCTGGAGCTGCGCTCTGTTTTCATTGAGGTGATTGATGCCGTCCTCAACATCCTTCATGGCATCATCCGAAAGCTGATTTTCGTCATTAAAAACCAGCAACAGGGAATCCCCTTTGGAGGTTCCCATTTTATTGAGCATTTCCGAAGCGATAACCGAAGGTTCGCTGTCGGAGATGGTGGCTTCGCCCCTTTGATTGATAATCTGTTTCAGGTCTGGCTGGTTAATGGCAAATAGAACGGTGATGACAATCCATATGGCCAATACAATATAACGGTATTTGAGTATTTTCTGCATGAAGTTCTCCCTTTTAAAGTGATTAGTAGGTAATTGCGAAACTGGCAGCGAAGCTCACGGCAGTTTTGTAATTACCTATAAGTAATTAAGTGTAAAATTAAACATAAATGCAAAATGGAACACATATTGAATTTTGCATCGATCTGTATTATAATCATCTTTATGTTTCAATACAATCATCAGATTTGCAGTTTGTGTACAAAATCGTACAATCGATGATGGTTTGTCTGATATTGCAAATTTAAGGAGTGTTAGCCATGGGAGAAAAAGCAGAATACAAAAGTGCCATCCGTTCACGCCGGCTCATCCGAGAGGCATTCCTGGAATTGATCCAGGAAAAGGATGTGGAAAAAATCACGGTGACAGACATTATTACCCGGGCCGATATTAACCGTGGCACCTTTTATGCCCACTACCAGGATATTCGGGATCTTATGGAGCAGATTGGTAATGAGATCATTGCCAAGGTCATGGGATTTCTGGATGAATTCCACTATCGCCACTTTTTACAGGATCCGCTGCCGCTGTTATCGAAAATCGCGGATTGGCTTGAGGAGGATCTGGAATATTACCGCATCCTAATGAATGCCAGCAAATCCGAAGCCTTTCTAGTCAAACTCAAAGAAATCTTTATCCGGCAGATGGAAACAGACAGTGACATTCCCGAGCATATCAAAAAAACACCGGAATTTTCCATTCACCTGCATTTTATGTCCGGCGGCATTATTAATCTGTATCAGGTCTGGCTCCGGGGCGATCTGAAGTGCTCCCTCCAGGATATTTCACTGGAAATCAAACACATTCTATCCATTTATTCGGGATTATCCGCGGAGAAGTCCGAGAATCCCTGCGATTCTATACTCCAGTAAAAAGACACACCCCCTAATGGTTTTAAAAAACCGTTAGGGGGTGTGTTGTGGTTTAAGCGACTATGGATTTTGAATGGGAGAAAGTTGATTAAAAAGAAGGGTTCAGCACAACATAATTGTATTTTTTTTGTTTGTTATTTCATTTATTTGGTATGAATAGAGTAAACTTGCTTTTGTATGAATGGAGGACTGAAATATGATAATCAGTAAGAAAGTTTTAATCGCCGGCAGTGAACCAGGAGGCACCTGGATGAAAATCCAGGCGTTAAGTGAGAACAAAGGAGAGAATCTATGAAAAATTTTCAAAGTCATACCAGATTTATTGTCAATGTGGTGTTAATTCTGATTCAACTCATCATTTTCGGGATATTGATTTATATATTCAGGGAACGTCTGCTGGCAGGATACTGGATCATTGAGGCCGTTGCCATTATCGTGGCACTTCATATTATCTATCGAAAACTATCCGCATCTTATAAAATATCCTGGATTATTTTTGTGTTGATTTTTCCATTTGTGGGCATTCTGCTCTACCTGCTTTGGGGCGACCGGCGAATATCTAAAAAAAATCTGGTGCGTTTGGATGAGATTCATCAAAACACCTTTGCTGAGCTTGGTCAGAATCCTGTCGTGTATAATTCAATCATGGATCTCGGTATTAAAAAAGAAGTCGATTTAGTCAAACGTCTGGCAGATCTGCCGGTTTGGAAGAACACGAAAACCGAGTATCTGAAACTGGGCGAGATCATGCATCAGGCCAACCTTGACGCCATTAATGAAGCCGAAAAATTTATTTTTCTGGAGTATTTTATTGTGACTCCTGGGAAAATGTATGATGAACTAATGAATGCTCTGTATCGGAAGGCGGAAGCCGGGGTTGACGTGCGCATGATGGTTGATGCCGGAGGGAGTATGACAACCATGCCCAAGAATTTCTTCAAAACCTGTGAAGAGCACAAGATCAGATGCGTGCCGTTTAATCCCTTGTCCGCATCCCTTTATCGCTTTATCAGCTTTCGTGACCATCGAAAAATGACCATTGTGGACGGAAATGTGGCCATTGCCGGTGGTATCAATATTGGCGATGAATACATTAATGAAATCGAAGTCCATGGGCATTGGAAGGATATGGCCCTTCGCATTGAAGGCGATGCCGTTTATAGTATGACAACCATTTTTCTCAATCTCTGGGAATATGTAACCGGAGAGAAGACCGTTTTGGGAGATTACCGGGCCACCAAAGAAAGTCCGAAATCGGATGAATTTGTGATGCCGTTTTGTGACGGTCCGATCAACGAACGAAGTCCAATTGAAAACACCTACATGAATATTTTTGCCAATGCTAAAAAATATATTTATATTACCACCCCATATCTCATTTTAGATACGGATCTCACCAACTGTATTTTATTGGCGGCACGAAGCGGTGTGGATGTCCGGATTATCACCCCGGGAATACCGGATCAAAAAATAGTGTATGCAACAACCCGGGCATTTTATGGGGATTTACTGGCAGAGGGTGTGAGAATTTACGAATATACCCCGGGGTTCCTCCACGGAAAGGTGCTGGTCACCGATGATGCGGTATCCATTGTGGGATCCATTAACATGGATTATCGAAGTCTGGCCTGGAATTATGAGTATGGAACTTGGGTTCATAATTCTGATACAGTAATGGTGATTAAAGAAGATGTGCTAAATATCATTGGCGTAAGCCGAGAGATTTTATATTCGAATTGGAAAAAGAAATCATTCCTTAAAAAACTGGGACAATCTATTTTAAGAATAGCGGCACCTTTGCTGTAAGCTGAGAATGGTAAAATGCAGTATTATGGAATATCTGATTAAAATAAGAAAAGAATCGATTTGAACAGACATTTTTGTGTCTATTCTATCGATTCTTTTTTTCTGCAGTAGTTTTTTTGAACGATCCCGGCGGCAACAAGCTATGCTTCCAGATATTTTACTTGATTTCTACCATCAGACTTCGCATGGTACAGGGCTTTGTCCGCAACATTGACGAGATCTTCATAGGTGGTATTAACATCGGGAGTCATGCAGGATACTCCGATGCTGACGGTGACGCAATCCTTCACCAGCGATCCTTTGTGGGGAATGGCAAGTGCCTCAATGCTTTTTAACAGCATCTGGGCAATATTCATGGCCTCTTCTTTTCGGGTATCCGCTAAAAATACGATAAATTCTTCGCCGCCGTAGCGGACGGCCATATCCGTTGAACGGGGCAGGGAAGTTTTCAGGGTTTCTGAAATTCGAATGAGGCATTCATCACCGGCCATATGGCCATACTGATCGTTGTAATTTTTAAAATAATCAACATCAATAAACTGCAACGCCATTGGTTGTTCATGGCGTAAGCAGCGAAGCCATTCCAAAGGGATGGTTTCATTATATTTACGGCGGTTCCATAAACCGGTCAGCGGATCTTTCAGTGAAATTCTTTGCAGATCCTGATTAATTCTTTCCAATTCAAGGTTTTGCTGCGCCACTTTTTCATTGGATGCGGTTAGGGCTTCTGTCCGCTGAACCACCAGCTGATCCAGCTGATTATTCATTTCGGTCAGCTTTTCACCCATCGAGGTTTTGTATTCCATGGATTCTGAGAAGTTCTTTGCCAGCAAAAATGAATAGGCAATAGCAAAGATCAATTGGCCGGTGGAACTATTGTTATCCCCCTGAAAGATTATTTTCAAAAGGGTCGGCCAGCTCTCGTTGATCCAGCCACTGAGGGTGATAATATCCATGATGCAGGTCAATATTAAAGCCAAACCACCAAGAATAATAAGCCAACTGTCTTTTTTCCGATGCCGGGTTATTTTCACAAGCCGGGTAAACAGATAGCAAATCATCAAAAGGCTCCAAATCTGGTACAGGGGATTGATAACCGAATACACCCAGGTTGGCGTGAAAAGAACCACCACTAAATAGGCACCTGCCATAAATTGAGTGAGTCTGATGATCCTTGGATGGAAATATTCAGGTAAAATCGCCCTGAAAAACATCAGGATCAAGGGTACTCCTAAATAGTACGTAAGGGTTTGTATCTTATAGGCGGTTTCAAAGTCAAAGCCAGGGAAAAGCGTGAAAAAGAAGGTTTCGCCAATCAGCAGGGTTCTGACCGCCACCAGAATGCAAAAGAGTCCAAAGAACAGCGGGGCGGGATCCTTTCTGCGAAAGAAAAATAAAGCCAGATGGTAGATGCCCATCATCATCAAAGCTCCGAATAGGAAAAGCTCGTAGGCAATGCCGTTATAGCGCAAACCAAGGAGCTGAGCTTCATCGCCTAGCTGGATGCTGTTAAGCAGTCCTCCGCTGGGCCGGTAAAAATTGGAGATCTGCATAACGATCTCATTTTCACCCTGCCGGGCTTGGAAAGAAGTAACCTGAGGCAAATATTGGGGAACCATGGTGTCTCTGGTTTGTCCCACTTCTCCGGCAGATGCGATTAAATCGTCATTGACCCAAAGCTTATAGGCGGTGCGCACCTTAGGAATTTTCAGAGCCAGGATTTCATTTTCCGCGGATATAAAACTCAGCCCATAGGTGGCATAGCCATACCCGGAAATTTTTTCGTCAGCCGTACTGTATTTGGTCCAAGAGGATGGAAAATTGACATAGCTGTTCATGGAACCTTGTTCCAATTCCCCGGGTTCCAGAAGCTGATTCCAGTAAAATTTCCATTCGCCGTCTAAAGAGATCACGTCATTTTTCAAATTGTCCTGACCTAAATTAAGAAGACCGTTTTTGGCCTCCTCCTGGAGTTCCGAACGTTGATCAGAGCATCCTCCCCAAAAGGGCAGCATCAGAATAATAATGATAAACAGTATTGTGCGTTTGCGCAAGAGCGGTCTCCTTTCCTAAGGACAAATTGAGTAAAATCAGATGATAAATGCAAAAAGATACATATTTTACCAGTGAAGATGTTTCACTGACAGTCCATAATGCGCGTAAATTGAGGATAAGTTGCGAAAGTTGCCTGAAACATCCATTTGCAATGTCGAATAAGCTTCATTATACAATAGGAACAGATCTCCGTCCAGTTCTGATTTTGCATATTAAGGGCGAAAAAATAGGCAGCAGTCTGTCCGATCTTGCAGCACACAACGATTTACCATTGTCCCCAGGACGTTTTGTGCAACTTAGCTGAAATATTGTGAAAAATAATCAAAAAAACATAAATAGCACTTTTTATGAATGAATTGGTGGGTATATAGAAGCCAATGGTATTTCAGAGGAGGCAAACGGATTGAAATGAAAAAAGAGAAGATTGCCCAAATGGAAGAAAAAATAAAGAGTGTTTTTGGCAGCCGCTACACTATTTTAAAGATGCTGAGGAATGGGGGAATGGGATGTGTTTTTCACGTTCGAAGCAATGAAACAGAGGAGTACGCCTTAAAAGTACTGGATAAAGAAGCCTACGGCAATAGGATCGACTATATGAGCGAATCCGAGGTCATGAAGCGTCTGGACCATCCGGGGATTCCCAAAATCATCGAAGTGACCCAGGATGAATCCTATGTGTATATGGTTTTGGAATACATCCGCGGGGAACCTTTAAGTGCGATCATCAGAAAATGCGGAAAAATTAATGAATCATACATAAAAGTGTGGATGGAAAGCATTGCGTCAACCCTTAATTATCTTCACGGACAGGGTCTGATTCATCGGGACATCAAACCGGATAATATTATGCTGTCCCACGACTGCGAAATAAAAATCATCGATTTTGGCCTGGCCCGTAAAAAAAATGATAGCGATGAAGCGGATAAAAAAGTCATTGGCACCCTATCCTACACAGCACCGGAACGTTTTACTAAAAAACAGGGCACGGTTCAATCTGATATTTATGGATTCGGAGCCACCATGTATTATCTGACCACCGGGACCAAACCGGAAAATATGAAGAGTAATCCAATGGACAGCTATACGATTATGGAGAAAAATTTAAAAGAAACGACATCGTGTCAGATCTATGACATCCTCACAAAATCACTTGCGGTTAAGCCATACCAGCGCTCGGTGAGTTTCGAAGAGATATTGTGTGATTTATCGGAAAAGGAAAATGCAAAGCGTATTGAACAGCATGAGGAATCAAAAAAACAGTCGGTTGCGGTGTTTTTAATACTGGCAGGCCTTTTTATAACCGGACTTTTGTTGAATTAAACAGATTTAGGTTAAGGAGAAAAGTCTGAAAAATGAATGTGCTGAGCTGGTGCTCATGTATTATGACCGGCTATTCACTGCCCAGCACCTTAAACATCAACTGCGAGCCCCTGGGTGACAATATGATTTCAATTAACAACATGGGTTACACATACAGTCCTTGATAATAACTAGTGAATGGAGAAACAAAATGCGGATTAAAAACAAAAAAAGATTTTATATAATGATTATTATCCTGTTTCTGGTAAGTATTATTGTGCTAAGTCTAGCTTTTGGAATTTTTTGGAACACTTTTTTTAACACCGTTTCGGACGAGGCAAACAGCAGCACAGTGGGAACGGACGCGGCCACAGCCATCTTTGAAAAAGACATCACTTTCGAAGAGTATCTGAGAAACTAATCCTATGAATTAAATCGTTAAAATTCCCAAAAGTATCTTATTTTAGCAATACTAATATGATATAATTATTTTATAGAATATTGGAAATTAGACCCTGAAAGGAAACAAAATGATCGAGGAACTATTAAAAGATATCTTTGTAATTAGCATTCCAATTCCCAAAAGCCCATTAAAAAATATAAATTGTTATGTGATCAAGGGGAATGAAAGAAATCTTTTGATTGATACAGGATTCAATAATCAAATTTGCTATGAAGCCCTTACCGCAGGCTTAAAAGAATTAGACATTGATATGGAAAGAACAGATATTTTTATTACTCATTTTCATTGGGATCATTCGGGCTTGGCTTCAGTAATCGCTTCGGATAAATCAAAAATATTTATCAGCGAAATCGATAAAAACATCCTCATTGGTTTAGTAGATTCAAGAAATAGTGTTAAAAAAGCCAATGCATTAGGGTTTCCTGATGGCGAAAAAAACATCAAAAAAATAAGTGATTCCGATGTGATGTATATGCCGTTAAAGCCAGTTAATTACACGCTTTTAAAGGATGGCGATGTCATTGCATTGGGTAATTATAAACTTGAATGCATCATTACACCGGGGCATAGCCCTGGACATTTATGTTTATACGAGAAAAAGCAGGAAATTCTTTTTTCCGGAGATCATATTATTTTTGATATAACACCCAATATTACTTCATGGTTGGAAAATGAAGATTCATTGGGCGCGTATCTCAAAAGTCTGGAAAAAATCAGAGAAATGCCAGTAAAATATACATTTTCTGCCCATCGATCGGCTATTGGTAATTGTTATTCCAGAATTAATGAATTAATCGAACATCATGAGGAAAGGCTTGAAGAGGTCTTGGAAATTGTGAACAGACTTAAAATTACTACGGCATATGACACTGCCACAAAAATGGCATGGTCAGTAAAAGCAGATAACTGGAATGCATTTCCGCCAATTCAGAAAGTGTTTGCGGTGGGAGAAGCCTCAGCTCATTTAGAGCATCTTTTTTTTAAAGGCATGCTAAGGCGGGAATTGACCAATGAACAATATCATTACAGCTTGTGAAAAGTATTCACAAGACTCAAGTTTGTAGTAAAAATAAGATAATATTTCTTAACGCCATGAAGCGAAAAAACGATAAAAATCCGAAGAAATTTTTCGGATTTTTATCGTTTTTTTAATTGCTTAACTGAGAAATGGGGTTAATTGAAAGTGAAACAGAATATTCAGCTCAGCATAAGCCGGTAAAATCGTTTTGAGGCAGGATGCTTAGGGGAGGATAAAATATTCCGGTGATATATCTATATAAACGTTTTTCAAATTGGTAACAGTGTCAAGATGCTGATGAAGGGCTTTCCGTCCCGCAACCGGATGCTTTTCCCTCACGGCATCAATAATCAATTGATGATCCCGAATGATTTGTTCAAATCGTTCTTGATCTCTGAGTTCGAAATTTTTCCAGCGCTTGACATGGACGTATTCATCTTTCAGAAGACTCAGCACATTGCCTCTGCCCACCGCATCCATTAGATTACGGTGAAAGGCAGTATCCGCTTCATTGAAGCGATCAATGGAGATTTCATGATTGATGATTTTCTTCTGGACACTAATATTTTCTTCCAGTTTTCTGATGAGTTCTGTTGTGTCCGAAAAGTGCATGATCCGATGCAAGGCCTCCTGCTCAACGGACTCGCGAATAAATAGGATGTCTTCCACCCGTTTCATGTCAATTAAACTGACATAGGTGCCCCGTTGGGGGTAGACCGTAACTAGTTCAAGGGTTTTGAGCTGGGTGATCGCATTGCGGAGAATGTGTCGTGAGATACCATAAACCTCACACAGATCATGTTCGCTGATGCGTTCACCGGGCATATAGACAAGCGTTTCTATCTTTTTAAATAAATCTTGATAGACCTCTTCGGCCGTTAAAAATTTTCCATTGTTAATATTCATCAAGTAGTTCTCCTTCAGATACGATCAGTAAAAAAGTCACATAGTTTAGATGTGTTTTAAAAGAATATTATACCGTTTTCCAAATTCATTGGCAATCATTTTTTAGTAACTAAGGGAAACCTGGAAAGAATCAGCGTATCGGAGGGGTAGGGAAGATATAAATATATTTAAAATTAAATGTTTACAGTGACTCAAAAATATGTTAAGATGACACAAATTTGAACTTGTTGACAAGTAGACAAGTATACAAGTCGATGAGTTAAGTTAATGAGGAGGAATTATGGGATTAAAATTATTAGAAGGTGTTAAGGTTTTAGAACTGGCTACTTTTATTGCGGCACCAGCGGCAACACGAGCGATGGCCGATTGGGGCGCGCAGGTTATAAAAATTGAATCCATTGGAGGAGACCCCATCCGTTATGTTGGACCGGGGAACAAAATGCCTTTGGATCAGGATGAAAGCCTGGCATTTGACTTTGAAAACGCCAACAAACAAGGCATTGCTTTGAATCTCAAAAGCGCAAAGGGCATGGAAATTTTCATGAAGCTCCTGAATGAAGCCGATATTTTTGTAACCAATCTAAGAAGTCAAGCCTTAGTGAAACTGGGTATTGACTATGAAACCCTTTCTAAAAACAAACCGGAACTGGTATTTGGCCAAGTTTTAGGCTATGGCGCGAAAGGTCCATTAAAAGATAAACCGGGATTTGATTTTACTGCTTTCGCGGCCAGAGGGGGCTATAGCGGAACCTTATATGAAAAAGGAACGTCACCGGTAAATATTGTCCCTGGTTTTGGTGATCACGCCTGCGGGATGTATCTGGCAACCGGTCTGCTGGCTTCCTATATCCATGCTTTGAAAACTGGAAAAGGCGAGAAAGTAACCGTCAGCCTATTCCATGCGGCAGTTTACGGTCTGGCCATCGTCATCCATTCCGCTCAGTACGGAAACCGTTACCCGATCAGCCGTGAAGATATGCTGAATCCGCTGCAGTCAACCTACATTACCAAAGACGAGATCTGGGTGCAGTTGGCGCTGCCGGATTATAACCGCTCGATTGGCAGATTCAGCGCTGTCATCGGTCAACCCGAATTGGCCAAAGACGAACGATACGATACGCTGGCACATGTTTCTCAAAATCCCCAGGAGCTGAATCGCATCATCTTTGACGCAATCAAGGAAAAAACCTTGGAAGAATGCACAAAAATGTTTGATGAAGCCGACCTCTGTTTTGAAATTTGTCAGACATGGGAACAGATTATTGAAGATCCACAGGCCTGGGAAAGCGATATTTTTGAAAAATTGGATTATCCGTCAGGTCCAAAAGTTATGACCAGAACACCGGTAATGTTTGAAAATGCTGGTTTACCGGACTATAAAAAAGGACCGACCTATGGTGGCGACACCAATGAAATCTTGAGCAGTATTGGTTTTACGACTGAAGATATTGACTCAATGAGAGGAAAGGGTGAAATACAATAATACGGACACTGGGGATTGATATTGGCTCAACCACCTCGAAATGTGTGCTGCTGGAAAATGGCGAACACATTATCGGGTCTGAGCTCCTCGTTGCCGGCATCGGCACAATCGGTGCAGGAAAAATCATGGAAGTTGTTTTGAAAAAAGCTCAGCTGACTCTATCGGAGATTGATTTTGTCATGGCGACCGGATACGGGCGCCGAAACTTTGAACCAGCCAACAGCGAACTCAGCGAGCTCAGCTGTCATGCCAAAGGGGTGCTGTTCAAAAACCCGCTGGTGCGGACGATCATTGATATCGGCGGCCAGGATGCCAAAGTACTGCGAATCAACGACAAGGGGATTCTGGAAAACTTCATGATGAATGATAAATGCGCAGCCGGAACCGGACGGTTTCTGGATGTCATGGCCAACATTCTCCAGATCCCCATCAATGAATTGGAAAAAAGTGCTGAATTAGCAGAAAAACCGGCCAAAATATCCAGTACCTGTACGGTTTTTGCCGAATCTGAGGTTATTTCTCAGTTGGCGTCCGGGGAAACGGTGGGAAATGTCATTGCCGGTATCTGCAATTCAGTGGCGAGCCGGGTTGCCGGGCTGGCAAAACGCGTTGGTATCGAAGAAGAAGTTTTTATGAGTGGCGGCGTCGCCCAGAACGGCGGGGTCAGAAAAGCATTAGAAAAAGAATTGAAGGTTCCCATCCAGTGGTCCGAAACATCACAGATGATGGGTGCTTTAGGGGCTGCCATCAGTGCCTATGAACAAGTAAAAAAAGAGAGGTGTATTTAATGAGTAATGAAGTAAAGAAAAAGTATGTACCCGATCCTAATTCAGCAAAGTTTAAATTAGGAAAAATTGCAGCAGATGCCTATGTGGATGCTCAGGCAGCAAAAGACCGTGGAGAACTGATTGGTTGGTGTTCTTCTAACTTCCCGGTCGAAATACCCGAGACATTGGGACTGTCGGTCTGTTATCCCGAAAACCAGGCAGCCGGAATCGCTGCCCGTGGCGGCGGTGAACGGTTATGCAATATCAGTGAAAACGATGGCTATTCTAATGATATCTGTGCTTATGCCAGAATCAATTTAGCCTATGCAAAAACGAAAGATGCGCCGGAACAAAACATGCCAGCACCGGATTTCTTATTATGCTGCAATAATATTTGTAATTGTATGATCAAATGGTATGAAAACCTGGCTAAGGAACTAAACATACCAATGATCATCATTGACATTCCGTTTAACCCGGATTATGACGTATCCGATGCCCAGGTCGCCTATGTCAAAGCGCAGTTCCTAGATGCGATTAAACAGCTGGAAGAACTGACCGGCAAAAAATGGACCGAAGAAAAATATCAGGAAGTCATGGAATATTCCGGCCGGACCAGCCGGGCCTGGTTAGCGGCAACGGCTGAAGCGCGACATACGCCTTCACCATTCAATGGCTTTGATCTGCTAAACCACATGGCGGTCATGGTAACCGCACGCGGTAAAAAAGAAGCCGCCGAGGCCATGGAAGTCCTTGAAAAAGAGTACAAAGAAAATGTGCAGACGGGAAACAGTACCTTCCGTGGGGAAGAAAAACATCGGGTCATGTTCGAAGGGATCGCCTGCTGGCCGTATCTGCGGGCAACATCAACGGGCCTGAAAAGCCGTGGCATCAATATGGTCACAACCATCTACGCCGATGCGTTTGGTTTTATCTATGATGACTTCGAGGGAATGGTTAAGGCTTACTGCAATGTTCCCAATGCCATGAACCTGGAACATGCCCGCGATAAACGGGTGAAACTGATCAAGGACAACCATGTTGAAGGTTTACTGGTTCACACCAATCGCTCGTGTAAATTATGGAGTGGCTTCATGGCTGAAATGAGTCGCCAGATCTCAGCTGAATGCGAAATCCCCCATGTAGCATTTGATGGGGATCAGGCTGATCCGCGAAATTTCTCAGAAGCGCAATATGAAACCCGCGTGCAAGGTTTAACCGAAATAATGGAATCAAAAAAGGGAGGCTGCTAAGATGTCGAATTTAAAAGAAAAATTACAAGCATTTCATGAAATTGCATCCTCACCAAAGGAACAATTAAAAAAATATCTGGAACAGAATAAAAAAGTTGTCATTTGTGCCCCTGTCTACACCCCGGAAGAAATCGTCCACGCAATGGGAATCATTCCCTTTGGCACTTGGGGAGCTGACATTGAAATCAAAGAAGCGAAAACCTATTTTCCGGCGTTTATCTGTTCAGTGATGCAGTCGGTATTGGAATTGGGCATCCGCGGCGATTTTGACGGTGCCTCAGCAATCATTATCCCGTCACTGTGTGACTCATTAAAATGTCTGGGGGAAAACTGGAAATCTTCGGTTGAGAATATTCCCTTTATTCCCATGGTCTATCCCCAGAATCGTAAAGCCGACTTTGGAAAAGCCTTTACCAAGGCCGGGTATGAACGCGTGATTGCGGATTTGGAAAAAGCCACTGGTTTAAGTTTCGATGATGCCAAGCTGACAGAATCCATTGAAATCTATAACGAACACAATGCCGTGATGCGACAATTGTCCGACTGTTTAAGCGATTATCCGGAAATCACGGCGGCTGATCGCAGCGCCATTTTCAAAAGTGCGTTCTATCTGGAAAAATCCGAACATACCGCATTGGTAAAAGGCTTGCTCAGTGAACTGACCAACACTGAAAAAACAGCGAACAATAAAATTAAAATTGTCACAACCGGTATTCTGGCTGATGCGGCTGATCTGTTGAAAATATTTGATGATAACAACATGCAGATCGTTGCCGATAATGTCGCCGGCGAATCAAGACAGTATCAGGTTGATGCCAAACCCGCCGAAACTAGCCTGGATAGTCTGGCCGGTAAGTTTGCGGAGATGGATAACTGTTCAGTCCTCTTTAATGTCGACAAGGCCATCGCTCAGTATACCGTCGATCTGGTAGCAAAATATCAGGCCCGTGGCGTAATTTTCGTCATGACTAAATTCTGTGATCCCGAAGAATTTGACTATGTCATCATTAAGAAGGCCTGTGCCGAAAAGAACATTCCCTTATTGCTGATCGAAATTGACCGTCAGATGACCAACTACGAACAGGTCAGAACCGCTGTCGAAACATTTAAAGAAATACTAAAATAAGGCAATGGAATTAAAATCAATAACGATTATTGAGCAATTTTATGAGGTTTTAAAAGACAAAAAAGACGAGATTGCAGTTGTCTATGAAAATGAATCTTTTTCATGGATAGATATTGATTTGATTTCAGACAGAATTGCCATTAATCTTATTGATGATAATATTGGTAAAGATGATCACGTGGCTTTATGGAGTTATAATACACCGGCGTGGATTTGCTGTTATCTTGCCATTGCCAAAATTGGGGCTGTTTCAGTATTGATAAATCCGAAAATAGTAACCCATGAGGCCAAATATTTAATGGAGTTTGGCGATGTGGATTACATATGTTATGGCGACAACCTTAAAGGAAACCCATCAGAAATAATCACAAAAACATATCCCTGCAAATCAATTGGAAGAGAATCATTTCATAGTTTATCAAAATTAGCGCCCTTGTCAGAATCCGATAGAATAGTACTCCAGAGCAGAGAAGATCAAGCAGAAAGCCATGATATGGCAAGTATGCTTTTTACTTCAGGCTCGACGAGTAAACCTAAGGGAATTTTACTGAGCAATTATCAGCTGATCAATATAGCCAGGGAAGCGGTCGAAACAATGCAATGGACAAAGAATGATAAATTCTGTCTAGCACTACCATTATTTCATAGTTTTGGTTTATCAACTGGATTACTGGCATCTTTAATACACGGCGGGAGTCTTTTTTTAAACTCAGTCTGTAAAACAAAATCGATAATGGAGGTGATCGATAATAATCAATGTACCGTATTAAATGCTGTTCCTTCTCAATTTTTAGCAATTATTCATCATAATGAGCGGGAAAATTATTCTTTGAATTCACTGAATTCAGGAATCATTGCAGGGTCAACGGTCTATCAGCAAGATTATTTGAAAATCATCGAAAACTTAGGCATTTTACATTTAATGCAGTCATACGGCCAGACTGAAGCGTCACCAAGTATCACTTTTCCAAAGTATGAAGATTCACTGGAGCTGCGTTCTAAAACTGTGGGTAAAAAAATCAGCAATATCCAATTGCGTATTGTAAGCATGGAGTCCGGCAAACAATTAGCAGCAAATGAACCGGGAAAAATAGAAATTTCCGGCTATAATGTCATGCATGGTTATTATAAAGATGATGTTGAATCAAATAAAGTGTTGTCTAAAGATGGCTGGCTGCAAACTGGGGACATTGGTTATCTTGACCGTGAAGGCAATTTATATGTCGTCGGCAGGATCAAGGAGCTGATTATTCGATCGGGTGAGAATATTTCACCAAAAGAAATAGAAGAAATTATCCTTTTGAATGAATATGTCCATCAGGTAAAAGTATTTGGTATTCCGATGTCGATCGTGCAGGAGGAGATTGTTGCCTGTGTAGAGTGCCCCACTGGTAAAACATCAGTTGAAGAGATAAGGGAATTAATAAAAGAGCATCTGGCAGATTACAAAATGCCAAAATACATCATAATATATAAAAAGTTTCCTCATAATGCCAGTTTTAAGATTGACGTAAGGACAATGAAGGAAGATCTTTTATTAAAAATTCAAGAGGAGCGTAAAAATGATTTTTAACGAACAGCATGAGTTAATTCGTAAACTGGCGAGAGATTTTGCCAAGAATGAACTTACATCAGACGTATTAGATAAAATTGAAGAGACCGATATATTTCCGGCAGAACTCTTAAAAAAAATGGGAAAAGCGGGGTTCTTCGGGATTAAAATTCCCCAGGAACTGGGCGGATCCGGCTCTGATCATCGCGGTTATGCGATTGTCATGGAAGAAATCGCCAGAGAAAGCGCAGTGGCAAGTCTTTATGTTTCTTCACCGAATTCCCTTGGCGGCGGTCCATTATTACTGTCAGGAACCGCTGAACAATTAGAAAAATATTTAAAACCGGTGGTAACCGGCGAAAAAATTCTGGCCTTTGCATTAACTGAGCCGGGCGCCGGTTCTGATGCGGGCGGGATGACAACGACGGCGGTGGAAGATGGCGACTGTTATGTCTTAAATGGACGAAAAACATTTATTACCATGGCACCTTTCTCAGATTATGCGGTCGTTTATGCAAAAACAGACATGAGCAGAGGGACAAAAGGGATTACCGCATTCATTATCGATATGAAAATGGATGGCGTTTCCTGCGGCAAACCAGAACATAAAATGGGATTAATCGGATGTGCCACCAGTGACATCATTCTGGAAAATGTTCGGGTATCTAAAGCAGATATGCTGGGCGAACTTAATCAGGGCTTCACCAATGCTATGAAGACCCTGGATGTCGGCCGTATTGGCGTTGCGGCACAGTCAATTGGGGTGGCTCAGGCGGCATTGGATGCGTCGATTCAATATGCAAAGGACAGAAAACAATTTGGCAGACGAATTGCCGATTTCCAGGGGATCAGTTTTATGATTGCCGACATGGCGACCAAACTGCAAGCTGCCAAACATCTGGTTTATGATGCCGCTTACAAAAAGGATACCAATCAGAATGCCACCACGGCAGCTTCCATGGCCAAATATTTCGCTTCAGAAATTTGTAATGAAATTTGTGCCAAAGCGGTCCAAATACATGGCGGTTATGGTTATATGAAAGACTATCGGGTTGAGCGTCTTTACCGGGATTGCAGAGTATTTACAATCTACGAGGGCACATCACAAGTCCAGCAAATAGTCATCGCAGGACAGTTGCTCAAGAAGTAAAACTGATGGGAGCTGGAAACAAATCGGGATATAGAGGAGATTGTTAAGTATGAAAATATTAGTATGTGTAAAACAGGTACCGGATACCAACGAAGTTAAAATAGATCCGGTTAAAGGAACATTAATAAGAGAAGGTGTTCCCAGTATCTTAAATCCAGATGATGCCAATGCGCTGGAAGCAGCCCTGGCGATAAAAGATACCGAACCAAATGTAACAGTTTCAGTCCTAACCATGGGACCGCCACAAGCAAGCGAAATGCTGAGAGAATGCCTGGCAATGGGAGCCGATGATGCTTACCTGCTAAGCGATCGCGCATTTGGCGGTGCCGATACCTGGTCGACTTCAAATACTCTTGCCGCAGGTATCAGAAAAATAGGCGATTTGGATATTATTTTTGCCGGCAGACAGGCAATTGACGGAGATACCGCCCAAGTGGGCTCGCAGACAGCGCAAAGATTAGATGTTCCGGTTGTTACCTATGTCCAGGATATTGAGTTACAGGGCGATAAAGTGATTGTTCAGCGTCAGATGGAAGATGGCTATGAATTGATTGAAGTCGCAACACCATGCCTGCTGACCGCTGTAAAAGAATTAAATGAACCGCGATATATGAGCATCTCCAATATTGTTAATGCCTGCAAGAAGGAAATTACGGTATGGGGACACGAGGATATTAACTTGTCACCCGAAAACTGCGGCTTAAAAGCTTCGCCAACCCAAGTATTTCGTTCCTTTACACCAGCTTCAAAAGGTAAAGGCGAGATGCTTAACGGAACGGTTAAAGAGATGAGTACCAGTTTGATTTCAAAATTAAAAGGGTTACATGTAATATAGAAAGGACATGGTAATATGGCTGTTAAAATAGTAGCAGAAAAATGTAAAGGTTGTTCTAAATGTATCGATAGTTGTCCCTTTAGTGCAATTGTAATGGAGAACAAAATTGCTGTCATTGGTGATGCATGTACCGGTTGCGGCGTTTGCGTGGACGAGTGTCCATTTGATGCAATTGAGAAAACCGATGAAACCGTAAAAAAGGATTTAAGCGATTATAAAGGGGTTTGGGTCTTTGCCGAGCAACGAGAAGGTCAGATTATGCCGGTGGTTATTGAACTGCTTGGCGAGGCCAGAAAATTAGCAGCTGAAATAGGGACCGAAGTGAGCGCTGTGCTGTGCGGGGAAAATGTTGACAGCATGACAGATGAACTATTTGCTTTCGGAGCAGATCAAGTCTATTTTGCGGATCATCCCGAACTAAAGAATTACCGAACCGATGCTTATACCAAAGTAATTAAAGAAGCAATCGAGAAATTCAAACCTGAAATTGTGTTGCTTGGCGCAACGCATATCGGCCGAGATTTAGGCCCCTGTCTGGCAGTAAAATGCGATACCGGTTTAACAGCGGACTGTACCAAGCTGGAAATAGATCCGGAAGATAAAAAAATCAGACAGACCCGACCGGCATTCGGCGGCAATCTGATGGCTACGATTATCTGTCCTAACCACCGGCCCCAAATGTCAACCGTACGGCCTGGGGTGATGGATAAAGCAGAACATGTACCGGGAAGAAAAGGAAAGGCGATCAAGCTCGATGTAAGTTTTGAAGACAATGAGATTAGAACTAAAATAATTAAAATGGTAAAAGAAACCGGCGAATTGGCATCTCTGATTGATGCAGAATTCATTATTTCCGGCGGAATGGGATTAGGCAATCCCGACGGTTTTGAATTATTGAAAAATTTGGCTGAGAAACTGGGTGGAACCATTGCCTCGTCCAGAGCCTGTGTTGATGCCGGCTGGATTGACCATTCTTATCAGGTTGGACAAACCGGTACAACGGTTAAGCCAAAGATTTATTTTGCCTGTGGTATCTCCGGAGCGATTCAGCATCTGGCGGGAATGCAGAGTTCAGATTATATTATCGCCATTAACAAAAATGAAAATGCTCCGATTTTTGAAGTAGCGGACTATGGTATCGTCGGTGATCTTTACGAAGTGATTCCGACAATTTTGGAAGAATTAAATCGGTCAAGTTAGCAATAAAAAATTATATTTTAAGAGGAGAACACAATGAATAAACCATTGAAAAAGTCAGTCCTTAACCTTTACGGGTTGCCGTCATTCGGCTTTCAGACCTTAGTCACCATCGAGGTCATGTTTTTTGCAGCATTTCTAACAGACTTTGCAAAATTGCCTCTGGCATTGGTCAGTACCATCTTACTGGCCACCAGTCTGATCGATATTTTAGCAGTGCCGACATCCGGAGTTATTCTGGAAAAAAGCAATCTAAAATGGGGGAAATACCGTTCCTGGCTCTTAGTCGGCCCGCCTGTTGCGGCAATGTTTTATGTGCTTCAGTTTACCCAACTCGGTGGTTCGCCGAATGTCAGTGCACTGATCATACTTATTGGTTTTGTTGTTAGTCATTTGGTCTGGAATACCTTTTATGCCGCCCATATTTCTCTGAACAATGCCATGACAACGGATCGTGGCGAACGTATTTCCATGGCCAGCAACAGAGGGATGTTCAATGCCCTGGGGACACTCGCGTTTACCTTCTTTGGTGTTAAGGCAATTGCTGCCATTGGTGCCGGTACCGGCGATCCCTTGTTAGGTTATACCTATATGGCAGCCATCACCGGCTGTATCATGATCACCTGTAACTGGATCTATTTTGGCCTGACAAAAGACTATGCTTTTAACGGCTGTGCAGCACCTGCGGGAAAAAAAGCTGACAAGATGCCGGTTGGCGAAATGCTTAAACAAATTGTTGTCAATCCGCCATTAATGGGACTGATGATTGTGGAACTGGGCCGATACCTGGGCCGATTTATTATATTCGGAATGGCATTTTATTACTTTAAATATGTCATCAACGATTTACCGGGACTGGCATTATTCATGACCGGATTAACCGTCGTCAACTTCTTTGCTGCTTTAGTGGCAGCACCCATTGCCAAACGTCTGGGTGAAAAAAACACCTATATGATCGCCCTGAGCCTGCTAGTTATCGGTCTATTGATCGTATGGTTTATCCCGCTTCCGGCAACCGCCTTCAAGATTGTTATGTTGCTGGCCTACATTGGTTATGGTTTACCTGATTCATTGGGTGTGGCCATGTACTCCGCAACCGTTGATTACGGTGAGTGGAAAACAGGGAAAAATGCCCGTGGCTTTATCATGTCACTGATCAGTTTTCCCATTAAAATTTCCATCTTTGTCCGCTCAATGATCATTGCCGCTGTCCTTAGCTCCGTCAACTATGTCGCCGATATGGCCGTTACCCCGGAACTGATTCAAGGCATTAAAAATGGATTTTCTCTGTATCCAGCCATTGTTATCATCGTTGGCCTACTGTTAATGTTCAAACTGTACTCATTGACACCTGCAAAAATGGCAGATATGAGTAAAGAAGTTGCGGATAGAAAACTATCAGCAACCATCGAGGCATAAAGGATTGCATTTAAAAAATAATATGAGCAAATAAACGAGTGACAATTCATAAATGACAAGTAAATAAAATTAAAGTTCGTGTTCCAGAGTAAGTTCTGGAACACGAACTAATCAAGGCGCAAAAACCGGATTGGCCTGGAAATATGGACGATTTGAAATCATGAATAAACTTGGGATGCCGAAAGTGTATGAATGCGTGAACGCAACGTGTAATCAATATCCCGACTTTAAAATGCCGAGAGTGTTGCTTAAACAATACGTGACTGAAAAGCCGTTTGAATTCAAATATGCAAAACCTGAAGCAACCCAAAATGTCGCCTGAATAAGGATCAGCTTCCCTCGACAGGAACCCAAATGCTGCAACAGAATAATTTTATTAATTGCTTCCAGCCAGTGCTGTTCACCACCGCACCGGTTGAAGCAATATATGGTTATAAATATTGCTTCAACCAATGTAACCGTTATCAGTTATGTAGACTGAGTGATGAATACAAAGGGTGAATTTGAAAAATTATTAGCTACTGATTCATGTCAAATTGAAAAGAGGAGTGAATGAAGTGAATATACCATTGATTATCGTAATTTTGTATATGATTCTGATTGTCGGAATTGCTTACTACTCGACAAAAATCACAAAGACTTCCAGCAGCAAAGATTATTTGCTGGCCGGACAAAGATTGCCCTGGTATCTGATAGCAGTCATGGTGACCGGTAACGCTGTCGGCGGGTCAAGTACCATTGGTGTTGCTCAAAATGCCTATACCAGTGGCATATCAGCAGGCTGGTACACTGGCGCCTGGGCAGCTGGCGCTGCGGTATTTGGCCTTTTCATCTCGGCAAAAGTAAGAAAGATGAATATTAATACGGTCAGTGAAATATTTTTAAAAGCCTTCGGCACCGTCAATGGAACCATCGCAATCGTTGTCCAGGTTATTATTCTGTTTGGCATCAATGCGCTTCAGATTATCGCCGGCGGAGCTTTGCTCAGTGTGTTGCTGCCGGATTTTTTCACTTATACCGGCGGAATGATTGCATCGACCATTGTCTATATCTTGGTATCGTTCATTGGCGGATTGCTGGGAGCCAGCATGGCCAATCTGATGAATGTCGTCGTCATTTATTTGGGACTCATTGTCGCAGTAATCGCTTCGATCACCAAGTCGGGAGGCATTGGTACAGTTATTTCGACGCTGCCGCCGGGTGGTCAGTGGCTCGATCTAGTAAGCGGAATGGGTCCTGGAATCCTCCTGGGCTGGGTGATCACGATGATTATCAATACGCCTGCGAACCAAACGATGTACCAGCCAACAATGGGTGCCATCGATGAAAAACATGCAAAAAAAGGTATGCTGACTGCAGCTGTTCTGATTTTTCCCATCGGTTTTATTGCGGCAGCATTGGGAATTCTTGCAGCCATCCAGTTCCCGGGACTTGAAAACAGCGCCATGGCGCTGCCGGCCTTAACCATGACATTAAATCCGGTGATTGCAGGGTTGGTGTTTGCGGGGCTGTGGGCTGCTGATGTATCAACAGCCATTGCTCTATTATTGGGGATATCATCCATCGTCACAAAGAATATCATCGTCGATTTGATATATAAAGATTTACCCGATAAAAAGCAAATCATCATTTCAAAGGTCGTGCTGGTTCTTTCGGCTTTAATGGGTCTTTTGGTGGCAACAAATATCAGCGGAATCATTAGTTTTCTAATGCAGCTTCTGACACTTTATACGCCATATACCCTGCTGATATTTGCAATCTTATATGCCCCCGGGTATCTGAGAAAAAGCACCTGTTTTTTAACGGTTCTGTCTGCTTTAGTCGTGATGGTGATATGGATGGCCGTTCCGGAATCACATATTGTCAGCCAGGTTGTCTATTTATGCCTGCCGGTATCGGCTTTCGTTATGTTTATGACAGTGATCTTCGATAAACGAAAGGTTGATTTAAGCACGCTTTATACAGCCGAAAATTAAACGAACAATAAAAGTAATGGTTTCATAAAACAGATTGCGGTATCTCTGCGAATTTAATGCGAACTGTATATGGCAGCGCATTGAAACAACCGGGGAGGCAAGACGGACGAAGCTATAAATACCGGGTAAGGGGAGACGGTTAAGAGTAAAAATAGATTCTGGCGGAAAAATACTGGTTAGTGTCAGGTCCGCCAGGATCTTTTAAAATATTTGCAATGATTAAGCTAGGCGATTCATCTTTAGCCTTGTTTTTATTTTGCTCTAAATTCCCGCTCATAGGCATGTTCCTATAGTATTTTTCAGGAAAGTCGGAAAAAGAAAACATTTACAAATAATATATTGACAATTTGCGAATGATAAGTATAATAAATATAACAGCGTTCTAGAATAATGTTTTAGAACGTTGTTTTAGAAAAAAGTTAGAAAGCAAACTATTTTAGAGATTTATCGATCTTTGGATTTTATAAAGCAGATAAGCCAGAATAGTAAATTAAAAAATGACTGTCATTAATGATTGGTCAAAAAGGAGAATAAGGATGAGCAACGGCTACAAAATTGGTATTGTTGGTGCAGGTAATATGGGTGGAGGGATCGCCCAGAAGATGGCACAAGAAGGCTTGAATGTGACTTTGGTGGATATGAATGATGCTCAAGTTGAACGAGGCATTGGGATTATCACCAATATGCTGCAGCAGGCAGTTGACCGAAACGTTATTACAGCAGATAAAATGCAGGAAACTTTAAAAAGAATTAACGGAACAACCTCATACGAAGATCTTACCGATATGGATTTGATTGTGGAAGCTGTTTTTGAAGACAAAACTGTCAAAGGTGAACTGTTTAAAAAGCTCGATGCAATATGTGATCCAAAAACCATTTTTGCAACAAACACCTCCAGCCTGTACGTTCACGAACTGGCAGCCTGGACCAATCGACCGGACAAGGTTATTGGGATGCACTATTTCTTCCACCCAGCCAAGAACAGACTGGTTGAAGTCATTCCTCACGAAGGAACCAGTGAAGAAACACTAAAGACCGCGTTACTCATCGGAAAGCTTCATGCAAAAACAAACATCATTGTAAAAGATTCCCCCGGTTTTGCCGTGAATCGAATTTTCATCCCATTCTATGTCACCGCCGTGCGGGTCTTAGAACAGGAAATTGCTAATATCCCTACGATTGAAGCCGCTTGCAAGAAAGCATTTGGCATCGGCATGGGACCCTTTGAGTTGATGAACGTTACTGGCGTACCGATTGCCGTTCATTCAGCAAAAACACTGGAAAATGAACTGGGCAGTTTTTATGCAGCACCTAAATTACTGATTCAGCAAGTTGAGTCAAAACAACTCTTTGATTTAAGTGGTGAAGTGGATGAATCGAAAATTCAAACCGTTATGGATTATATGTATGGGACCTCATTGGGAGTGGCCTGTCAGCTTGTTGATGAAGGGATCGCTTCCATTGAAGATACAGACCGAGGCGCAAAAATCGGATTGGCCTGGAAATTCGGACCATTTGAAATCATGAACAAACTTGGCATTGCGAAAGTATACGAAGTTGTGGAAGCAATGGGTAAGCGCTATCCTGACTTTAAAATGCCGGCTTTACTGACCAAGCAAAACGAAAGCGGAAAACCATTTGAATTCAAATATGTGGAACTTGACGTCAAAGACGGTATCGCCACAATCACCATCAACCGACCAGAAGCGATGAACGCTCTGAACGAAACGATTGTTAATCAGCTGGAAAAGAAGTTCGATGAAGCCGAAAGCAACGAAGCGGTTAAGGCCATTACCATCAACGGTGCTGGAAAGGCTTTCATTGCCGGAGCCGACATCAAATTCTTCATTGAAAACATGGAAAATACAACTTTAGACCGAACCGTTGAGTTTACCAGAAAAGGCCACGAGTTATTGAGACGATTTGAATCATCTGTTAAACCAACAATCGCTGTGGTAGATGGGTTGTCCCTTGGCGGCGGCAGCGAATTAGCACTTGCTTGCCAGTATATCGTCGCAACCGGCGCCGGTTCATTCGGATTCCCGGAAACATCGATCGGCATCTATCCCGGTTTGGGCGGTATGATCAGAATGGAACGATTGGTTGGCAAAGATCTGGCAAAATACTTCGTTTTCACGGGTAAATCAATCAATGCGGAAATGGCTCAGAAGCTGGGAATGATAACCGAACTGACAACCGTCGATCAACTTGAAGAAACCATTAAGAAGCTGACTGCTCAGAAAAAACAGGACAAGTATCAGGGACAACCCGCCCCCGATGCATTTGAAAAAGAATCGGCCATCTTTGCAGGGAATAATCTGGAAACAATCATGAACGGACAGGTGCCTGAGGATGTTGATGCTGACTTTGGAATGAAGACGCTGGCAATCATCAAGAAAAAAGCCCCGCTGGCACTGATTGTCGCCAATGAGCTGATGGAAGCCCAGTCAAAGGTATCCATTGACGAAGCCATCACCTTGGAATTGGGACGCCTGATCGAAATGTTCACCACCGAAGATGCATGGACTGGTTTGACAGCACCTCCAGGAAAAGCACCAGCATATAAAAAAGCATAATTATTAATAAAATTCAGGTAATTGCGAAACTACCGTGAGCTTCGCTGCCAGTTTACACGAAACAATTTTTACACTGCACGGCGTACAGGCTATCACCTGTTCGCCTGCACGTTACAAAATTGTTTGTG
>NZ_LGYO01000028.1 GCF_001263355.1 Acetobacterium bakii
TGGAATAAAATCATCGCCATTGGGCCGAACTAGGAAACCCCAAAGAACACATGCAGCGGTTCTTTGGGGTTCTATTTTGATTTATCCATCGGCACAACAAGTGTTAACCTTAACGCTTTTCCCTAACCCGATACCGCAGGACGGTCTTCAGTTTGGCCAATTCTGCTTGGGTTGGAATGTCTCTGGCGGCTTTGATGTAGATTTCACGGTGCTCCAGCGTGACAATTTCAAGCGCATTTTCGTCGATAAAGGCTTTCATCTTCTCAAAGCTTTCCGATTCGGTGTCGTAGGGGCCATTATGAAGAACCTGGACGCTGAGTCCGTCCTCCAGCTCACCAAAGGTTACCTCATCCAGTAGTATATGAGGTTTTTTCTTTCGGGTGATTTGAAAGGCTTTGTCCACTACTTCGGGAGTGACAAACTCCGGCTGGCGGATCATAATGATATAAAGCAATTCGTTTTTATCCAGATGATCCTGGTTCTTCCCTTCTTCAGTCAAATCCCAAAGGCCTTCCAGGGGGTAGACTGTGTATTCTTCATACCCTTCCGGGGTAAATCCATTCTTGGGCATCATCCGGATGGCGTAGGCCAAAGCGTATAAAACCCCGATCCTTTCCGAAAAATCAGGGCTGTTCGGATTTCCACACCCTTTAATCATGAGAAATTTCTGTCGGGGAACTGTCACAAGCTCCGGTTTTGTCTTAGGTAAATAAAGTGATTTTTCATGTTTACGCCATTCATGTTTCAAATTGGTTACCTCCTTGTAAATTTTTTATATTATATCACCATCTGGATGTTTCCGTCTCAACCAATCTCGAAATGTTCTTTAAAATAATGGTGATGGCTTGTTTAACCTGAGCGCTTTTATGACAATTGGCAGCTCCTGGAGTATGCAATCAACTAATATCTCTATTACACAATTCTTTGATAAATATCCGCCAAGCTAGCTCATGTTTGTCCGAATCCCAAAACAATGTACCATTAAAATCAAAAATTAAACCAATTTTGTTTATGTCTGAATTCAATGTGGCTCATCTCCTTCAATTATTAGATTTTTTTCATCCGCGGATTGAAAAAATGCTGGTTCTGTTTAGATCTAAGGTTTTTGAGGTGAGGATGATAAGGAACTCTTCAATGGTTGCCAGAAAAGCTAAAATTCCCGTTATGATGAGTAGATTATTGCCCCACAAAGTATAGACTAATGGGCAGAAAAAGAAAAATAGACCCGTTATTTTATTAGCCATCGTATGAATAAATGCAATCTTTCTAAATTTGATTTTTGAAAACACAGCATTTCCAATTCGCAGGATGAAAACAATAATAATTCCGGCAAATATCAGCATCGTAATCTGATTTTGCTTCATCACCGTAATGATGATCATACCGCTCATGAACAAGTCTGCAATGCTGTCCAGCTTTGCCCCAAGCAAGGTTTCACTGCCGATTCTCCGAGCTATATAGCCATCCAACAGATCCGTTAAGCCGCATATCAGGTATACCAAGATAAAAAGAACACTGCGAAAGTCAATAAACAACAAACCGAGAGATAAAAAAATCCGGCATGAAGTTATTATGTTGGGTATGTACATTTTTTTCATACGTTATATCCTTGGCTCCGCACGTTACGTATTTGTTTTGCGGCTTGCAGCACCGTAATCGCACGCACATCAATTTCAACCGGACTTATCATCCAACACCAGTCCCGTCCAAAAAAAACGTTGGGGTCAAAGAGTTTGGAAAGCTCTGTGCAGGTGGCTGTTTTGCCCGCGACCATCGTGTCATCTACTAATATCAGTCGTTTCATTTGCACTCTTTCTGTTTCATATTATGTATGGGTGAGAATGAGAAAGGTCCTCAATCTACCGATAGCTTTTCAAAAAATCGCATCGCTTGGTCAACCACAACATCCATATTATAATAGCGATACTCCGCGAGCCGACCGGCAAAAATAACGTTTTTTTCGGCATCGGCTTTTTCTTTGTACAGCAAATAAAGTTCTTGCCATTCCTTTGTCGGAAATGGATAAAAAGGGTCATCTCCATCACAAGGAAATTCTTTCATGATTGTGGTTTTACGGCTTTGCTGTCCAGTTATTTTTTTGTATTCGGTAATTCGAGTGTAATCATAGTCATTAGGATAATTGACGACCGCGGCATTTTGAAACGATTCACAATCATGATCTTCCATCTCAAAACGGACGCTTCGATATTTCAGTTTACCGAATTGATTATCATAATAATAATCGATTGGACCAGTATAGATCATCTTATCATAGACAATCGCGTCGTTCACTTCTTTATAATCCGTATTCAGCATTACTTTTATGTTCGGACGGTCGATCATTTGCTCACACATTTTAGAATAACCCGCTTTGGGAATCCCCTGATAGCGATCGGTAAAATAACGGGTATCGCGGTTGTAACGGAAAGGTATTCGGGATATGACCGCCGGGTCCAATTCACTTGGCGGCACGCCCCATTGTTTCGTGGTATAGTTCATAAAGAATTTTTCATAGATATCCCTACCCGCATTGTTTAAGGCCACATCCTCGCTACTTTTAATCGGCGCCACTCTTTCCTTTTGGCTTTCAATAAAATCCACCATCTCAAACTGCGAAAGGTTGGTGTTATAGAGCTGATTAATAGTTTCCAGCGTAATGGGCATGGGAATAAACTGTCCGTCCACAAAGCTTAAGACCCGATGCTGATAATCGTACCATTCGGTGAATTGACTTAGGTAATCCCAAATCTTCTGATTATTGGTATGAAAGATATGAGGACCATAGTTGTGAATCAGGATATGGTTTGCGTTGTAGCTGTCATAAGCGTTGCCGCCGATATGATGGCGTTTTTCAATGATCAGGATTTTGTTATTTTCATTTTGTGCCAGCAGATTGGCAAAGGTCAGTCCTGTCAAACCTGCTCCAACAATGAGATAGTTCACTTTCATTTAATTTTCCTCGTATCATATTTGCAAGGAAATAACGGATGACATGAAACGACAGCCTTGCAATCTAGCGTCTGCTTTTATTTTACATTTTCGCGAATGATGATTCTGGTTAATAAATGGTTGTGCGATTAAACATAATTTTGCTTCGGATCGTTCGTTTTACTTCGTTCTTGAACGATCGATTTTTGATCAGTTGCTCTTAACTCTTTTTATTGATATTTCATTTTTCTTATAGAGTAATGGCTTGGCAATGACAACAACCAAACTAATAATCACCAGGAAGTAGAAGTCCAACCCCCGGGTTACTAAAAGTGATGGCGTTAACAATGCGCTTGTAAAAACACCTTGGAAGACGACGTAGTACATCAATTCGGTAATGCCTTGAGCTCCGGGTAATGGCATCATTTCGACCGCCACGTAAATTGCCGCCTGAAGTAATACAATGGTGACCATTGAAGTTCCACTCATAGAAAATCCCCGGTATACAAAATAAGTAAGAACATACAAACAGTTTCGTTGCAGAAACGTTAAGATGAAGACAACCAGAACTTTCTTTTTGTTCAGCATTAAAAAATCGACGGCGCTACGGTAACCTTCAATAAAGTTGTCGATTTTTTGCTGACGTTCCAGCGAAAATTTAAGGATATGGATTCGAGTCAGAAATCCATCAATCGATTGCGCAATTTTGCGAACAATTCCTGGAATGAACATGGCGGCAAGCAAAACGGCTACGGATATAATATTAAGTGCCAGGCCCAGATAAAATAAATACATATAGTTCTTGAGATAGTAAACCAACGGCCCATGCCAAAAGACCAAAAGCGCAATGCCGATAAGAGCGAGTACCAGCTTGCTAAACAGTGCCAATATCATTAATATCACGGAACTTTTCGATAAAGAATTCCCATCTTTCCGCATATAATAAAGCTGCATTGGCTGTCCACCCATAGCGGTCGGCGTGATTGCAGAATAAAAATAACCGATAAACGAATAAGCCGCACATCGTAGCATACTGTTCGGCTCACCAAGACTACGCATTAAATACCAAATGATAACCGCCTCAAGGACAACAAAAAGCAGCGCCACCAACATGGCCAGGAACAAGTAACCACTTTTCATACTGGAAATGGCAAGCAGGATCGCCTCAATGTCATTGCCCTGTAGCAGCGCATAAATCGTCAACCCCATGACGATCAGGAAAAAGAACGGATAAAACAGGTTTTTATTCACTTTTATAGTCATTCACCAGCCTTTCAATGCGTATAACTTCAATTAAATTTATAAAGTTTTTGGGCAACGCGATAGCCGGAAATTGTTAGTTTCCGGCCAATGGAACCGGGCATGTTGGTCAACCCACTCATGGATGTGTATTTCAGTTTTAGATAAAGACCTTTATCTAGTGTTTTGAGCTCGCTCCATAATTTGTTTTTTTGAAGCATGGATTCCTCGGAATTAATCATTAACAACAAAATATTTGTGATGGACATGATGATTGAAAGATATCGATACATATATGCCGCAAGTTTTGGTTCTTTCTTTTTGACAGCCTGTAAATTCACACAGGCCAGCATTTGTTCAGTTACCCGGATTTGCTGATCAATTCGATTGAGCATGATGTCTTCATTTACAGATTGGTCATCACGGCCAATGAAATAATGATAAAGATCAATATTCATATAGTATAGGTACTTGACATAGGGTAATGGTTGATAGGCGAAAATATTGTCAACATAGAACGTATGCTCTGGAAGTTTTACGCCGCTTTCCCTCAAAACTGATGTTCGAAAGATTTGAGAATGCATGAGCAAGTATTGGGACGGCTTAAAAAAGCCAATATCCTGCCATGTACATATTTTTTCTTCATCCAACGCATTCTTGTAAGAAATATCATGGCGTGTTTCCTCATGCAAATGGTCATAAACGTAATTGCATATGAACAAATCCGGAATAACAAGCGCGTTATCTTTTTGTTTCAACAGACAAAAATTGCTCACTCTAAACAGCAATTGATCCAACGCCTGCCGATCCAGCCAATCATCGGAATCCACAACTTTGAAATAAATCCCGGTTGCCTGTTCCAATCCAACATTTACACCAGAACCATGGCCGCCATTTTCTTTATTGATGACCCGGATGATGTCGGGATACTTGACGCGATAATCCTCGGCAATTTCACAGGTTTTGTCGATCGAACCATCATTGACAATGATGATTTCCACATCATTCCCGGCCAGTAAAAGTGAATCAATGCAGCGTTTCATATAATCTTCTGAATTATAACAAGGGACAACGAAGGTGATATATTTCATTTCGTCCCCCTTTCAAATCGGCTACCGTGGGGCAACGCGCTTGAAGCGGCTAATGATTTTCGACATTCCCACCTTTGCGGCACTGATACATTTAAACAGCCGATGATAGTTATCATCGGCTGTTTTCGTGAAAGCACCAAAACAAATCCCGTCTCGTCTACTAAAAAATCCATATGTTTCAGCCCTCACGTTCTTCGGCACGCATATAATAAGCTATGATGCTTTCTTGTATCGATAATGTTTTTTTCATCCTGGCCTCCAATTTTTGTCAGTGCATTAATTACACCGGAATTGTTATGCTTTTTAGTGCGTGATCATTTCTACTTCATTATTAATTCAATGCATCATAATTGTAACATCACAAACGCTTGATTGTCCTTAAATGAACCATTGAGTTGGCAATATTTTCGTATCTTGAAGGTACTTCTCCATCATGACTTCGTGCATGGTTTGCAACAGGGAATTCTGACCTTGGTAGATACTTACATTGCAGGAATAATCGAAGCAAATGTAGCGATAATAATGGCCGCTATTCTTTTTCCATTTGCAGTGATGAGTTCAGTTGGTGTATACTCATGGTGGATCCCGCAAAAATAGTATCTATATAAAGCAGGTGAAAAGTTATGCCAGAACTACCGGAAGTCGAAACCGTTCGCAGAACGTTAAAAAACTTTATTATTGGAAAAGAAATTAAGGAAATCCGGGTTCATTACGATAAGATCGTCGTCGGGGATACAAATAATTTTGTGGCGACGTTAACCGGACAAACCATTCGCGATATCGATCGGGTGGGGAAATATTTAATCTTTATTTTAGACAGTGATGCGTTTATTTCGCATTTACGGATGGAAGGCAAGTATAATATTATCGAGACTTCAAAACCGCTAAACAAACATGAACATCTTAGCTTTGTCTTTAGTGATGGCACCGAATTACGCTATCAGGACACCCGTAAATTTGGTCGTTTAGAACTCGTTAACAAAGAAACCTATCGTCATGATTTACCACTTTGCAAACTTGGACCAGAACCCTGGGACGCCGATCCCAAAGAAATCTACGCAAAAATACATAAGAGCAATCTGCCAATTAAAGCATTGTTACTCGATCAAACTATTATGAGTGGCATCGGAAATATCTACGCCAATGAAATCTGCTTTTCGATGAAAATGCATCCGTTAACACCGGGAAAACGTGTCAGTAAAAAGCGCGTAGCCGAATTAATCGCAGTATCAAAAAGAATATTGGAACAGGCCATTGCCCAGGGCGGAACGACGATTCACTCTTTTGACGCCAATGGAATTACCGGCTTTTTTCAAGTACAGTTACAGGTACATATGCAAAAAGTCTGTCCTGTCTGCAATGGGCCAATAACTAAGGAAATGGTTCGTGGCAGAGGTACGTATTATTGTAAAGTTTGTCAGAAAAAGAGAGGATGAGATTATTTTCGGGGAAAACAATTGATATAAAGAGACAGTTCTTTCGTATCATAAAAGAACTGTCTCTTTATCTTTGAAATGTCCATATGCTTAAAATTCCTTGCTCTTTACAATTCTCATCGATACTAGCATTGCCATAATTATCAGGACTAGCGAGAACATCGCATAAACAATCAACAACAAAAATATAATACTAGCACTTTTCATTATTAGGGGTAATGCATTCATTGATCCTTGTGAAACGAGAAGTGATAGTGATAAGAAAAAAATAATATAAACTACATTGAACAATAATTTTAATTTTTTTACTCCAAACTTATTCCTTAGCGTGAAAATAATTGCACAATAAATATTTATGCTACCGAAACAAAATAAAAACTTATTTAAAGACATACTATCAAAGAAAGAAGTATTGACGGTATTACGAGTAGCATATGTCATTATAATTTGAAAGATAAATAATACAATAATCCCAAGACACCCCACCAAATAGGACGATAGAAATCGGGAAAATACCATTGTTTCTCTTTTTGTTGGAAGTGATACTATGTAACGATTAAATTTGTATATATCATCTAAACTGAATGCAACAGATAAAGCATTGTCGCAAAATGTAATAAATACTAAAATCATCACTAACAATAGCCCATTTTCATATGGCCAAAAATTGTAAATAACCATATAAATTAATGCTGTAAATATTAATGAAGCCATATTTTTCCTTTGATAAACGTGTAAGTCTCGCCAAATTAGTTTCAACATTGAGATTTTCCTTTCTTAATCAATAAAAAGAATTCTTCAATTGAAAAAGGTATTATTTCAACTGGATTAAGCAGGCTACAACTATTTGGTTTTTCAACATCAACGAGACCAATAAAACGATCACCTTTAAGAATATGTTTAAAAAGGTCATCTTTTATACGGTCTAAAGCTATTAAATCACCAGAAATTATTTTATATTTATTTTTTATACTATCTATGGATTGAGAAATTAAAATCTTACCATCATCGATTAATGTTATGCCATCACATATTTTTTCTATATCAGAAAAAATATGTGATGAAAAAAGAATTCCCGCTTCATGTTTTTCTTCAAAAATTGATTGCATATCGTCCAGAACATTATCTCTAACTATGGGATCTAGTCCTGTTGTTGGTTCATCCATGATGATTAACCTGGCATTGTGACTCAAAGCAATTGAAATTTTCAACTTAGCAATCATACCCGTTGATAAATCTGATATCTTTTTTTTGGGATCAAGATTGTACCGTTTTAGATAATAATGAAACTTCTTCTCATCCCATTGACGATAAAATGAAGAAATAAAATTTGCAAACTGCCGAATCGTTAAATCCTCATATATGTAGGCGTTTGATAAAACAAAACCAATCTTCTGTTTTATTTCTATCTCATTTTTATCATACTCCATACCGAACATCTCAATAGAACCAGCATCTTTTTTTATAATATTAAGCAATAGATTAATGGTAGTACTTTTTCCTGCACCATTTTCTCCAATAAACCCCATTACTGTTCCAGGTTCTATCTCAAAAGTGACCTTGTCTAATAAAAAATCCCCTAATCTTTTCGTTAAACCACTAACACTTAATATCTTATTCATGTATTCTCCCTAATATCAAACTTAAATCTCTTATTTTGCATTAATTTCATATTGCATTAGAAAAATTATTTGGTTATCCTTTTCAAATATAAAAGAAAAAGAGCTTTTGTCACCATCAAAGAATAAACAAATACAATAAAAAATTGTATTTGCTAAATCTTGAGTTGACAAAAGCTCTTAAATTGTTGAAGAACATATTGTTATAGTATAAAAACAGGTCTCCGACTTATGTATATTAACAATTACGGCTACAACATTAGCATAGGATTTTCACCTATTTTACCTCAGAAAGTAATTTTCTGCATCAAATGATTTTATATACTTTTATTAAATTATCGAGAGTAGTGATTCTATTACCTTCATGTTGTTTTAATTTAATCATAATCCAGCATCCTGGTCAAGATTTTTTTAATTTACAACTCAACTTTTCCAGTTTCCTTTACATTTTCCCCTCCACCCCTTATACTCAATATATGTCCATTTTACTGGCATTTAAAAAATGTCATCTGAATGTAATAGCACATTAATGAATGAGAGGTAAAAAACATGATCCGAATTTGGTTAAAACTCATGAAAAACAATAAATTTACGGAAGAAAAAGTTGTCGAAATTGATAACAAATCCTTGGCTATATATGATAAAATTCAAGCCGCTTTAGAGATCTTCTGCCATGACTTTGATTTGGAAAAACCGATGTGGTTTGACCGAAACACAAAAGAACTTAATCAGATTTCTAAAACATTTTTTCGTGAAGACCAGTTTATCGATTCCATCTGGTTTGATTATTTAGAAATCGAAATTTTAGACGATAGTAAAACGAAAGCATAAATATGCCGGATAAGCCAAAAGGTTATGACCCGGGGCGTTTCTAGTAGTAATAAAATCACCTTGCCAAATGATTCAACTTTTATTTTCTATATAATCGATGCCGTAAAAAACATACAATCCCAAAATGCCAGTAAATGCCGTTGCTGCAAGTATGCTTAACCTTTCCGTGACTCCAAAGTATTCAGGTGGCATTAACCCCGTTCCGATTGCTCCATTAACATACTTTCTGTTTCTGAAAATATTCCTGCCATGCTGGCAATTTACTCATCATATTTTCTACCGCCTTTTCAGCAATGCCTTTTTCTAACCCTTGAGTTTTGATCGTAAAATTAATCAAACCCTGTTTTTTGTCGTCAAATGATTGCATCGACCCATCAGGTCTTGCGCAATAAACACAATAGTCCTTTTTTGTCTCTCCCATTGCGAAATCGCTTTCTTTCTTCATTGGCATTCCACATGCAATACAGGTTTTCATCCTTTTACCTCCTTATAAATAATTAAGTATAGTCAACTACCTATTGATTAAACATAATCAGCAATCCCGACCTGTTTTGGTCCGATGCGATCGTGTAACGATTGGTGTGGCGCCAACCGAGCTGCTGGCCGGGATGAATTTTCGAGAAAATACCCGCTTCCTTATAAAATCCTTAAAAATGGCTGTTACCATAACAGTAACCAATACAAGGAGGGACAAGCTTATGGAACGGACACTATCCAAACCGGAATGTGAAATGGCGGAAGTTATGACGTGCGAGTACATCATAGAAACCAATCATGTTTCTAAAAAATTCAAAAAGGCCGATGCGATAAAAGACTTATCGATGGCGGTAAGAAAAAATTCTGTCTATGGTTTGTTAGGACCTAATGGTGCTGGCAAATCAACATTATTAAAGATGCTTACCGGTATTATCCGACCAACTTCAGGCGAAATATCATTCAATAATCACCCATGGACTCGAAAAGATTTATTGAATATTGGTTCGTTGATCGAATCACCGCCACTGTATGAAAATTTAACGGCATTTGAAAATTTAAAAGTACGAGCGACGCTGATGGGGATTTCATCAAAAAGATGTGATGACGTTTTACGACAAATGGACTTAATGGATACTAAAAATAAAAAGACCACCGATTTTTCATTGGGAATGAAACAGCGATTGGGTATCGCATTAGCGCTGCTGAACAACCCCAAATTATTAGTCCTGGACGAACCGACAAACGGGTTAGACCCTTTTGGTATTGAAGAATTAAGGAAAATGATTAAAACATTTGCGGCGTCTGGGATTTCTGTCATTATATCAAGTCATGTTTTAAGCGAAATACAACAAGTTGCCGATGACATCGGGATCCTCTATAATGGATCGCTCCTGTATCAAGATAAAATTGATGCAACTGAGAACCTGGAACAATTGTTTATGGATATCATCCGAAAGGAGCGTGCATCCTGATGTTACCAGCCTATTTTACCGCAGAAAACTTGAAATTTAAACGCTCCCTATTTAGAAAACTGATGATATTTATTCCGGCAACTTTAATTTTATTATCGCTGGTATTTATCTTTGTCGGTATTGGGTTAGGTGGTTTTTCAAGCGCTATGATTTGCAATTGGTGTATGCCGATTGCGTCTTTATCGATTGTGTTTTTAAGTCATTTAGTGAATAATAAGGATCAAAAGCACAACTACCGAACGCTTTATAGTTTGCCCATCGACTTGCAGAAAACCTTTATTGCTAAAACCATTTTGATCGCACTTAATCTTTTGATCATATCATTATTACTATCACTGATCACGGTTATCTCTGAAAGCCTCGTGTCAGGTGTTTCATCAGCAATTGGTCATAGCGGATATTATCTTTTAGGATATGGCTTATTGTGGCTCTCCTTATTATGGCAGATCCCTTTCTGTTTGTTTTTGGATCAAAAAGTCGGATTTGTTGGTTCAGTGATTATAAATTTGTTCGCCAGTGCGTTCGGCGGTTTGTTTTTTTCCTTGACGCCTTTGTTTTGGTTCTTCCCATATAGCTGGCCGGCACGATTTATGGTGACATTATTTGGCATTTTACCAAATGGATTATTGGTCGACGCCGGTTCAAGATTGATTTTAAATTTAGGTGAAAGTGCGTTACTGGTATTGATAAGCTTAGTTGCATCGTTCGTTCTTACCCTTTTATTTTCACGCTGGTACAGCAAGCAGGTGTATCGCCAATGACGATTATCAGGGAGTTTTTTTCCAATTTTACCAAGATCAAACGAACACCAATTGTTTTATTGCATCTGCTACCGCCGATCGTGGTTACAACATTATTCCTGGTTTATTACGCTACTGGCGGATACCATCTTATTTCTGATGTGCGGTTGTTCTTCGTCATCTTACAAATATGTTATCCGATTTTTGTCAGTATTGTTGTACCCGTTTTTATTAACTTAGATCGGAATAACGAAAATGCGCTGGGTTTAGTGGCGTCGCGAAGTAGCGTATACCTAGGGAAATTGTTCTTTCTACTATTTCTTTTCGCCATAAATATGATACTATATGAACTGTGCTTCTATGTTGGCGTTAATTTTTTTCTGGCTATTGGCACCGCACCCGTTGGATCATATTTTGTCCTGTTTTATCTGTTTTTATTGAGCAACTTATTTTTATATTTATTACACATACCGATTGCTTTTCGGTTTGGTTCAAGTATTTCTGTTTTGTTTGGGATATCGGGCACCATTTTAGCCGGATACTTTGAAAATGCGATTGGTGATAAAATTTGGCCGATCATTCCCTGGGAATGGGGTGTTCGGTTTTTGGAAAATTATTTTGACTTTTCAAGTACACCTGTTTTTCCGGGAGTTATTTCTCTGATTATGATTACTTCGATTGTTCTGGTTTTGTCACTATTATGGTTTAGTCGATGGGAAGGTAACGTTATCGAAGAGTAAAACAAGGAGGTGAGATGATGTCGAAAGTGTTAGTGGTCGATGATGACCTTGATATGCTATCCCTAGTGCGCGCTGCCCTGGAAAAGGACGGCCACCTGATCGACACCGAAGCGGATGCCACCGCCGTGCAGCCTGCCCGGTGCCAGCAGTACGATCTGCTACTGCTCGATGTGATGATGCCCGGCGAGGACGGCTTTTCCCTGTGCCGCCGGATCCGTGCCGAGGTGGACTGCCCCATCCTGTTTCTAACCGCCAAGGCGGAAGACGCAGCCCTTGTCCAGGGCTTTGGTTTGGGCGCCGATGATTACATTAAAAAGCCATTTAGTCTTGCGGAGCTGCGCGCACGAGTAAACGCCCATCTGCGGCGGGAAGTTCGTCAACCGACCCACACCCTGAGCCGAGGCGGTGTGCGCTTTGATATGCAGGCAAAAGCGGCCATCGCGGGTGAACACACGCTGCCCTTTACCAGGGGCGAATACGCGATCTGTGAACATCTGGCCCTGCATGCTGGCCAAGTATTTACCAAAGAACAATTATATGAAGCGGTTTTCGGCTTTGAGGCCGAGGGCGACCCGTCGGCCGTTGCGGAACACATCAAAAATATCCGTGCCAAGCTGAAAGCCGACGCCATCAGCCCCATCGAAACCGTTTGGGGGGTGGGCTACAAATGGCGAAAAAACAGCGTTCTGTAAGCCTTTCCTTTGTGCTTTTGCGCTTTGCCATCGTTATGCTTGGCAGTATGCTGTTATGCTGCCTGATATGGTATTGCTACTTTGGGTGGCTTCAAAGCACCGGCGTTATTTACCAGGGATACGTCTCCAACCAACAGGTGGAGCAACTGCTAGCTGGTGAGCCAAAAACGTTTGTTTCTCCGGGTGACGATTTTCTGGCCGAGTACGCTTTGTTTGGTCGGAATGGCGACGTGTTAGAAAGTAACGTAGCGGGTAATAAGCTGGAAGTCCTGGCCGGGTTTTTACCGGAGGACAGCGACAATATCGATGTTTCGCGGTATACCTACGCGAATGGCAACACCGTAATCTTTCACTGGTATTACCGGGCAGAGTTTGCCAATCCGATGCTGCGCGACATCCTGCCCCCCTTTGAATACCTGTGGCTGACCACACTTGGTGGGGCCTGTGTGCTTTGTCTGCTGTTTAACACCCTGTGGCTCCGGCGGCGTCTCGCCACCAAGCTAAAGCTGTTTGGTGAGGTGAGCGAGAAGGTCGGCGCACAGGAGCTCGATTTCGCAATTCCCCACGCGGGCATCCGGGAGTATGACCAGGCGCTCGGTGCGATGGAACATATGAAGGAGGCATTGTACCGCTCCCTGTCCTCCCAATGGGCGGCACAGCAAGAGCGCGAGGCGGAAATAGCCGCACTCACCCATGATTTAAAAACCCCACTCACCCTGGTGGGAGGCAACGCCGAACTTCTCATGGATGAAGAACTGTCTGAGCGCAGCCGCAGAATGGTGGAGACAATTGTGACAAGCAACGACCGCGCCAAGCAGTATGTTGCCAGTCTGCTGGAAACCGCCGCCGGTGCGGATGAGGCATTTGAAAACACCAACCTGCCCGCCCTGTTTGACGAGCTTTGTCAGCGCACAATGGCCATTGCCGAAGCCAAGAAGATTTGCCTGCACACCCATAACGGCCTGGACGGTGCTGCGCGGATTCAGCAAGACCATTTACTTCGTGCCCTCGGTAATGTCGTACAAAATGCCATCGAGCATACCCCGGCAGGTAAAAACGTGTATTTGGAAGGCCACATGGTCGATGGCGGCTGGCAAGTCACGGTGTGTGATGAAGGCCTCGGCTTTAGCAAGGCGGCGTTGCACCATGCAACAGAGCGCCTATGGCGTGGTGACATAGCGCGCGGTGCCGATGGACACAATGGCCTTGGCCTCTGGTTTGCCGCACGTGTCGCAAAAACACACACCGGACAACTAGAACTGCAAAACTGCGCTTCTGGTGGGGTGGTTACAATCACGTTTGGCTAAGAGGTATCAAAAACTCGCTGTTTAGTTTTTAATCCCCTTACAATTTTTAATATGTGCTTTGATTTTTTTCATCGCCCAATCATAATGACTTGCCGTCGCACTTGCAAAATATGAACCTAAGGTGCTTCCGCCAACCCATTTATAGGTTCCTTTTGTAAACAGTTCTTCATTTGTAAAGGTATCCGCTAACTTTAGAACATCCTGATGTGATTTTTCAAACATTTCTTTGGATTGATCAAGTGAAGTATTCTGATGCTTTTCAAAAAAAGCCACATTCATCACTCCATATGTTTTCCAGTTATACGGGGCCGGCAAAAAAGATCTATCTTCGCCTTTCATATTTGCGACCACCCAATTCAAAACAAGCTGATGCCATTCATATAGATGCACCAGAACATCGCGAAGATTCTTATCTCTTCCCCAATGGGCTTCTTTTTTTCGGTCATCATCCGAAAAATCAAATACTATCGATAATTCTTTTTCGGTCATTGAATCAATCAGTTGATTCAGCTTTTGATAATTACTATCGGCATCTGCCATCAAGCTGGGCTTAGTTGTTGGTCTGACCATCTTCATTTCTCCCTGCATTTTTAATCAATTATAACATCTTAAATATGACAGCATAACGTCATATTTAAATAATATTTCTTAACGAACTTAAACAGGTTTCTCGTTTTCGGCATGTTTAATAATGATCCGGATTTAAACAGTGGTGAGGATGAATTAAGCCTCTGAAAAATACACCGCACCATTAAACATAGCTCTTTTCAATAGCCATGATGTTGTCATAGAGCATGGCATTCACCGGGGTCTTGATCCCATGCGTTTGCCCAAGTGCCACCACCGTACCCACAATACCAGGCACATTCTCGGCACCAGATCCTTCTGTTTTCCCTTCATGCCCATTACTATCCCTTTATGATGGGATTTCAGGTATAATAAATGAATTCATTGAATTAAATCTCAGCAGAAAATCAGTGAATTCTTCAACCGATAAATCATCATTTTTAAGCCAATAATATAATGTTTCGACTATCCCACTTATGAGATATCTAATAACATATTCTTCATAGACACCGTAGGAAGCATTGATCCTTTTTAGTGTCAAGATTATTTGACTATATATTGTTTTTTTATAATTATAAATAAAATTCAAATTACTATGCGGGTTGAGTAAAGGTATCAGATACTCTTTATTTTCTTTAAAATAATCAAGTATCTCCCATCTTTCATGCGTAAACATGTTCATATTCTGACTTTCAAAAGTTGGAATGATGTAATTTATGTTTTTACTCTGCTCAGTAATTTCATCCAATAAGTTTTGTTCAACTTCACAAAGCACTTCATCTAAATTTTGATAATACAAATAAAATGTAGTTCGATGCATATTAGCATTGCCGCAAACTTCTTTTACAGTTATGTTAAGGAAGTTTTTTTTATTTAGAATTTGCATTAATGATTTTTGGATATTTATTTTAGTTTGTTCTGATTTTTTTGTGCCCATTGTAAATCTACCTTTCTCTACAAATTTCGACACTATGTAGAATATCAACACGATGCATAGTTTTGTAGTTTTTTTTTATTATACGATATTATATACTAAATTTTAACATAACCATTTTGTTTGTACAAAATGTTTAATTTATATTTTTAGGGAGGTTTTTTATGAGTGACAAATCACAAATTTATCAACACCGGCTTGAGCGTTTAACAAATGCTGTTGAACTAAAGCATGGAGACAGAGTACCTATCCATTCACTAATCGACAATTGGGCGTTGTTTAATTATCCTACAACATTAAAAGACGCCAGAACCAATCTGGATTTAGAGTATGCGGCATATTCTAAAGCAACAACTGAAGCATACTTTGACACAATATCATTTCCGGGAATTACAATGCCGTTAAATTTCATGAATTCTTTAGGCGGAGGCATTTATTCCGATGAAATGGAAACGATTCAAATTGAAACAGGTCTTTCAGAAATAATGCTTCCAGAAGAGTATCCAAAGCTTATTGCCAATCCAAGAAGTTTTTTTGTGAATGAAATCCTGCCAAGAAAACATAAGATTTTTCAAAGCGGAACGATGGAAGAAAAGTATCAAAAACTAGCCCACAGTCTTTCCTTTCTGTTTAAATATTTTCATGATCGAGGGGTTTTGGTGGATCGTTTCAAAACAGAACAAGGACTCCCGGTAATTGAGGCGATTGCCCCATTTGCGGCAGGCGATTTATTGCTTGATTCGTTACGGGACTTCTCCGGCTCCATTAATGATATAAAGCGCAAACCAAAAGAATTTGCAGAAGCATGCATGGCAATTACCGAGCAGTTTACTATTCCTACAACGTTTGCGGCGCTCGTCCAGCCAACAAACGATAAATACTTACATATGTTTTTACATTTACCGCCATTTATCAGAGCAAAAGACTTCGAAAAGGTATATTGGCCGTCATTTAAAAAATATATTGAAACATTTGCGCAAAAGGGTTACAAGTTTGCAATTCTATTTGAAAAGAATTGGAGCCACTTATATGATTATCTCCAGGAACTACCAGCGGGTTGTATTCTGGGATTCTTTGAAGAGGATGATCTAAAAGTCGTTAAAGCAAAACTAAGCAAAAACATGTGTATTGCCGGCGGAATCAGTACCAATGATCTAACGTACAAATCACCTCAGGAGTGTATTGATGTTGCCAAGAAAATAATTGATGAAGTAGCTCCAGGCGGTGGATTTGTTTTTTCCACTGATAAGGTGTTGCTGGGTAAAAATGATGCTAACAAAGAATGCCTGATTGCGGTCAACGAATTTGTTCACGAATATGGCGTATACAAATAACAGGAGGATATTAAAATGTCAGAGAATATGACTGAAATGGAACTAATTATTGAACGGATGAAAAACGAGATTTTGACGTTTATCCCCAATGAACAAGGAAAAGAAGCTATGGCTAAAATGGTGATTTTTTTAATGATCATCGCATAAAAAAATTATAAAAATAATTCTGGTATTAGAAAGGAAAGCGCTAAAACGTATTCGGTATACAGTTAAATTTTTTAAACGAAACTGTTTCAGATCCTTATTTAGAGTGTCACGAAAGGAATTAATATATTGATGTTAGATTTAAAACGAATAACAGAACTGGTTGGCGAATTGGAAGAAGAACAACTATTAGAAGTGCTTGCCGACTTTACTAAAGCATCACCCTCTGCAGACGAAGCAGCTACCGTAGTACAGGCGTGTCAGGAAGGCATGACCATTATTGGAGACAGATTTTCAGAAGGTGAATACTTTATCGGTGATTTAGTTTTCGGCGGCGAGTTGTTGACTAACACCATTAAGGTATTAAAACCATTTTTGGGCGAATCAGATTCAACCATCAGTGGAAAAATATTACTTGGTACGGTGGCGGGAGATTTACACGACATTGGTAAAAATATTTTTCGTGGAATGGCCGAAGCCGCCGGTTTTGAGGTTGTGGATATCGGAATCGATGCGCCAATCCAAGCCTTTGTCGACATGGCCAAAGAAGTGGAGCCGCAGATTATTGGCATGAGTGGCGTACTGACCTTAGCACTTGATGCAATGAAAGATACCACCAAAGCTTTAAAAGCTGCTGGAATCGATTCCAAAATTATCATCGGCGGAAATCCTGTTACTCAGGAAGCATGCGAGGATATTGGCGCTGATGCCTTCACAACCAACGCTGCACAAGGCGTGAAAATTTGTCAGGGATGGGTGTAAAGTCATTATGATTATTATTGGTGAAAAGATTAATGGCACAATTCCCGTTGTCAAAAAAGCCATTGCAGAACGTGATGCTGATTTTATCGCAAAGCGGGCAAAGGATCAGGTTGACGCAGGTGCCGATTTTATTGATGTGTGCGCCAGCACGGCCCCAGATGTTGAAATAGAAACGCTCAGATGGCTAATGGAGATCGTGCAGAACACCGTTGATATCCCTTTGTGTATTGACAGTCCCGATCCAAGAGTTATTGAAGCAGTGCTCCCTTTTGCAAAAAAGGAAGGCATCATCAACTCTGTTTCTAAAGAAGGAAATAAATGTGAGCTATTACTTCCGCTCATAAAAAATACGAAATGGGAAATGGTAGCCTTAACCTGTGACGATAATGGTATTCCCAACAATTTAGAAAAAAAGATAACGATTACAAAAAGCATCGTGGAAGAGGCTGATGAATATGGCATTACCCCTGACCGAATCCACATAGACCCCTGCGTAATGGCTTTGTCCTCCGATGGTAATGCAATGATCAATTTTACTGCCGAAATAAAATCGATCAAGGCAATATATCCAACAATAAAAATGACCGGCGCAATCAGTAACATTTCCTTTGGCATGCCGGTAAGAGCATTACTAAATAAAACATGTATAGCTTTTGCCATTGAAGCTGGGCTGGACTCTGCAGTAATGGATCCTATGAATCGTGAAATGATGGAAAGTATTTATGCCTCCTCTGCATTACTGGGCAAAGATCGGCATTGTCGTAGGTATAATACCGCATTTCGCAAAGGCGTAATTGGCAAAAAATAACTGCTTAATGGGTGGTCACTATCCTTTTAAATTTACAACAATGGCGACCTGTCTAGATATCAAAACCAGACCATCGCTTTTCGGCCAAATCCATAAAATCATTTGAGCTGGCATTATCCTTTAAATGCCAGCTCTTTTTTCATTCAGCTTTACCTTTTTACCGCTTACGAGCTAATATCCCCTATAGCTCTTTTCAATAGCCATGATGTTGTCATAGAGCATGGCATTTACCGGGGTCTTGATCCCATGCTTTTGCCCAAGTGCCACCACCGTTCCGGAGAAAAGTGCCACCTCACTGGGGCGTTTGGCTTCGATATCCTGCCGCATGAAAGGCTTTCCGGCATCGCTCAGGGCATCCCCGATCTTTTGGGCAATCTGGGCTCCGAAAAGAATACCCATGGCACCCAAGCCAATGATTGCTACTTTTTTTATTTCCTTACTTACCTCATTCTTCAGCCGGATCGGCCCATGTCGCTTTAACCTGATCTGTACTTAAATCTCAAGAATCAACCAGTTTACCAACTGTTTAAAAGCTGCTGCCCGGTTGTTTCAAAAATTCTATTTCAGCCAGAGTGGATTCTCGCTTCATGATCTCATTACGATGGGGAAAATGTCCAAACTGATCAATGATCTGCTTGTGCTTTATTTCATATTCCAGGGTTGCCGGGTCGCCCAGCGCTTCAAAAAGCGACAGGGCGACCTGATGGATGTCCGCTGCTTCTGAATGCATAAACGGCATGAGTATAAACCGCTGCCAAACCTGAGGCAATCGGTTGAAATCAGGATGGCGAATGGCTTCCTGAGACAGCACCAGGGCCATTCCATCCTGAGCAAAAGCACGTGTTGCAAAAACACACGCAGGACAACTAGAACTGCGCAACTGCGATTCTGGTGGGGTGGTTACAATCAAGTTTGGCTAAGTTGCCAGGGATTATTCTAAATATTTGAACGTGATCTCGGATTTGAGCAGTGAGTGGGATGTGTTAAACCGCTGAAAAATACAGCCTCTGGGCATGACGTGGAGGCATTCACTTTGTCATGCAAAAAAAAAGAAGACCCTGCTCACCTCACGATAGCAGGGTCTTGATTCGTTATTTTCTTTTTACCGGAATCCATATCTCCGCATAATAATTTTCATCCTGTGTTCCCTTGGGATATTTATCGGGGGCATCATACATTTCCACGCAGTAACCTGCGGCAAATTCATACTCCTTTAATGCGGGAAGCCATTCCGAAAATATTTTCTCATTCACATTTTGAAGCGACATTGGCATTGCTCCTTGGCAGGGAAAAACCGCCCAGGTAAACGCCGGAATTGTTTTGGTTATAAAACCTTCGGGAATATCCATCACCGGATTATAAACATCGGCGATCAAATACTCAAATTTTTTATTTCCCATTTCCTCGTCAATGTTAATTCCAAACATTCCGCAAACAGTCTGGCCTTTCCCCGACACATAATGCTCCTGCCAGAAAGCGGGAATTTCCTGTTTGGCATTCTCGTAAGAAAATTCTTTTGCTGAACCAATAATGGTAAAACTGTCCTTTTTCGTAATTCTGTAATCCATAAGATAACCACCTTTCAACGCTATTGTTAATTTCAGCGGTGCAAAGGACTTAAGCATTGTTCCTTCTTTTCGCACCTGAGAAGGTGTGATGCCGTGAAAACGAGTAAAAGCTTTGGTAAAACTATCGGGTGAATCATATCCGTACATCATTGCAACATCAATGATTTTATCATCACTATTCGTTAATTCTACTCCGGCCAGAGCCAACCTGCGATTGCGGATATATTCCATAATCGTGTAGCCACATAACATGCTAAATCCCTTTTGAAAATAGAAGGTCGATATGCAAACATGTTTCGCAACATCATCCACCGTAATATCATCAGTCATATGACGTTCTATATAATCAACCGCTTCACCAATGGCTTTCATCCATTCCATGCCAATCACCTCCTGCTGTAATGACAGTATATCCTTTTGCAGCTATCGCTTCCCGACAATGCCTGCTTTGTTTTGTCTGGTTTTACATTGATACGTATGATGCGGGGACGATTCGTTCGTCATACACATCCCTTTAATGCCTGCTCTACCGCCATCTTAACAGCTCCAGCACCTGCCTCAATTGGGCAGATCTTTCACCGGTTTCCGATCATACAAATGCCGGATTTACCTCTTTCTTTGGCATCAACCAAACAATACTCCAGCAGCGATTTTCCATATATCTCGTAATAATGACCAGCCCTCTTCGTGTTGGCAAATTAAAATGCAACGCTTTACGATAAAAACTCATCTTTGGCCTCCTCGTTTTTCTTTTATTCTACCACTTTTTAAATTTAATTTCATCAATTGTGATTAAAGAAACATGAGAACGGTTTGGGATCAATAAAAAAGTCCTTTCCCCTGCTACTCTCGTTCTTTTAAAATTTCAACCAGGGAAATTTTTTTCAAGTGCCTGCCAACCATATAATTAACAATGGTGTATGCACTTAAAATAATCGCGGCCATGATCAGATAGGATTGGGGTACCATGATGGCATTCATCCCGACTGAAACATTGGACACCATATAGGGGTAAATCTTATTAATAATCATTTTGCTGACCGGAATGGCAATAAGGGTCGAGAGCGCAACGGTATAGAAGGTGGTGCCCAGGTATAGCTTTTTTATTTCCCGTTCATTATAGCCAAACACCTTGATTAAGGAAATGCTGAAGGTTGATTTATCAATCATCATTTTTACTAATAAATACATAACAATCACAAAGAGCAGTATCGATGCTCCCAGAATGGTAATAACCAACCCATACATCATGGTAAACATTTGTCTGGCCGCAGCTACCATTTTATCAACCGTTATGACCGTGGCAATTCTTCCCGCTTCAATATCCAGTTCATGATCAGACATTAGGGTATTATAGTAGTCGTCTTCCTGTCCAAACAGCTCGCGCATGTCTTTAATGTCCATGAAAATATAGAGACCGCTTGCAAAACTCACCACTTCTTTAACCGTAAAGTTATAGTTTCGATCTTCAAGATTATCAGCCAGCGTAATCTCATCTCCCACCTTATAACCGAACTTGTTGGCGACTGAATCAGAAATGATCACATCATTTTTTTCTCCATCCAGTGAGAAATCAAAATAGGGGTTTTCATCATCAATCCCCTGAACCGTCACATCCATTTCGCCCCCGGTTAAATAAAGGTCTGCGGTCAACGACTCGGTATAAGCTTTTGTCGCATCACTAGGGGCAGTTTCCATGGGATATTTTAGCAAGTAAAGATAATTATACTCGACATTGGATGCCACATTATTGACATAAGCACTAATACTCCCATAAATACTAAATCCAAAAACCATGAGTAGGATGGCAATAGAAAGTCCCCAAAACATGGTGATATTTCCCCGGATTTCGCGCAGCAACTGGCGTACCCGATAGCGATTAATAAAGCCCATCTCCTTTAAATCGATGTTTGCCAGCTTATGCTGTTTCTTTTCCCGTCTGAGCAGTTTGAGTGGCGCCAGGGATAATTTGCTGTTGATAACAAAATAATTGACAATTAAAGCGATCAGTACTGGTATTAAAACGCCATAAATCAAAAGATATGGTGGAAATACCATGGCATAGGCGGGGTAAGAATAATAGGCAACATTTTCTTTAATATTTTCGCCAATCAGCAGAAACCCCATGCCGGTCCCCAGCATGGCCGATGCTGCGACAATCAGCATCGGCAGGATCATAAAATGTCTGAGCAATTCTTTTTTTACATAGCCCATTGAATACAGCGCCCCGATAACGGCACTTTCCTTATCGATGGTATGAATCACAAATACCGAAATCATATACGCAATTAACGTGATAATAATAACCCCCGCAATTAAAGCTGAGTTTTTATTAATGGCGGCATCGCTTTTACAGCTTGTAATCCGTTGATTATCATCTGCTTCTAAAAAGGTGATCAGATTAATGTATTGATAATCCATATTTTCATTGATAAAATTGGTGACCTGATTTTTAAATTCTCCCATTCCACTGTTTAACTCGGCAGAGCCATTACTCATGGAACTAACCCCATTTGCCAGAACCACACTGCCTTGATACAGATCATCTGCCCCTGCTGACAACTCCGCCGACCCGGAATAGGCAGATTCGACACCATTGGTATAGGCTGTGAGCCCATCTTTAAACGTTTTGTAACTATCCAGCTGCGCTTTCATGGTATTCAGCGTTATCACAGCATTCGCATCTGAGCCCTCACTTGCTTTGATTAAGCTATCAATCACGGACCTGTAATTATCGCCGGTAATGGTGACTGTCATCCCTATATTTTCAAATTCACTGTTTACCTGCGCAATCATCCCCTGAAAAACGTCGTCGGCCGCTTTATTTAAAGTGGCATTGGAATTTGTCAATTCTTCTAAACCTGAGCTTAATTGATCGGTTCCATTTGCCAGACTGCCTGCTCCATCTGCTAATTCATTGCTTCCTTGTTTAAGTGAGCTTGTTCCATTTGCCAGTTTTTGCGTTCCGTCTGCCAAATCAATAACACCACCGGATAAATCATTTTTTCCTTTTTCAAGCGTATTGATGATTTCTTGCATATATTTATTGCTAACTTTTGTTTTATCGAAATCCAAATCTACCAATTTTTCTCTAAGCTCTGAAGCAGTCAGGTTCCCATCCAACTGATAGCTGTAATTATATTCGACATTGATATCTTCTGCTAACAGTTGCTTAAATTCTGCTTCAGAGACAAATCCGATACTGAATTGTTTTAAATCCGCCAACACGTCCGAAACATTTTGGACAACATTGGAATAATCCGGCACTGTTCCTATCCCGGTCACCCGATAGTTCTTCTGATTGACGATCAGGGACTGTCCAACACTTATCCCATGATTTTCGGCATAGTGTTTCTCCAGGACGATTTCTCCGGTTTGATCGGCCAGCCGTCCCTCCTCCAGCTCAATGGTATTGATATTATTGCGATTTTCAAAAACCCGCAGGATGGATTTTTCTGTCCCCGGTAAATCAATATAGAAGGCTTCTTCGGTTTTAGCTCCCATTTTTTCAAGTTCCTGCTTCTGATTTTCGGTTAGAGGAACATAAACCGAAAATTCTCCGTCTTCCAGTTGATTCTTTTCATTATTTGTATCAATGGTATAATTGACTATATCGGTGGAACCAGCCATGCTCACAACCAACCCCAGCGAAAAGATGATCAAAAATGCCAATGCTCCATATCGTACCCAGTTCTCTTTGAGCTCCCGGATGATTCGCTTATTTAAAATCATTGGAAAACCTACCATTCCAGTTGACTGGCCGGTTTTAATACCTTATTGGCGTAGTCTTCGCTGATTTGACCGTCTTTGATTTTTATAACCCGATGAACCATCTCTTTAATCGCCGTATTATGGGTGACAATGAGCATGGTGGTGCCATATCTTTTGTTGATTTTCTCGATGAGCATCAGAATCTCCCGGGAGGCCTGATAATCCAGCGCTCCGGTCGGTTCGTCACACAATAGTAGCTCGGGATTCTTTATCAGTGCTCTGGCAATGGCACACCGCTGTTGCTGGCCACCAGATAATTGGGAGGGGAATTTTTTCTGATGCTCGGTTAACCCCAGTACTTCCAGCAGTTCATTAATATCCAACGGTGTTTTTGTCAGATATTCGCAAACCTGGATATTTTCTTTGACCGTAAGATTTGGAACAAGATTATAAAACTGAAAAATAAAACCCAGCAAATTTCGTCGGTATAGCGATAATTCATTTGAATTGAGCTTGGTGATTTCAATGTCACTTATTTTTATACTGCCACTATCGATGGTATCCAACCCCCCGATAGTATTAAGCAGCGTCGATTTTCCCGATCCGCTTGGCCCCACTATCACACAAATTTGACCCTTTTCAATTCCCGTGGAAACACCTTTGAGCACTTGAACGTAGCTTCCGCCTTCACCATAACTTTTTTTTATATCATTCACTTCAATAAACATTTTTGCTCCTTTCATGCCTTGAATATCAATCGCTTATTCTGAAACTTATTTTTGTAAATTTGTTAAAACGATCTGATGCTTGCACAGCATAACAGTGTTATGCTTAATTTAAAAATAAAATTGAATTCCAGCTTCGAATTCAATCGTATTTTTCTTTATTAACCCATTTCAACTTATTACTTTTTTAGTATCTCCAGCCAGCCTCCGGTTAGGTATTTGGCAATGACCTCTGCTTGCATCAAGGCTTCTTCCAAAGTTAATCCATGTATCAGCAATTGAGCAAAGGAGGACGTCTCCAGATGAGCCAACCAATGCATGGTGTAGGGATTAATCTCATTTTCTTTGCCATTTTCAGAAGCTATATGATCCAGAAAGCGAAGCGTATTTTCTTCCATTAAGTCGACCAGCTCATCGTAGAAATTCTCATATGCTGATCCGTTAGCTTTGCTAAGGAGTAAAATAAATGCATCTTTATTGGCATACATATAAGTTACAAACTCTCGTCCCTGTTGTATCCCATCATCAATTAATTCCTGCGGAGTTGTTTTTGTTTCAACATAAATAGCTTGTTCTTTTTCGGTATGATGGACAATGGACATTTTTATTTCATCAGCAACTTTTTTAACTAACTCTGCAAACAGGTCATTCTTATCTTTAAAAAAGAAATACAAAGCGCCAGTTGTAACCCCGGCTTTTTTGCAAATCTTTCGCATTGAAGCTTTTTCATAGCCAAGTTCAAGAAACTCCTGCTTTGCAACTTCTAATAATCGTGACCGTGTTTCTGTTTCATTCCCCATTTTGCACCTGTTGTTTTTATATATTTTAGATAACAGTGTTATGTTAACCCATTATGCAGTCAATGTCAATAACTTGCTTTTATCCAAAAAGGCGCAGGAATGGTTCGGGTCAACATCGGTTTGCATCATACTTCTGAAAAAACTAAAAACTCGCCCTTGACTCTCCCCGTAGAGGAGGATTTATACTTTAAACTGCAGCAAGAAATGATTGGAGGAAGCAATGGAAAACTGTATCGAAGTGAAAAACTTAAACAAGTGTTATGGCAACCGAGTGGCGATGAACAATTTAAATATCACCGTTAGAAAAGGCGAGGTGTTTGGTCTCCGGGGGCCCAACGGTGCCGGTAAATCAACCACCATCGACTGTATCCTGGGACTGAAATCATTTGAAAACGGATCGGTTCGGGTCCTGGGCATGGATCCGACCAAAGAAAGAAAGCGACTTTTTGAGCGGGTCGGGGTACAGCTTCAGTCTTCCAGCTATCAGGGCAATATCCGGGTGGGTGAAGTCTGTGAGGAAATCGCCGCCCTTTACCGTTTGCCCGCTGATTACCGTGACTTATTATCGCAGTTTAAGCTGGATCAGTATCTCAAGCAGCAGGTAGCAAAACTCTCCGGCGGCGAAAAGCAAAAGCTGTCGGTGCTGCTGGCGCTGATACCCTGCGGCTCGCCCAGGTGGAATCCTATCTGGCCAAAAATGACGGGGAAGCCGGAGAATACCATGTGATCCTCAAGGAACTTTCCCAGGTGATTGTGGCATCGATGCGGACCATCGTCCCAAGCTATGACGCCCTGTTTCATATTGTCCCTCCCATGGGGGCCGAAATGGAGCGGCTGGGCTGTGTCTGTGCGGTTCCGGAATACTGTTTTAATATCTATCATGACGGCGAATACCGGGAAACTGATGTGGACGTGGAGGTCTGCGAGGCGGTCACCGAAAAAAAAGCGGACTCGGAAATGCTGACATTCAAGGTTATCGACCGGGTGGCGAATGCCGCCTGCGTGCTTCACAAAGGCCCCTTTGAGGGCTTCCCCAACGCCTA
>NZ_LGYO01000029.1 GCF_001263355.1 Acetobacterium bakii
CAGAGCATCAAGATAAGTGGTTAATGCGTTTTATAGTCAAATGAATTAACGAGGATGCGACTGACGACAGAGACTTCCCAATCCACTCATGAACCGGAAAGTCGGGAGTTCGTATCTCGCAAGGAACGTCATATAGATAAATGATTAATTCAGATTAATAATGTCGATAATATTTAATACTAATTGTCATCTTAAACCGGTACGGACCGCCTCCATCAAATAAAGTGACAATGAAGATATAGTGATTTTAAATTAATTTGCATATTTACGTTGGCAACAAGTGTACTTACATAAAGAATGATGGCCCCTATGTATTAGCAATTGAAAAAAAGAGCAAACTGTGTCGTAAAAATGTCGTATATCATATAGTAATGCCTACAATAAGCCATTTACCTACTGATTCGTAATCAGTAGGTCGGCGGTTCGATTCCGCCCGCTAGCTCCAGTAAGAATAGCATGAGAGAGCCTTTTGGTTCTCTTTTTTTATTGCATAAAATATTATTTTCTTAAGAAAACCCACTGTCTGGTGTTTATTTGGTGTTTAATTATGTAAAAAGTTAAGCTCAGTAACGAAAGTTACTGAGCTTTATTAGTGGGTGAAATTAAAATATTTTCAAGTGCATCACTGGCTTTTGCATCAGCGGTATCAATAACATGAGCGTAAATATTACCGGTTGTTGACAGGTTAGAGTGACCTAATCTAGATGAAACTGTTTTAAGATCCACGCCACTGGCTATGAGTATAGAAGCATTGGTATGTCTCAATGAATGAAGGTGTACGGCCTTCAAGTTATGCTTATCCGTGAACTTCTTTAAATAACCACCAATGGTATCCAGGTTCATGGGCTCACCATTCCACCGGGTGAAGACATAGTCGGTATCATTCCATCGATCACCAACCTGAATGCGTCCGGTTAGTTGCCAAAGTCTGTAAGCCTTGAACAGATCAAAGATAAATTCGGGTAATTTAATGCTTCGCATGGATTTAAATGTTTTGGTATCACCTTCAAAAGCTTTTTTACCTGGTATATACTTTAATGCTCGCTTGATGGTGATTATATTACCGTCGAAGTCGATATCAGACCACTTTAAACCACCGATTTCACCACGTCTTAGACCACTGAATATGAGCAAATTAAGGGCTAATTTGTATTTGATTGGCTCCTCTTCCATCAGTGATAAGAACTCTAAGGCCTCTTTATCATCCATATATTTTGGTTCTTTACGTTCGGTCTTTGGAAGCTCCACCCGATTTTCAATAGGATTAAATGGTATTACACCCCATCTAACCGCGGTATTCATAATATTATTTAATAGGCGATGGTAGTGCAGCACAGTATCATTAGTGACCTTCTTTTCACCACTGGTTGATGAGAAGAGGGTACCAAATTCCTGCTCCAGGGCTTTGGTAATCTTATTCGCAACATCAAAGGTTGTATTTCCACCCTTTTTTAGTCTTCTTAAAGTATCGTCATTGATTCCAGCTTTAGAGGAAATATCCTTTTGTTTGAGCTTGGAAGTGATCAACAAATATTCATCAGTAACCTTGAACTTTTCCCCACCTTTGCCGCTGTCACTGCCTTTTATCTTAGCATAGAAATCCTGGACTTGTTTTGATGTGATTTTTCCGATTTTGATATGGCCCAGTTCTTCAACAATTTTTATTGAAAGACTTTGGTATCCGCTGACAGTTACTGGGGAGAGGTCTTTGCTGCCAACATAGTCCCTAAACCAAATCTCAATAAAGTCAATCAGTTTAACATTGCTATCCATGACATAACCCAGAGCGCATTTTTCCTCAAAGTCCCGGGCAACTTTATCTAGGTCTTTTTTTAGTTTGCTTGGGCTTAAGCCTTCTTTGGGCTTGTAGGTCATAGTATTCCTAATTTGTTTTCCAGCAGTATCATAGCCGCTGTAAGCAGTTATTTTGTATGAATCTCCTCTTCTTTGTATATTTGCCATGGATTAATCCTCCTTATTGCCTAATTTTTGATCCTTTAGCCAGATTATATATTCATCTTCAGTGATTTCGCCCAATTTTATTCTGTTTTTGTATTTTTTCGCTAAAAGTCTAAACTTATTCAAATCATTTTGAAATATTATGTTTCTTGTTCGCTTAGCCTTATTTGCTTTGCTGTTGTATATCTGCTTGTAAAGTTTGGTGGCTAAATCATTTTGTGTTTTTGTTAAATAGTTGATATATCGACCATATTCTTTACAGGTTTTATTTTCGTCTTGGGGGCTCACATTGTCACAAAATTGAGTATCGGACCTATTTAAGGGAATAAAGAATTTTTTGCAATTATTACAAATATTTATATCTATGTCCTTCTCTAATATTTTTGATACCTCGATTGATATCATTGAAAATATATTATGAACTTTATAAATAGGGGTTATTTTGCCACCCATAACAGAAATTTTATAATCAATACGTTGATTATTAATTAATTTAGTGAATAAATTTACCACTAATTCTAGATCTTCATTAGCTGCTATGCAAGAACTTATCTTGTGACAAGCTGCAAGGGATGTTCCAACTGCTGGTAAAATAGATAATAAAAGATGTTCAATTGTTCGATCACCCCAATCATCATAATCGGTATCTTTAAATAATCCATCAGGACAATTATAATTATGTAAAGTTTTTATAAACTCATTTTTATTTTTAATATAATCCGATAACAAACAAAAAAAATCTGATTGTATTAGCGAACCGCATATAAAACCAAATTCATCAACTAACATTGTGTTTAAAATTTCTAAGGTTGTTTCCAAATTTTTCTCATTACAATCATCTTTAGCATTGTTTAAATTTCTAATTATAAATGAAATTCTTTCAAAATTTAAATTAGCTAAATCCACTAAAACATTTCCGAAACCTTTCCCATTGTTAAAATCAAGAGGTATCAATTGAATTTTTTCTTCACCTGTTAATTCAGTAAAAAGAAAAGTGTAAGAACCATCTTCTATAAAACTTAAGCCATCTAAATACATTTTATACCTCGTAAATATTATTATTTATAATTGAAAAAAATACATTATCCACTTGATTTTGTTGTTTATTGATGTTAAGATATAAAAAACAACAACATTGTTTACCACTAATTAAATAATACAACAAACAACAACAAAAGTCAATAATATTAATAACGGAAAAGGAGAACTAAGAATGACTAATATTGATTTAAGAACACAAATGAAAAAGGAAGGTGTTAGACAATGGCAAGTGGCAGAGGTTCTGAATTTTAATGAAAGTGTATTTTCCCGAAAAATGCGAAAGGAACTGCCAGATGAAGAAAAGCAGCAGATTTTAGAAGCGATTGAAAAATTAAAAGAAAAGGGCGGTTTAAAATGATGAACATACCTAGGATGAGGACAGTTTGTGAAATCACGGCTGAATTAAAAGAACTCGATCCTTGCACTGCCTTAACAGCCTGTGCGATAAGACGGCTTGTAAAGGAAGGAACGATCAGGAGTATCAAAGTAGGTAAAAAACACCTTATTAACCTGGATCAGCTGATTAATCATTTGAACAGCCCTCTTCAAGAAATAGTTCAAGAAGAGGATGTTCCGGAAAATGTGACGCATATTCAAACAGACCGAATGTCAGAATATCGGAAAAACATCGGAATGCTTAAATAAAGTGAGTAGGGATGAAAGTTTTTCATAGAACAACATGCCAGAAGAATTGCAAGTTTTCAAATAAAAAGAAGGTGAATAAATGGCAAAGCAAGGGTGGATAAGTCTACATCGAAGTATCCAGGATCATTGGGTTTGGGATGAAAAACCATTCGATAAAAGAAGCGCATGGATAGATATTTTGTTAATGGCGAACCACCAGGACAATAAGTTTTTGTTAGGAAACCAATTAGTGGAAGTATCGGCTGGAAGCTTCATAACATCCGACTTAAAATTAATGGACCGGTGGGGTTGGGGGAGGTCCAAGGTTAGAAGCTTCCTAGAAGTTTTAGAAAAAGACGAAATGATCATCAAAAAATCAGACACCAAAAAAACAACCATAGGAGTAGTTAAATACAAGGAATTTCAGGGTTTTAAGGGCATCCAATCGACAACCGAAAAACAGCCGGCAAACAACGACCAAACAGCGATCAAACAACAAACGAACAGCGACCAAACAGCGAGCGTACAGCGTTCAAACACAAACAATAATGTTAATAATGCCAATACTGTAAATAATGTTAATACTGAGAACAATGAGAATAAAAAACAACCTGCGGTTTGCTCTGCGGTATCCATCGAAATTATTAACTATCTCAATGGTGTTCTTGGAACTAACTATAAACCAACCGCCAAAGCAACCCAGGCATTGATAAAAGCAAGGCTTTCTGAGAAATATACGATTGATGATTTTAAGCAGGTAATAGATATCAAAAATGCTGAGTGGCAGAACGATCCGAAAATGTCAAAATTCTTGAGACCTGAAACACTATTCGGCAATAAGTTTGAATCCTATCTAAACCAAATGGCATCTTCACCACACAGCAACCTACCGCAAAATTTGCAAAATGCATTCAAATTAGCAGAAATTGAAAATAATAAACCGAAGGAGTTGACTATCTTTGATAAAAAGTGAAACCATAACCATATTAACCACCATTGCAGCTATTTACCAGAATTTTGATATAAATCCATTAAAACAAGATGTGTGGCATGAATTATTAAAAGACATAGATTACCAATTTGCAATCATGGCGTTAACTAAAACACTGAAGGAATCGAAGTTTCCTCCAACGCCAGCAGATATTATAGAGCGAGCAGGAGTTGAATCATTTATGGTGAAAGGGAGGGCTGAAATTGAGGGAAACGGAAACAAAAGCATTGCTTGATAGGATTAAAAGCGTTTATCCCCGGGTCAACATTAATGAGTTTTCCGTGGATATTTGGGATGAGATATTAAAAAATGTAACTTACGATAAATGTTATAAGGCATTTATTAAATATGCGACTGAGGGCGAAGGCCATGATCCAAAGCCTGGGGATATACTACGAATTGCAAAATCGACGTATGAGTCAATCGAAAAACGTATTAAAACTCCATGCGATAAATGCCAGGGTATAGGATATGTGTTTTTAATCGGCAAAGATAAGCATGAAAGTGTCGGGATGTGTGATTGCCAAAATGGAGAAGCATTGCGGGGGTTACCGATAGTTAAACTGTTTTCATACAATTGTGACGAACTAGGAAGAGTTAAAATTTAAACTTTTGAATAAAATAAATGAGCATTATATTTTAAAACAAGGAATTCTATCTCTTGATACTATGCAGCTTGCTTAGTGCTAAATAAAAGAATCAAACTAAAAGAAGGGTGTGCTATGAATTATGAATATATGAAGGCCCGGGACATTATAAGCAAGGCCCATTATGAGTTGGAAGATATCTTCAAACATACGGAGCCGGAAAACATGACAAGCGATTTTCAAAGTTTGGAGAATCGAGAAGCAAGGGACACACTGGAAAAAGTTATTGGCTGTTTAGATATTGCCAGGGATCATTTGGAATATTTGAACAGCCCTATAAAAGAAGGTGTACTTGAAGAGGACAGCCGGACGCAAAAGTTCTTCATCATTTATGACGATCGCACCGAAAGCTATAATTTTGGTTGTGGTAGCTCATTAGAACTATTTATTAATGGAGAATGGATCATTGGCAGAGTCGAAGCTAACCAAGAAGGCGAATATTACTTTTATGGCGCTGGTAGACCTCTTCTTTTTAGAGGAATGAGGGTAAGAAAAAGGACTAATCATTAAATACAATGTAAAGAGGAGAAGCGATGTTGAAAAACTTATTGAGATTGATAAAGGGCGGGAAAAAGGAGAAGCCGGTAATCGATTATGAGCGTATTTATTTAGAGGGTATGATCCGGACCATGGAAGCGAAGAAACTGGATTTTGATAATAAGGAACTTGCGCAGCGACTTTTTTTCTACATAGTCAAATATTTTGAAGTTGTGGAGATGGAAAATAAAAGCCTTGAAAACCATGAATCTATGATTGTTTTCAACCATGTTCTTATGGACACAATGAAGGGATTAACCCCAGAAGATATGATGACCATATTTCCACCGGCAAAGACCTATGATGGGGAAAAATGGGGAATAAAAGATTATTTCACGACCATGGCCGCATTAAATGAACATGGCATAGACAAACAGATCGGTACCGAAGAGGCAGCATTAAACCTGCTATGGGATTTCATGAACCCCAGCGTGATGAAATATCGTGTAAAAATCATGAGTGTCATGAGCAATTTAAATAGACTCGAAACCGGACAAGGCTTAATGGAGAGGTTCATAGAAGATCAAGAGTTGAATTTACCAGTTTATCGTGCTTACACAGATAATAAGGGGAAATCTTTTCTTCTTGACGAAAACGGCAAATCAATTCCAGTCATAAAAAGATTACCGAGATATTTGAAATTAGCGAAATAAGGAGAATTTGAAATGAGTAAAATGGCAACAGCTTTTACAGGCGGAAATGATTTATTTGAAGAACTTGCAAATGTGATTGATATAGCACATTTGCACGTACACGGGCAAAAATATGAACTCTCAAAAAAGATTGATGTATCGAAAATATCGCAAGCATATGCAAACGGTCAAGAACCTGATTACGAATCAAGTCTATACATGGATTTGGATCTTGCAGAGGAATGCATGAATGATGCTTTATATATGCTCTACACACTCAAAGAAATGTTTCAAGGTAAACCCGGGGTGATCCAATGAGTCTCCATATTAATTATAGTGATCCGGATTGCGCCATTGAAATTGAAAGATCAAAAGAATTTATACACTTAGCCACTGAATTAGGCAATTATAACCAGGATCTTCCATTAACCAATTATCAAAACGATGAACTAATCAGGTTGACTGTTGAACAAGTCAAAGAAGCAGAGGCTTTTAAACATGGTTTGAAGATGGGACTTTATAACGGGAAAGGTTTTGGGGGTGATCAATAAACTTCTTTGTTTGTGTTTATCTTAGAGGGTTAATCCTCTTCACTAATTACGGAAATGGAGGTCGATGAGTGCAAAAAACAACAGATGAAAAGAACCGCAGAAAAGAATTATTGGAAGGATACCAATGTATTTGTTTACTTATTGAATATAAAAGTCGTGATTTAGAACGCTGGATGAATGATGCAACAAGAATGGCCAACTTATTTAAAAAGATGCCAGGATCAGAAAATAATAAGATATTAACATTATATCTAGAAATATGCGATGGCTTGAATAATAATATTAAAGAATTGGTAAAAGATAAGTGCATTGTGAATTATGTGATTGAAAACATCAATGATTGTGATGTTGAATATGTGATGAAGCTCAAATATATTGATGCTCTAAGCTGGACAGAAATCAGCAATAAAACTAAAAAACCAACTGAACATTATCAAGAACTACACAAAATATGGTTACGTATATTGGGATATAGCTAACTTGAAATAGCATAAGAAGGGGGGCGTAAATGACGAACGAAGAGCTTGTCCAGGCATACCAAGACGGTGATAAAGAAGCTATGACGGCGATCGTTGTTAAAAACAAAGGGTTAGTATGCCATTTCGCAAATCAATATTATCAACTCTCTGGGATCTCCTACCTTGATAGTAAAGACCTGGAACAAAACGGATATATTGGGCTAATGAACGCCGTTAAAGGGTTTGATCCTCTCCTCGGGTTTAAATTCACAACCTACGCAAGTCAATCAATTAAGAGGTACATCTATAAGAGTTTAAGATTCTCATCTCCATGGGAGAGTAAGTATAAAAAAGAAAGCAAACTTTGCCAGGTTATCAGTGCTTTTGAACCCGTACCGGGAACAGAAAATCTAACCTATATTGATCAGATCGAGGATAAGGACGCAGAAAATGCATTTCATAATGCAATTATTGAAATGGACAAGGCCATATTAAGAAGGGAGCTTTTTAAAGTATTGAACACTGTTTTTGAAATTAACGAATTAAAGAGAACCTTCATTATTTTAAAATATGGATTGACGGGGAAAGCATATACTTTGAATGAAATTGCATCAATGTATGGATTATCTACTGAAGGAGTGCGACAAAAGATAGAGAAGGGATTACGTAAAATTAGATCTTCTGCTATTGGGATTCAATTAAAAGAAAAATACCAAGTTGAATATGCTTTATATGATTACTTGGAACAAGCAGCAAAGGTTGAATATAAGAATCCTTTATTTTTCGAACTGGAGCTTGAAAAGTTTAGAGCGCTAATAGGAGCCTAAAATAATTTAGTATGGAGGTTGGTACAATGACAAGAGAAAAAGATTATTCACTGGGCGTTGATCCAGAGGTTCAGAGAAAGACCCTTGAAATGTTGGGGATTACCACCAGGGAACAGTTAGAAGAAGCGTTTAACAAACCGTTCAATATTGGAATGTTTGATGTTCCAGTGGAAGAGGTACTTGAAAGGAAACGGTTGCGAGAGGAGAAGGAGAAGGAGAAGGAGAAGGAGAAGGAGAAGGAAGAAAATTCATAACATGCAGTTTTGAAAACAAAATAATCAAAAACAAACAAACAATTATGGAGTAAAAGTATGATTAAAAAAAAGGCCGGGGCTCCGTTCGGCAACACACACGCTGTAGGCCATGGAGCTCCCAAAGACAATCATAACGCCAAAGGTCACGGGGCACCTAATGGTAACAGCAACGCATTAAGAACCGGAGTGCATGAAAAGATTACTCTGGAAACATTGCCTTATGATGAACGCTGCCTCTTCAATAATTTACTCAAGCTTTACCATGACCGGGAACCAGCAGAGGAAGTTTTTAAATATATCCGGGCTATGGTCACACGACAGATCACTAGGATTAATCCAGATGGCACGGTTAAGGTCACACCTATTCCTTATAATGTTATTGTCAGTTATACCTTTGACTTTCAACTAATGAGGGTTCACCAATTATTATATGATCATTATTCATGGGCTCTTCAAGCACATATAAAAGAAGAAAAGGTATGAAGGCAAAAGTCATGCAGGGCGCAACGTTGCAACCAAGAAAAACGCAACGTTGCAACCAAGAAAAGATTCTATATGCTTGATATAAGGGGCTTAAACGGTTGTTGCAAAATAAAAATAATGCAAATTACTACTTCATAAAACTTCAGATTTTTGCTGGTATAAATTGTTAAGATTTGTTAGTATAAATGTCGGTCAACAGTTACGGATAGCTTTGATTTACAGGATGAGTCCAGAAGGAAATGGTACTAAAGCATAATGGCGAACGTTCGCCATTTTTACCCGAACGTTCGCCATAAAAAACAAACCGTTAAGAGGATTTAATATGAGTAAAATAAAGGCGGCAATCCCAGAGGTTGAATCAGTTGTGGCCATTGCAGAACGAACGAAATCGGGTGTTAGGTTTTGATAGAAGCATTAGCCAGAAGTATTAGCCAGAAGAGTGTTCAGGCTGCTAAGAAAGCAAAATAAAAGCAATTACCTTCGTACAGGAAATTGCTTTTGGGAAAATTACTGAAAACTGTATTTGTACTGGCCACTACCGACAACAACTAGAAACCATCTTCCTATACCACTCACGGTAATTCTTACCGGAGACTGAGTATAATGGCCACCATGATATTTGCAATCACGTCCGGCCTTATACTTGTTATAATTATTTTGATCAAGGAACATGACGTCAGAAGCTTTGGACAGTTCTACTACAGCAGTTACTGACCGATTATCGCTAATATCAACATATGGGATACTGGGCATATTTTCACCTCCTCGCACTATTTATTCAGTGGTATGACACTGATAAATTAAGTATACGATGATGAACAAAAAGAAACAAGGGTAAATATTTAAATATAAATAAGGAGATAAAATATGCATTATTACATTACAAAATATAAAGATGAAAATGATAAGCTGTGAGCGTTATCTTCAGGTGATACCTGACTTTCATCAGAGTGTTGGAAATATTATAATAAGCAATATCTATGTAAAAAGTCATAAAAATATGTATTAAACCTGTAGTTTTTAGTGATTATATGCAAATAATAGTACCATTAAGCGATAAAAAGACAGATAGTACATTGAGTCCCAGGGAAAAAAAGTTAATGGTAAGAGATTAGTATCGTACCTCTTCAATGGGATTTATATAATATTCTAAGAAGAGGGTGAAAACGCTAGAAAAGGCTATTTAAAAGAGTATATCCCTTGCTTTAAATAGCGAATTATTATATAATAATAGCAAGATAAAAATCAAGTAGTGCCATTATGAGCCGATGATTTTTACCACACTAATACAAAGGTGGTGGTGAGATTGTTGGCGAATAGGGCACTTTTTTAATTTAGTCAGATAAAAATTAAACGATAAAGAAAAAACGTATGGATAACAGATATTTGAGGAGAAACAAATGATTATTAATGGGATTGAATTGGAATTGGATGTAATGGATGTGAATACCGCAGATAAGTTTCAAAATATGGTTGAAACTTTATTTGGGGATTATAAAAAGTGTGATCAGATAGGGGATATACTCCGCCAACGATGTATGATTATAAATGAAATTTTTGATGGAATGTTTGGAGAAGGTGCAGCAGATGCGGTCCTCCCAGGGGAAATGAATTTAACCAATTCATTTGCAGCTCTTGAAGAAATAGTAAATGAATTTGTGAAGCTACCGGATAAAATGATAGAGGCACAGCGTAAATGTTTCTATAAAATTGAAAAAGAATCAGAATTAAAACTTCTTAAGTAATAAGAAGTTCAATGAAAATAAAAATCTAAGGAGAAAACAATGATTATAAATGATGTTGAGTTAGAACTGGATTTAATGGATGCGGATGTTCTTGATTTAGTGCAGGATGCACTCGGAAACTTGACCACGGAGTCCGAAAAAAGCGAAAGAGTCAGTGATATGATAAGACAACCATGTATCACCATCAACACTTTCTTTGATACAGTATTTGGAGAAGGCGCTTCTGATGCTGTTTTCCAGGGCAAGATGAGCCTTACTGATCACATGGATGCGTTCATGCAGATTGTTACTGAAATTGAAAAGGCACCAGAGTCAATTAATGGTTCAATGGACAAGTACTTGAAAGTTGTGAAAAAGAAACCAGCTGTGATAAAGACCATGGATCATCTCCCTAAAACACGGCCAGCAACTAAAAAGAAATTTAGTTCGGTAAAAAAATAAGATTATAAAATAAAATCAAAATAAGCAATAAAATCAAGTAGTGCCATTATGAGCCGATGATTTTATCCTTTAAAGGGGGTGAATTATTGGCAGATGGCAAAATTATAGTTGAAACCGGTGTTGATACCAGTGGCATCAAAAAAGGCTTAAATGAACTTGAACGGTTAAGTAAAGCAAGTGCCGGATCTGTAAAAAATGATCTTGACGGAATTGGAAAATCTGGTGGTTCTACCGGAAACTCCTTGTCTCAAATGGGTAGCCGCGCTTCCGGAGGCCTTGCATTAGTAGCTGGAGCAGCGGCAGCAGCAGGCGTAGCAATTATAGCTTTTGGGAAATCAGCCATTGAAGCTGCTGGATCTGCGAAGGCTATTCAATCTCAATTTACCCAGGTGTTTGGAGAATTGGAGCCTGCGGCGCAACAAGCCGTTGAAAAAATGGCAGAAAAGTTTGGTATGGTACCGAACCGGTTAAAACCATCAATGTCTCAAATGACATCGATGTTCAAAGGACTGGGTCTTGATACTGAAGCAGCAATGGCCAAAGCTACTGATGCAGTAACGGCCAGTGCGGACGCTGCAGCATTTTATGATGTTTCCTACTCCGATGCGAATAGTGCATTAACAAGTTTTATCAAGGGTAACTATGAAGGCGGAGAGGCAATTGGATTATTTGCCAACGATACCCAAATGGCTCAATATGCCATCCAAAAAGGATTGGTTGGGACTACGGCTGCATGGTCTAGTTTGGATGAGGCTACCAAACAGGCCACACGCTTGGAGTATTCCCAGAATATGCAGAAGCTTGCGGGAGCTACCGGGCAAGCTGCCAGGGAATCAGATGGTTTAGAAAATCAATTGGGAAACGTCAATCAGGCGTGGACTGATTTTATGGCAATCGTCGGCGGTCCCATCCTGGGATTAGCCGTTGGCGCATTAAAAGGCCTAACATCAGGTTTGCAGTTAGCTGGCGAAGGGTTTAAAACACTCGTTGCAAGCGCACAGGAAATGGATTTCTCCGGCGTTGCTGATGAACTTGAACCGTTTGGAGTAGAATTCGAACGTGTCAAAATGGTGGCTGTAGGGGCTTTTGAAGAAGCCAAAATCAAAGTAATGGAGGTTATGCCACAGATCATCGAAGCTGTTCAGCCGATTCTTGGAGCTTTCCAAAGTCTTTGGGAGAATATTAAACCAGTATTTTTATACTTAGTACAAACACTGTACGAAGATGTTATCCCAGCGCTATCAGCAATGTTCAATGCATTCATGGAGTCACTACCGGCGATCATCAATTTTTTAACGCCAATTTATCAGGTCTTAACCAATGTAATCGGCTTTGTCATGAATGTCATCGGGTTAGTTGTTGCCCTCCTTCAGGGTGACTGGTCCACCGCCTGGCAGTTTGCAGGATCAGCGGTCCAGAATGTCGTTAATACAATCGGATCAATACTAAACTTTCTGTGGAGTGTAATTACAGGGATATTCAGCGGAATAGGTACCGCAATAGCCACATCATGGCAGGGAATTTATGATAATGGTGTTACTGTATGGAATTCCATTACATCATTTCTTTCAGGGGCCGTTCAGTCGATCTATGATAACACAATAGGTAAACTCGTTGAAACAGCCGTTGGCATCGCCACCAAGTGGGACGAAATGAAGGAAACGGCTGGTACCAAATGGGAAGAAATCAAAACTACCATCATGACCACCGTCCAAAACTTACCAACTGATTTAAAAAATATCGCCATTGATATGATCACTAAAGTTGGCGATGGCATCAGAGAAACCGCCGAAAATGTTTACGGCGCAATCACTGGTTTGGCTGGCCAAGTATTGGAAAAGTTCCGCAAAGCCTTAGGCATCAACTCTCCGTCCACCGAACTCTTTGACATTGGTAAGTACATGATGCAAGGCTTAATCAACGGGCTTAACGGTGATTCTTTAATGAGCTTTGTAGGAAAGATGGTCGAGGACCTAAAGAACGCTTTTTCAAGTGGCAATCTTAGCTTGAAAGCGGCGATTGATTTTGTCGGTACCGGCGCAGCAGAGTTTTTTAAATCCATCGGTATTGGTGGAGCTTCATTGTCTGGGTTAACCTCACCGGTAAATGGTTCGATTACCTCAGGATTTGGAGGCCGTGACAGCCCAACCGAAGGTGCATCATCTAACCATGCTGGTATTGATATCGGTGCATCCGAAGGAACACCAGTAGGCGCAGCGGGGGCCGGTGAAGTTACATATGCCGGCGGTGATCCAAATGAAGGTTATGGCTATCATGTCATCATTGACCATGGTAATGGTTTAGAAACATTGTATGGCCATTTGTCATCAGTTTTAGTCAGTGTCGGTCAAATGGTCAGCCAGTTAGAAACAATTGGTTTAGTTGGTAGCACTGGTATCTCGACGGGCCCCCATCTCCACTTCGGGGTTTATCAGAACGGCGAAGCGATCGATTCATCAGAAATATTGGGTAGTTACGCCAACGGTACAGATCGTGTGCCAAAAACAGGGTTGTATAAATTACATAAAGATGAAGCCGTCAGAACGGTTGCTGAGAATAAATTGGACAACAGTTTGCTGAATGCTGGCATGTCATCAGGGCTTATGGAAAAAATGCAAGCATCGGTAGATGCACAGATGGCAAAAGTGTCAAGCAATCTTTCTTCAACTGTTAATTTAAAGACGTTAAATCAGGCGCCTGGATCAAATGATGAATCAAAGGATAGAACTTATACTGGTATGGTTGGAGAACTGATAAAGGGAGTGAATGAATTAGTCGACATTACAAAAAAAGGCGGCAATGTATATCTTGACAGCAAAACATTAATTGGTGTTGTAGACAAGGGTTTAGGAACCAAGGCAGGTATGAAAGGGAGGATGAGTGCAATATGAGTAACTTTATTCATATAAAGGCGCAGCTCGGATACTAAATAAAAAATCAACCTCCGAATTTTAGGGGGTTGAAATTATAATGAATTAGAAACCACCAACTTTTAAAGGTCAGGTGGTTTTCTTTTATGGGCTGGAGAAAGAAGATTTCAAGAAAGCAGGTGCATACCAAGGTCAAAACCCATAATTGGGGGGCGATCCCTTAAACTGTTACTCTACACCTGGCGGCTGAAAATTTAGCTACGAAAAACATGTTTATTCAGGTGGCGAATGAGTTTTCAAATTCGCCAGCGCTGGCGAATTTTCAACCGACTAAAATATTCGCGCTATTGGACATCCCACCCGGCCAGCGCCAAGACTTCATTGAAACCAATCCAGTTGAGAGCAGAATGTCCAAAATCCTCTTCATGGGTAGGTTTTTATTTATAAGACATACACAGATGAATATAAAAAAAAGAAGAAGGGTTAACCTCTTCTTCCCGGTTGATTATGGGCACAGATACTTTTGATTGTTTTTTGATTTAATAATCCATTTTTTCGGTTTAAAAACCTTTTTTTAAAACTAGATGGTTGATTTATTGAAACCCTATATAATCCTTCTGTTTTTCCGATATTTACAGTCGATTTTTGCCGACTTTCAAGTATTTCAATTAGAGCATCCTGAAGCACCTGGGAGAAGTTGACATTCTTTTCAAGTGCAATATCATTTAACCAAGAGGGAATGGTGAGTGTTTTCTTCACCGCTCTAGAATTAGTTTTTCTTTTATAGGCAATCATATCAAATTCGATCACCGCTAAGAATTGCCCCTCTTCCAACTTAACATCTTGTGGTTTAGATGCTGATGGGATTGTTTCTTTGTTATCCTCCATATAGGACAAAACAAGACCCAACGCCTCAAAAGCCATTTCATATGCTTGCTCTATGGTATCGCCACAGGTATTACAGCCGGGAATATCTGGAAAGAATACGGAAAAACCGTCATCATCTTCAGGAATAAAAACGGCTGGATAAAATAACTTTTTCATGTGACTTTTCCTCCTCTAAGGATTTATATAAGTCTCGAGCCTATTTCAGCCCGGCATCTTTCAATATTTGCTGCTCAGTTCCCTTTTTAAGGTCTTTTGAGTGATAAGGCACGGTGGTTCTTTTTCCAGTAATCTTATTCACAAAGAATTTATGGGAGCCGTTTTGTCGATCTTCAATAAATCCATGTTCATTTAAGAGCTTGATCATTTGCTTTGGAGTCATTGGCATATGTTTTAGCCCCTTCCTTATCATGTCTATATTATAGCACGTATTAACACGTATATCAATAGAAATAGATAGAATTAAAATTAGTTTGTTCTATTTTTGCAAGTCCAGAGAATACAAAAAAGAAGAGGCGCTGTTGAATTAGGCCCTATAACAAAATATTAGAAAGTGTCTGGCAACAAAAGAGCCTCTTCTTATGTTTGCGTTTGTTATTGCTTTGGCTCCCAATTGATTGAGTAACCTATAATTGACGCAATTTCTTTGCATTCGCTATATTTTATTGTACCCCTGGTTAGCTTATTAGATATGTTTTGTGATGTTGTTTGCTCTTTTGCATCCCGGGTTTTATTCATTTCTTTTACAATGTCGGTTAAAGTCCACCCGCTTTTTGCGATATACGCCTTTATCTCATTTCTTATTTCTCCGCTTTGTTCTATTTCCATTTCTGTACCTCCTTGCCTTTTTATATATTATACCCTAATAAAACAAAATATTCATTAATAAATATAAAGTTTTATTAAAGTGTTGATTGATGTTGCGTTCTAGTGTATAATGAAACTATAATAAAACAGTGAAAGGAGTAATAAAATGTATAATCGTTCAGAGATCGTCAGAACCGCAAATAAGTTATCCGGAAATGGATTGCCTCGAAGCCAGGCATTTAAAAAGGCTTGGGAACTGGCCAAAGGTAAAACCTTGATTGTTAAGGGCGTCACCCAGGGTAAAAGACAAACTGCAATTGAACATATTAAGCATTATTCACCCGAAGAGGTTTCCATTAGCCTGGAAAGAGACACTAAAAGCTTATTTGATAATCATGCTATAAAGGTCATAGCCACTATACACGGAAAATCTTACTGTGTTGGCTATTTGGCCTCTTCAATCTCTGAATGGTTATCAAAGGTCATGGATTTTGGAACAGCCTTAAAAGGCGCATTAAAACAGATCGTCGGCGGAAATGGTTTTTATTATGGGTTGCGTATAAATGCAGTAATCGTATAGAGGGTTAATCCCTCTTCATTTGTAAATAATAATTTAATTCGAGGAGAAAATGTACAACATGGAAAAATTACAAACGACTTATAACCGTATTGGTGATGAACGCTTGGAAGCTTTATGGAATCTCGCAGAAAGCAAAATTGATTATGACAAGGCTGAGTGGTTCATTGAATCGTATGGAGCAGTGTATGCAGCTCTTGAAGAAATCAAAAACAAGGACTTGATGTTGGAGGTTGACGGAAGCATAAACGCTTATGTTAGCTGTGCTATGTATCAGGGCTTTGTTATCGGGTTCCAGGAAGCCATTAAACTGTTAACCATGGGGAATGCCGGTACCATTCCCAGAGTATAAAAGTATCAGCGTTTTAAACGAATTACTAATTGAAGCAAAGATCGTATAAAGAAAGGTGGACATCTACCGAGGGGAATGTCCACCACTCAATACAAATATATTAAAACTTTGGAGGAAATTGACTTGGAACAAACACAAATAATTATTGCTGAAAATGGAAATACAGAATTAGAATCTACTTTTAATTACCCGGTGCCTTGCATCGCTGGTATTGAACCGGAACACCTGGAAACCGCAAATTTTCTTCTTGCTTATAGCCGTATATTATTGAAATCAAATGATATAAATATGATATTAGCAGAAAAGGAAAGGCTTCAGCAAGAAGATAAAGGCCTGATAGGACTTAAAGGTTTCAATGCCTTTTTTGAAGCAGTTATACAAGAGCAAAGTCTTCTGATCGCCGCAGTTAATCAGCAGGAGCCTCCCCAACAGATCGAAGAAGCCGCCTTTAAAAAGAAAAGCCTCTGGGAGAAGCTGAAAAGTATAGTGACCAATCGATTGGACAGCTTCTAAATTCATGAAAGTTGCAGAAGAGTGGACAGATTCCGCAGCGCTCACGAATTTGAATCAAACAAAGATATTGGCATTATTAGACATTCCCCTAGACCAGCGCCAAGACTTCATCAACTCAAACCCTATTGATGAAATGACCACAAGACAGCTGCAAGAAGTGATCAAAGATATTGAAGTGGCCCCGGCAGATTCCCGATCTAGGGAAAATCAATAGCAAAGATTTGATTTTGAGGGTTAAGACGGGTTAACATAATATATATGGGTACTATATATTAAAGCTGGGAAAGCCCGTTGTCATTCCATGCCTCTTCCCATAAAATAATAAGTCAAAGATATTGTAAATGCCTATATAATTTAATGAAGGAGGTACCAGTATTACCATGAAGACAAAATCTATGCCAGGAGCTAACCGGGAAGCGCAAAAGAAAGCACTTAAGAGGTTCGGAATTTATACAGAGGAACAGTTGGATGAAGCATTCAAGATTCCATTCGATATTACTGCGTTTGTAGCACCGATGTCGATGTCGATGTCGCATCGGAAAAAAAATGATGATGAAAGTATATAATTTAAAAGAATGATTATTGCAGTTTCTTTGGTTAGATATTGACGATCGGTGCAAGTTCCTGAGATAAGGAGCACAATTAGTGCAACAATTACTTTTAATTAATACATGAGAAATCAAATGAAATAGGAGATAATAAACAAGATGAGCAAGAAGATTGATAATTTGCACGGTATTGACCCAGTGTTTCAAAAGAAAGCGCTGGAAAAGATAGGAATATTTACCGAAGAACAGCTGGATGAGGCATATAAAAATGCATCATTGAACATTAGTCTGTTCGTTACACCAACGTCCGAGCTGTTAAAGCTTCCGGAAAATGCTCATTTAAGAGCCGGTTATGAAGAAATGATACAAAAACAAAATCATGAAGAAAAGAAGTAATAACCAGTTAATGAAAGAAATACTTATGGCCACCTTTGGGTGGTCTTTTTTCATATGATTTCAAGAGATAAGTGCGTGATATGAGATTAAAGTGAGATATGTTAAAAATTTGCTATAAATAAACATTTTAATTCGCGTTAAAAGTGTATAATAGTAGTAAACTATATTAGGAGGAAAAGGAATTGGAAGAGAAAGTAAAAGTGCCGATTTGGAAAAAAACGTGGTTGGTTGTCCTTGTGTGTATCTTTATTCCACCGGCTGGTATCGCGCTATTATGGGTGGGAAATAAAGGCGGCAAGTACACTAGAATTGTTTTAACAGTAGTATTAGGCTTTTATTCATTGGCATGGTTTAGTGGATTTATTGGTGGTGGAAATGTATCAAAAACTACAAATCCTGATACCACCAATAAAACAGAAGTAATTGCAGAACAAACCTCTACAGAAAAAGAGTCCGCAGAAAAGGTAGCCGCAGACAAGGTTGTCGCAGACAAAGCTGCCGCGGATAAAGTAATAGCTGATAAAGTCGCTGCTGACAAAGTAGCTGCTGATAAAGCGGCTGCCTTAATTGCTGCCCCAGACACATATAAAGCGGGATGTATAGAAATACCTTATGAGGAGTTGGCAAGATTCCCAGACAGAAACATTGCAAAGCAATTAGTAATGACTGGTGAAGTTATCCAAGTATCCGTAGGTTCTACCGAAACCGATTATCGAGTAAAGCTTAATGATGACTATGACCAAATTGTGCTTGTTGGCTACACTGGAGAATATGCTCAGGGACAAGTTCTTGAAGGAGACACTGTTTCATTTTGGGGGGATTTTATTGGGGCGTATACGTACAAATCTACAATGGGTGGTGAGATTACTATCCCAGCCTTAATGGCCCGGTATTACGCGATAAACTAACAAAAAGATCTGCTCATGGGAGACTGTAAATAATTTTGTGTCAGGTTAGAAATCCTTCCTAATTAATATTGAAATAAATTTAATATGGAAGGATTTTTATTATGGCAAGATAAAAAAGCCTATAAAATAAAGCGATAATCCATTCCTAGTAGTGGTTTATCATGGTGAACTCCCTAAAAGGCCTTATATGCGAAATATGAACGAAATCCATAGGAATAGGCTTTTTCAGGGGAAATTTCATTTAATACTATGCTTTTTAGAGCAGTTTCTGCCCAATAAGAGGCTCTGTATAGATTAATTTTTCTGTATACTTTGTTTAACTTTTTCTAACCGTTTGAATACCTGGTCATGTTTTTTTTGTACTGTCCTTACATTCATTAGCATAACACTCGCGATTCCAGCCCATGACATTTTTTGCATCCTCAGTTCAATAATTTTCTTTTCTTCTTCTGAGCAATATGATAATAACTTATCTACAAACTCAATATGAGCCAATAGCCAATCACTTCTTTTCTGGAGTAACGATACTTCAAACCCATCTTTCTCTTTTATTTCCCAATTAACTAAAATGAATGCTGTTTTATTATCATAATAACTTTCAAATATGCTTTGTGTTGACATTCTTCTACCTCTTCTTTATTGAAATTTCAACTGATTGCTTTCAAATATTCAAGCTCGATTGCACAATAAACTGGATTTTTATATTGAAGAGCCGTTAAGTTCTCCAGGGAATTATGAAAAAATTCGATTTTATATTTTTCCTTTAACTGTTTCCCAGCTTCGGAACGCTTTATTTTCTTTAATCCTGCCGGGATTAAGTGGTTGATTCTATTTAATGATAATTGATACTTCGTTGCTAATTCATTTACAGAGTATGCTTTACCGGTAAGGCCATAATTTAAGATGATCAAATTCCTCGCCAGATTGTTTGCTCCCAAACCTTTATTCAAGACAAGGAAGAGGTCTTTCCTCAATATCTCTCTGTCTATAACCTCTATGGCTTCATGGTAAGCTGTTTGAGCTGATTCATCTTCAAATGTATCCATATAAGTCACATTCTCAGTCCCAGGAAGAAAATCAAAAGCACTAATGACATTACACAGTTTACTTTCACTCGAGCTCCTCTTCTCCCATGGGGTAGAAACCCTTATGGACCTGTATAGATTTCTTTTTATGGACATACTCGCATAAGTGGAGAACTTAAACCCTAGAAGCGGATCAAATCTTTTCACAGCATCCATTAAACCCATACATCCGTTTTGCTCCAGATCATAACGGTCAAGGTATGACGCTTCTAAACCCTGGCACTGGTTAACAAAGGTATTAACTAAACCTCGGTTTTTTTCTATGATTGCTGCCATAGCGGATTTATCGCCATTTTGATAAGCCATTACTAATTCCTCATTCGTCATAAAATACCCTCCGTTTTTAATAGTATTATACCATGTAAACGGCGTTAATATAGTATTTTAATTATTTATGACTGGTGTTTATTTGGTGTTTAATTTGATTTTTCATGTCGTTATTTCATTGAATTTCGTTAGAAGATATTAAAAGGAAATATTCTATAATTGTATATTAAAGCCATTTATAGATGTTAGTAAAAGTTATTGAGAATAAGGTGATTAATTCGTAATCAGTAGGTCGGCGGTTCGATTCCGCCCGCTAGCTCCAGTAAAAAACAATATTTTGTTAAAAGAATGGCTTTAATTAGCGGTTCTTTTTTTATTTTTTGATTTTAGTCTCCACCTAAAGTATGACCGACTGTTAAAAATTGAAAAACTCTGGCTATTTCTGGCTATTTTACCCCTATTTTTTGTCGTACTTGTATACTACATTTTGTCGTACTTTTTTTTACGACTGAGTATTCCATTTGAATAATGGTTCTTCCGCTATTTTAATGGAGGTGAATATTTCACGGTAATGAT
>NZ_LGYO01000003.1 GCF_001263355.1 Acetobacterium bakii
GAATCCTTAGAGTGTCTGGATTTTATAAATGATCGGGAAAACCTCATATTTATGGGGGCTGTGGGGACTGGAAAATCCCATTTAGCATCAGCGCTGGCACTCAAGGCCTGTCAGAATGGCCATCAGGTCAGGTTCTATACCGCCGCACGCTTAGCAAATATTCTATATGAAAAGAACAAAAAAGGTCAGTTCGAATCATTCATTAAGTCACTGCAAAAGCTGGGACTTCTGGTCATTGACGAAATCGGTTTTGTGCCCCTGCATATGGAAGCAGCGGAATTATTATATCAGGTCATTGCCGATTGCTACGAGCGTCGAAGCGTCATTGTGACAACCAACCTGGAGTTTAGCCACTGGAATACCGTGTTTATTGGTAAGAAGGTCACCGCCGCAATTATTGACCGACTGGTCCATCATTCCCATATCCTGATTTTCAGCGGTGAAAGCTATCGTCTGGCACAATCCATGAAACGTGCCGGGAAAAAGGTGACCGAATGATCTTAACGAAGGCTTACCTGAAAGAACTGCAGCAACGTTATCAGTTTGAAATGGATGCGCTCCTGGCTAGGTATCTTTTGGCAGAATATGAGGTTGAGCCGTTTCCCCATGTATACTCAGAGCAGGACCTGTATGAGCAAATACGTAAGCTTGTCGATCAATACCAGCAAGGGTCACTGAATGTTCAACTAAAATCCCCCAAACAGCGACTCAAAGAAAGATACGAAACACTGCAAAAAATTCATCTGATTCTTTTGAGTGAAAATACCGCTCTTAATGAGGAAATAAGTCACCTCAAAAAAATATTATCGCAAAGCGGTTTGATGGAAGCGAACGAGCCCTTTTTATAGGTTTTATTCCCTTCGATTAAAAAAATAATGAAATGTTCCTGGCAAAAAGTATTCAAAAGTTGTGCAGGTGGTACTCTGATAAAAAAGAGATTGGACGACCATCTGCTAATGAATAAAATTGGGTTGACAAGTGCACAACTTTTCGAGACCAAACGCTAAACTTTTCAGTTGACAAACACACTAGTGTCAATCTGCAAAAAAATGCACCTACTTCTAGTCGATGTATTTGTAAAAATTTGCTTACATTAATATTGATTTATTCTTTAACTTAACAGGAAATTGCGAAAAAATAAAAAGTTCGCGATTTGCTCAATATGGGCCATTCTATCAACTGTGGTAAGCAAAACTTGACGATACTGTAGATCGTTTGAAAAAAATGACTTGGGAATCTAGTAGTGCGCAGAGCTATTACTATCGGAGATCAAATGAGTTGCCTAGATCCCGATAAAGGCCATATAATCAATCCAATCGGATATTTTTAATGGAAATAGAAAAGTAGGGTGATAATAACATTTGTATAAGTGATTACAAAATTTGATGTGGAGAGACGAATCACAACCCCGAAGATTTACCGAGGATGGTTATATTTTTATAACCATAGAATTATGGAAATGTGCACTGGTACTTCCTAATGTAAATCTTAAAAAGGGGACGCCGGAGTATGAATTGGTAAAAGGTGCATTGCTTTTGGTAGTTGCTTCAATTTTATTGGGAGTAATTGGATATAACTTTTGGTTTTGAGATTTATCAAATAAATTAACATTGATCAGCAGCAACTAAGTTGCTGCTGATCTTATTTTCATAAAGCGTTTTAATTTACAGAGTGATTCTGGTCAAATTATGGGTGGAGTATTATTAACAATTGCATCATATAAGGGGAACTGTACCGGAGCTGTTGAGAAGGCGAACGTTCGTGAGGGATGCAACCGACTTTTGCCCACATCAGAAATAAAATTTAGTTAATAAATGGTTGTCGAAATGGCTTAACAGTGAGATTGCAATGAGTAGAATTAAATAGAACACTGACAAGCATTTGAGAAAAGAGATGAAAAGTGTCTTAAAAATGTCGTATTCACCATAAAAATGGCTATAGTATGCCATTTACCTACTGTTTCGTAATCAGTAGGCCGGCGGTTCGATTCCGCCCGCTAGCTCCAGTAAAAAATAATATTTAGTTAAAAGAATGGCTTTAATTAGCGGTTCTTTTTTTTATTTTTTGATTTTAGTCTCCACCTAAAGTATGACCGACTGTGAAAAATCAAAAAACTCTGGCTATTTCTGGCTATTTTACCCCTATTTTCTGTCGTACTTGTATCCGACTTTTTGTCGTACTTTTTTTACGACAGTTAGGGTAACGAATAAATTTGCGAAGGACTGTCAGACAGTCGGCCATTCATCTTCGAAATAAAGAGCTACATAGCTTCACCAGAAGAAATGAAGCTCCACTCCAGATTGTAAATGATCAACAAACTCATCATCTAAAGGTAATTGTCGCATGGACGAAAATTTTTAGTCTTATCAATAATGTATTTTCCTTCACACTTAACCGCTGCATTCTTAACGGAAATGGTTTTCTTTTGAAAAGTCTAAAACAAAGCGATATTTTTCTTTAGTGTAGGTCCGCAATTCTTTTGGATTACTGACCTAGCCTTTCTTAATTTTTGGCATTGGGTTTTTATCGATCAGATCATTATCAAAAGCAGAGGAAAATATTGCATTGGCGATAAGATGGAGTTTATCCATTTTAGATTTACTAATTCCGGATTGGGAACTGAAAAAAATCTGGAGGGCTAACGGCGTGATCGATTCCAATATTTTTTTCCAAATGCTGCCTGTAAGACCTCTATGTTTGTTAAATAGGTTTGCTTACATGTATTGTCATTGATTTGTTCTTTTATTGTTTCCAGCCATATTTTTGAAAACACGGCGAATGTATAATGCAGAGTGTTCCTATTTTTTGACTCAGCATCTTTCATAAATTCAAGATATTTTTTTTCGGCCTCACGTTTGTTTTTGCCATAAAACGATTTTCTTATCGGCTTTCCTTCAATAAGTTTTGATGTCAAAATGCAAATTCCTTTCCCAAAAATAGCTTTATGCACTTAGTTTAGGATCATATTTTCTTTTGAATCAAGTTACCAGCAAGTTAGAAATAAACACTATGTAGTAGTCAAAATAAGAGAAGGGTGCTTATTTAGTGCTTCAAGATTTTTGCTTTTATAGATTTTATAGTAATGGTAAGTTACCAGCAAGTTAGATTACCCCTAAAGATGAATTTGGTAACCCCACGGAGTCGGTCATTTGAGCATATCAGCCAATTGGCTTCGCTTATTTTAGGAAAAACCTATTTTATCCGGCAGAAAACATCGGGCAAATACTTGGATGTTACCGGCGGGATTGATGCCAACGGCACCAATGTGTGTCAGTTTACATTTAATGGGTCAAATGGCCAAAAATGGAAAGTGCTTGATGGCAAGCAGGGTTATATTGTTTTACAGCCGGCATGCGCTCAAACCCGGGTGCTGGATATCTATGGCGGGGTTGACGCTGAAGGAGCCAATGCCGCCATTTATGAGAAAAACGGGTCCGAAGCACAGCGCTTCAAACTCAAAGTGCTCTCGGACGGAAGTTATCAAATCGCGGCCAAATGCGCCGGTGATAAAAAAGTCCTGACCAACTTTGGAAGTTATACCGCAGCGGGGACCAATATCGACATTCGCGGCATTGTCGGTGAGAACCTCAGTCAAAGCTGGTATTTTGAACCGGTTGAGACCGGCGTAGATGTGTCAGATCCGCCCACGAATGGGAACACCTATTTCATGCGTACCCGTCACAGCGGGCAGTACTGGGACGTATCCTATAAAGCGACCGCCAATGATTCACCGGTTGTACAGTATTATTTGAACCGGGGCGATAATCAGCGTTATCGGTTAGAATTACTGGAAGAATCGGAAGGAATAAAATATTTTTATATTCGTCCACTGCATGCCCTTAATAAAGTCTTAAAAATAAACAGCGCGAATCAACTCGTATTGTCCGATCCCGTGAACGATGATCGACAGAAGTTTGCATTTACACAAAATGCAACAAATAAAACTTACCGATTGACGATTAAAGCTCCGAACGGCGGATTCAACACCCTGGGTGTGGCCGCAGGATCCTACAGCGGTGGTGCCGCCCTGGATGTGTATACCGATCAGCAGGCCGAAACCCAGCAATTTATTCTGGAAGCAATTAGCGATACCATGGGCGCACAGCTGACCTATACCGATGACAAAAGCAGGGTCAAAACGCTGACCGATACCAATGGCAAGGTCAGCACCTTTAATTATGATGCCAATAACCAGCAGCTGTTGTCCATTGCCGAGCCCGGCAACCGGTTAACGCAGTATGCGTATGAGGCACAGACGCAGCATCTGTTAAGTGTTGGTACCAAAATGGAAGACAGCACCTTGGCGCAAGTCCAGTTTGGCTATGAGATGAATCGGATCGCTAAAATAACCCGCAATGGTTTTGACTATGATTTCGCGTATGACGCCTTTGGCAATGTCACCACCATTAAAGTGGGGGGGAGCACCTATTTAACCAATGACTATGAACCAAATAACGGCAATCTCAAAAAAACCACCTTTGCCAATGGCGCCGTGGTTGAAAACAGCCGGGATAAAATGGGGCGGCTGATCAGTCAGAATGCTACCCCGCCCGGCACCGGACGCTGCCAATTCCGAACCGTCTCTGATACCATGGGAAATGCCATCAGAGAAATCGATGCGACTACCGGGCGGCTCTTTGAGTACGAATACGATTTAATCGGCCGGCTCATCGGCATTGAACGCACCGGCAGTGAAGCTACGATCAAAAAACAGCAGCTGCGCCGGGCCTATGACACCAAAAACCGGGTGGACTACCTGACTGGCATCGTGGACGGGGTAGCGACTAAAACCCAATATGTCTATGGTGATGGCTTAAGCGCCGGATCCCTGTCGGAACTGATTTACCAGGTGATGGTCAATGACACCAAACGGGTAGAATGCAGCTATGACAATCTGGCAAGAGGCTATACCCGAAAGCTCAACACCGCGGTACCGTTTACGACCACCTACCAGATTAAAAAAGGAACCGCACCCGGAACCACAACCACTTTGGTTGAAAGCATCACCAACGGCGCCAGTACCCTGAGCTATACCTACGATGTTTTTGGCAATATTCTGACCGTAAAGGAGAATGGATCGTTAAAGATCACCTATGTCTATGACATGCGCAACCAGTTAGTTTCGGAAACAAATCAGTATTTGAGGAAAGAAATTTCATACACCTACGATACCGGCGGGAACTGCTTGACCAAAAAAGAAACCTTATTGGACAGTCCGTATACCGTAACGACCATCAGCTATGGTTATGACACGATCTGGAAAGACAAACTGACCAGCTATCTGGGACTACCTATCGTTAGTGATGCCAACGGCAATCCGACCAGCTATTATAACGGCCTGGCATTTAACTGGGAAAAAGCCCGGGAACTGGGATCCATCACAAAAGGCGGGGTGACAACAACGTATCAATACACTGCCAGCGGCATCCGTCTGGAAAAAGACACTGCCGGGGTCAAAACTCAGTTTTATTTGAACGGGTCACAGATTATGACCCAAATCTCCGGCATTGACCGTTTTGATTTTTATTATGACGAAGCCGGACTGCTATTTGGCTTTCGGTACAACGCAAATGATTATTACTACATCCGCAATATTCAAAATGACATCATCGGCATCGTTGACGCTGAAGGAAAAGTTGTGGTAAACTATTGCTATGATTCTTGGGGTAAACTCATCAGCATCACCGGGGACTACAAAGACACCGTTGGGTTAAAAAACTCATTCCGGTACCGAGGCTATTACTATGACAACGAATCCGGGTTCTACTACCTGAACAGCCGTTATTATGATCCGGAAACCGGACGCTTCATCAATCCGGATATCATTATGGGTGTGGGTGATAAGGATCCCATGGCTTATAACCTATTTGTCTACTGCAACAACAATCCGGTGAATCGCCAGGATCCCAGTGGGCGTTCATTGAGTGATCTTTGGAATTGGATTAAAAGTACGGTTAAAACAATTTTGAAGATGATTAATAATGTATTTGAACAACAACAAAAAAATGGTCAGGGACAAATACACAATCCATTTAACGGAGAAATTAGTGGAGGCGGTGGCGGCGGAAACTCCGGGAATGCCGCTGCTCGCTCAGCTGATATTGGACGAGATGTGTTTGAAGGAGGAACCTCAGAGAGTATAGATACTGCATTGGAGTTTGCCATAGCTCCGATTTCACCGCAAATTACAGTAAAAAGTTTTTCAAAGGGCTTAAAGGTTGGACCGATTGCAGCAATGTTTTATGCAAATGATATCCGATTAAACTATGAACAGTATGCGGGGAATAATGACAATATTGCAATAGCAAATTGGATTGATACTGCGGTTCTTGTTGCGGGAGTGGGCGTTGGTGCACTATTGGCGACATCGGCACTGCCTATCATCGCAGTTGTAACGAGTGCAGTTGTAATAGCGTTGTTATTGGATGGACTGCAGATCAGTTAGAAAACAGATTAATAGAATAAAAGGAGTAAAAATGGAAAGATCAGTGGTTATGGTTGGGGCATTAATGCTTGTTACGATATGGCTTGTTGTAGACTTGATAAAGAACAAGGGTAAGAGCATGACAAAAATTGTAACAAGAGCTACGATATTTTTTATAATAGGTGGCTGGTTGTTGTATTTAGTTTTGTATGGCAATTTACTAGCCAATGTCCCTAATAATGGAGTATATCAAATTTTTATCGCGGTAGCATTTCTTGTTATGGTAGGATTATTTGTAGCACCACATATAAATCTAAAAAAAGGGACACCGGAGTTTCAATTGATAATTGGATGTATCATTTTCTTATTAATTTCAGCTGTTGCTATTACCATATTAGCTTTAACGTAATCTTTAAAAAGATGAACACATATTTTCTGGCAAATTTGCTTTGAGGTTTACTAAATAAATGAATATTGATCTGCAGCAACCAAGTTGCTGCGGATCTTATTTTTATATAGACGTAAGCGAAATGAATCCCATGGCCCACAACTTATTTATCTACTGCAACAACAATCCGGTGAATAACCAGGATCCCAGCGGGCGTTCCTTTGAAGCTATCTTTAACCGGTTTAGAGAAAAATTAGTACGGTTGTAAATTGGGTTAAGAGTATTATCCAACCACAAAGCACTCCAAATGGTGCTGGTAGCGGTGGATGCGGAGGCGGAGGCTCCTGGGGAGACGACGATTATCCTAGCAGTGAAGGAATTAGCGGCGGCGGTGGCAGCGGCGGTGGCGGCGGTTCCTGGAATGGTCCTAGCAACTCGACTGATATTGGACAAGCTGTGTTTGAAGAAGGAACTTCATACTGCTTTGATGGAGCGTTGGATTTTGCGAAATCACCGATTACCATTCAAATTGCAGTAAAAAGTTTTTCAAAAGGTTTAAAGGTTGGACCGTTCGCAGCAATGTTTTATGCAAATGATATCCGATTGAACTATGAACAGTATGCGGGGAATAATGACAATATTGCAATTGCAAATGCAGTTGATACTTTTGTGCTTTTTGCAGGTGTAGCTGTAGGCGCAGTATTAGCAACATCGGCACTGCCTATTGTCGCAGTTGTAGCGAGTTCAATTGTAATAGGCGTTGCTATTGGATGGACTGCAGATCAAATAGAAAACCGATTAATAGAATAAAAGGAGTAAAAATGGAAAGATCAGTGGTTATGGTTGGGGCATTAATGCTTGTTACGATATGGCTTGTTGTAGACTTGATAAAGAACAAAGGTAAGAGCATGACTAAGATTGTAACAAGAGCTACGATATTTTTTATAATGGGTGGCTGGTTGTTGTATTTAGTTTTGTATGGCAATTTACTAGCCAATGTCCCTAATAATGGAGTATATCAAATTTTCATCGCGGTAGCATCTCTTGTTATGGTAGGATTATTTGTAGCACCACATGTAAAGGTTGAAAAAGGGACACCAACTTATGAATTGATAAAGGGAGCACTAATAATGGTTGTTATATGCATTATTGCGCTTATAATATTGGTAAGTTTGGGACCTGAATATATTAACTCGCTTTGAAATCTAATTATTCGTATTAATTAAAAAATAGTGAAAAGGACGCACCGAAAAACAATATTTTGATGGAAATCGATGCGTCTTTTAACGATATAACATTTTAGATAAAGGAGCATTGCTTTTGGTAGTTGCTACAATTTTAATAGGAGTAATTGGTTATAATTTTTGGTTTTGAGATTATCAAATAATGAATATTGATCAGCAGCAACCAAGTTGCTGCTGATCTTATTTTCATTAGGCGTTTTAATTTGCAGAGTGGTTCTGGTCGAATCGTAAGGAGTGGGTGTTAGTGCACTATTGGCAATGTCGGCACTGCCTATCGTTGCAGTTGGAGCGATGGCATTAGTTACAGGAGTAGCAATATCATTAGCTGCCGATGAAATAGAATGTACATTAATTGATTAAGGAGAGAACATGGAAAAATTAGTGTTTTTGGGCGGCTTATTAGCAATTTATGCTGTATGGCTTGTTATTGACTACATCAGAAACAAAGGAAAAAGCATGCCTAGGGTTATGCTACGGGCGATCATTCTTTTCTTCCTGATCGCAGGGTTTCTTATATTGGTAAAGGCTGACATTCCTATTTTGATCAATTTTGATAATAGTGCATTTATTATTATTACATGTGCAGTATTACTTGTTATGATAGGGTTGTTTGTTGCACCACATATAAATCTTAAAAAAGGGACGCCGGAGTTTCAATTGATAATAGGATGTATCATTTTCTTATTAATTTCAGCTGTAGCTATTACCATATTAGTTGTTACGAAACCTTGAAAAGATAGTCGTTGTATTTTCTCTCGAATTTGATATGATATTTATCAAATAAATGAATATTGATCTGCAGCAACCAAGTTGCTGCAGATCATATTTTTATAAGGCGTTTTAATTTACAGAGTGATTCAGGTCGAATTATTGGTGGAGTATTATCACCAAATGCATAATATAATCGGAACGACATCGGAGCTATTGATAAGACGAACGTTCGTGAAGGATGCAAGCGACTGTTGCACACACCAGAAATAAAATATAATTAATAAATGGTCGTCGAAATGGCTTAACTGTGGGATTACAATGAGTAGAATCAAATAGAATTTAGTAGAATACTGACAAACATTTGAGAAAAGAGATAAAATGTGTCTTAAAAATGTCGTAAACGGTCAAAAAATGGCTTTAATATGCCATTTACCTACTGTTTCGTAATCAGTAGGCCGGCGGTTCGATTCCGCCCGCTAGCTCCAGTAAGAATAGCATAAGAGAGCCGTTTGGTTCTCTTTTTTTATTGCATAGAATGTGAATAATTCTGAAAAACCCATGATCTGGGGATTATTTGGGGATTATTTACAAAGTAAAACAGCTCTATAACCGCAGTTGCAGAGCTTTATTAGTGTTCTTTATTAAAAAAAATTCCATGGCTGTGCTAGCGATTGCATCAGCAGAATTAATCGGACGGCTCATCGGAATTGAACGAACAGGCAGTGAAGCTACTATTAAAAAACAGCAGCTGCGCCTGACCTATGATGCCAAAAACCGGGTGGACTACCTGACCACTGACCAACATAGTGGTCAGGTAGCGACTAAAACCAGTATGTGTACGGCGATGGTTTAATCGCCGGATCCCTGTCGGAACTGATTTACCAGGTGAAGGTCAATGACACTAAACGGGTAGAATACACCTACGACAATCTGGCATGGGGCTATACCCGAAAGCTCAACACTGCGGTACCCTTTACGACCATCTACCAGATTAAAAAAAGGAATGGCATCAGGAACCACAACCGTACTGGTTGAAAGCATCACCAACGGAACTAGCACCCTGAGCTATACCTACGATATTTTTGGCAATATCCTGACAGTCAATGAACATTTATTAGAATAAATTGATATTTTGATGATATAACATTTTTAATAAATATCCAGTAAACTGATAAAAATTGGTATTCTGTCAAAAAATATCATGATGGCTTTATTGAAGAACATCATCCCGATATTCCGGCTACAACCTGATTAATGGCCTTCGAGGATGAGTATTTCGGGTGCGATTTACCAACCGAACCGGAATTTTGTGGTTCAAACGCAAATTTCCGTTTTTAGAACTTTTATTAAATTGAATCTCAGAAATAATGCGATCTTGCTGACATGGAGTTTGAAATAAACGTTAAAATGAGGAAAAACCTGAAATAGAGCCAGCTCATCCTTCTTAATGATAATATCCAGTTCGAAACATTAAAACTAAGGAAGAAATGATAAAAGAGATTCTTGAGTTAAATGTGGAAGGTAAAAATCTTACTGAAATTGCAGAAATCACAAAATTATCCAAGCAAAAGGTCAATTCGGTATTAAATGAATACGGCAAAAATGAGGAAAAGGGTGCTTAACAGTGAATAAATCAAATTTATTTTTTTCAATTACCGGTCAATACTCTGAAAATCCAGGATCATGCGCAATTGTAAATCACATTTGAGTGGGTGTGGGATGGTGGGCAAGATTCCCGAAAGTTTGCAAAGGCGCTTACGCGCATTTGTAAACTTTCAGATCTTGCTTTCCCTAGGCGGGAAAGTGAAGTATGGGGGACACCCCCAAACCCTCGTTGGTGACAAAAAACTTTTCCAGAAAACAGAGAAATTCTGTTCAATACATGTTGAAAAAATTTATATCTAAAAGATAATCCAAGTGATTGAAGAATAATGGAAAAATAACTTTTGTCTAGCAAGTCTGATTGATTCTAATTTTGATTAATGGTATTATGATATAGGAAAGGAGGATTCAAATGAATTATGACAATTATCCCATACTTTCTCGAGTCTTCACCAGATCAGTTCTGAAAAGTTTTACTACTGGTAGAGATTTTAATGATGTTTATAATCTTGCAGTGAAGTTGTTTATTTCTGAACCAAAAAAAAACACAAATAGAGATAATTTTGAATTATTGTATCGTATTCTAAAAAATGATTATCGTAATGAATATTATTATAAAAATACACTTCTAAATAAGTTGCTTCTTGGCGTCCATAGCATTAACACAACTACTGCATTAACAGAATTGCCAATTGCCGGATCAAAGGCGGACTTTATGTTGATCAATGGAAAAGCTGTTGTCTATGAAATAAAAACAGAGCTTGATAATCTCGCCAGACTTGATAGCCAAATCCAAAACTATTACAAAGCATTTAATCACGTTTGTGTTCTGACATTCGAAAGTAATGCAGATGCGCTATTTAAGAAATACAAAGATAATACTGTAGGCATTTATGTTATTACACCGAAAGAAACGATTCGTAGAATTAAAGAACCGCTTGAAAACAATGATGATCTATCCGTTGAATCAATGTTCTATATATTAAGAAAGTATGAATACGAGAATATTTTATTTAAGTATTTCGGTTATTTGCCAAAGACCTCTCAATTTAAATATTTTGAAGCATGCATGAATTTATTCCATGATATTGGTACGAAAAATCTGAATGAAATGATTCTTTGTGAGCTTAAGAATAGAAATCATGTCACAAGTGATAAGTTTAACAATATTCCAAAATCATTGAAAGCGCTAAGTTACTTTAGTGAATTGACCCCTGCTCAATATGATAGATTAGATTCAAATTTAAAACTATATTATTAGGAGGCCATCAAAATGTATTTTCCGTACTTACGTGGTAAACAAGAAGAATTGTTAGCATTACAGGGATTGCTTAAAAATAAACGTCTTTCAAAAAAAATTATACCAGTGATCGAACCTGTTAAATTGAGTTCGACTTTTATAAATACTCTACAGCTTTTTATTGAAAAAGAACAAAAAATATACATTGTTCAAAATTCTTCTGTTGGTAACTTTGATGATGATTTAAACACTAATATTATTGGCAATGAGGATGAAAAAGAGAAACGGAAAATTGAAATTCTCATCGAAAATAAAAATAAATATGGCCAGTATTTATCAAATAAAAATATAGGATTAGCCTATCTTTATTCAAATGATGATATTGATGTTATAAGGAAGACAAGCGAAAAAAACAAAATAGCGTTAATATTCATTGATGATGACCAAATTGAGGATTTTAAAAGTTTTGGTTTGAGTGACGTAAACATTGAAATGCTATTTGTACCGGAAGTTGGATACGAGGATGAATTGGACTCTTTATTAGTAATTTTCAGAGACAGATTTAAAAAGGCGCCCCGTAATTCAGACTATCAGGAAAACGATGATGAATTTTTTTCAAAGGATAATTTAATTTACTTAAGAAATGATTATTTGGGGTTTAGTGATTACAGCATCGTTGGAAAGGGGTATGATGAGTCAGGGTTTTCTCCATATGCGATTGCGATACATATTGTGTATTTGAATATCGATACATCTTCTTTTAGAATAAGACACTTTGTTTCGGATACTAATCATAATGTAAAAAACCCGGCATTGAAGTTTTCTGAAGCAATGGAAAAACTGTTGGATTGGTTAAAGGAACATTCGGACATTCAAACATTAGGATTAGATATGTTAATTTCGTACTTTGAGAACGAAAAATACCCCGGATTAGGTTCAGTTAAGCGGTATTCTATTATGCATCACTTGGAGATAGTGGGTAATCTACTGGATTCATAGTCAGTCAGTCAAAACTTAGGAGAATTTTTTTAAAGATAGTTCAGCGAGAGATTACTTGCTTGGAATATAGAAAATTAATTTCTCATACCTTAGTTCACGAAGTTGTAAGGAGATGTTTACGCGTCTCTTTTTTATTTTCAAAGAGGAATAAAAGAAATGAAAAAATCCTGTATTCCCGGATTTTGTAATAAGAACGCTTGCTATCCCCTTTAATATGAAATTCTTGTCACGTTGATACAATTTTAATATAATGTAGTGTAGTGTATCGATGCTAATTAGAACTATTATCATCTTATCATCGCTTGCGCACACTGATGATTTAGGCGTTCGCAGGTATAAGGATTAGGAATTATAAAAATTGTTTCGTTGCAACACCATATTTACAGAATAGATAGCTCAAAAAATTTGCTGCATGATCAAGACTGATTAACAATCTGTTGTTAATCAGTTGAATTACGTGATTAGGCGGAGACCGTTCTCACTGTGGGCACATCAGCAAAGCTTTCTTCTCTTCGTTTTTTTGTGGTATGTCATATTTGCTCAGAGTTATATTAGGGGAATATAGCAAACGAAACGTCCCCACGCCTTCTAAAGGGATGTGAAACGTTCCCTCGTCATAAAAATAGATATCAGAGGAAATTTGAATAATTTACAACTTCTTATACAAAATAGAATAGGAGGGAAATTACTATATGGAGTATGTCATTATAGGAATTCTTGTAGTTGTGTTATCTGTGGGCGCAGTTCTGTTCTGGAAAAGCAAAAATACTGAAGCAACATCAAATGATATTGTAATTATGAATTGGGACATCGGGTTAGATAATGTTGTTCCGACAGTAAGTGAAATGAATCAGCTTAAGATTCATTTGGAGCAATTACCTGCTGAAGCTATACCAGATGAAACAAAGCTAATGGAAATTACAGATAGCAAGGTTTTAGCACGTGTTAACAATCTGGTGCCAGAATTATTTAAGGCAGGTACGGCTGCTGGGAATGTAATTCAAGAAAGTGGACAGGTATTGTATCAGGCTATTATCCCGGTTGGCGCAAAACTTGCAAATTCAAAAGATATGGTTGGCGCTGCGCGTGGTATTTATCATGGCGCCGAGGGAGTCAAAGGCCATGCTAATCTTGTTGCAGTTAATAATAGTGTTAATGTTACAGCGAATGCGGCTGCATCTGCAATGGGTGTAGCCTCAATAGTAGTCGGACAGTATTACATGACACAAATCAACGCAGAGCTTGGTGAGATTAATGTCGGGATATCTCGGATTGTAGATTTTCAGGATAATGAATACAAAAGTAAAGTGTTTGCTTTGGTAGCGCAGATAAAGAAGGTAGCTATGTTCCAAGTTGATATTCTGGAAAACGATGAACTAAGACTGAGTGAAATATCTAATCTAAATAGTTGGGAACAAGAATGCATTCAGTTGCTAGGTCATGCCAATCTCACAATAGCAGGTTTCACAAAGAAGAATGAACTTAATTATGATGAGTATGAAAAAAAACTTGGTGAAGCTCAGAACTGGTATGTATATCAAAAAACATTAATGGAAATATTAGCTAAAATCGCAGAACTGAAACACACATTGCATCTTGGTGCAGTTTCAAGAGAACAGTGTAATGCATTACTTCCTACCTATTCAAAACAGGTGAAGGGTGCTTTGGCGCAGTTAAATGCATGGCATCAATCCCAGGTTGAGAAGTTGGGAATTAATGTTCATGCAAGCAACAGAAAACGAGGTGGCTTTGATGGATTTATACATATGATTCCGGGATGGATTGATGAAGAACATAACTTCCGTTCAATATCAGAAAAAACCGTGAATAAAATTATTACTCAAACCAAAGGATATGATATTCCTCGCAAAGCAGATAACGTAGATTTATTCCAAGAAGACGTTAGAATAATCGCTAAGGAAGGAAAGATATACTATTTACCACAAGAAAGTACAGAACGAGTAATAGCTCAATAAGAATTGATGTCAATGCTATTCTTTGTAATGGTATTATAAAGGGACGTTTCGACTATCATGTTATGAACAGCGAAAATCAGAATCGTGGGAACTGTTTGTTGAAAAAAACCATTTTAATTTGAGAATTTCACCATGAAAATGGTGGTAGTGTCCGTCAATTGAGCCGTGTGCTGAGTTTGGGCAAGATGATGGTGGAGTAGGCATTGAAGAGATAAGCATGACGCACGAAACATCCCCTCGTCATAATATTCAGTGATGGTGTTAGGCTGATCCTGCAGGAAAGAAATTTGGAGCAATTACTCAGTCACTCCTCATGGTGTGTATTGAATATCTCAATAATCAATGCTATGTAACCTTGTAGAATGGTTAAATTTGTAGGATAATGTGATTATAATCTTTTACGAGGGGGATAGACAATTGATAGAAAAGATAAAAATTGAGAATTTAAAATGTATACAGGGAAGTTTTGAGTTGGACTTGAAACAGGGAATAAATATTCTTGTTGGAAATAATGAAGCAGGAAAATCAACTATTTTAGAGGCCATTCATATGGCATTAAGTGGTATCTTTAGAGGAAGGACAGTAAAAGGAAATTTAACGCAATATCTATTTAATTATAACGTTGTTAATCAGTATTTAGACGACGTTAATAAAGGAAACGCACCAGAAGCACCTTATATTCTCATCGAACTATACATGAATGGCTCTTTTCCGATATTAGAGGGTGATAGATTCACTGATAAAAGCAGGTCGAGTAAAACAAGCGGTGTTGCTCTAAAAATCGCTTTAGACGAAAAATACAGTGAAGAATATGAGTCATTAATCAAGGCTGGTGAACTTGTAAGTTTACCGATAGAATACTATGATGTTGAATGGTATGCTTTTTCTCGGAAAGCTTTGACATCAAGAAGCATTCCGATCAAATCGTCATTTATTGATGTTGGCTTTAGTAAGTTTCAGAACGGTTCAGATATATACATCTCAAGAATCGTTCAAAACATACTAGAAACTGAAGAAAAAACGAAAGTTGCTCAAGCCTACCGAAAAGTAAAAGAAACTTTTTCTAAAGACCCTGCAATATCAAGTATTAACTCGAAAATAACTGGTATATCCAAGTTAAGTAGTAAGAAAATCGAATTAACGGTGGATTTAGGAGCACGTTCAACTTGGGATGGTAGTCTTATCACTCAACTTGACAATATCCCTTTTGATTTTATTGGAAAAGGCGAACAAGCCATAGTGAAAACCGATTTAGCTTTATCCAATAAAAAGGCTGAATCGTCTTCGGTTATCCTTATTGAAGAACCTGAATGCCATATAAGCCATGCTCGATTGAATCAGCTGTTAGAAAATATTAAGTCAAACTATGGTGGTAAACAGATAATAATATCTACACATAGTAGTTTTGTTTCTAATAAGTTGGGTCTGGACAACTTGATATTACTCAATCAACAAAAGACAGTTCGCTTCAATGACCTAGAATCAAAAGAGTTTTTTGAAAAAATAGCTGGATATGGCACCTTACGTCTGATACTCTGTGATAAAGCAATATTGGTTGAAGGAGACTCTGACGAACTGGTAATACAGAGAGCATATATGGATACACACGATGGAAAACTCCCTATCGAAGATAAGGTTGAGGTAATATCAGTAGGAACATCTTTCTTACGTTTCCTAGAAATTGCCAAGCATTTAAGTATCCCTGTGAAAGTTGTAACTGATAACGATGGTGATATTTCAGCGTTGGAAAAGAAATACGAGGATTATATCGGTACAAACAAAAAATCAAATATAGAAATTTGTTATGATAATGAAGAACATATAGGGACACTTATACTTGGAAAAGATAAAAAACCATTCAATTATAATACGTTAGAACCTCTATTACTAAATGAAAACAACTTAAAGATGTTTAACTCAATATTTAACACTAGCTATACTGTCGAAGATGACTTACATAAATATATGAAAAAACATAAAACAGAGTGCGCTTTGAAAATTTTCTCTGCGAAAAATAAAATTAAATACCCCGATTATATCAAGAGATCATTACTATGAAGAACGAATTATTAATTGCTTCTGCTGGTGCAGGAAAAACTACACTTTTTGTTAAAAAAGCTCTTGCCTGTTCGGATTCGGTTCTCATTACTACTTTTACAGAAGAGAATGAAAGAGAGATAAGAAAAAAATTTACGGAATTAAATAACGGTGTAATTCCACCGAATGTTACAATACAAACGTGGTTTTCCTTTTTGATTGAACATGGTGCTAAACCATATCAAGGAAAACTTACAAATAAGAGAATAAATGGTTTGTTTCTTGTGAATGAAAAATCGGGATTAAAATACAGGGGGAAATACCCAGTATATTTTTCAGAAGATGAAATCGATAACCATTATTTTACAAGTGATTACCAAATATACTCTGATAAACTCTCGAAATTTGCCGTTAAATGTAATGAGAAAAGTAATGGTTATGTAATTGTACGAATTTCAGCATTATTTCAAAATATTTTTATAGATGAAGTACAAGATATGGCTGGATATGATTTGGTATTTATAAAACTCCTATTAGAAACTGATTCTGTAATCAGAATGGCTGGTGACCCTAGACAAGTAACCTACCATACTCATTTCTCTAGTAAATACAAAAAATATTATGAGGGAAAAATACAAGAATTCGTATTAAATGAATGCAAACAATTAGAATGCCTTATTGATACAGATGCCCTTAAAGGTAGCTGGCGTAACAATCAAACTATTTGTGATTTTGCAAATAAATTATTTCCAGAACATCCACAATGTGAATCTCTACAAAAGAAAAAAACAGACCATGATGGAGTGTTTTTCGTAGCAGAAAAGGATACTGAAAAATACCTTGAAAAATATTTGCCAATGCAACTAAGATATGATAGGAGAACTAAAAAAATTAATCCTAAGTATGAGGTGAAAAATTTTGGTGAATCAAAAGGTGCAACATATGATAGGGTTTTAATCTACCCTACAAAAAAAATGTTGGACTGGGTACTAAAGAATGAAAAAATAGATAGTTTTGAAGTAAAATGTAAATTTTATGTGGCAGTTACAAGAGCGAAATTCAGTGTTGCTATAGTGTGTAAAAATAACGATAAATCAGATGTACTACCGATATATTAATGCTAAACCGATCGCCCAGGCTTAGGTGGGGGGGGGGCGGACGTTTTTTTGGACTTCAAACGGAATCCCGGGAATGTTTCAAGTTTTGTGTAAACTCTAAAAACTGATATAGCGGGAATTAATCTTAAGGGATAAATGGCGATAAACCGTCATCTGTCCCTTAATTGCATTATACATTGATTTTCCGGCAAGTCAATAAAAAGCACAAAATATAGGATTTTCTGCCTCAATTGGAAGCGGATAGAAACATCCTTCAGTCTAACCGGTCCGCAAAGTAAATCTCCAGCTGAGAGTGGATCTTTCCCCAGTCCCTACGGCTCTGGGTCCATTTTTTCGTCACTTCGATCATGGCCAGATACAGCATTTTCATCAGACTGTCATCGGTCGGGAAAACAACTTTGCTTTTGGTGACTTTTCGCATTTGACGGTTGAACCTTTCGATGAGATTGGTTGTGTAGATCAGCGTCCGAACCTCCTGTGGATATTTAAAATAGGTAGCCAAATGAGCCCAATTGTCTCGCCAGGATACGGCAATTTTGGGATATTTGGCATGCCATTTTTCTTCAAAGGCATCCAGTTCATACAGCGCTGTTTCCTCAGTGGAAGCGGTATAGACGCGTTTCAAATCGGCCATGAGAGGCCTAAGATCTTTGTACGAGACAAACCGGGTGGTATTTCTGATCTGATGAATGACACATTTCTGGAGCTCCGTTTTAGGATAAACAGCAGCGATGGCTTCCGGAAATCCGGTCAGCCCGTCAACGGATGCGATCAGAATATCCTCCACGCCCCGGTTTTTAATATCATTCATGACAGACAGCCAGAACTTGGCACTTTCGTTCTCGCCCACCCACATGCCGAGGACATCCCGGTAACCTTCCATGTTGATGCCGATGGCAATGTAAACCGCTTTTTTAATGATCCGTCCTTCGCTTCGCACGTGAAAATGGATCGCATCCAGAAAAACAACAGCATAGATCTCTTCCAGCGGGCGCGACTGCCATTCTTTGACCAGGGGCAGTACTTTGTCGGTAATCCGGCTGATCGTGGAGTCGGATATGTCCAGTCCATAAAGATCTTTGACATGGTCTTCAAAATCTCCGGTTGACATGCCTTTGGCATACATGGAGATGATTTTCGACTCAATATCCTGGGTTAATGTGTTCTGGTTCTTCTGGATCAACTGAGGCTCGAATTCGCCTTTTCGGTCTCTTGGCACGTCAATCGGCATATCACCAAAGCTCGAATGAACGGTTTTTTTGGAGTAGCCGTTGCGGCTGTTGTCGGTTTCCTTGTTTCGGTAATCATACTTCGTATAGCCCAGTTCATCATCCAATTCACCTTCCAGGCTGTTTTCAACAACCTGAGCAATCAATTCTTTGACGAGATCATTAATGTCACTGCCATCTTTGATCGGGTTTTCTTTTAAGAATTCTCCAATCAAAACCCTTCGTCGTTTTTTCTCAGGACTTTCATCTCTTCTTCCCATAAAAATACCTCCAAACTGATTTTATTCTACATCAGTTTGGAGGTTTACACAAATTTTGAAACGGTCTCCTGTGCTATTTCTTTCGGCGTTTTACAAAAAAAACAAGTGCATCTTGTAGGTTTTCGATTTCTTCTCTGGATTCCCGTAGTTCCTTTTCGAGCTGTTTTAATCGATTTATATCTATTATTGGAATATTCCCAGGCTCTTCACAAAATCCGGTTTTGCTTTTTTTGCTTTACAAATCCAGGTGTACAATGTATCGACTTTAATTTTCAGTCGATCGGCTGCAGCCTGGTATGCAGATTTCATTTGCTAGTTTAAACGCTTCAAAGCATTCCTTTGCGATATATACTTTTTTCATAATTGATCAGTCCTTTTTACTTTCTATTTTACCTCATTTTCTTGTGATTTGGGACTGCACTTTTATGATACCACTCCAGTTTTTCCTCTATTTTCTTGAGAAACGGTCAATATTTTAATAAGTTCCATCATGTGAGATAGTAAATGACAACTTTGTATCCAACATCTTTTATCCTTGCATCACTTTCATACAAATAATAATGGACTCACACCATTTAAAGCATCTCATCATTTTAAAAATATTTGGTCAAGGTGTTTCAAAATCAATTTTCTATTTCCTTTCCCCATACCGTAAGATTCCCAAGAATAGGAAGAAGATTATTTGTATTTTCAGTCAGTTTATATTCAACTCTTAAAGGCATTTCGTTGTATTGTGTGCGAAGTACGAGGCCGTCGGCTTCAAGTTCCTTCAAGGAGGTGACAAGCATGGTGTTGGTTACGCCTTTTATTTTTTTTCTTAGCGCATTATATCGTGTTGGTCCATCATAATTCAACGCACATAGTATGGGTATCTTCCATTTACCCCCAATAATCCCAAGTGCAGTTGAAAGGGGACATTTTTCTTGACACGGGCATATGTTCTCGGAACAAAAATGATTTAGATGATCAGATGCGCTCATTTTTTTCTTACCTACTTTCTATTTTAGTATTTAGTCTTATTTTTCTGAGTAATTTACAAGCTTTCAAATAAGTACTATAATTATATCAGGTAGTAATTGCAGAGTCAATTGCTACACTAAACTTAGGAGGAATTTACTATGGTTATCAATGAAGAAATGAAAAATGTTATCGACAATTCTGCGTTCCTTACAATTGTTACGATGTGCCCTGATGGTACACCACACCCAATTATTGTTGGCGGAGGTACCGTTGATGGTGACAATATTACTGTTGGAGTGTACGCCATGAAGGTCACTCAGGAAAACCTTAAGAACAATGACTGCACCATGATGTTAGCAGCACAAATGATCGAAGGTGCACCCAAAGGTTGTCGATTCACAGGCACGGCAAAAGTTGAAAACGGAAAATTTGTATTCACAGCAACAAAGGCAGAAGCCCTTATTTAATACTATCGTGACACAACATATTGCCAAATAAGAGCCGCTGATTATTAAAGACACAGAAAGTCTTTATAATCAGCGGTTTTTATTTAAACTTGTTTATTGGAATAATATTTGAGTCGAAAAAATCATCAATATAAATGTCAAGGTTATTAACAGCTTGCCTATTTAATTCATCTAATTTGGAGATGTATGCATATATTTGCCGTAAAACTCCTGACATTAACAATTATTTTAAAGTAAAGACAGTAAAGACCCCTTAAAACGTTGAGATGTTGGGATGCAATGGTTTGAAAGGTCTTAATATTTTTTTTGTTGTATATGACGACGCTTTAAATCAGCTGCTTTCCCATAAGAAGCTTTTCCCATTAAGTCTTTCGACGATTCCGGTTTCCTGTGCTTCAAGCTCATCTTCTCGGCAAAGTTCTTAAGGACCCTGCTTTTAGGTTTCTTTGAAATGGGATCTCGATAGGATTCGACAATCCGAACATAATGATGGCCACACCGGGCTTTTTAACCGGAATAAGTACTTTGTTGTTTAATAAGCCTGTGAGCGTTTGCGACGCCGGCGATTATGAAAAAACCTACAGAAAAAGAAGGTGGATTTTTTTATCTTGATCCCACTACATACGCCTCAGCAGGTCAGACCTATCCAGTATCGGTATCATTGATGATTCGGGAATGATGGCTAATGCAAAAAGGAACATCTGGATATATAAACGCGTGGTGGCTACCTATGTGGTCGGGTTTACCTTAACCGATGATTATCTGAAAGGGATGAGAATAAGACGACGAAGGTAACCGGGAAAGATGAAGAAAGTACTAGCTTCGCTTGTTTCACAATAAATGTACTGTAAATAAGGTAGGCGGCACCAGCACTTTAATTTATTGTGGAGAAAATCAATCCCTTTACCGGGGCCATCCACGCTAGAACTCTATGGTAAACTGACGATGTGACAATTATATACAGATCAACGAATACTTGACTGGTTTAAAGAATTTGAGTTTCAAAAGAACTTAATCCTTTTAAAATTATAATCTCAGTGAGCTTTGCAATCTGTTCAGGAGGTTCTTTCATCCCGGTTTTCAGCCACTGGATCATTAAACCCATACATCCAGAGAGAAGATAGGAATAGATATATTCAACTTCGATGGAAGATTCCGTGTGATTTTTTTCCATCCAGTGTTTTAAAAACTTTTCTTTAAAGGCGGTTTTTAAGCGAGTTAAAAAGGCGCGATCACCAGGTTCGCTTACAATGAAATGCATCATTTCTTCGTTTTTTGCAATAAAATGAAACATGTCAATAATAAATAGGCGTGTATTACATTCTATAACGTTGGATGCGTAACGATTAAGGATTGCACAAAAATCTTCAAAAATTTCATTCTCAATTTGGTCCAGCATATCAAAAGCATCTTTATAGTGCAGATAAAAGGTTCCCCGGTTAATATCCACCAAATCAGATAATTCACTTACCGTTATTTTATCAATGTTTTTTTGCAGCAACAATTGAGCTAGTCCTGTCTGTAGTTGCTGTTTGGTTTTTCGGACTCTACGATCAATGTTTTTTCTTATCAATTTACGAAAGTCCCTTCAAGAAAAGTTGTTCAACAGAACCTAAAGCAGTGATGCTTTAAATGAAGCATGTTCATTATACTTGGGAAAGCGTGACTAAGCAACTCTATTTAAACTACATTGTCAGATAGTGACTATTAATAAACACATCTGCAAATAATGACCATTAACAACCATTTTTTTCAGATAATGAACATTAGTGGACAATGTTGAAAATCATTGGCTGTTGAAAAGAATCAGTTCTAGTATATACTAAAAAATATACTGAAAAATAATTGATTAAGGACGAACTATTTGGGTAATGACAGTTGATTTCATGAAATCTGGTTTGAGCCGAACACGATTCTGCAGCGATGATGCTGTAAACTGTGATAATGCCAAATCTTTAATTTATAGAGTTGACCTACTATTGCTTTTATTGAAGGAAATTATATCAGAAAGTAGGAGGTCTTTTTATTTTGTCAGAAAACGTGGTAAGCTTCATTATAAAAAAGTTTAAGATAAAAAACGCAGTGTCAGCTTGGCACACGATTTTACTGGAGGGTGAATATGACTAAAGTATTAATTGTAGATGATTCTTTATTTGTCAGGATACAACTCAGAAAATTGCTGGAAAGCAACGGGTTTGATGTGATTGATGAAGCGGAAAATGGTAAGGTCGCACTAACAAAAATCCGGGAACTGAGGCCGGATCTCGTAACCCTCGATATTACCATGCCGGAAATGGATGGGCTTGAGTGCATGAAGCGGATTAAAAAAATGGATTATTTACCGACGGTAATCATGATTTCAGCAATGGGACAGGAAGTACATGTGCAGCAGTCTATTTTAAATGGTGCAAAAGGTTTTATTGTCAAGCCATTTAAAAATGAAGAATTAATAAAAAACTTGAATAAGTATAAAGTATAAATAATAAAGACTAAAAAAAGAATAAAGGAGGTGGTTTAATGTTCTGATTAGCGGGCAAAGAGATCTTGAGCTACATAAAAGCAGTGAGACGGAGTTCAATACTTTGGCGGAAATTCATAAGCCGCCTTTGGAAAAGGTATTGGATGCAGCATAGAAGAAATTTGCCAAAGGGTTATAATGTCACATTATGATCGTTATATGGAAAATGAGGGAAACAGACAATGGCGTAAATAGATACGGCATTATTTATTATCCGGACTATGAAAAAGAGTGCACCATAAATTAAGAATCAAAGACTTTAGGAGGTCAGAATTATTATGGAAAAAAGATTGGCAAAACCTTCAAGCGACAAATGGGAAAAGTTATCACATGAATCAGTGTCATCATCGGATGAAATGGAGAGAAAAAGAGAATTTGCCAGAAAGCAGGCAAAGGACAAGGTAAGAGCTAGAACTTTAGCGAAACAACAACAGCTGGCAGAGCGGATTGCGGTTGCAACAGAGCAAATGGCTTCGGGAATAGAAGAAGCGAGTAGTGCTGCCGAAGAATTGGCTGCAACCATGCAACAGATTTCCAGTGGAGCAAGTGAAGCTGCTTCTGCGGCTGAAGAGTCCAGAGCGGCAATTAATCAGGTTGACAAAGCATCCTTAATAGCGGATAAGAATGCCAAGGAATCGCTTGAAAGAGCGAAAGTAGCCAAAGAGCTCATTGAAAATACATCCAAAGATATTGAACTCATGATTAAAGGAATCAAGGAATCAGCGGAGACCAACAGTGAATCCGTAAAATTGATTGGTGAGCTTGAAAGACAGTCGAACGAAGTCGGTGAAATTGTTCAGGCTGTTGTTAGAATTGCCGACCAAACGAATCTCCTGGCACTCAATGCGGCGATCGAAGCGGCAAGAGCGGGAGAGCATGGGAAAGGCTTTGCAGTAGTAGCTGATGAAGTCAGGAATCTTGCGGAAACTTCTGAAAAGTCAGCAACAAATATTCGGGCACTGGTAAATGAGATTCAAAGTAATGTTAAAGTTGTGGTTGTTGATATAGAAAATGCCGGTAAAGTTGCAAATGATGAAGTTGAAAAAGCAGTAAGGACGACGGAAGACCTCATTAAAATTAATGAAGAGTTTGTGATTGTTATGAGTGGGATTGCAGAAATATCTCAGAACGCATCAGACGCCAACAAAGGAGCCCTGGAATTTTTAGCGATTGCAGAAACCATTGCAGCCGCCTCGGAAGAGCAAAGCAGTGCTTCTGAAGAAGTTGAGAAGGCCATACAAATGCAGAATAAAGCTTTTAATGAGTTAAACGCTGGAGCATCAGACTTGTCTCAAATGGCAGAAGACCTTAAGAGTTCAACCGAGGCGCAAAAGTCCTCCGAATCCCTTGCAGCTGCTTCAGAAGAACTTTCAGCCAATGTAGAGGAAGGGACTGCAACTGCAGGAGAGATATTAAATGCAATGCAGCAAATATCCGCGGGAGCTCTTTTACAAGCCGAGAGTGCGGAAAAGGGTTCATTATTTGCAGAGAAACTATCTGTGGCATCAACACAAATGAGTGAAAGAGCAGGGTTTTCGGCAGATATCGTTACAAAACTTCAAAAGCTTTTAGCAGACAATAAAATTTCAATTGACAGCATGATTTCAGGAATCGGAGATTCTGCTAAAATCTCAATGGGTGCAGCTAAAAATATTAAGAGTCTTGAAGAAACCACATTAAGGATTGATAAAATTGTGGATGCAATCGTCAATGTTACGATACAGACTAATATGCTGGCTATTAACGGTTCCATTGAAGCCGCAAGAGCAGGGGAGTTTGGAAGAGGTTTTTCGGTAGTCGCAGGTGATATAAGAGCTCTTGCCAATGAATCTGCAGAAAATGCAGACAAAATCAAAGATCTTGTAAGAGCAATACAGAATCAGATTCAGAGAGTATCGGCAGATACCGATGCATCAAGTAAATCTTCTTTTGCAGAGGTGGAGAAGTCTAAAAAGACTACCGAAAATCTTAATATTATTGAAGAAAATATGCTAAAAATACTGACTGGTGCCGATGAAATTCAAAAGGGCGCTGAAGAATCTCAAGTAGCACTTGTGCAGGCATCAAAGGGTGTAGATCAGATCGCAACTGCAGCCCAGGAAGCCAGTAGCGGAGCTGAACAAGCTGCAACTGCAGCAAGTCAGCAATCAAAAGGGATGCAGGAATTGGCAGAAGCTATTGAAGAGATATCAGGACTCGCAGATGAATTGCAGAATATGTAGAAATGGAGGCGGTTGCTATGTGTGCTAGTTTAAACAATACAGTCGCAACAGAACGTCAGTTAGTTACTTTCCGACTTGGAGAGGATGAATTTGGCACCGACATCATGGATGTCAAGGAAATCATAAGGGTACCTGTTATCACCAAAGTACCTAATGCACCTGACTATGTGGAAGGTGCTTGTAACCTGAGGGGAAATATTCTCCCAATAATAGATGGAAGAACAAAGTTTAATCTGGAAAGAAAAGAAAAAGATGAAAACAGTAGGGTTCTTGTCATTGATGTTGAAGGTGAGGCTACAGGAATCATTGTAGATAAGGTATCCGAGGTTATGAGAGTATCCACTTCGGACATAGAAGAAGCACCTCAGATTGTTAAAAATGTTGATTCTGACTTTTTAGATGGCGTGGTGAAGCTGGACAATGGACAAAGGCTTATTATCATTTTAGATGTCGTTAAAGCACTTATTGTAAATAATATTGGAAAAGAATTGAAAAACGGTGACGATGAAAACGTGAAAAACAATATCGAATCAGTTAGTGTAGGCGAGGACAAATCAATCGATGAGGAACAATTGGTTACATTCCAGCTTGATCAAGAGGAATATGCCATTGAAATTATGATGGTTAAAGAAATCATACGAGTACCACAAATTGTAAAAGTTCCAAATTGTGAAGCCTATATCGAGGGCATCCTTTCCTTGCGGGATGACTTGCTCCCAATTATTAATTTAAGAACATATTTTGGAATGGGGTATACTGAAATCAGTGATCGTAATCGGATACTGGTGGTGGATATGGGCAATTTCACTGCCGGAATTATGGTGGATAAAGTTTCAGAGGTTTTGAGAATACCTAAAAACAGTATTCAACCGCCTTTGAAATTCTCGGCACAGAGTGGAGAACAGCTAAAAGGCATTGCAAAACTGAGCAACGGTAAACGAATGATTTTCATACTTGAACCTTCAAAAATCATTTCTGCAGATATATTGGATGCGATCATCGCAAATGATGACACCCATGAGCAGAATGGTGATGGTCAAAATGTTGAAAGACAGATGCTTGATGAGGTGCAGTTCGTTACTTTCAAAATAGATGATGAAGAGTATGGCATTAAGATCGATAATGTTCAGGAAATCAATCGGATGACCGAAGTGACTAAAATTCCAAACGGTCCCTACTACATAGAGGGGATTGTCAATTTACGAGGCAATATTATTCCGGCATTGGATCTTAGACGGTTATTTAAGCTTTCCGAAAAACAGCTAACCGATGCTACAAGAATTATTATTGCTGATTTTAATGGTAAAAGAACGGGGATTATAGTCGATTCTGTTTCGGAAGTTCTCAGATTTGAAAAAAAATTGATAGAGGCACCAACTAAAATATTAAGCAGTGGGGTTGATAGCGATTATATAGAAGGCGTTGGTAAACTCGATGATGGCAAAAGAATGATTTTGATTCTGGATATTGGTAAAGTACTGAGCTTCAGTTAAGGGGATGTTGCTCTGAAGTCTTGAAACAATCGAGGCTTCAGAACGCATTTAAATTTATCGGTATTATAGGAGGTGGCGGTAGTGATTGGCAAGATAAAGATATTGATCGTTGATGACTCAGCCCTTATGAGACGAGCACTGAAAGAAATTATCATGACTGACCCAAGTCTTGATGTGGTTGGAACAGCAAGGGACGGAAGCGATGCAATTGAAAAGGTACGGGAGTTAAAGCCGGATGTTGTAACAATGGATATTAATATGCCGGTTATGGATGGTTTGACCTCCATGCAGTATATACTAAACGATTATCCCGAAATAGCAGTGCTGATGGTGAGTTCTCTGACAGCTGAAGGGGCATTGACTACTTTTGAAGCTTTGGAACTCGGCGCTTTTGATTACGTGGCTAAGCCATCAGGAACGGTATCAGCGGATATTCATCTGATAGGCAGGGAAATCATCCAAAAAGTAAAATTGGCTTACAAAAGTGTCAATGGAAAAAGCATAAGAGCTCGAATTGAAAGACGCAGCAGTGATATACATCAAAAAAAAGTGGAATCCATAAAGCAATCAGATGTGACAGAAATCAAAAAGTGCACAAAGGTAGTGGTTATTGGTATTTCCACCGGTGGTCCGGGAACCCTCATGGAGGTATTGCCGATGCTGCCGGAGAACCTTGGGGCTGCGGTTATTATCATCCAGCATATGCCAGCTGCTTTCACAACTTCATTTGCAAAAAGACTGGATGGTGCATGCCGTATTCCAATCAAGGAAGCTGATCCAGGTGATGTACTCCAAAATGGCAGAGGCTATCTTGGGCCGGGAGGATACCAATTGGTAGTCAGGGGAGAAGCCGGTGCGCTCAGACTTCCCAGTACTCCTAAAACTGTTTTTATGCCATGTGTCAATGTAACGATGGAGTCTGTCCTTGCAGCCTTTGGAGGCGAAAACGTCATCGGAGTATTAATGACCGGTATGGGAGATGATGGAGCAGATGCGATGGTGAAGATAAGAAAAGCTGGCGGCATTACTATTGCAGAAGACGAATCCACAGCGGTGGTTTTTGGTATGCCAAAGGAAGCGATTGAAAGAGGCGGTGCGGAAATTGTGGCACCTTCATACAAGATAGCTGAGGCAATCATAAAAGCAGTTAGAAGAATTAGTTAAATGAAAAATTTCATTGTAAAGAGTGATTTTGAATTAGTGGAGGTACTGATGAAATGCAGGTATAAGATTTTGATCGTAGACAATGAAGAAAATGAAGAAGCAGTGAGTCTGCTTAAAAAAAATCTTGAACAGGAAGGGTATGGCGTTGATACCAGTCTTTCTGCCACAGAAGCCTTAGAAAAGGTTAAAAATACCAAGTATCACATTGTGTTAACAGCTATTGTGATGCCACAGATGGATGGACTTGATCTTTTAAGAGAAATAAAGAAATATGATCCGTTGGCACAGGTAATCATGATGACAGAGTTCTCAACAATGGGCAGAATACTAAGCGCTTTGGAGTATGGCGCCAATGACTATATCCTTAAACCTTTTAAAAGCACCGAGTATGTATTGGATATCATTCAATACGCGGTAAAAAAGCTGGAAAGATGGCGAGACGCTTTTATCGAGATAGTTCAATAGCAAACCGGTAAAATTGGCAATATTAGATAAATCTAGGTGGTGATATTAAATGGATTCAATGATACAGTTGTATTTGGAAGAAACGGAAGATATGCTTCAAAAGGCAGAAGAATGCATGATCAGACTTGAAGTGGAATATTCTGGGGCAGACATCAATGAGCTGTTCAGAATTGCCCATACCATAAAGGGGTCTTCTCATATGGTCGGCTATGTGGATGTTGGAAACCTCATGCATAAAATTGAAGACATGCTTGATTGTGCAAGAAACGGTTCAATCCTATTTGAACAGAGTATCGTATCGCTTTGTTTCGAAGGCTTGGATATTACTAAGAAGATGCTGTTATGCAAAAAAAGACAAGGCTCTGATGAAATTATGGAGAGCATCACCAATGACGCACAACGAATTTCAGAAACGATTGAGATTTTTATTCGCGTTAATAAGCAGGAAGAGGTTGTGGCTGTTATTCGCCAACCTGAACCGGGGATTATTTCTTCCTACTTAGGTAAACCGTCTGATGGAAAGAATACCTATTTTATTACCTTCTTTTTTGAAGAAGAGGTTCCCATGATATCTCCTGTAGTAGTGATGATTTTAAATTCTGTTGAAGAGATGGGAACCCTGATATTTTCCAGTGTAGACGACAATTATTTTTCTGGGAACTCGAGTAAACAGGAGTTAAAGACTTACGAGATTATAATATCCACAGCTACTGATGAAGCTGAACTATATGCCTATTTTGCGTTGAACTATGTAGAAAAAATAAACATAGTGGATTTAAGCAGAAGTAAGCTGGCACAAAATGATCATAGCTTTTTGCATAGTAACGATACGTTGTATGTTGTCATTCTCAAGGCATTAATGGAGCTGCATAGAATAGATTTGAGTCAGGAAGTTATTACAAGCAGGGAAGAGCTTGACGCAATGAAATTTTTAAGCGAGGCAGTAAAGGCATTGAGTTCACAGAAAAAAAATCCAATGGTTGATAATTTTCTTGATGATTTCAAAAAAATTAATGACCAGATTATTAAGTTTTTTGAGGGACCGGCTGATATAGATAATAACATCAGCTCGAATTACCAAAAACAAGTGGTGAGACTTATTGAAAAATCTTTCCACTATACAAAAGGCAAACAAGTAGTCAGCTTTTTTAAAGCTGACAAGGACAGCTTTATCTCCAGACTTCGTAATTTTGTTGGAAAGATGAACAAGACTTCAACGTTTATACTTCTTATTGATGTGAGCCAACTCACCGTGTTACATGAAGATGAGGTTAGGGCTTTGATTGAGATCAGAAATCAGATAGAAGCTAAGGGCATTGTGATCGGGATCATCGCTGAAGGTTATCAGGTTAGAAGCATTATAAATATTTTTGATTCAATTAGAAATGTCGAAAATTTTCATGTGTCTAAATCAGGGCTTGAGGCAATCTTAAGGAGTTTTAATTCGGAGGATTCTTACCAAATAATCAGTAAAAAAATAAAGGATGTACAGTATGGATAGTGATAAGCATCTATTTGAAGAACAAGAAATGAAGTTGCTCATAAATGGCCTATTGACGGCAACCGAAAGATATCAGCAGGAAAAACTCGCGCAAAAAATCGGGGGTATTAAAGATGAACGAACGGCTGAGTCAGTGGCGATACTCTTTTATTCAGATGATGGATATATCCGTAATATTGCAATTGAAATACTGATTTTGCTTGATGAGAAGGCGTTGCCGATTTTGAAAGAAAAACTCTCGGACAAGGATAGAAATATTCGCAAATATGCTTTAGATGCCTTAAAACATATTAAAGGAACAGAAAGTTGTAAAATTGCTTTAGAAACACTCGATGATCTGGATGAGAATGTTGTCGAAGCAGCTTTGGAAGTAATCGCAGAACACAAATTTATAGAAGCAAAAGACAGACTTTGGGAAATGTTGAAAAAGACAAAGAGTGTCTGGATTATTAACGCACTATTAAACACATTTACAAGCCTTGATGTAAAAAACTGCCCAGGTGTTATAGAGGCAAAAATTATATCCTTGGATGCAACACCCATTGAAAAAAATATTTTGATGAATACCTATGTCAGAACCCTTGGGAGCATCGGTTCCCAGGGTGATATTGATGCGATTGTAAACTATTCAAAAGATTTTATAATCGATGATTCAAATCTTATTTTCGGACTAAGTAATCAAATTGTTAATAATGATATTGTCAAGCTCTCCGCGAAAACCAGAGATAAACTGGAGATGATTTTTAAAGAGCACTGGGATTACAAAGATTCAGGCCAAATACGCATTTCCCTGGCAGCGATGATTAAACTTAATCTGGATTTCTTTCTTGATGATATCGAAGCAATAGTTAAGTTTTACAAATGGGAGGAATTTTTCGTGACAAGCCTTTATGATCTCATGCAGAAACTCGATGACATCGCAACTGGCTATGCCAATAAAATGCTGAAATCCCAAGAGTCGGAACTGGTTGAAGTATGTCTAAAGTTAATATATACAAAACGAATCGAGGGCTGTAACTATATTGTCGAAGGATTGTGCGATTCGGACAATCCTGATATATCCGGGTTGGCAATTCGTGTTATTGCCGATATTGATTCTTATAAAAATACTGTCCTGCTTGAAAGATTTTCCAGCAACTATGATGAAGCAGGTATGGCACTGATTGAAAACACGGCTACAAACGAAAGCCAGCTCATTGAAGCATTGTCAGCCTTATTCAAAAAAAATCCGGTAGTTGGGTGGCATTACCTAAACTCAAAAATTGATTCCATGAGTGAAAGCGTCAGGGTAGGATTGATAGATATCATTCCCGGGGCTGGAGATGATGATTTTTACAGCTTTATGACCACAATGATTAACGACCCATCACAATTGGTTAGGAAAAAGACGATAAAAGCTTTAGGCAGTAAAATTAATGGCAGAAGTCTGATCATTCTGAAGAAACTGTATAAGGATGAAAGTGATCCCGTAAATAGAAGAGAAATCATTGCTAACTTATACAAATTTAATAATGATTATATCTTGGATACTATCAATGATGCAGCCTTTAGCAGTGATATCCTCACAAGATTAGCAGTCATTAAAGCATTAAGCAGTAATGACTGCAGCAAGTCTGTGGAGGTGCTGGACCACTTACTGAATGACTCGGTAGAAGAGGTGGCAGAAGCTGCTAAAATAGCTTTGGAAAAGAAGAGGTGTTTGAGTGATATTATCAGATGACCTATATGATAAGTATATTAAACTGATCTACAAACGAACAGGGCTTTACTATGAATATAATAAAAAGTACTATGTGGAAAAAAGGATTCAGCAGCACGCAGAATTGCTTCAAATGGATTCGTTAAACGAGTATTTTATGATGCTGAAATTCGAAAGTGACACGTCTGAATTTTATCAATTAATCAATGACCTTACTGTAAATGAAACTTACTTTTTTCGGGACTTCCCGCAATTACGTAACTTTGCAGAGGATGTATTGCCTATGGTTACAAAAAGTAAAGCTGGCAGAAAAAAGATAAAAATATGGTGTGCAGCATGCTCGACAGGAGAAGAACCCTATACATTATCAATTATTCTGCAAGAAATGCTTGAAGAACCTGAAAAATGGGATATTCAAATCGTTGCCTCTGATATTAATGCCGAAGTATTGCAAAGAGCTAAGGTAGGACTCTATGATAGCAGAGCCATAAAGGATGTACCGCTGGAATATCTGTCAAAATATTTTACAAAACGTCATGACAAATATCTCATTAATCTTAATATCAGAAAGTCTGTATCGTTTATGCGGATTAATCTGATGGATGAGAAAGAGCGGCACAGGATCAACGGATGCGACTTCGTATTCTGTCGAAATTGTTTGATTTATTTTGATGATGTGTCAAGAAAAAGTGTTGTCACAAGCTTTTATGAATCCTTAAATATAGAGGGGTTTCTTTTTCTGGGCCACTCCGAATCGGTAGGTAGAATTTCGTCTTCTTACAAGGTTAATAAAATAGGGGATACAATTGTGTATTCCAAGCCGAAAGGATGAGGGGAGAAGATATGAGCGTGCAGAATAAAACTAAAAAAATATTGGTGGTGGATGATTCTGAGATGGTGCGAAACTTCCACAGCTATATTATTAAAATGTTTGGTTATCAGGTAGAAACAGCTGAAAATGGTGCAGTAGCACTGGAAAAGCTGCTGGGAGAAGAGTACCAACTGATTGTAACAGATATCAATATGCCAATCATGGATGGATATGAAATGATAAAGAATATGCATGATCAGAGAATAGCGATTCCTATTATCATCATCTCCACTGAAGATGAGCACAAGCCAGGTGAGGACATCTATTTAGTAAAACCGACCAATCCTGAAAAATTAGTCAGTACTATAAAAATGCTGCTTTAGGGCGATGGAGTGAGTATTATGGATAAAAATAATTACAGACAAGATATGAGCATTGTGAAAATGTTCATCGATGAATGGATGACATGTTTTAATAGTCTCGAGAAAGAAATACTGAAACTCGAGCTTTACTCCAAGGATATGGAGCTATCCGATATTCTTTTAGATGACATCCACTGTATTAAGGGTGGATCGTCCTTTATTGGATTATCACCGATTACAAGATTATGTTTTGAGATAGAGACAATCTTAAAAGCATTAGAAAACGATGAGATCACTGTTAAAACAGAATTGATCGACAGTCTCCTTTTGTTTCTTGATTTTTTCAAAGCTTATCTTGTTAGACTGAATGAAATAATTAAGGAAAAATATTTTACAGATGAAGATGACGGACTGTATCTGGAGATTCAATATGAAGACCATGAAAAACAGGAAGATCAGGTGTGCCACAGCTTGAAACTGGCATTTGAAAAATGTCATGTGAATGCGCCAGAAGAAAATAAGATACCAGAACAAGGATCTGAAAACGCAAATCTGGATATTCTGCAATCCGAGGAGTTTAAGTGCGGACTTGCAGAGGGGATTCAGGAGCAGTTTCAACTTGAAAACTTAGAGCATATTGAAAAAATCGAGAATGATTTATTAATGCGCCTGGATAGCAATGGTGCTGACAGAGAAGCAATTAATGAAATATTCCGAGCTGTACATAGTGTTAAAGGCGGAACCGGAATATACCTTGCAGTACTAAATCCACAAAGCACCCTTTATACGGGATTAAAACAATTTTTAGAAATTGTACATTCCTATGAAAGTCTGTTAGCTTTAATAAGAGATAAGGAATGCAAGTTTGAAAATATACTCGTTGATTTAAGCTTTTTTGTGATGGATTATTTAAAATCTTTTATCAATGCCATTGACTCGGAAAAGTTTGAGAATCTAGGGGATCAGGATATTCTTGATAAGATTAAGCAACAGCTATTGGATCTTCAGTCCGTGAACAGTGCAGGAGAGAATAAGTGCGTTATAACACCATTGGAAGCCCCTAAAGCTGAGGCTGTTAAATCAAAAAATATCGTTACCCAGAGTATCAGAGTTAATCAGGATAAGCTTGATAAAATGATGAATATGATTTCAGAGCTTTTAATTGCGAAGAACTCATTTATGCACATATCGTCAAAGCTGAATATGGACTATGATTTGCCTGAAATATCAAAGGAAGTCAAGGAAGTCGGGGCATATGTCAATCGAATTTCCGATGAGCTTCAGAATACGATTATGTCCATTAGAATGGTAGAAGTGAAAACGGTCTTCCAAAAAATGCCAAGAGTGATCAGGGATATTGCTCAGAGTACCGGCAAAAAAATGGAACTCATCCTCCAGGGTGAGAACACTGAAATTGATAAAACTATTATTGAAAAGATCAGCGACCCTTTGGTACATTTGATCAGAAATTCTGCAGATCATGGCATTGAGTCTCTTGAGGATCGGTTGTTAAAGGGCAAGCCTGAGATAGGGAGGATCGTCCTTAGAGCTTATAATAAAAACAAACAGGTTTATATTGAAATAGAAGATGATGGAAAGGGAATTGATCCGGAGAGGGTGAAAATAAAAGCGATAGAAAAAGGTATTGTATCACAAAATGAAGCTGACAAAATGAACCAAAACCAATTGATAAACCTTATTTTTCTTCCGGGCTTTAGTATGGCAAAAAAGATTACAGAGGTATCAGGGCGAGGCGTTGGCATGGATATCGTCAAAAGCAATATATCCAAAATCAATGGTAAAGTTACCATCGAGAGCGAAGTGGATAAGGGTACAAAAATGATTGTTCAATTACCTCTTTCACTGGCAGTTTCTCGCGGTTTGATAGTGGAAGTAGATCACGAAACGTATATTTTTCCTCTGGACAATATCGTTGAAACAGTAAAAATAAATAGAAACACCATTCATGAATTCAATGGAAAATTCTTCACATATTTAAGAGGAGAAGCAATCGGAATTGAGTGGCTTTCTAAGATTTTTTCAACCGGGGAGCGAGATAATGAAAAAGAAGAACTGAATGCTGTGATTCTATCCGATGGCTTTGAAAATTATGCAATTGTAGTAGATAAACTTAGGAATGAACAGGAGTTTGTAGTAAAGACATTAGAAGGCCATCTGGCCTCTATTCCAGGAATAACCGGTTCTACGCTTCTCGGAAACGGACAAGTCGTGTTGATTGTTAATCCTATTGATTTGATGCAATTTATAGAAAAATAATGGATCGGAGGGACGGTTTTTTTGTACAGAGTTCATTCGCTTGAACACGAAAGAAATGGCATAATTGATTTTGTTCCAGCTCTTTTGAATGCCCTGAGCGAAGCCGGGCTGTCTGACCTGGAAACACGTTAACTCTTAATCAGGGTGTCGAGTGTTCGAATCCCTGAAGGGGCAGCAAATTTCAACTTACAAAACCGCTGTGCAGAGTCATCTGCTAAGCGGTTTTTTTCATACGCACTGATGATTGTTTTTATTAAAAATGCGATAATAAAAAAATCAACACATAGATGGACAGTTGTTTTATTTTCATGTAAAATGATTTTAAAAACGACAAAGAAGGTGGATGAAATGTTTTCTATCGCAATATGTGATGATCAGCGTGCAATCTGTTCGGAAATTGAAACGATTATTTTAGACTATCAAAAATCAACCCTGATGGAAATACAAATTGAGGTATTTTATTCGGCTAAAAAACTCAGTATTTATATGGAACATGAACATAATTTTGATTTGATCTTTCTGGACATTGAAATGAAGGGTTTTAATGGACTTGATCTGGGCCGGAAAATTCGTGAAGAAATGGATAACCAGATCACCCAGATTGTCTATGTTTCGGGAAAAGAAAGTTATTTTAAAGATTTGTTTGAGGTTCGACCGATGCATTTTCTGTCAAAACCGGTGGAGCCGGATAAGGTGATCAAAGACGTTGAACTGGCCATGAAATTAGCAAACCGTTTAGGCGGCGTTTTCAGCTACAAAAAAGGACCGGATACACACAAGCTTCCCATAAAAAACATCATCTATTTTCAGAGTGTGAACCGAGAAATTAAAATTGTGACCATAACCGGGGAAGAATTATTTTATGGCAAACTCCATGAGGTGTTTCGGCAAGTGACCAAATACCGGTTTATTAACATTCACAAATCGTACATCATCAATTATGAACAGGTTGCCAATTTTAAGTATGACGAGGTTGTGATGTCGAATTCGGACTGTCTGCCAATCAGTCAGTTAAAACGAAAAGAAGTCAGAGGATTGCAGATGAAATACGAAAGCGAGAGGTTTCTTTAATGGCACTAAGCACCTATGAAATGGTATATCTGATAACCAATATTTTTGGAACATATATTGTTTATAAATTTATGCATGTTTTCTTTGAGACCAAAGAAGCCAATCATAAGATAGAGTTCTTATCTTATGCGGGATATTACATATTTATTGCGCTGGTATATTTGACTATTAATATACCAGTTATTACGATGATCGGTAATATGCTTGCTTATTTGGGGTTGTCATTTAACTATAAAGCTAGGATTAAAAGGCGTCTTTTGTCGGTGTTGATGATTTATTTAATTTTAATATGTGTTGAGGTAATCGTTGCCTTGCTGACCGGTTATTTTAAGTATTCATTGATATCGACGAATACTTATTCGACAGAGTATGTGCTCGTTTTAGCTCAAACTATTTCATATTTAGTCGTTCGTATCCTAAACAATTATAAGAATATCAGGAAAGGAGAAACAATCCCGCTTGCCAATTGGATCGCGATTATTATAATCCCGATTTCATCCTTATATATCGTTCTGACCTTATTTCAAGCAACGGGTCTTCCCTGGGAGCAGATTCTAATTGGCGTGGTACTCATACTGCTTGTTAATTTCACAACCTTTTATTTATATGATGTCATTTCAGCTTCCATGGTCGATAAAATGGATAAAAGTTTGCTTGGTCAGCAAAATAAATACTATCACAAACAATTTGAACTAATGGAGTCATCCTTAAAAACAACGAAGGCAATGCGGCATGATCTGCGAAATCATTTATCGGCTATCTATGCATTGGTTGAAAAGGGGGAAAAAGACGCTGCTTTAAAACATCTAACAAAGATGACTGATGTTTATGACGATAAGAAACAATACGCGTGTACCGAAAATATCGATATTGACAGTATCTTGAATTTTAAAATTCAGGCAGCAGAGCAACAAAATATAAAAATCGCCCTTGATCTGAGTATTCCAGAAAAAATGCGTATTCATTCATTTGATTTGGCAATAATTTTGGGGAACTTACTAGATAACGCTATTGAGGCCGTTACTGAGTTAGAAAAAGAAAGACAGATAAAAACAAAAATAAACTATGACAAAGGGCGCTTAATTATTCTGGTGGAAAATCCGTACCAGGGTGAACGTTTAAAAGTTGGAAATCGATATCCTACAACAAATACGGAGCCGAGCCAACACGGCTTAGGCTTGGAAAATGTACAAAGTGTTTTACAAAAATACGATGGATCGATGGAAATTAACCAGCAGGAAAAGGTCTTCTCAGTTTCCCTGCTATTGTTTGTATAGAGGGGTGTTGCGAGCTGTTTTTAATAAGGGTGCTCGTTTTATATTTGAATAAAAATAAAAAATCTTAGTTCACTACAAAAAAATATATTAATTTCAACATAAACTCGCACAAATAATAATATATGGTAGATTTAGATCAATAAAAGATAAAAGGGGTGATATTCTTTGAAAAATTTATCATTAAAGTGTTATCGGATTATTGCAGTTATGGCATTGATGGTAACAACATTAAACATTAATACGGCCTGCGTGTTCTTCTTCTATCAACCTAAACTGCCGGAGGGTGCAGAAAAATTCAAAAAGTTCAAATGAGAAGCTCAATGGCGGAGAGAATTACAGATATCCTTGTAAACAATGAAATTATCATAGCTGAGAACAGAAATTTATATAGCTATGGTTTACAGCAAGGACTGTTGATATTCCTCAATATTGCTACGATTCTTGGAATCGGAATGGTGTTAAATATGGTCTGGGAAAGTATTATTTTCCTCTTAACATTTGTTCCACTTCGTTCCAACGCCGGTGGTTACCATGCAAAAACGCAGGTAAGATGCTATTTGTATTCAGTAGCAATGATTACAACCACTTTGGTTGGTATTAAGATTATCCCTTGGTCAGGTGTTGTTTGTTTGTCCATGACACTTGTTGCGGGAACGATCATCTTTTTCCTTGCGCCAGTAGAGGCTGTAAATAAATCGTTAGGTCAAGTCGAAAAAGCTGTGTATAAAAAAAGAACACGTTTCTCTTTAGTTTTGTTTGTGTTTTTGGTTTTGCTATTTTGTTATAGCGGTCAATTGGCGATTTCAGTTTGTATAATGATGGGAGTTGTAGTGGTTAGTATTGTGCTTGTGTTGGGAAGAGTATCGAAATGATAAAGAAGAACAAAATTATTTAGGTTTATTTTGTTGTTTCTACAGATAATTATCTGTGAAATAACCGATAGATTGGATTGCCGGAAACATATATAACGAAAGGTACGAAGTCTTCTGTGAATCTACCAAGTTCCAGATAAAAACTAGTAGCGAATTTTGAAGATGTAGCTATGTCATACACTATCATTGTTTTTACCCGATGTATCCTGCTAGAATGGTATTGCCATCTTTGATCGGTTTTTCTTTTAAGAATTCTTCAATCAAAGCCCTTTTTTGTTTCTTCTCAGGACTTTCATCTCTTCTTCCCATAAAAATACCTCCAAACTGATTTTATTCTACATCAGTTTGGAGGTTTACACAAATATTGAAGCGAGCTCCAATTAAGGGATAGATGACGTTTGGCGGTCTTGAAAGTTCATATCAATTGGAAATAGTGTTTTTTACGACATCTTTATGCTGTTCACGATAGAGCCCTTTAATTGTGGGAGATAAATATGTTACATTTACAATTTTTTGGTTATAACTAATGTTAGATAATAATCATTTTAAATAAAGCTGCGCAGGATCGGTTTTACAATCTATCTCATTGAGAAAAACTGATTCTCAAATCAATTAATTCTGCGCGCCTGAAAGAATAGCACCCATTGTATTTCATTTTAGAAAACCTTATATTATTTAATCCTAATCTTTTTAAGTTATGCTCTATTGAACCTGATTTTTTTTTACCAAAAATATGACAAAAAGGGGATAAAAATGGCTAGAATTAAATTGATTGTTTTGAAAAGACAGGCATATCTAAGTCACTCTGAACTTGACATTGTTATGTTATGGGCTCCGATTGAAATTACTCTTAAAAAGAGTGTCGATCTCGTGGACAAAAATCCACCAACAAGAAAATGAAATACGAACGAAAAATCAGTAAAGAAGATGCCCGCGAATTATTTGTGGAATATCAGAAAAATCGAGACCGGGATATCCGAGATCAATTAATTGAAAATTACCTTTACATTCCTCAGATTCTTTCCAGAAAATACGGACGTAAAAACGGCGATAACGAAGATATTTTCCAAGTGGCTTGTTTAGGTCTCATGTATGCGGTGAACCGCTTCGATCCTAACGGAGGTTTTGAGTTTGATACCTTTGCCACGCCGACCATAATCGGTGAAATTAAACGACACTATCGCGATCACGAGTGGTTGATTGGCATTCCAAGACGAATTCAGCAACTGAATCGGGAAATCAATCAAACCCGATCGATGCTCGAACAGGAACAGATGCGATCACCGACGATTAGCGAAATTGCGGATCATCTCAACATCTCTGAGGAATGCATTATTGAGTCTATGGAAAGCAACAATGCGTATTATCCCAAGTCTTTATCAGTGGAATATGCTAATGAAGATGGCAAATCAGTTGTTTTAATGGATTTATTAGGATCTTCTGATACAAATATTTAAAACATTGAGAATATCGATCTGATAAAGAAAAGTATCCTTGTATTTTTTCCATTGGACAAAGTGTCTGAATTTTCTTCTCTAATAGATCATTTGAAAATTTTTGCGAAGAAACAAAGGTGACCCAGCTCAGTGGGGACAATCCAGAGCACTGATGATTGCGGACACTGCATATATGAGTGATTCTCCCATTGTCCTGATTGATGAAATTGAAAATGCCGGAATCGACAGACGACAGGTGATTATTACGGGGTGGCAGCGCCACCCAATCTCCTGAAATACCCCTTATTCGAGAAGTAGGATAAGTCGCACTGCCGGCGTTATTATCTCGATAGCATCCCCCTGACCAGCAATGGAAAAGAAATCCCAGGCTCAAAGGGTGCCGAGGGCCGAGCGTGCATTGACCTTCTTTTTAAAGTTGAGAACGAAATAAAGGATCTTCCCTATGAGGAGATCCGAGAAAAGCGTCTGGATCGGTCACGCCCCATCCTTGATGCCTTTTGGTCGTGGATTGACGAAACTGCAGCCATCCCAACGACGAATGAAAAGTTGACCACAGCCCTGGACTATTCCAAAAATCAGAAGAAAAATCTGGAAACCTTCCTGGAAGACGGCCGTCTTCCCATCTCCAATAATCTCTGCGAGGCCAGCATCAAGCCTTTTGCAACCGGACGCCGCACCTGGCTTTTTAACTTGAAAAAATAAGTGGTAAGTTGTATAATAGAGTAAATATATCCGCTTGCAAATTTAAAAGAGGTGTTATTAACGATGGACTGTGAAAAATATAAAAAAGTATTTGATGAAAATAATGGTATTGTAAAACTATCCGATTTTACCGGTGCTGGATATCACAATACGGTCATTGATCGATTGATCAGAGAAGGAAAAGTAACCAAGCTACGGGCGGGATTTTATGAATGGCAATCTGAGGATGTCGTATCCGAGGCGGTCATCATCAATAAACTGTATCCCGATGCAATTGTCTGTATGGATTCGGCACTTTATCTTTACGATTCTACTGAGAGAACGCCCAGGGCCTGGCATTTGGCAGTGAATAAAAACAGTTCAAAATCGCGATTTAAAATTGATTATCCTAAACTCAAGATCTATTATGTTGTTGAAAAATATTTGAAAATCGGGATATCCGAAACTGAATTTGAAGGTCAGATAATTAGAATCTATAATCGGGAAAAAACAATCTGCGACATTATTCGATATGAGAAAAAAATGGATAAGGAAGTATTTAATAAAGCGATTCGAACCTATGCAACAGGCTCAAATAAGAATATGGCCAGGCTGATGGAATATGCCAAGCTTATGAATATTGAGAAAAAAACTAAAATGATCATGGGGATGTGGATGTGATGGTAAATGTTCAGGGACTGCTTCAGAAATTAAAAGACAAATCCAGAAAAGAGGGCGTCTCTTATCAGTTTATGCTGCAGTTGGTTTGTCAGGAGGAGTTCTTGAGGCGACTGGCAAATTCAAGGTAGTGAGTCTGATTCTTAAAGGCGGTTTATTTATTTTTGCATATACCGAGTTTAGCAGCAGGCCAACAATGGACATTGATTTTTTAATGAAAAATTTGTCCAACAATCAAACGGTAGCGTGGACAAAACACGGAATCGGAAACATCAAATAAACCATGAGGTGATGCAAATGAAAACAGGACGGTTCATTTATAATTTGAATTATCCTATTTATGAAAAAGAAAGCTGTGAAATTGAGGTGCGCTCTCTTTTTAAGTTCGATTTAAAAGAAAAAGTCTTTTTTGAAAGTAGAAAAGTTCATCCTTCCATAAGTCCATTTTTAAAAAGCAGGTTGGAAATTATACACAAGGCTTCCACGTTTTTAGAACTTACAGAGTTGACAACGAAAAATAAGATAGCAGCATCAGATTTCATGGTTAAATATATGGAATTGGGAATAGATGACCCGCACTTCAAGAAAAGACGAGCGTATTGCAAAGCAATAGGTCTTGTTATTGGGGGACTTGCTTGTTATACTTCACCTAAAATTATATTTGGAATTACTTTTTATAAGGGGAACTGGTACTTTGGAAAATTAACAGAGAGAAGTCTTTATTGGAAAAAGCACAATAAGAAACCGAATTCGTATTCTAGTTCTATCGGTCTAAGTACTGCAAAAGTTCTTATAAATATTGCGGGGAATGGAGATACATCCAAACGATTAATAGATCCATGTTGTGGTGTCGGGACTGTATTATTAGAAGGTGTTTGGGCAGGATATGATATTATCGGGTGTGAAATAAATAGTAAAACTGCTGAAAATGCACGAAAAAACTTGAGACATTTTAACTATGAAGCAAAGGTTATTACTGGAGATATTCAGGATATCGATGAAAGTTTTGATGCTGCCATTGTAGATCTTCCATATGGTAATTTCAGCCTTAAAAATGATGAAAATCAATTAAAAATCATTAGGAATGCGATAAGAATTTCAAAAAAAATCGTATTGGCTTCATCAGAAGATATAAGAGCTGAACTCGTACAGGAAAATCTCAAAATCATAGATCATTGTAAAATTGGGAAAAATAAAAATGGTGATTTTTTGCGTTATATCTGGGTATGCGAAGTAGGATAGATGAAATTGATTTCGAAAAAATAATAGGCAAGGTACTCTACGAAATATCAAATCGTATGGTACCTTGCCTTATTCTTTCAAGAGTAGGGATGAACGAAAATTAGCAATAATGAATGACTGTTATAAAAAGAAACAACGTATTTTTGTGCTGACATTCGACCTGTTACTATAATCTTGTGCAAATCTAAAAACATCTAAATTTTCACTTGCGAACAACTGACATCTAAACTGCACACTCGCGCTCGATACTATTCTTCATGTTGCTTTACCTGCTTTTTTCTGAGCGAGCAAAAAGAAAGGTACCGATAATCAAACAAATCACGGTCAACACGACAATGGCGGTAAAGTTCACCACGGGATTAAACAATACAACGCTTGCATATTCCGGAGTTCCGGCGTAGACCACCGCTCGAACTAAGTCCAGGCAGTACGTCATCGGCATGGCATGACTTAAGACATACAGAATGCCACTGGAGTTATTGATTGGAATGATCGCTCCGGAAAGAAACATCTGCGGCATGGTGATAAGCATCACAGCAGTATTGGCTGTCTTATTGCTTTTGATAACTCCGATGATGATCATCGCCAGAGCGCCCCCAGAAAGGCACATGAGCGGTGATAGGATGAGAATCATCAGCAGCTGTCCGGGATTCAGGGTAATTCCCATGATAATTCCGACAATTAATGTGCCTGCCATACTGATAATAGCGCTAAAGGATGAGCCGAAAATCTTACCGATTACGATCGAATAGCGTGAGATCGGAGAAACCAGCATTTCCTGGGTAAAATCCGTGGTATGGTCTTCGACCAATGATGTCATTCCCATGGTTGTGATCATAAAAAGCATATTAACCATCATGCCAACCATCATAAATTTACTGTAATCGAAACTGAGTCCTCCCGTCATATTCTCGGCGAGGCTGCCGCCCAGCATCCCCATCATGATCAACGGCATGGCAAGACTCGTGAAAATTGTACCGGGTGACCGGAGTGCGAGAGTTATGTCCCTTAGAGCGATCGTGATAACGGCGTTGATTTCACGTCCGACTCTTGATTTTCTTTTTCCATTTGTCAATGAAATTTCATTCATGCTGCACCTTCCGTTTTGTTAATGTAATCCACATATGCGTCTTCTAGAGATGGCTCTTTAATTTCCAATACAGTCAGTTTGGTTTTAAGTTTGGAGATAATTTCCTGCGGCGTTCTGTTCTGATAAGGAACGATGATATGCGTGTCTTTTTTATGTAACAATCCCAGCTCCGAAAGTTCACTCGTCAAGCTCATCCGGTCTTCGGCATCCAGAATAATTTCCTTGCGCAGCAGACTTTTTTTCATTTCTTCCGGCGAGCAGCAGCTGGCAATCTGTCCCTTATTGATAATGCATACCTTATCCACATGCTCAGCCTCGTCGATATAGTGTGTGGTCAAAAACACTGTTGTTCCGTATTCTTTGCGGACATTATTAATGTATTCCCACAGACTTCTACGGCTTACCGCGTCCAGTCCCTGCGTCGGTTCGTCAAGAAACAAAACGGCCGGTGTGTGCATGAGGCTGCGGATAATCTCCAGTTTGCGCTGCATGCCGCCTGACATCTTTTTGACGGGCTTAAATATGGCATCCCGAATTCCGACAATCTCGGCGAGTTCCATGACACGATTTTTATATTCTGCGGGCATCAGCCGAAAGGATGGACGGTAACTGTACATCCCATATAAACAAGCATGGAAACGAATATTTTCCTCCGCTGAGAGCTGTAGATCGAGGCTGGGTTTCTGGAAGATAATCCCTACCTTATCGCGCACCTGCTTTGCTTCCTTTTCAATGTCATAGCCGGCAATCGTTACGATGCCAGAAGTTTTGGATAGCGTAGTGGTCAGTATCGAAATAGTGGTGGTTTTTCCGGCTCCGTTGGGACCGAGGAAAGCAAAAAACTCGCCTTCATCCACTGCAAAACTCACGCCCTTGACGGCAGGTGTTTTTGCTTTGTCATATTGTTTTATCAGATCTTCTACTTGAATCATCGACATAAAAATAACCTCCTGTTTATTTACTTCGAAATTAGTTTAACAAAGCAATTTAAACACAATATAAATGGAGTTTAAACACAGCGTAAATGCGAAAAAAAAAGTTCGGAGCTACTTGACAGGATGGAACTTCGGCAAGGTAATCGTAAATGTTGTGCCTTGATTGATCTCGCTTTGCGGAGTAATCTGACCTTCATGCAATTCAACAATTTTTTTGGCAAGGGAGAGCCCGAGCCCGTTACCGCCGAGAGCTCTGTCGCGGGATTTATCCACTTTATAAAAGCGTTCAAATATATGTATTTGGTCTTCCGGCCTGATACCGATACCGGTATCGATAATCCGACAACGCACATTTGTTTGATCGGACGTTAAAATAACCCGGATCACTCCACCCTCTGGCGTGAATTTTATAGCATTATTGAGAAGATTCACCCAAACCTGGGACAGCAGTCCCTCGTCGCCCTGGATCGCCAATCTTTCCAGGTCCACTTCCATCGCAATATGCTTGGTGCTCCATTGCGGCTCCAGCATCAGGGCGATTTCCTCCAGCTGCTTGTCGAGCCTGAATTCGATGAAGGATAAAGGTTCTCCTCCAGTTTCCAGCGCTGATAGTTTCAGCAGATTATCACTTAAGGCCGACAATCGTTTGCTTTCGGCTTCAATGATGCCTAAATAGCGATTTTTCTGTGTAGCTGTAAGTGTGTCGTTTTTTAATAATGCAGCAAATCCGCTGATGGAAGTCAGCGGTGATTGTATCTCATGGGATACGTTGGATATGAAATCCTGCCGCAACTGTTCCATAGAGCCAAGTTCTTTTGCTATTTTATTGATTCCCGCCACCATATCGTTGTGGTGGTACTCATCCCAGGTCTCGATAAAGACGTCGAAATCCCCTTGGGCAATTCTTGTCATAGCATTCAGTAATTGACTCTGCATGACATGATGCTGCTGGATACCTTTTGAATACTTGCCAGCGATTAATCTGGACACGGATGCCACACCTATGAATAAAATCATGCCAATGAGGCCTGAAATAATATGAGTCCAAAATTCCGGAGGAGTGCCGGTCCAGTGATAAATCATAAACGTAATGCCATACCCTGCGCCAAAAAAACATCCAAAAGCAAAAAAAAGTAGAATCACTGAAATTGCAGAAGGAGGTCGGTTAGCCTGTTTCACGCGATCACCTCCAGCCTATAGCCAAGACCCCGGATGGTGGTAATTTTAAAACCGGTCTGTTCTTCCGGAAAACGATCGCGTAAGCGGTTTACATGGACGTCCAACGTCCGTTCGTTTCCCTCAAAATCAACGCCCCATATATCCTCAATCAACCGGTTGCGGGAAAATGTTTTGCCGGGAAAGCTTGCCAGCTTGAAGAGCAATTCAAATTCCTTCATCGGAATATCTTCAGGTAAGCCATTCATCGTGATGTTGTAGCTATTTCTATCGATCGTGACATTGCCGACCTGGATTACCTGGGAGGCTTCGATTTTATAACGCCGCAACAGTGCCTGAACGCGTACGACCAACTCATCGCCTTCAAAAGGCTTCGTCAGATAATCGTCGGCGCCAAGTCCGAAGCCTTTCACCTTGTTTGCGAGCTCACCTTTGGCGGTCAGCATTAAAACCGGCATGTTTTCGTAATAAGAACGCAAATGACGACAGAGCTCAAAGCCGTCCATGTTCGGCATCATGATGTCGATAATTGCCAGATCAGGGTTATCAACATTGATTTTTTGTAGCGCCTCATGTCCATCTGCCGCTTCGCATACTTCAAATCCATTGTTTCGAAGCAAGGCAAATACAAGCTCACGGATGTTCGAATCGTCGTCAACAATCATAATTTTACTCATCTTTGATCACCTCTTCTAAATTGTATCATATCAATGTAAACGGAGATTAAACGATATGAAAATTAATGCAGAAACACCGGAGGAATATATCAGCCAGCTGTCGGAAGACAAAGCGGAAGCTATTCAGCGCTTACGAAAAACGATTCAGGATAATCTGTCGCCGGGTTTTGAGGAAGTTATATCTTACTATAATACCGGTTCAACTTGAAATGGGCCCTGAAAATTAAACAATAAAAAACAGGGCATCTGAAATGGTTGTCCTGTTTTTTATTGCTCGGTATATTCTTTTATAAACTTTCTCTACTCAGTTATGTGTTGGACCGCTTTTCGTGCATTTTCCAAAAGGAAAAGTACTTAAGCTTTTTCTCCATACATTTCTTCTGAGTGGTGGAATCCACCGTTGACTTTCATAATTTCTCTTTCATCTTTAAAGCTTATCCATCCGCCAACTTCTGGGCGATCGTTGATTTCCCCCCATGCACTTTCCAATGTTTCACATTCGGTTTGGCAAATCTTAAATTTCTCACCGTAGGCTTTAGATTGCATCATTACAGTTTTCAATTTGTTCTCCTTAGAATATATTTCTTTAATATTAAGTATATTTTTATGTACCCTGAAGTGGTGACATTAAACAAAAATATTTACCAAAGACGCATGAGCAGGTCACAGTAGGCTTTTCGTTGCATTTTTCTAAAAACCTTGATATTGATACATTTGTTTGGTATAATTAAAAAAGAAGAGTTGAAAAACATCGAAAAAAATAATTCGCTAGAGTTTTAATTGAAATTTATCAAATAAAACTCTAGCGAATAATATTATGTGAGAGTTTATCAAGAGAGGCGAAAATAATATGAATGAAAAAGTAACAATTGCAATTGAAAAAAGAGAAATAGGGAAGAGCAGTTCAGGTAAAAAGCTAAGAGCAATAGGTTATATCCCTGGCGCTGTCAATAGAAAAGGTCTGGAATCAGTTTCAATAAAAATAAAAAAAGATGAATTGTTGAAAAACATACTTCAATATGGGAGGAACTATTTATTTACTCTCGATCTTGAGGGACAAGAATCATACCCTGCAATGATAAAAGAGATGCAGCATTCGGCAATAAAAAGAGAAGTTTTAAATGTTGTTTTTCAGCAGGTATCATTTACCGAACCAATTAAGTTCGATCTTAATATTAAGATCGTCGGCAAGGAAGCATTAGAATTAAGAGAACTTAATTTTGTGCAACAAATGGACAAAATACATGTGACAGGATTACCACAGGATATACCTGATTTTCTTGAAATTGATGTAACGGATCTTAATATGAATGACAAAATATGTATAAGTGATGTTAAATTTCCAAAAGGAATTGAAACAGAAATTGAAGCAGATACAATAGTATTAGTGATAAATGAATTAAGATTAGCTGAAGTTATCACAGAAGATGAGTTAGATGATACAATCACAGAAGCCGTACAGGAAGAAGAAAACCTGTAGAATTTATTGATTAGGTGTGTAGCCGTAATATCAAGGAGTGTGCTTTACCCCTGATGGCGAAAATATCCTTTGTAACATTTACAGATTTCTCAAAATGTGTGGTTAGCATAAAGATTGAGGAAAAATAGTTTGAAAATCTGCCTTCTATGGTAAAGTAAATACTCATAGGGGGCTATTTTTATGGAAAAAATAGAAGATCATACAAACAAACTAAAAAAATAAATTTAGTTGCTGACACCCTTAATATGGAAGAAAAAACCTAAAGAACTTTACTTTTTGAATTTAGTCATGTAGTATGATAGTATAGTAAAAGTGATCTCGTAGCTCAGCTGGGAGAGCATTACCTTCACACGGTAGGGGTCGCTGGTTCAAGTCCAGTCGGGATCACCACTTTTTACAAGAAATAGATCAGGCTTAATCGCCGTTCTTTTTTTATTTTTTGGAAAAGCACAGGATTAATTGAGACTTCAATGAAGATCGTTGAAACAGGAAGAAAAAGCGTTGAACTCACGCTTATCGAATTCAGTTTGAAGAGCATGAGAGAGCCGTTTATCGGTTCTCTTTTCTTATTTCCTGAAATTTAATTCTCTTGCGAAAATCTTTTGACGATATTTATTTGTACTCGGAATTTCATAGTATTTTTAAAGTAAAATAGACTTGAATTTAATCAAAAGCTCAATAAGGCTGCTGTTTTTAATTCAGTATCCGTAGCTGGCTTGACATTGAAGAATACTTTATTATATAATGTTAAACATTATAAAAAGTAACAAAACATAACAAAATGAAAGGAAAGAGGAAGAAGAGATGAAAGCGACAAAAAAATGGTTAGTGGTTTTATTGGTAATTGGGACAATAGTCTGTTTTATGTCAGCATGCAGCAGCAAGTCCGAAACAAAGGCAGAGGAAACAACAAATCAGGAGCAGAGTCTTAGTGGTCAAACCGTATTTGTTTATTGCGGAGCAGGTATGACAAAACCCTTTGGAGCAATTGCAGACGCATTCAAAGAAGAAACTGGCTGTGAAATGGAAGTTGTTTATGCCAATGCGGCGCAACTTCAGAATCAGATTCTAACAACCGGAGAAGGTGATTTATTTATTGCAGGTTCTGCAGATGAGCTGACACCGGTTAAAGATTCTGTGACAGAAAGCAAGGATCTTGTCAAACATGTACCCGTATTGGCTGTGAAAAGCGCGAATCCGCTGGGTATTTTAGGCTTGAATGATTTAACCAAAGAGGGTGTGGAAGTTGTTCTTGGCGATGCTGATGCGACACCGATTGGTAAAATTGCCAATAAAGCGTTAACCGATTTGGGAATACTAAATAATGTGAATGTAATTGCCCGGGCTGCCACTGCTCCAGAGATATTTAATGCTTTGTCAGTTGACGAATGCAGTGCGATTATTGTCTGGAAAGAAAATGTGACTGGTTCCAGTACTGAAATTGTGAAGACATCAGACTTAGATGCCTATGTAAAAACAGTTCCAGCAGCCAAATTAAGCAGCAGTAAAAATACGGAAGCACTTGAAGCATTTATGACCTTTTTAGATTCGGACGCGGCGAAAAACATTTGGAAAACTAATGGATATGAAGTGCTCAACTAAATTGTTGGTATGAGAAAACGATTTTCGGTATTTGATTTCTTTGAACTCTTTACGATTATCATTACCATAATCGTCATTATTTTCAGTTCAACATTGATATTGGCAATTGTATTAAAAGGTTTGCCTTATTTAGGCGAAGCATTTTATTCAGAAGAAGTGCGGTTTTCAATCAAGCTGAGCTTGTATACCGCAACCATCTCCACAGTAATCTGTATGGCTCTTGCCATACCAACGGCTTATGCATTAACAAGGACGTCGTTTCCATTTAAAAAATTATGTCAAATCATCATTGAACTGCCGCTGTCAATGCCTTATTTAGTTCTGGGACTGAGTCTGTTGATTATTTTTTCCTCGGATTTTGGGAAAGCATTGAAAAGCATGGGATTTAAGGTAGTATTTGATAAAAACGGTATTATCTTAGCCCAGACCGTTGTCAATTTACCCTATGTGATTCGTTTTATTCGTACCGCATTTGAAGAAGTTGATGAGCGGTTGGAGTTTATTTCCGGAAGTCTCGGTGCCACAAAATGGGAACGCTTTATAACGATTACCCTGCCCTTATCCAAGAATGCGATTATTACAACCATTATTCTGGCGTGGTCAAGAGGGCTGGGAGAATTTGGAGCGACACTGATGTTAGTGGGTGCCACGCGAATGAAAACAGAAACCTTGACCACATCGGTTTATTTAAATTTAGCAACTGGTGACACCGGCGCATCAATGGCATCAGCCACTGTTATTCTGATCATTTCGCTGATATCACTTTTTGTAACCAATTGGATCGGAAAGAAAAATACTCAGGAAAGTCGGATGAAGGATGTGAAGTCATGGTAAATTCAATGGTTGAAATCAAAAAATATTCAATTCAATTAGGAAAGTTTAAATTGAAAAACATCAATTTGAATATCTGTGAGAAAGAAATATTTGCGGTTTTAGGAAGAACAGGATCAGGAAAAACAGTTCTGCTGGAATCAGTGGCGGGATTTTACAGGAGCTTTTCCGGAGAAGTGACCATTCAGGGACAACAGGTTATTGATATTCCTTTGGAAAAGCGAGAAATCGGGTTTGTTTATCAGGATTTCGGTTTATTTCCCCATATGACGGTTTATGACAATATTACCTATGGTTTGAAAATACGAAGAAAAGACAAAGAATATAAGAAGAAAATGGCAGATCGAATGGCGGAAATTTTGTCCATCGGTCATATTTTGAATCAATATCCCGGCACATTAAGTGGGGGTGAGCGGCAGCGAACGGCTCTTGCCCGGGCACTTATTCTTGAACCAAAACTGTTGCTGATGGATGAACCGTTTTCGTCATTGGATCCGGCCACAAAGGAAACCATGTATCAGCAGATTAAGAAAATCCATGAGATTTTTGGGTGTACCATTTTATTTGTAACTCACGATTTCAATGAAGCCCAGATAATGGCAGATCGAATCGGAATTATGGTAAATGGCGAATTAAAAGGTATCCGTAAGAGTGCGGATTTATTTGAAAGTTACCAGGATGAAGAGATTACTGAGTTTCTCTCAGGTTTTCAAGAAAGGCGTATGTGCATATGAAAGATCTTATTTTACAAGTTAACGGTATTATGTGTGAGAAATGTGTCAAAAAAGTTAAAGATGCATTATTGAATAAAGATGGCATAAAAGAGGTTGGTGTCAGCGATGATTATAAAACAGTAACAGTTTTAGCTGATGAGAATAAAATAAATGCTTTGCAAATTGGCAGTATTATTGAGAAAATAGAAGGCAAGTCATTTAAACTAGCAAAATAAATACGGAGGTGGAGATATGTCGTTCATATCAATAAATGAAATAGATAGACTGATTAATGAGGATGTGCCTTATATCGATTTAACCAGCTGGTCTTTAGGAATTAAAGAACAACCGGGAGAGATTACTTATTTTACACGGGAAGATGCAACGGTGTGCGGAACCGAAGAAGTGAGAGCTATATTTGATCGTTTACGCATTGAAACGCGTTCGATTATTTCATCTGGACAGAAAGTAAGCGCCGGAGCGGAATTGATATCAGGGACAGGGCGAGCACAGGATTTGCATATAGCCTGGAAGGTTGGGCAGAATATTCTGGATAGCTGTTCGGGAATTGCAACAAAAACAAGAAGAATGGTGGATGTTGTGAAGTCATGTAATCCCAAAATGGCAGTATTAACAACCCGTAAGGGCTTTCCCGGAACAAAAGCACTGGCGACAAAAGCAATTATGGCAGGTGGCGCCATGCCCCATCGACTGGGTTTGTCCGAGACGATCCTCATCTTCAAGCAGCATATGAATTTTATTGGAGGATTTGAGGGTTTATTAAATAAATTGCCTGAAATGAAAACAGAATGCTGTGAAAAGAAAGTGATTGTGGAAGCGGCAACACTAGAGCAGGCAATCAGTCTCTGCCGTGCAGGTGCAGACGGAATACAGTTTGATAAAATGGGTGTTGAAGAACTGATTAAAGCAGTTGATGTCTTAAGAAATGAATTTCCAAGCAGTGTGCTTTTAGCGGCGGGAGGAATTAATGAAACAAATATTGCAGCCTATGCCAAAACCAATGTAAATGGGATTATAACAACCAGTTTATACAGCGCAAAACCCATCGATATTGGGGTTAAAATTGGATAAATATACATGATGTATTAGATACAGGGATGCTTTGGCACCACTTGTATCTTTTTTTATGGCTTTTTTTATATATTTTCTGAAGGAAGGTATGTCCAAATAATTAAATAAGTGTTAAAATGAAAAGGTTGACAAAAGGATTGATTAAAAATAATCTATACTATTTGGCATGAAAATTAGTATAATAGGAATAGAAAAACATTGAAAGAGCAGAAACGAGGAGAAAAATGTTAAAACTTGAAAATATCTCATTTGAAGTGGAAAATGAAAAAGAGATTTTAAAAGATGTTAATTTCACTATTGAAAAAGGTAAATTTATTGCAATAACCGGACCAAACGGCGGAGGAAAATCTACCCTTGCCCGAATTATTTCAGGCGTGGTGAAGCCGACCAGAGGAAAAATTATTTTTAACGGGGAAGATATCACTGACTTATCCATAACGGAACGGGCTCAAAAGGGAATCAGCTTTGGCTTCCAGCAACCGGTGCGGTTTAAAGGGATTACGGTAAATGATATTATTAATATTGCCGCAGGAGAAAATATAACTGCGCTTGAAGCCAGTCACTATTTATCAGAGGTTGGTCTATGTGCCAAGGACTATATCAATCGCGAGCTGAGCGACAAACTTTCAGGGGGCGAAATTAAACGAATTGAAATAGCAACCATTATTGCAAGAAATTCAAGCTTGTCAATTTTTGATGAGCCAGAGGCAGGAATCGATCTCTGGAGTTTTAACCATCTGATTGAAGTATTCCGAAAAATGCATAAAAATAAGGATGCATCCATTATTATTATTTCCCATCAGGAGCGAATTTTGGATGTTGCGGACGAAATCATAGCCATGGTGGATGGCACCATTATTATCCGAGGGGCAAAGGAAAGTGTATTGCCAGAATTGCTCCATTGTGAAAGCCCTGAAAACTGTATGAATTGTCACGATATATTGGAGGCTAAAATAATATGAATGAAATAGCAAAAGAGTTATTAAAAGAAGTATCCGGACTTGAAGAAATGCCAAAAGGGGCTTATAATATTCGGGAAAACAGCAAAAGCATTGCCCGACAATCCAGTGAAAATATTGAAATTGTGAGCAAAGAGGATAAATCAGGGATTGATATTATCGTAAAGCCGAACACAAAATCTGAGCATGTTTTTATACCCGCATTGGTATCCTGCGGCGGAGTTCATGATTTAGTATACAATGATTTCTTTATCGGGGAGAATGCAGATATTATTATCATTGCCGGCTGTGGTGTCAGTACTGGAGATAGCTGTGATGGATCTGAACACAATGGTATTCATCGTTTTTTTCTGGGGAAAAATTCCAGGGTCCGTTATGTAGAAAAACACATCGGTGTAGGAATCGGTACCGGAAAACGGGTAATTAATCCGGTGACAGAAGTGGAGCAGGAAGAAGGCAGCTTCATGGAGATGGAAACAACCCAGATTAAAGGAGTCGATTCCACCAGACGCTTCACGAAGGCGAAACTGAAAGACAATGCTAAACTGGTTATTAAAGAAAAGCTGATGACCCACGGCGATCAATTCGCGGAATCGAAATTCGAAGTGGATATGGACGGCGAAGATTCCAGCGTAAATCTTATTTCTCGATCGGTTGCCCGGGATTATTCCAGACAAACCTTTATTTCGAAAATAAACGGAAATACCCGATGTGTGGGTCACTCGGAATGCGATGCCATTATTATGGATCACGGTGTTGTCAGTGCCATTCCTGAAATTACCGCCAACAGCCTGGATGCGACCCTGATTCATGAAGCTGCAATCGGTAAAATCGCCGGAGACCAGATGATTAAACTGATGACCCTTGGTTTAACTGAAGGCGAAGCGGAAGCAAAAATCATTGATGGTTTCTTAAATTAATAGATCATATAATTTCTGGATTAGAATCGGGTTCACAGATATTAAAAAAAAACAGGCAGATTGAAGCAGGTTTCTCGAATATGAAAAATCAGATCTTTTCTTGAAAGAATCGGTAAATATTTTTGGGTAGAATTTGGTTTGCTGTAATAATTAGATGCTAATAAATAACATCAAAAAAATCGGAGGTATTATTATGAAAATTGCATTACCCACTCGTGAAAATTTAATTGATAGTCATTTTGGTCACTGTGAGTATTATACTGTGTTCACCGTTAATGATGACAGTAAAGAGATCGTAAATCAGGAAATTATCGCATCCCCCGCGGGATGCGGCTGCAAATCCAATATTGCGACAACGCTTTCAGAAATGGGCGTAAATCTTTTGCTCGCCGGCAATATGGGCGAAGGGGCCGTGAATGTACTGAATCGAGCAGGCATCGAAGTTGTGCGGGGATGTACCGGAGATGTTAAGGAAGTGGCTCTAAGCTGGCTGGCCGGATCGGTGTTGGACTCCGGAGAAATGTGCCACGCCCATGATGAAGGGCACGAATGTCAGCACTAAGTCCCAGAACAATCATTTTCAATAAGGAGCATTAGTATATGTCCAGACCTGTTAAATGGAAAAAAGTCTGCTGTCTGCCGGAAACGGATTTATTTGGACCCCTCAATGCAAAAAATCTGGAAGAGGGCATCATTACCATGTCGGTTGAGGAATACGAAACTATCCGTCTGATTGATCTGGAAGGCCTGCTTCAGGAAGAATGTGCAGAAAGCATGCATGTGGCACGAACGACGGTCCAGAAAATATATAATGACGCCCGAAAAAAACTAGCCGATGCATTGGTGAATGGAAACGTCCTGAAGATCGAAGGCGGAAATTATAAACTGTGCGAAGTTGGGGAAGAAAATTTCGGGTGCAGCCGATGCCGCAAACGTCGAGTTAACGAGCGTTGCGATAAATTGAAGATTTAAAAAATTTGGAATCAAGAAATCAACAGACAAGGAATACTCTATTTTAATGAGAGCGGCAATGGGGTGTAAATCCAAATGATTTGGATGGGTCTTCGGCATCAGCGGTTTTCATTTCAGACTGTAATAAACAAAGGGGTAAGAGCTCATTTACAAGCTCTTACCCCTTGAATTTTATTCATTAGGCAGATTTATTGAAAGTCTCCTGAAAATATTTCATAAAGTTGAATAAAATTTCTAAATCCAACTTTACAAAATGTAATTAGGCGGGTATAATGTCCGTGTATATACACGAAAAATATAGGTGATCACATGAAAACAGAAAACCAAAATAAAAAGTGGTCAGTTTGCAATTGTCTTAATATGCGGCGGGCCTCTCTGGCGATTACAGAAATTTACGACCATTACTTGAAATCCTGTCACCTCAGTGTCAGCCAGTTTTCGATTCTAAAACATGTCCATGCAATGGAGCCGGTGAGTGTCAGTGAGTTGGCCAGAGGAATTCGACTGGATCGCACCACTTTGGTCCGTAATTTAAAACCCCTTGAACAGCAGGGGCTGATTCATGATATGTCCCAATCGGGAACTCGGAACCGACAGCTTTGCTTAACGGTTGCGGGTAACGATAAATTGGAAAAGGCTCATGTTTATTGGAACCAGGCTCAGGACCAGATCGAAGCCCAGCTGGGACAGGAAGACACCCAAATCCTGCAAGCCCTATTATTAAAAATTGAGGTTTTAGCGCCTTGATTTTTTAATGTGTATCGTGTAGATACACTAAATAAACATAAAAAAGAAAGTGAGAAGGCGACCATGAAAATGCAAGCTGAAATCGAAAAAGATCTGGCCCAACTGCCCATCCTGGAATATGTTTTTTTAAAACCCAGTGAGATTATTTTTTCAAAGGAAGTTCGGGATCTTTGTGAGGGCAATAGTTGCGGCATGTATAATACATCATGGGCCTGTCCCCCGGCAGTGGGTAGCTTAGCGGTTTGCATGGAAAAATGTCACGCCTATGATAAGGCTATGCTCTTTACCACTGCCACCGAAGTAGCTAGCAGTTTTGATATGAAAGGATGGATGCGTGCCAGGATTGAACATGAGGCATTAACCGATCCATTCTGATCTCTTATGTTTTGTCTCAAGGCACTGGTAATCCGCTTTATTCGTTTAGACCCCTTTTTCGCATGACAACTTTTTTTTCAGGCGGCGACACCGGGAAAGCCAGCATGATGGACGCACCCTTGATTAAAGCGTTTGGAAATAACATCAATCAATTGGAAGAATGCATTATAAAATTGGGCGGAAAACCTGAGATTTCAAGTGAACCTCATAGCCGATGCTGGCTATTGGAAGTGTTGCCCAAAATACCGGTCATGATTATCTTTAGGGAAGCCGACGAGGATTTTCCGGTTGAGATTCAAACCCAATTCGATGAAAGTGCTCCGGAATTTTTGGAATTTGAATGTCTTGCTTTTTTATGCGGCTGCCTTGTCAGAGCATTGATTAAAACTGCTGAATATGGGACAGTAGATGGATGGGAGTAGCAGTCCGTCGAATAGGTAAGATAGTTAAACAGCGACGGCGGGTTCGAAACGGCAGCGACTATTTTAATTGCGGCAATGTTCGGTTTTGTTCTGAGAAGCGCCATGCATATAAAAACTAAAACAAGCAATTTACATTGATCAAGATGAAATAAAAATTAAATTTATAGCATACGCCCTATTGACTTGTGAGTCAATAGGGCGTATGCTATAAACAAAGGTTGACCAGGAAGTCAACGGGAGGTAAGTTATGGCTATTGATGCCTTTGAAAAGCTATCGGTCGAAAGAAAAGATGCGATTTTAAAAAGTGGTATCGTTGAGTTTTCCAAAAAATCCTATACGGATGCCAGTACCGAAGAGATAACAAAAAGCTGCGGCATATCCAAAGGAATACTTTTTCATTATTTCGGGAATAAAAAAGAGTTCTACCTTTATTGTCTTGAAGAGGGATTAAAACAGCTTGTCTCAGATATTCCAGAGCCTGCAACCTCAGACTTTTACGGGATGATTTTTTCTTATGCCGATGAGAAATATAATTTATGCCGGAAATTTCCACATGAGATGCGGTTTGCAAACATGGCTGCCCGGGAGATGAGCAGCAAGGTTTTTAATGAAAAAAACAAGGTGCTTGGGCGATATATGATCGAAATGAAAGAGAATTCGCAAAAGGTGATGGCAAGAGCCGTGAATACACTTAATTTGAAAGAAGCAAACACAGAAAAAGTGACAATGGCCATTTCAATGTACGTAGGAGCCCTCATTAATAAAAATATAGATACCTATAAGGAAACCCCAGACCTTTTTTTTGAAAAAACTGAAGAAATTAAAGCGGAAATGAAAGAATATATCGACTTGATGTTAATTGGTGTGGTGAAGGAGGTAAAATAAAATGAAAAAAATCGGTTTGCTAAAGGTGGTTAGGCTATGTTCTCAATACAAAAAAATGAGTGAAGGTGAAAAAGAAAAAATAAGAGCAGAGCGGCTTTCCAATATGGTTCGGTATGCAAAAATGAACAGCCCCTATTACCAAAAACTTTATGAGCATATGGGGCCGGATTTTAAGCTGGAGGACTTGCCTCCCACAAATAAGACTGACCTCATGGCGCATTTTGATGACTGGCTAACGGATGAGACCGTCAAGCTCGCCTTGGTGAATGAATTTATGATCGATCTGGATAATGTTGGTCGAAAATTCAAAGGGAAATATGTGATTTATACAACCAGTGGATCTACCGGAAACCCACTGGTCACCCTTTGCGATGAGACCACCAGCAACGTCATGGGCGGTATTAATATGATGCGGAGCTTTGCCAGAAAAAAGGATATAAAGGCCCTTATCAAGCGGGGCGGAAAGTCTATGGGCATCTTTGCCACCGGCGGATTTTATTTGGGGAACAGCTCGGTCCGGCAGCGGTTACTTGCGATGCCCTGGAAGAAGCGACAGATGGCAGTGACCAGCGCTTTGTATCCGATCCCTCAAATTGTTGCTGAACTCAACGCCTTTCAGCCGGCGATGCTGGGGGGATATCCGACCATACTGGAGCTGCTTATCGATGAACAAAAAAGTGGACGGCTTAATATTAATCCGGTTATCATTATGACAGGCGGCGAATACTTAAGTTCAGAGCTCCGGGAAAAACTTTCGGAAGTGTTTGGCTGTTACGTTCAGACCTCTTATGCTTGTACCGAAGGGGGAACGATTGCCTGTGAATGTACAGAAAATCATTTTCATATCAATGACGACTGGGTGATTGTCGAACCGGTGGATAAGAATAACCAACCGGTGGCTGATGGAATGCAATCGGACAAAATTCTCTTGACTAATCTGTTTAACTACACGCAGCCGTTTATCCGCTATGAAGTGACTGACCGGGTTGTCATGCATCACCAGCCCTGCGCTTGCGGCAATCCATCCCCCTGGCTGACCCTGGAAGGACGCACTGATGATGTGCTGACCTTTCGGGAAAATGGCAGCGTGATAAAAATTGCACCGCTTCCCATTTACGCCACCCTGAAAGAAATCCATGAAATACAAAAGTTTCAGCTCGTTGCCCATAAAGATAATCAGTTGGAGCTGCGGCTGGAAACAATAGAGGGAGCCCAGAAAAACGAGGTGTTTGAAATCGCCTGTGAAAAACTGAGAACATTTTTTTCCATCCATGGCGTTACCCAGACAGAGATTATTCTGTCAGATGAGAAACCAAAACAGCATCCCCTAAGCGGCAAGTTTAAACATATCATTAATACAGAATAACAGTGATGATTAAATATAGAAAAGAGATTAGCATATGCTAGTCTTTTTTTGTTTGTGTAAAAAAGAAATGAATTAAAAGTTATTTTACTTTTTGTGTGTGAGAAGACGCGACTATTGCGGCACCGGACGAGCACAAGATTTGCAGATCGCCTGTAAGCAAGGGTTGTCAATCGGGGAATATTATGATAGTATAAAAAAATATAAGAAATGACTTATATTTTTTTTTGCAAACTTCACGGGCTGTCATAGCAGTTTATTGAGAAGTTTTTAAATAAAATTGCTAATAATTCTTATACAGCAGAATTAACAATAATGAATGGAGAAAATGAAAGTATGGTAAAGTTACCAAATTGTCCAAAATGCAATTCAGAATATACTTATGAAGATAGAGATTTATTGGTATGCCCTGAATGCGCTCATGAGTGGACGTTAGAATCAGAAAACGAAGATAATGAAGAAGAAAGAATTGTTAAAGATGCCCACGGAAATGTGTTAAATAATGGTGATACGGTTATATTAATCAAAGACCTTAAGGTAAAAGGCAGTGTACAGGACTTGAAAAAGGGAACAAAAGTAAAAAATATCTATTTGGCTGATGGAGATCATAATATTGATTGTAAAATCGATGGTTTTGGAGCCATGGAATTAAAATCAGAATTTGTTAAAAAAGCATAAATAATGTAATTTCTCAAAACATCAAATCAATCGTGACTAAATAGTCATAAGCTCGTTTATTTTTAACTATAGTTGAAAATAAACGAGCTTTTTTTTATTTGCCAGAATATTGAATATAAAAAAAAATAAAAAGTCCTTGACTTAGAGCTAACTCCAGATGATAGACTATAATACAAGTATAAAATGAAGTCCGGCTATAAAACCGGCCGATGATTTCAAAAAAAATATTCAGACCCGGACGACGATTATAACAACTTAAAGTGAAGGAGAAAAAGATATGGAACAGAAAAAATTAGGATTTGGATTTATGCGCTTGCCAGTAACCAACCAGGAGGATTCTACCAGTATCGATATGGAAATGCTGAATCAAATGGTTGATATCTTTCTCGAAAGAGGCTTTACCTACTTTGACACCGCCTATATGTATCACAATTTCAAAAGTGAAATTGCGCTGCGTGAAGCCCTGGTTAAACGTCATCCCAGAGATTCCTTTACGGTAGCCACTAAAATGCCGACCATGTTTTTGAAAATGAAAGAAGATCAGGAACGCATTTTCAATGAACAGCTGGAAAAGTGCGGCGTGGATTATTTTGACTACTACCTGCTTCACAATCTTGGCGTGACGCACTATGAAATAGCTGAAAATATGGACAGCTTTGCCTTTATTCAGAAGAAAAAAGAAGAAGGAAAAATAAAAAAAATCGGATTTTCCTATCACGATAATGCGGATTTGCTTGATCATATTTTAACAAAACATCCTGAAGTGGATTTTGTACAGCTGCAGATTAATTACATGGATTGGAATAACGAAAGTATTCAGTCCGGAAAATGCTATGATGTTGCCACAAAACACGGAAAAAAGGTAATTGTGATGGAACCCGTTAAAGGCGGTACCCTTGCCAATGTTCCTGCTAAAGCAGAAGAAATTTTAAAAGCATGCCATCCGGATCTTTCCGTTTCTTCTTGGGCGATCCGTTATGCCGCCAGTCATGAAAACGTGATGATGGTACTCAGTGGTATGACCAATATGGAGCAGTTACTGGATAACACCGGATATATGCAGAATTTTAAGCCATTGAATAAGGAAGAATATGATAAAATAAGCGAAGTAGTCAGTATCATTAATGAATCAATCGCAATTCCATGTACAGCGTGTCAGTATTGCGTGGATGACTGTCCGCAAAATATACCGATTCCTAAATATTTTGCCTTATATAATGCTGAAAAACAATGCATTAAGCAGATGTTTTCAACGCAAAGTGTTTATTATGGGAATTATACCAAAACATACGGAAAAGCTTCAGATTGTATCGAATGCAAAAAATGCGAAGACAGCTGTCCTCAGCATATTGAAATTACAAAATGGTTAAAAGAAGTCGCCAGCACATTTGAGTAAATCCATTCAGCTGATTATTAAGAAACGTTTGGAGGAAAGTAAAGATGACCATTACAGAAGTGAGTAAAAAGTATGATATGTCTCAGGATACCCTGCGTTATTATGAGCGAATCGGATTAATACCGGCAGTCAATCGGACCAAAGGCGGGATGCGGGACTATACTGAAGAATCCTGTGCCTGGATTGAATTGGCAAAATGCATGCGTTCGGCGGGGATTCCCATTGAAGCCCTGATTGAATATTGTGCCCTGACCCAACAGGGTGATGAGACCATCATCGCCCGAAAAGAGCTGTTAGTCGAGGAACGCACAAAGCTGCTGGAAAAAATGGAAGACATGAAAAAGACTCTGGAGAGGCTCAATTACAAAATAGACCGATATGAAAAAGCCGAAGTCACCGGGGTTTTGTCCTGGGACAAATAATACCAATGTTTGACAAAATTAAATAAATGTATTAAAAGTCTCCGGACCTTAAATGGACGGATATTTTTCTAAGAAATAAATTAAAAATATTGACTTGGTGTAAAGTTCAAGTGGTAGAATAGTAATAGTAGACAAATAAGCCAGGATAAATTGATTTGACTAAACAATCAATGACAGATTGTTTAAATCTAAAATTAGGGAGATTGAAAGATGCTGTATCGAAAATTCGGAAAAACAAATGAAGAGGTTTCAGTTTTAGGATTTGGCTGTATGCGACTGCCTGTTATCGACGGGGTTCAAACCAATATCGATGATGAGAAAGCAATAAAAATGATCCGATACGCCATCGACCATGGTGTCAATTATATTGATACGGCCTATCCTTATCACGGGACCGGTTTTGATAAAGGCGGCGAAAGCGAACCTTTTGTGGCCCGGGCATTAAAGGATGGCTATCGAGAACGGGTTAAAATCGCAACAAAGCTTCCGTCATGGCTGATTCAGACCCGTGACGATATGGATCGATTCTTGGATGAACAGCTCAAACGTCTGGAAACGGATGTCATCGATTTTTACTTGGTGCATGGACTGAACAAAGGTTTCTGGCAAAACCTGAAAAAACTGGAAGTTTGTGAATTTTTGGATCAGGCCATCAAAGACGGTAAAATCAGGCACGCTGGTTTTTCTTTTCATGATGACTGTGATTTATTTGTAGAAATTGTCGATGCCTATGATTGGTCTTTTTGTCAAATCCAATACAATTATCTGGATGAAAATTATCAGGCCGGTACAAAAGGCTTGGAATACGCTGCCAGCAAAGGATTGGGGATTACCATCATGGAACCAATCAGAGGTGGCGCGCTGGTCGATAAATTGCCCCAAGAAGTTTTAACTGCCTGGGATGAAGCACCAATCAAAAGAACTCCTGCGCAGTGGGCACTCAGGTGGGTCATGAATCATCCCGAGGTTTCAGTGGTGCTCAGTGGCATGACTGAAATGGAGCAGGTGGTCGATAATATCAATACTGCAAATGAAGGTGCGGCCAACTCCTTAACCAAAGAAGAACTGGCATTAGTGGATTTTTCCAAAAAAACAATAATAGAAAAGATGAAGGTCAATTGTACTGGCTGCCGATATTGTATGCCGTGTCCATCCGGGGTTGATATTCCGGGACATTTTTCGCTTTATAACAATGCTTATCTATTTGATACATTAGAGAAGGCCAAATCTCTCTATGGCACGATGTTTCCGCAAGATGCAAAAGCTTCTAATTGCGTTGAATGTGGAAAATGTGAAGAACATTGTCCCCAGAATATTGCCATTATCCAGGAATTGAAAAATGTTAGAACAGCATTAGAATAAAGTTGATGATTTAAAAATCTCCGTACCTCAAAGGTACGGAGATTTTTAAAGAAATGAATAATTATTATTGAATTAGAGTAAACTCCAAGAGATAAAGTATAAGATACATCAAAGAAATAAGACAAGATAAAACAGAGGTGGAAATGGAAATACAAATTAACCGATTGGGAGCGAGACTATGAGTAATACCTTATATTTGGAATGCTATTCCGGCATCAGCGGAGACATGACCGTGGCGGCCCTTCTGGATCTCGGAGCGGATCAGCAGGTTCTGGAAAAGGCTCTGAAAAGCCTGCCCATCACAGGGTTTGATATCCAAATCAGCAGGGTTAAAAAGGCGGGGTTGGATGTCTGCGACTTTAACGTCAAACTGGATCACGAAAATCATGACCACGATATGGCCTATCTCCAGGGGAATCAGCACCACCAACATGGTGATGAGCAGGGTCATAGCCACAATGCTCCAGAGCCGGGGCATCATCATGAGCACGACCGTCCAAAATCCCATGGCCATGCCAACCGCGGACTTTTGGAAATTGTGGAAATCATCAACCGGGCACAGATCACTGATCATGCCAAAGAGTTGGCTGTCCGGATCTTTTCGATCATTGCCGACGCTGAAGCTAAAGCCCATGGGGTGATACGAGATCAGGTTCATTTTCATGAGGTCGGCGCGGTGGACTCCATTGTGGATATTGTGGCAGTGGCTGTTTGTCTGGATAATCTGGACATCCATAAGGTGATCGTGCCGGAATTGTATGAAGGCCGGGGCTTTGTCCGCTGTCAGCATGGAACCATCCCTATTCCCGTCCCGGCAGTGACCCACATCGCCGCCAGTCACCATTTAAATTTACATATTACCAGCACTGACGGCGAGCTGATTACCCCAACCGGTGCCGCCATTGTGGCAGCCATTAAAACTGGGGATCAGCTGCCAAAACAGTTTGCCATTGAAAAAACCGGCATGGGCGCGGGCAAACGGACCTATGACCGACCCAGTCTGCTGCGGGCCATGCTGATCAGCGACAAAACACCAAAGCAGGATGGTATTTATAAACTGGAAAGCAATATTGATGATTGCGGCGGTGAAATACTCGGCTTTGTTATGGATCGGTTGTTTGAGGCCGGTGCCAGAGATGTCCACTATATGCCGGTATATATGAAAAAAAACCGGCCCGGCTATCAGTTGAATGTAATCTGCAAAAAAGAAGATATCGAAATATTGGAACAGATTATTTTTGAGGAGACCACCACCATTGGGGTCAGACGCATTCACATGGAAAGCACCGGATTAAGACGAACCATTAAAAGAATTCCCACCAGTCTAGGGGTAGCCCAGGTTAAGGTCTGTGAGCTTGAATCCCGAAAACGGATATATCCCGAATATGTCAGTGTGGTGGAACTCTGCGAAAAACATCGGATGGCCTATCAGGATGCCTACCACATCATCAAAAAAGAGTGTGAAGCGGCAGAAGGAATCAAAGACTGCGAATTATTTAAACGCAATCGATTTGAATTGCCATTATCTTCATAATAAAAAAACACTTACAAAAAATTTTCATTTCGGATATAATATAATCATTGAAATTTCAGCGCGTATAATTGTTCAGCGCGAGACCATTTATTTGGTCTCGCGCTGATTTTTTGCCTGAAATTCTAAAATATCAGAAAAGAGGAACTAGATTAATGGATTTTTACATGAAGCTGCCCCGCAATAAGAAAGAATTTACGCTGTTTATGATGGTGATTTCGATCATCTCGGTGAATATCATTGCCCCGCTGATTACCTGCTTTGAAGTTGGTTTTCGAATGGAGGTATGGGCCGATGCAATCAAGATAATTCCCTTTATTTGGGTGGCAGTCATTGCCCTGGTTTTAATAACCTATAAACCAGCGGGCTGGATGACCGGAAAGATTATTGAAAAGGATGATAGCTTTGCTGCTCATATTGTGGTCAACATTTTATGCAATGTGTTGCTGATGTCGATCTTTCTGACGGTCATCGGTACCTGGATTGGCAGCAGACAAGTGAGCATGGAGCCGATTGTTCTATTTTTTTATAAATGGCCGCGAAACTTTGCGATTTCATTTGCAGTGGAAGCGCTCATAGCCCAACCCATCGCAAGACTGGTTATGTTAAAACTGCACCAGCTAGAAGATGCACGTCTTGATGCAGATAAAGCATAGAGCGATTGGGGATAGAATTATTAGCATGGCATCCATGATTTTTGTATGGTAATATTTAAGTGGAACTTAATGAGATTTTATGATAGTTAAAAAGGAGAAAATAAATATTTTGATACATAAATTCGAACCCGTTTATAACGAAAAATCAAAAATCCTGATCTTAGGGACATTCCCATCGGTGAAATCCAGGACGGCGAGCTTTTACTACCAGCATCCCCAAAATAGATTTTGGAAAGTCATCAGTGCGCTTATCGGCATGCCAACGCCTGAAACCATAGCAGCAGAGAGGAAAATGCTGTTAAGTAACCATATCGCAGTCTGGGATGTCATCTATTCCTGCGACATCAATGGTTCAAGCGACAGTTCGATCCGGAATGTGGTGCCAAACGACATCGCAAAGATACTGAAAGAGACAGATATCAAAACCATTTATGCAAATGGCGGCAAAGCCTATGAATTATATAATCGGTACTGTTATGAGAAAACAAACGAAAAGATCATCCGACTGCCGTCCACAAGTCCGGCCAATGCCCAGTACTCTTTGGAAAGACTAATCGAATGCTGGCAAACTGAAATTAAAATCGAAAGCTAGAGACTGTAGATAAAGTAACGCGACGAGGTTTGGCGACACTAGGAAGCCCTGATATAATCAGGTGTTGCAATTAAAAATCAGCTCCTATCCACATAGCTGTCACATAACACTTATATAATAAGGTGAAAGAAGAGATAATACATTTTTATTTTTGCAATTTCAAGTGCTTGCGACTCTGGCGGCAAACTGCCGGGAAGCAGGCTAACGTATACCAAATGGATTTCTGGGCAGAATGCGTTTGGCTATCATCGGTTGCAAATTAATGGTTATCGATACTGAACTAAAAAATAGAAAGTGAGAAAATGACTTCAATGAAAAGAGTAAAGATTTTTATACCGTTTTTGATAATTATAATGTTATTGTTCAGCGGATGCAATTCAGCAGCCAGTACGACAACGGGGGTAACAGCGGCGGATACTGGAACAGAAACCACAAAGGCATTAACAGCCGTTATTTCACCGACTTCGGCAATAGTTGTGGATCCCGAATTTACCGAAAGAGATCTGGAAACGATCTATGAGGACAGCACCGCCACCCATGTAACCTTGGACGGCAGCAACATCCAGGTAACCGGTGACGGCGCCGTCGCAAGTAACGGTGTGCTTACCATCACTGCCGAAGGAACCTATGTTATCACCGGGAATCTAACCGATGGCCAGATTGTGGTCGCCGCGGCTGATACGGACAAGATTCAGATCGTATTAAACGGTGCGGCCATCAATTGTGCCGACAATGCCCCAATCTATGTTAAAAGTGCCAATAAGGTATTTGTGACCCTCAATGCCGGTACGGTCAACACTTTAACTGATGGCACTGTCTATGTTCAGACCGATGAAAATACCGTGGATGCGGTTATCTTCAGTAAAGCTGATTTGACACTTAATGGCGAAGGTACTCTAAATATTACATCAATTGCGAACCATGGTATCGTATCAAAGGATGACCTGGTGATTACCGGAGGAACCTATACGATTATTTCAGCAAATGATGCCCTCAGCGGGAAAAATTCTGTAAAAATCAAGGATGGTATCTTTAATATAACCTGTTCGTCTGAAGGTAAAGGTATTACCTCTAAGAATGATGAGGATACCACCAAGGGTTATGTCTATATCGCCGGCGGGACTATAACCATTACAAAATCCTATGAAGGGATTGAGGGCACAGTAATCATTGTGGAAGGCGGTACATTTGATATCACGGCACAGGATGACGGCTTCAATACCGCCAGTGCCAGTGCATCAAACGATGATGTTGGCGAAGGAAATGACCCCGGAGGAGCTGGCGGCGGCGGCGGTGCAATGGAAAATGATGCGAACTGCTATCTCTCCATCGCCGGCGGAACCATCAATCTGAATGCATCCGGGGATGGCCTTGACAGCAATGGCAATCTTTATATTTCCGGTGGCGATATTACCGTAAGTGGTCCCACAAACAGTGGCAATGGGGCTCTTGATTATAACGGAATCGCCGACATCACCGGGGGAACCGTTGTGATCTCAGGAAGTACCGGAATGGCCCAGGGATTCTCAGAGTCTTCAACACAAGCCTCTTTACTTTACAACCTCACCTCTGCCTGTGAAGCAGGAACCGAAATAAAATTGACCGATGATACTGGTAAAACCATTGCTTCCTATACACCGGACAAAACCTATCAATCAGTGGTAATCAGTACACCGGAGATGGTCCAGGGTTCGACATATACTCTAACCTGCGGAAGCCAGACCGTAGATATTCCGCTGACCGCTGTAGTTACCAGCAATGGTCAGTCTGGAATGGGCGGACCGGGCCAGGGCGGGGGCCAGGGTGGCGGTACACGACCACAATAATGAAGCAGATCGTTTAAAATGGATTGGAAAATACAAAAGGCATGTCCCCTCAAAAATTGAGAGGTGCATGCCTTTTATTTCATTTTTATGCTGTTCATATAAATGCTTCTGGCTGTTATTTTAATCCTGATTTGGTTTCTTCATTTCGATAATGAGAATATGGGATTTTTTTGATGATTTAATGGTAATGTCTTCTTCAAGAATCTCCAGGGCATCGCGATCATTTAATTCAATGCCATTAATGTTTGATGTTCCTTCAATCTGAACCAGATAAGCTTGCCGACCAGACTTGACCGGAAAACCTATTTCTTTGCTTTCCGCAAGTTCCAGGGAATAGATATTGCTGTCCTGATTAATTTTTATGGGTGCTGATCCATTAGTGGAAGAGACCATATGCAGCCATTTATTTTTTCGGTCATCCCAATTGAATCGGTATTCTCCGTAATTTGGTTTTAGATTTTCCTGATTTGGTAAAATCCATATCTGCAGGAATCTTGCCGTATTGCTTCCGCGATTATGTTCGCTATGATAAACACCGGTACCGGCACTCACATATTGTACGTGTCCCCGGGTAAGAGTGCTTTTATTTCCCATGCTGTCGCCGTGAGTAAGTTCCCCACCAACAACATAGGATATAATTTCCATATCTTGATGGTGGTGCATTTCAAATCCGGTTTGAGCATCGATTAAATCATCGTTGAGCACTCGTAGTTTTCCAAAATGCATGTTTTGGGGATTATAATATTCGGCAAAAGAAAAGTGAAATTTGCTTCTTAGCCAGCCATGGTCACTGGAACCCATTTTACTGCTGTCAATTTTTTTCAACATAATTTTTTCCTCCTATTTGAAAATAAACTGCACATTCAAGTTTTGATAATTTGATTGTATCGCTAGCTAATGATACAATCAAATCTGAATTATTTTCTTAAGTTTTTTTTCAGGGTGATCAAAAGCCCGTTTAAGGCTGAATATTGAAGCTAGCATGATTAATAACGATAGCAAAGGGTAATAAATAATCGATAGAAAGATACTTCGAGTATTAAAGATAATAACAGAGAAACTTGTCTTATGAAAGGCAAACATTATGAAAAGATGGAGGTGATAAAACAATGAATGTTCAAGAAGCATCAAGTTTATACACGGAAAAGTTTGGACAGGAGTTCCCCTTTTATGATTTAATCGGTGAGGATGATACGCAATTGATTCTTATTATGTTAGACTCCATTGAGAAAAATGAACCCTTTGTGCCGGAATATGATGTAATAGATTAATAATAAGCACCACAAAGCTCTACCGATATTAAGTTTTGGAAAGATAAGGGCTGGCTTCACTTGTAGTTAAAATGAATGTTTGAAGAATAATTATGAATTTTAGGGTATTGCTTATCGAATGATATGTGATGCCAGATACTGCAACTCGTCAAAGAAATAAGCATATAAAAAGCAGCTAAATCATTAGCTGCTTTTTATATGCAAAATAATTTAATAAAAGGTTGACAAATTCAACAAATAGTATTATTGTATTAGATAAGCAATACAATAATACAAAGGAGAACGAAAATGAAATGGATCATCGATTCGGATCGACCCATCTACAAACAATTGGTGGAGCAAATTGAACTGAAAATCATTTCAGGGGCCTATGCTCCTGGGGATAAAATTAAATCGGTACGGGAACTGGCCATGGAAGCCGGTGTTAATCCCAACACGATGCAAAAGGCATTGGCCGAGCTTGAAAGAATGGGACTAGTGTTTGCCCAGCGAACCAGCGGACGATTTATTACGGAGGATAATAAAATGATTGATGAAGCAAAGAAAACCCTGGCATTTAAAGAGATTGACGGCTTTTTTGAAAAAATGAAGCAGCTTGGATTTGAAAAAGAAGAAATTATTGCATTGATAGAAAAGATAGAGGGAGACAGCCATGGCCATTCTGAGAGCTAAAGCATTGACAAAAAAATTTGGGAATCTTAGCGCCTTATCCAATCTGGATCTGGATATCCCTCGCGGACGCATCATTGGTCTATTGGGACCAAACGGCAGCGGAAAAAGTACATTTATTAAGCTGGCCACCGGACTTCTGGTTCCGACCTCCGGAGAAATCACCATTGGCGGTGCCACCCCAGGGGTTGAAACCAAAGCCATGGTGTCCTATTTGCCGGAGCGAACTTACCTCAATGATTGGATGCGGGCCGAGGATATGATGGCCTTTTTCGGCGATTTTTACGAAGACTTTAACCGGATCAAGGCAGACAATATGCTGCAGGATCTCAACATCAATCCCCGGGATCGCTTAAAAACAATGTCCAAGGGAACCAAGGAAAAGGTCCAGCTAATTTTAGTCATGAGCCGAAATGCCGAGTTGTATTTACTGGATGAGCCCATTGCGGGAGTTGACCCGGCAGCCCGGGATTACATTCTGAATACCATTATTACCAATTACAAGGAAAACGCGTCAGTGGTGATTTCCACCCATCTCATCGCCGACATTGAACAGGTTTTAGACGATATTATTTTTATCTCCCAGGGTGAAATCAAACTCATTTCCACAGTGGATGAAATTCGCGAAAAACATAATAAATCGGTGGATGGACTATTCAGAGAGGTGTTTAAATGCTAGGAAAATTATTGAAATACGAAATTAAAGCAACCGGTCGAACCTTTTTACCACTCTATCTGGCTCTTATAGTCCTGACGATTATTACCAAAGTGTTATTATTTGTGGCAATTCCGGATGCGGTTATGGTATCCGAAAGCGGATCTAATTTTGACCTTCCCCTGGTCATCAGTCTGTCATTGTACGGTACCATCATTGTGGCCTTGTTTGTGCTAACGCTGATTGTGATTATCCAGCGGTTTTATAAAAACCTTCTGACCGATGAAGGCTACCTGATGTTTACCATGCCGGTACAAACCTGGAAGCTAATTTTATCAAAGCTTTTGACAGCCATACTGTGGACCATCGTATGCGGATTTGCGGTGGCAATATCCATATTTATTCTGGCCCTCGGTAATTTTTCAATGATGGAACTCAGCCAGGAAATTGGTAAGATGTATTCTGAATTTCAGAATCAATTTGGCATGAGTCTTAATATTATTATCGGCGAGGGTATTATGTTAATGATCGTGGATATAATATCTTCAATATTAATGATTTATGTAGCCATTGCCATTGGTCAGCTGTTTAATCAGCATCGGATCTTGGCGTCTTTTGGGGCATATATCGGGATCACTGTGATCCTGCAGATTGTTATGTCACTGTTGACGCTTTTATTTCCTGTTTTTGGCATGGATTATCTCATGAGTTCAGAAATGAACGAAATAGCGGTGATGCAGATTTTCATCAACAGTGTCACCGTATTTAATATTATTTGTATTGCAGCATTTTATTTCATCACAAACTATATCTTAAAGAATCGGTTAAATTTAGAATAATGAATGGATGAAGAAAATTCACCATGAAGAGTATATTATTATACCTATTGGTTTAGGACTCAGCCAAGCAATAGCTTTGCTGGTTCTTAACTGGTGGGTTTTATTATTTTACGGTGTTCTTTAGTTACAAAAAATTTGCAATTCAGTACTACTGTATTTATTTTCGAAGAAATGGGGTATAACATCGATAAAGATTGAATATTAAAATAGGGGGAGTTCAAAATCATGAAAGAATGGAAGGGAACAATGCAAACCGATAATTTCATTGCGAAAGTTATCGTATATCTTGAAGAAGCTTTAGATTCATCGCCGGGAGATTGGCATGGACATGGGATAACCTTGTCGCCGCTTTGCGAACCAGGTGAATACAAAACGAATATTGGGAATATTGTTATTGATCGGAATGATCTGATTACCACCGGATATATGTTTTATTTTGTTGGACAGGGAAAACCAAAACTGACATAAAATAGCAGTTTCTTTTCTTCGTTGATGGTTTTCTTTGATCCCATGAGTACATGAGACACCGATCGGTGTCTTTTTTAGCGTTTTGTTGGTGACACAATGTAACTGTCATTTAAAACGAATTAGTTTAAAAAGGAGATTCAATTGATCGAAATTATTGGAAAATACAATAAATCGGATGTGTTTACCGATGAACTGGAACCCGCTACGTATCAGCAGATACTAGATATGTGTAATTTAGAATATTTAAAAGATGCGGTGATTAAAATTATGCCGGATTGCCATGTGGGAACAGGGTGTACCATCGGAACGACTATTTTATTCGAAGATGATCATCCCATTGCGATTAACCCTCTTCATGTGGGGGTTGACATCGGCTGCGGCGTAAAAGTGTCCAAACTCATTAATGCTGATGTGAATTTTAAACAGTTGGATTCGGTGATTAGAAATAAAATCCCAGTTGGCTTTGCAGTACATAAAAAGAAAATCGGCGCCGCATTGGATTTTATTAACGCCCTGAACTGTAAAAAAAAGTTAACAAACATTGACCGGCTGGCTTGCAGTTTAGGGACCCTTGGTTCCGGGAACCATTTCATTGAAATAGATACAGATAGCAGTGGTAAAAATTACTTATTGGTCCATTCCGGTTCAAGAAATTTAGGGTTGCAGGTCGCAAATTTCTATGGTAGTATTTCTAACCGTGATGGTTTTCTGAGTGTTGCAAATACCCAGGACTATTTACAGGATATGCTGACGTGCCAAACATTTGCAACAAAAAATCGCGATCGAATTTCCAGTACCATCCTTAAAGAAATGGGCATTAAAGAAGTTGAAAGTTTTCATACGATCCATAACTACATCGAAAAAGATGCTGCCAGAAAATATTATATTTTGAGAAAGGGTGCTGTAAGCGCCAATGCCGGTGAGCAGTTAGTGATTCCTCTGAACATGCGGGATGGATCATTACTGGCAGTGGGAAAAGGTAATCTTGATTGGAATTATTCAGCGCCCCATGGGGCCGGAAGAATACTGAGTCGGTCCCAGGCAAAGAAAAAACTGGATTTAGTCGAATTTAAAAAAGAAATGGAAGGAATCTATTCCACCAGTGTATCAAAAAGCACCCTTGACGAATCACCAATGGCCTATAAAAATATAAGTGAAATATTAAAATATGTCGGTGAAACCGTTAAGATCATTGATACGCTCAAATCAGTTTATAATTTTAAAGCATAAAAGAAAACCAAACTCATTGCAACAGGCAATTTACAAGTACAAAATGTTAGAAGCTTCTGTTTATTTACTTATCTGACTATCAGAAGCTCTTTTTTCGGTTGAAAAAATTTTTCGATGTTTGGCATACAATTTCAGCAATAAAATCAGACCGGCACTGATAAATAGCCAGCCAACCCCATAAAAAAGGACAATATACGGGGAACTTGTCCCTGCGATATCCAGGATCCCCTTAAGAAAACTACCCAATGTTAATGTTGCAATGCCTGAATTATATGCATTGAAAAATAATCGATAGCCAGCAAATAAAGAGCTGCAAGGGATCAATACATTAATTAGGAAGAACAATAACGCACCACCCAATAAAGGATACAAAAACATCCAGGTCATGGCCGGGGAGCTTACCCCGTGTCCCAAAAGACCATAGATATAATTGATGACAACCGCAGTAAGAGATAATACCAAATAGATGATGACTGTATTGCGTTTGGATCGTCTTTTGCTTTTCACCTTAATAACTGAGATAGACAATGTCACTCACCTCTCTTTCTTCCAAGCTTTTACCGTCTGAAATAATAAATACATAATGCAGCTCAGAGATCTGCCCAATGGCTGTTCGGGGATTGCTTTGCTTGGATTGGGACACCTCGCTTATGCTTTCTACAACCATTGACTTCTAGAGCACAAAAGCATCTAAAAGAACAAACACACAAGCTCCCAGCAAGAGAAATGAAAAAATCGCTGCCCAACGATAGGGTTTTGATAAGAAATTTTTCATTACAGATTGTATCCTTTCTTTTTGTTATGGAAAATAACATTCTTTTAGAATTGATAGTCGACAAAAAACAACTCGGTATCCACTGTGGTTGTTAAAATTTCCCTAAATCGGTTTAGCTCTATAATATGCCCTGAATGTGATAGTTTTGTGACTGGAAACTGAATGTTTATTGGTTTAAGATTTATCTGAAGTGGAAGAGCGAAACCGGAAAAGGGTCAAGAGCATAGGAATGCTCTTGACCCTTTCCTGGTTTTGGGACTAATTCTTTGTACCTCAAAAAAGCATGGCGGTTTCAAATGAATATTAGCTGTCTTTTGCTATAAAGATATAATGAATTTAACGCCGTTATCTACCTGGCTCTCAACGGTTATTTTCCCTTTATGTTCTTCAACAATTGACTTGGCGATGGCAAGACCGAGGCCATACCCTCCGGTATGCTTTGACCGGGATTCATCGCTTCGGTAAAAGCGCTCAAATATTTTATTTCGTTCGCTTTCCGGAATTCCCTGTCCTGAGTTGAACACTTCAATATGGATTTTACCAGAAATATTTTTTACTGATACTTTCACAACGCCATTATCGTCGGTGTGCTTAATGGCATTGTCAATCAGGATGGCGATGACTTGCTTTATTTTTTCTGCTTCCCCAATATATTTTATACCCTCATTAATGTCTAACTCATAGTTTTTATTTTCTTCAAAAGCGATGCTCTCAAAAGTTAATGCAATACTCAAAGCAGCATTGCTCAAATCAAATTTAGTAAAAATACCCTTGCTTTTCGTGCTGTCCAATTTGGCCAGTGTCAGAAGATTATTTATCAGTAAATTCATCCGGGAAGATTCCGACTGAATATACGAAAGATATTTATTTTCGCCAATTTCATTTTCCAGGACATCCGCGTTAACAGTAATCACAGAAAGTGGTGTTTTGAGTTCATGACTGGCATCGGAAATAAATCGTTTTTGCTTCTCAAAAGCTTCACCAACAGGCTTCACCATAAGATTTGCTAAAAATAAAGAGATAAAGAAAAGTACCAGCAAGCTGATGCCGCCAATAATGAGCGAGGTTAACAGCAAACGATCCGTGATGCCGTTTGAAATGCGTTGGTCCATAAAAACCATAATTTCTCCATAGGGTTTTTGGACGACAAGATACCGATAGCCATCCACTGATCCTGATTTTTCATCTTTTTCCAAGACATTGTAAATCAGTTTTGACATTTCCTCAGATAAATTGGAAATATCTGTGCTTCCGTTTACCGCAATTAGGGCAGCACTGTTATCTAGCTTTGCGGAGAATGTCTTTTCCATTTCAAATGCACTGGGAGGCGGTGTCCGGGAAGAATCCGTCATCATGGGAGCATCATTAGGGGCAACACCGTCACTGTCCGCCAGGGATCTTAACAGGTTAAAACGTTGCATATCATTGGACTTATAATTGACATAATTGATGGAGCCGATGATTAATATAAATATAATCGATAAAATGGTCATCATTGTGGCAACAAATCTAATTTTCAGTTTTTTCAGCATGTTTTCCTTTTTACTCGCTTTCTCTCATTTCCAAAAAATAGCCGATACCTCGGTTTACTTTTATCTGAACCTTTGAGCCCAGAAAATTAATTTTCTTCCGGACAAAGGAAATGTATACCTCAACATTGTTGTATTCTGACGCATCATCAAAACCCCAAACCTTTTCGATTAACTGTTCTTTTGTAAGAATTTGTTTGGGGTTAAGCATCAGTGTTTCGAGCAGCACAAATTCTTTCAGTCCAAGCTTTATGGAAGCTGTGCAAAAAATCTCCCGCGACTGCCTTCTCAGAGTCAAGTCGCCAAAAGATAAGTCCTGCTCGACTATCTCGCCTTTTCTGCGTGTCATGGCACGGACTCTGGCGAGTAATTCCCCGGTTTGAAAGGGTTTGGTCAGATAATCATCGGCTCCGTTGTCGAGACCTTTAATTTTGTCTTCCAGCTCGGCCTTCGCTGTCAGCATTAGAACCGGGGTCTGCACCTTAGCTTTTCGGAGCTCTTTTAAAACTTCAATACCATTTTTTTTTGGAAGCATAATATCAAGGATCACAATATCATAAATACCGGAAAGGGCATAGTCCAAACCGCTGACACCGTCCATCATAACATCTATACAATAGTTTTCTTTTGTAAATATGGCTTTAAGCGCTTCCGCTAAACCGCATTCATCTTCGACTAGCAGTATCCTCATATGGAAAACACCTCCTATGATGTTTAATTGTACCATTTATAGTTGAATGAATCTTGAACATTACCTTAAAGAACAATAGGTTCAATGTTTTTTCAAGGTTGTTTCTCTATCATAGCACTGTGTTAATAAAATGTTAAATTGATGTTAAATAAATGTTAATTAATAAGGAGGTTAAGACATGAATTTCAGACATGAACACAAGCACTACATCAACTACCTGGATTACCTGATGATCCGAAGCAAGCTGAAAGCGATTATGAAACCTGATGCAAATACAAACGCAGATGGCGAATATCAAATTCGCAGCTTGTATTTTGATAACTACAATGATACGGCATTGCAGGAAAAAATCAATGGCATCAACCATCGGGAAAAGTTTCGCATACGCTGTTACAATAACAATTTCTCATTTATAAACCTTGAGAAAAAAAGCAAGATAAACGGACTTTGTTCGAAGTTGAAGACGCCTATTACCAGGGAGCAGACCGAAGCAATTCTTTCGAACAAAACAGCATGGATGGGAAAAAGCGAGTCTCCCCTAATCGTTGAATTATACTCAAAAATGAAGTCGGGACATCTCAGACCAAAAACTATTGTGGATTATATGAGGGAGGCTTATATTTATGGGCCGGGAAATGTCCGTGTTACCATTGATCGAGATGTCCGGACAGGATTGTTCAGCACAGACATGTTTAATACTAATTTGCCAACGGTTCAAACCGGCGTTTCCCAAATTTTACTGGAGGTGAAATACGATAACTTTTTACCAGAGGTCATCTCAAACATTGTCCAGTTGGACGGCAGACGGCAAACAGCTTTTTCTAAATATGCAGTCAGTCGAATATTTGGATAAGGACAGAGAATAAAATCAACTAATAGGAGAAATTTAACAATGAGTTTTAGTGATATTTTTCAATCGGATTTTTTAGAAAATGCAGCAGCCGTATCAATCCTTGATACCGTAATTGCAATGGTACTTGCCTTTGGCATCGGGATGTTTATATTTCTGGTGTATAAAAAAACCTATAAAGGCGTCATGTTTTCCTCAGGTTTTGGTGTAACCCTGGTTGCTCTGACAATGATTTCCACCTTCGTTATCCTTGCGGTCACCACCAATGTGGTGCTTTCTTTGGGGATGGTCGGCGCCCTTTCAATCGTTCGTTTTAGAACGGCGATCAAGGAACCCCTTGATATTGCTTTTGTATTTTGGTCAATCGCATCGGGGATTGTTCTGGCGGCTGGGATGATCCCGCTGGCTGTCTTCGGAAGTGTGATGATTGGTATTATTCTGCTGATCTTTGTAAACAGAAAACCAACCGATATGCCCTATATTATTGTTGTCAATTGCAATAACAAAGAGGCGGAATCCAAGGTGAAAAGCTTTATTGACGAAAATGTCACAAAAAGTATTATGAAAAATAAAACCGTTTCAAAAGATAGTATTGAGCTGAATATTGAGGTGCGGCTAAAAAATGATAATACGGATTTCATTAACAGCGTCGTCGATCTTGAGGATGTGAATCATGCGGTGCTTGTGAGCTATAATGGGGAATTTATGAATTGAAAGAGGTGGCATAATTGGTAAACAACAAAAATATCAATCGGGTTTGCATCATCATTGGTATTGTGACTGTTATCATTGCCGTTGTCTTTTCCTATTTTGGGGAGTCCCTTGGTATCACCGCAACCACTGCGGATTTATCCTATGTTACGACACTCTTTGATGACAGCACCGTACATGCAATTGATATTGAGATCAGTGAGGACGACTGGAATACGTTACAGGAGACGGCAACAGATGAAGAATACCAGCGCTGTGCAGTTACGATTGACGGTGAAAAAATAAGTAATGTTGCCATTCGGCCAAAGGGAAATTCCTCTCTTTCCAGTGTGGCATCAACAGAATCTGAGCGGTATAGCTTTAAGATTGATTTTGACGAATACAGCGATGGTTTAAGTTATAATGGACTTGATAAACTCAATTTAAACAATGTCATATCCGACAATACCTACCTTAAAGATTACCTGAGCTATAACATGATGGCTTATATGGGGGTGGACGCGCCACTTACCAGTTTTGTCAGAGTTTCTGTCAATGGCGAATATTTCGGTCTTTACCTTGCCGTTGAAGACGTTGAAGAGGCATTTGCCCAGCGAAATTACGGGACGGATACTGGAAATATTTATAAACCGGACAGTATGAATTTGAATGATGAAAACGGTATGGGTGGCGGAAATGGCGAAATGCCGGATATGTCCAATAGGCCAGACATGCTGCCGACAACAGACACAAACCAAGCTACGGATACTACCCCAAAAATCGATGCAACCTCTCAAACACAGGAGTTGCCGAATATGGATCAAATGCCTGATATGGGTAATATGCCTGGTGGGAATTCCGGTAATGATGTGGCATTGATTTACTCGGATGATGAGCTATCAAGCTATGATAACATTTGGAGTAATGCGGTTTTTGATGTCACCAATGCTGACAAAGAGACGCTGATTGATTCCATAAAAAAGTTGAATGCAGGAGAAAATCTGGAAGACGTTGTAGATGTGGAAGAAGTGTTAAAATACTTTGTGGTTCATAGCTTTGTCGACAATTTTGACAGCTATACCGGAAGTATGAAACATAATTATTATCTCAGGGAAGAAGACGGTCAGATATCTGTGATTGCCTGGGATTACAACCTGGCGTTTAGTGCCTTCAGCGGTGGCGGCATGGGTGGCAGAACAACTACCACTGCCGTCAGCAGTACAGATGAAGCCACAACCCTAGTGAACTATCCCATTGATACACCGGTGTCCGGAACAACCATGGAGGAAAGACCATTATTAAATGAACTGCTTGAAAACGACGAATATTTGGCGCTATATCACCAATATTACCAGGAGTTCATTACTGGTTATTTCGATAGCGGGGAGTATGAAGCAGTTATTGACAATGCGGTATCGCTCATATCAACCTATGTTGAAGATGATCCTACTGCCTTCTGCACCTATGACGAGTATGAAAACGGGGTTGCAGTTTTAAAACAATTCTGTGATCTTCGAGCTGAAAGTATTAGCGGCCAACTGGCTGGAACCATTCCAGCAACAACAACGGGGCAGTCAGAACAACCTGATACGCTTATTGATGCAAGTACCATTGATATTGCGGCAATGGGAAGTAATTTAATGGGTAAGGACATGAATACAGAGAATACAGCAGGTACGGCAATCACTGAAACTGCTGAAAACTCAGAGAAAATAAACAACGCAATGGCAGGTCAACGTCCCACAAATTTACCAAATGATAAAGCAGCAGTAACTGGCGGTGAAACAGCAACTGAAACAAAAGATGCCACAGCTGTAACAAACGAGACATCCGCTATGCCGGACAACAAAAATGGGATGGTAAATCCCAATGGTAATGCAGCAGCGACGAACTTTGATATTTCTTCATTAATCTTAATAGGAATCTCTTTCCTTGTTTTAGGTGGAGGAATACTGGCAACGAAAATATATAAGCGATAAGAATATTCTGCTTTATTAAAAAAGATGCAGTTCCTAAAATAAGGAGCCGCATCTTTTTAATTGACAAAACCTTCCGAAAATTAGTGGAAATTCAGTAGAATGATTCAAGGAGATTTTATAAATTTCCCTGAAATGAATCAATTGGCCCATCTAAAAGCAAATATGAGTTTAATTTGATACTAAAGACAACACAGTTTGGATTTTCGAGAATAGCGTTCAGTTCCAAATGATCATCGGCTAAATGTGTCTTTATCCTTTGCATTTCAGAAGCCGCCAAGGGTTGAAAAGATCCTTCAAAAGTAACTGATGCGATCTTTTCTTCCGGAGATGCGCCAGGGTTTTGACGGGTATCAACCAGTACACTCACCCTGGGATTCGCCAGAAGATTCTTAAATTTCCTGGATGCCAGAGTGGATACCATGTAAAGCACGCGCAGATCATCATTGGGAATATATGTCATCAAAGAGCAATACGGTTTCCCGCCTCCTTCCGTACATAAAACACAGAGGGTGTTCTCACGAAGAATTTTTTCTACCTTTTCTAACATTTTTGCGCCCTTCCTAGGTATAGGGCGAATCAAGGGCTGCTGACCTTGATTCGCCAAAACCGATTTAATAAATTTTGACGATGGGGTTTAGAAATTATTTATATAGTCCGCTGAGTTCCTGGTAGAGATTTTTTGCATAGGAATCCGTCATGCCGCAGATAAAATCGGTGACAAGCAGTAAGCGCAAATACAGGTTATGGATCGGATCGGTTGTTTTTGATTTTAGGTAATTTTCTTTATAATTCTCGGAAATCAAATTCGTTAAATTGTGTTCGGCTTTGGTTTGTTTATATCCTGAATTATTTTCGCTTTCTTCTTCAAAATATATGATGGCCGGGATAAACTTATCAAGCAAAGAATTTAATATGCTTTGTGCTCCCAGCTCCATTTTGATGATCTTTGGTGTGGAATAAACAAATTTATGCATGGCACCTTTTAGAATACGGATGGTTCCGCCGTGAAAAGATTCTTCAAAAATATCTTTTTTAAAAGTGCCCTCCATAATTTCCGTATATGAATTGGTAAAGCCATAGGCTGCACAAAACATGAGCCAATCCCGAACATGACTGATCCAATTTTGAAAAATCAAAATTTCTTTGCTATTTTCGTGTTTGAACTCCTCTTTTAATTCACTGAATTTTTCAATAAGTAAATTTGATTTCTCTATTTGTTCCTTCGTAATAAGATCCGCTTTTTCATAATCACGAAGTTCATTTTTAAAAAACTCAACAAAGGTTTCAATTGAAAAGAAGTTTTTCTTAAAGGCATCCTCAAGGTCGGCGGTGGCATAGGCAATGTCATCGGCAGCTTCAAGAATGAAGGTAAGCGGATGACGATAGTAGGTGTTTTTAATCTTGGTGCCGGTATCCCTGGCGATTTTTGAAAACTCGTTGTTTTCGGATAGATAATACCCAAGCTTATGGAGTTTTATATCCGCATCGTTTTCGTTAATCCGCAAAGAATCAGTGGGGTATTTAACGACTGTATTCAATACCGATGTGGTTAAATTTAATCCAAAATCACTGTCAAGATGGTGTAATTTTATGACCAGACGCAGAGCTTGGGCGTTTCCTTCAAAATTATAGAAATCGTTTTTCATTTGATTTGTAAGAATAGCATTCAGTGGTTTATCCATATAAGTGTAATCTTTCATATTGTTGATGAACCAATCCCGAATGATAACTTCGCCAAAATGACCGAACGGCGGATTGCCGATATCATGAAGCAAGCCCCCGCACATGGCAATATCTCCGGCTAAAACGGCCTGATCCGAGGATATTTCGTAAAGGGTATCCTTCTGATAGATTGATATATTCTTGGTGATCATTGCTGTTAACTGTTTGGCCAGAGACGATGTTTCAATTGAATGGGTCAGTCGTGTTCTCACAAAATCGCTTTTCTCCAGGGGAAACACCTGGGTCTTATCCTGCAATCGACGAAAAGAAGCACTGTTGATAATCCGCCAATAGTCTTTTTCAAATTCACTCATATGATACTTAACAGGATCATAGGGTGGATTAATTTTGCTGCCAAGACGAGTGTCTGCTAATAGTTTTTTCCATTCCATTCCAAGTTTTCCCTTCTGAAAAAATAAGTTAATACACAAATCCAACAGATTTGTTGGATTGAATTAAGTAATTAGTTGAATTATCATTGATTTTATCATATCCAATAAATAAATCAATTAATTTGAAGAATTTACAATCGTTGCATTTGCAACGGCATTGAAAAATTTAATCAGGTATAATAGCGTTATAAAGAAGCAGTTGTTCCAGAAAAAGTTTAATCAGTTTAATTTTAATGAATAAAAAATATATGAAAATTAAGGAGAAATAATACAATGAGTATGTTTTGCTATCAATGTCAGGAAGCGGCCAAAGGAAAAGGTTGCAGTGTAAAAGGTGTTTGCGGTAAAAATGAAGAGGTTGCAAAACTTCAGGATCTTTTGATTTATACCCTTAAAGGCGTTTCTGAAATCGTCATAAAGGGAAAATTGAACCCAGCGGAATTGGGCGATGTCAACCATGAAGTGCTGAAAAGTATGTTTATGACCATTACCAATGCAAATTTTGACGCCGTTGCTTTTGAAAAAGAAATTAAAAAGATGCTGACGCTGAGAAATAACCTCAGAGATATGGTGGATGCTGCCAACAAAAAAGGCTCGCCTAACTTTTTCCAAAAACTGCTTGGCCTCAAAAAAGAGCAAAGCGGAAAAACCATAGCGGTTGCAGATTTACATAATGCAGCTAAATTCGAAGTTTCGTCTAAGGCTGAAATGCTGAAGAAGGCAGCTACAGTAGGGGTATTAGCCACCGAAAATGAAGATGTCCGGTCACTGCGAGAATTAATCATATACGGATTAAAGGGTTTAGCAGCCTATGCAGAACACGCATTGAATCTGGGTAAGGAAGATGACACGGTGTATGCCTTTATCTATGAAGCATTGGCAGCAACCCTTAATGACACCCTTTCCGCCGATGATCTGGTAGCATTGACCCTGAAAACAGGACAATTCGGCGTCACCGCCATGGCGCTTCTGGATGAAGCCAACACATCTAAATACGGTCACCCTGAAATCACCGAAGTAAACATCGGCGTAAAAAAGAACCCGGCAATTTTAATCTCTGGTCATGACCTCACTGATCTTGAGCAACTGCTTGAGCAAACAAAAGGCACCGGCATTGATGTTTACACCCACAGCGAAATGCTGCCGGCGCACTACTACCCTGGCTTTAAGAAATACGACAACTTTGTCGGGAACTACGGGAATGCATGGTGGAAACAGATTGAAGAATTTGAATCCTTTAACGGTCCCATTCTTTTCACCACAAACTGTATTGTACCGCCCAAAAGTGATGAAGTCAGATCTCGAATCTTTACCACCGGAGCTTCCGGACATCCGGGATGTGTGCACATTGAAGCCGACGCCAATGGGAAAAAAGATTTTTCCAAGATCATTGAACTGGCCAAAAGGCTAAAGGCGCCAACCGAAATCGAAACCGGTAAAATCGTCGGCGGTTTTGCGCATGAACAGGTTTTTGCCCTGGCCGATAAGGTTGTGGATGCCGTTAAATCCGGAGCTATCAAAAAGTTCTTTGTTATGGCAGGCTGTGACGGAAGAATGAAGTCAAGAGATTATTACACCGAATTTGCCCAAAATATCCCGGCAGATACGGTTATTCTGACCGCCGGCTGTGCTAAATACCGTTACAACAAGCTTCAATTAGGGGATATTGGCGGGATTCCAAGAGTCCTCGATGCCGGTCAGTGTAACGATTCCTACTCACTTGCATTAATTGCCCTGAAACTGAAAGAAGTGTTCGAACTCAACGATATTAATGATCTTCCCATTGCCTACAACATTGCATGGTATGAGCAAAAGGCAGTCATTGTACTGTTGGCACTGCTGCATCTCGGCGTGAAAAATATTCATCTGGGACCCACACTCCCCGCATTTTTATCACCAAACGTTGCGAATGTTCTAATTGAAACATTTGGAATTGCCGGTATCGGTACTGTCGATAATGACATCGCTGCTTTCATGGATGCAGTTTAAAAAGCCAGTAAAATAAGTCCTGGGGACAATGATTTACCATTGTCCCCAGGACGGCTTTGTCAACAAACTCACTAATTGAGATTTACTCAATAGGGGTTTCTTAATTTCCGAATAATTTGCTTTCATGAAATTTGTAAAACAATTTGATTCTTTACTTAGAATTCATTCTATGGTACACTATAAAAAATTAAATATTGTAAAAACGCTTGGGGTGCCGAAAGGCTGAGAGAAAACTATGTTTTTAACCCATTGAACCTGATATGGTTAGCACCATCGTAGGGAAGGCATTGATTTTTAGGAATTATTTGACCCGCCCATACTGGTGCGGGTTTTTATTTTGCCGTTTTTAACAAAAATCAGTATGAAGAGGAGAAAGAAATGAATTACACTACCCAAATGGATGCAGCACGAAAAGGTATGATGACAAAGGAAATGAAACAGGCAGCGGCCTCGGATGCTTTGAGTCCCCAGGAACTGATGGCGGAAATTGCCGCCGGCCGTGCGGTTATACCCGCCAATAAAAATCACAAAAATTTAATACCAAAAGCCATCGGCAAGGGTTTAACAACCAAAATAAATGTTAATCTCGGGATCTCCGAAGACTGCAGCAATTTCGACAATGAGATTGACAAGGTGAAAACCGCAGTGACGATGAAAGCAGATGCAATCATGGATCTAAGCTGTTACGGCAAGACGCAGGAATTCCGGCAGTTGATTGTTGAAACCTCAGGTGCCATGCTTGGCACCGTACCGATATACGATGCCATTGGTTATTTTGATAAAAATTTGACGGATATTACTGCAGCAGAATTTTTAAGGATTGTGGAAGTACATGCCCGGGATGGCGTCGATTTTATGACCATCCACGCCGGAATTAATCGGGAAACGGCTCGACGCTTTAAAAAGTCGGGCAGACTTACAAACATTGTGTCCCGTGGGGGTTCTCTGCTCTTTGCATGGATGGAGCAAACCGGTAATGAAAATCCGTTTTATGAGCATTATGATAAAATTCTGGATATATTTGAAAAATATGATGTCACCATTAGTCTCGGGGATGCCTGCCGTCCCGGATGTATTAATGATGCCACTGATGCCGCTCAAATTGAAGAACTGATTGTTCTTGGTGAGCTGACAAAACGCGCTTGGGACAGAAATGTTCAGGTGATGATCGAGGGACCTGGACATATGGCCCTCAATGAAATTACTGCCAATATGCTGTTGATGAAAAAGCTTTGCCATGGCGCGCCGCTATATGTTTTGGGACCGATTACCACTGATATTGCCCCGGGTTATGATCACATAACCAGTGCCATCGGCGGTGCTTTGGCGGCTGCCAGCGGAGCGGACTTTCTTTGCTATGTAACCCCGGCTGAGCATTTGTGTTTGCCGGATATGGATGATATGAAAGAAGGCATTATCGCAGCAAGGATTGCCGCCCACAGCGGGGATATTGCCAAAGGAATCAGGGGTGCGACGGATATCGACTATAAAATGAGTACCGCCCGTAAAAATCTTGACTGGGAAGGGATGTTTGAGTTGGCTTTAGATCCAGTAAAACCGCGCCGTTATCGTAAAAGTTCACAACCGGAACATGAAGACAGCTGCACAATGTGCGGGAAGTTATGTGCGGTTCGGACCATGAACAGTGTATTAAGTGGAAAAAAGGTGGAGTTAAAGGAAGATGATTGTCATGCGAACTAGAAAATTAGCCCTTGCAGGGATGTATGCTGCAGTCGGCGTTGTTTGTTCAACATTTTATATCCCCATCGGCATAACAAAATGCTTTCCGGTACAGCATATGATTAACGTGCTTTGTGCGGTGACATTAGGTCCGGCGTATGCGGTAATGTGTGCGTTTGTCATTTCACTTACCAGAAACTTACTGGGAACCGGAACGCCTCTTGCATTCATGGGCAGTATGGTTGGCGCTTTATTTGCGGGAATGCTCTATCAGAAGACTAAAAAAATTCATTTTGCAGCACTCGGGGAGATGTTTGGTACCGGCATTATCGGAGCGTTGCTTTGTTATCCGGTGGCGCATTTTTTACTTGGAAATACCACCGTGGCCTGGTTCGGATTTGTGATTCCTTTTTCCGTCAGCACCATTTGTGGCGCGGGTATTGGTTATATTCTTTTAATTGCTCTTAATCGGGCCACAAAAGGGTCAATGCTTAAAGGGACAATCGAATAAAAAACTGTTTGAACCCCATAATTTAACAGACCTGTGAAAATATTATAGAAGAAAGACATTATATTCATTTGAATTAAAGACGTAGCATTGTATAATTAAGTTAATAGACTTCTTAGTATTGCAAAGTTACCGCTTAAGGCTGAAAAAAATGGAAAAGAGTATAATGTAAGTTCTATATTGTAACAGTGAAAGGATTATGGAAATTGAGTATATTAAAGAATATATCATCTCCCGAGGATATGAAAGAGCTAAGTTATAGTGATCTTGATATGCTTGCCGGGGAACTTCGAAATAAAATCCTTGAAACGGTATCAAAGAACGGTGGGCATTTAGCATCTAATTTAGGTGTTGTGGAAATGACAATTGCCATCCATCGTGTTTTTGACGCACCCAAGGATCAAATTGTCTTAGATGTTGGTCATCAAAGCTATGTGCATAAACTTCTGACCGGAAGGCAAAATCAATTCGACACCCTTCGTCAATGGAAAGGATTGTCAGGCTTTACAAATAGGAATGAAAGCGTCTATGATCCCTTTGGGGCAGGCCACTCCGGGACCTCAATTTCGGCAGCAATAGGTTTGGCCTCGGCGAATCGACTCAATGGAAATGACAAATATGTGATTGCCGTTGTCGGGGATGGTTCGTTTACCAATGGTATGATTTATGAGGCTTTAAATAACTGCACCAAGAATGATTTAAAACTGATTATTGTACTTAATGATAATGAGATGTCAATATCTGAAAATGTTGGCGGATTATCTACGTATTTATCTAAGATTCGAACGAGCAAAAAGTATTTTGCGCTAAAACGTAAGACCCAGTCATTTTTTCATAAAATACCCATTGTTGGTGATAAGTTAGTTCATGGCACAAGATGTTTAAAAAATCATATTAAAAAAAGAGTGGTGTTTGAGAACTTATTTGAACATCTCGGACTTGATTATTTGGGACCCGTCGATGGGTCCGATATTAAAAAACTGGAAACTGTGCTGAATGAGGCAAAAGAAAAAAATAAATGCTGTCTGGTACATGTGCTTACGGTTAAAGGGAAAGGCTATAAACCCGCAGAAGAGCATCCTGAAGTTTATCATTCGGTTGGTACCTTTGATTTAAAAAAAGGGATTGATATTAGCAAAAAAAGCACCACTTTTTCATCGGTATTTGGAGAAATACTCTGTAAAGAGGCAGAACAGAATGAATCGATTTGTGCAATTACTGCGGCGATGGCCACCGGAACCGGCTTGGAGGATTTTGAGTCAACTTATCCAAAACGGTTTTTTGATGTGGGCATTGCCGAAGAACACGCGGTTACTTTTTGCGCAGGTCTTTCGGCCAATCAGAAAACCCCGGTTTGTGCCATTTATTCAACATTTGTTCAAAGAGTCTACGATCAATTGATTCATGATGTGGCGATACAGAAATTGCCCATGATTATGGCGTTGGATCGATGTGGACTTGTTCCCGGGGACGGGATTACCCACCAGGGTATTTATGATTGTTCCTATTTATCCACCATCCCTTTAATTGAGATATTTAGCCCGGAAACCTACGATGAAATGGCTCAGGCTTTTAATTATGGATTTCATCACAATCGTTTAGTGGTCGTTCGCTATCCAAAGGGCTCGGAACTCGATTATGATCGCAGTGATTACAAATCTTTGGGTGAAGCAAGTTACATGGATTTTTCAACAGATAACTATGATATTGCAATTATTACCTACGGCAGAGTTACTAAAAATGCCTACGATGCCATTGCCTTATTGAATAATAAGTGCCGCGTGCGCTTAATAAAGCTGATGAAGGTCTATCCCCTTGATTCCGAAAACATCGTTTCATTAGTTGAAGATGCGAAAATGGTTTACATCCTTGAGGAAGGGATAAAAAGCGGTGGAATAGCTGAAAAATTAGCTTCCAAATTTGCCCAAAACCATCGCATGCGTTCAAAAAAAATAGTAATTCGCGCCATTGAAAACCCCTTATTTGAACAAGGCGATCTTTCTTCGCTGTACGCAAACTGTGGTTTTTTACCTGAACAGATTGCCGCTGAAATTTGTGATGTTTATTAATCAAATAGCATTCCCTGGGAAAATTTCAGAAAATTTTCAATTCAATAAAAGAATAGACTTTTTTAACTGAAAAGTATATAATTAAATCAAATTAAAACAAACCTAATAAAGATTGCTCCGAGCCTTTCATCCTAAAGCATTGCCATGGATAAAGGCCGATAGGGTATAAACGGAAACGTTTTTGCCTCCATGTTGGGAAGGAGTTAATACAATTAAAATCATAAAAGCAGAAATGTTTTTGACTTGGTTTGGAGCGTATTAATGAAGGCCAACAGGCCTTCTTTTTTAGTTCCAATTATTGTTTAAAATTTCTATGAGACAGTAATCGTTTTCACAACCAAGCTCCAACGCTTCCCGGAGCCAAGTTCAAGCTGACCAATAAAAAGGATATTCCAATTGTGGAATTACTAGACTGGGTGATGTATGTAAAAGAACGATTTTTGTCTCGGTTGGCCCAATAATCGTTGCAGGGAGTGATTAAAGAAGAAAGACATTGTTAAACACGGGCATGGCGGTTTAGGTATGGGGTATGATCCCTGTACCTATCCAAATTGCGGATTTGAAATAGGCGGCTTTATTAAAAATTAATATAGCAAAAAAATCAAATGGAGGTTCTAGAATGTTAAAGAAAACATTAATAATCAATGGTGTGAAAAGAACGGTGATTGCTGATGCTGAAACAAGCTTAGCCAAGGTATTGCGAAAACAATTGGGCTTAACCGGCACAAAAGTCGGCTGTGGCAAAGGCGAATGTGGTTCATGTTCCGTTATCATGAATGAAAAAGTTGTAAGATCCTGTATCACTAAGATTAAGAAAATTCCAGATGAAGCTATAATTATTACAATTGAGGGTGTTGGAACTCAAGAAAATCTACATCCGCTGCAACTGTCATGGATGGTTAATGGTGGGGCTCAATGTGGGTTCTGTACGCCAGGTTTTATTATGTCAGCGAAAGGTTTACTTGAAGAAAATATTAATCCAACCCGGGAAGATGTTCGGGCATGGTTCCAGAAACATCACAATGTCTGTCGCTGCACCGGTTATATTCCACTGGTGGATGCGGTTATGGATGCAGCCCGTTTAATGCGAGGAGATATCACAAAAGAAGAGCTTTGGTTCCAACTGAAGGAAGGCGATTCCATGATGGGATCAGCTACCATACGTCCCTCTGCGTTGGCAAAAGTAACCGGAACCTGGGATTACGGTGCGGATTTAGGCTTGAAATTACCGGATAATACACTGCACATTAAACTGGTTCAGGCAACGGTATCCCATGCCAATATTATTTCCATCGATACCTCGGAAGCCGAAAAAATGCCGGGTGTCTTCAAGGTCATCACCTGGAAAGATGTTCCCGGAACCAACCGCATCAATGGTTTGGCCTTCCCAACCAATAAAGGAGATGGACTGGAACGACCGATTC
>NZ_LGYO01000030.1 GCF_001263355.1 Acetobacterium bakii
ATTCATTTCTCAATAGCTTCATGAAAAGCTACTTCTCACATCGTGATATTTTGGATTTGTATTATGAAGTATATGAGGACAAGATCAAACAACGCATAGATAATTCAGGTCAAGATGATCACATTATGGCAAGTAACAATAAGTATAAAGACAAATATAGTGAACTTGACTTTGAAACCGTTAAGAAGAATATAGAGAAGATTTCATATAATAAATCTCCATTTAATACGTTATATTATGGAGGGCTATCACACGATGACTTAATAAGCTTTTCAAAAAATATTTTTGATCATTACCCTATTATTAGTAAAAGAATATCATCTAAATATCAATTTATTTTCATAGATGAATACCAGGATACCATGTCTGATGTTCTGAAAATATTTTATAATAGTGTTGCTGGTTCAAACGTTCAATTGTATTTGTTTGGCGACCGAATGCAGCAGATTTATAAAAATTACGATGGATCATTTGAAGAACAATTCGAATGTTTTGACACAACACAAGCCTTATTAACAAACTATCGCTCTGTTACAGATGTTGTGCTATTATTAAACAACATCTATAATGATTCGCCTTTTAACCAAGACAATTCACCTGAAATGAAACTACTAAGCGCTGATTTTCAACCCCGAATAGTCATAACTGATAATATTTCAACATCGATAGACGATATAAAAAAATCTGATTCAAATACTTTAGTTTTATATCTATTTAATAAAGAGCGCTTTTCTGATATAGGCGCACTTAACCTTTATCAAGCATTTGATTGCATGGAGAAATATTCATTTGGTAAAACCTATTCGGCAGTAAATGTGTTGACTACGCACTATGATGACAACCCAGACCCTTTGATGAAGTTATTGTATTGTTTAGTAGAAATGGTAGACAACTATCAAACGCAGAAATATGGTTTGATAGTTCAAACCTTCAAGTCCTATAAGTCGATATTTTGCGAAGATGGATGGTATATTAAGACACATAGTGACAAACAAAGGCTATTTAATATCTTGAAAGAAATCTTTGATGTTTTTCAGGATGAATCAAAAACTATATCTGAATTACTTACTGTACTTGAAAGAAATTCAATTGTTGATAGTGTATATATGGAGGGCGTTCAGTCTGATGATGAAAACAAAGAAGCTTTTAACGTACCAGTTATTGAGCTGATACGGGTTGTTAAATATTTGAGAAACCCAAAGGTATCAACCCAACACGGTGTAAAAGGAGAAAGTCATGATAGTGTTTTATTTGTCGCAGACGACAGTTACAAAAATCCGATAGTACATATGTACCGATTTTTCGAAATGTGGGGACAATTAAGTATTTCATTAAAAGAGTTTCATCAATTCTATTATGACTATATTAATGAATTGTCTGATTTGCAAAACACTATTGGTATGAAAATAAGCGAATTGAAGAAAGATTCTTTTGTTAAACATGAAAAAGTAATTTGCGAAAAGATATCTTCAATATTGGATCAGTTTAGGTGTAATCCTTATTTTGAGTTCATTTGTAAGGAAAGATACCGTCAGTTTCTAGTAAAGCCAGGAGTAACTAAAGCCAAAGATTGTTTAAAAGAAAGCTCAGTATTCGGTGTTCTTAGCGCTTACAAATTATTTTATGTTGGCTGTTCCAGAGCGAGAAAGAATTTGACTATACTTATGGATCAATCAAAAATAAAAGGTGATTTTGAACCGCAGAAAAATAAATTCACTGAGATAGGGTTTAAGATAGAATGAACCAATTATGGCTTCAAGTCATTTCACGGGTTTTGAGAGGCTTTATGAAAAATGATATTAATAAACACTGTGCTTTATAGGAGTGTCATATAATGGAAGAAAAAATTAACGCGTTAAAAGAGAAATTGCAATATAAAAGCACACGTGAATTGTTGGGGATGATTGGTATCCATTTTATAACATTTGCGAATGGTAAGAAGGGTTTTGCAGAACAATCTGATATATTTAATAAGACGAAATTAATCTCGCCTCAAAAGCAATATACATATCTTGCGGGCTTGCTTATGAGTACAGAGGATAAAAGTGAGGTACACACTACAAAGGATAAGGATAAGGATAAGGATAGTAGGATATACGATGAATTAGAAGATGATGTTCAAGAGATTACTTTAGAATATACAAAAAACTTTCTTGGCATAAATACTAAATTGGATAGTGTTGATATAAAAAGGAACTTAATATCAATGCAGGCGTTTACATCTTATTTTGATACAGGAATACTGAGATATCCGGAACAGACAATAGATCTAATTCGAATATTGTATAGTGGATTTGATTCAGAATTGGAAGATTTAACAGGATTAGTAACAGAAGACTATATAGCATTCTATCAATTAGTTTGGGATACATTTGAGACTGCGATGAGTTCATCTAAATGCGCAGTAGAGAATATAAAAAACTTTTTATATTCTCTAAATCCGCATGCAGTTGATGTGGAAAAAGAATATGAACGTTTAATGAAATTTGCTCAAGGATCTGCAGGTGACAATCTTCAAAATGCAATGGATGGGTTAAGTACAATTAAGGAATCATTAGTCCTGGAAGCTTTTGGAATTGAAAAAGGGAAAAGCCTGTTAGAGATTTTTGGACTGCACAGACAATCACGAGATTTTTCTTATTACAATGGAAAAAATCCTTTTGCAGAACATCCACTATGCTGGATTGATGAAGGAGAAAACTTATTTATTGTCCATCCGCAATTTCTATTAAACGCAATTTATAATTATATTACTGAGATATTAGAAAAACCTCAAAATAAATTTGCAGATAAATACAAAAAAGCAAAAGCGGAAACGGTGGAAATTCAATTTCTTAAGTTTTTTAAGGATTTATTTGGTGATAAAGCAAAATACCACGCGAGTGTGTGCGAGGAAAGAGGAACTAAAGAACATGATATATTAATTGAATTTAATAACTATATTTTAATAGCAGAAGTAAAAGCCTCAAAAGTTAGAGAGCCATTCTTTAACCCAGAAAAAGCTTGCAAACGAATCCAAGATCACTTCAATTCGGATACTGGAATTGGAGGTGCTTATAAACAAGCAATAATCCTTAAAAAGTTTATTGAAAATAAAAAAGATGTTGTTTTGTACGAAAACAAAACTAACAGATTCGCAATCGAAAACGCAGATGAAAAAAGGATATTGCCAATAGTTCTAACATTGAATCAATTTGGTAGTCACGCAGTGAACACGACTCTATTATTGGAAAAAAACGAAGAACAACCATATCCGTGGGTATGCAATTGGCATGATTTTGAAAATATTATTGAGATACTCCGGTATTTGAATAAATCAGCACAGGATTTTATAGATTATCTTATTTGGCGAATCGAGAACCATCCCAGTGTGCTGTCTTCAGATGAATTGGATATAATAGAAGGGTATTTTTTAGATTCGCAATTAAAGGACAGCATAAAAAAAAGTGCGATATTTTTTCCGCCAAATGGTCCAAGTATTATCGATAAGATTTATTTTGAAAAGCAAGGTATACCATATGGGGCATACGAGCATCAGGTAATAAAGCCTAATACTATTCGAAAGAAGAAAAAAATTGGTAGAAATGATCCATGTCCTTGTGATAGTGGAAAGAAGTTTAAGCGATGCTGTATTGGGAAAGTCATTTATGATTAGCAAAGCAAGGGAGAAAGATATGTTGTTTCCAGCAACGAATGAGAGAATGAAAATAGTGGTAGATTTAGTCGGGCTAAAAGTTAAAGTGAAAGTGACTACGAAACTAAAATTGGAGTGACATCATAAAAGTGCAGTCCCAAATCGTAAGGAAATGTGGAAGATCAACACTTTTTCGGACAAAAGAATAAGCAAATTTAATAGAAAGGTTATAATAAATAAACTAGACACAGAGTTAAGAGAAAATAGTGGATTGAATAGTGAAAAGTTAGTTTCGATATTACATTTCTTTATGTCTATAATCCCCAATATTAATTGTCACCTTGAACTGGTACTGATCGCCTCCACCAAATAAAGTGGCAATGAAGATAAAGTGATGCTTAATTTATTTGTATATTTCTTTTGGCAACAAGTGTCTTACATAAAGGATGACGGCCCCCTATGTGTTAGCAATTGAAAAAAAGAGTAAAACGTGTCGTAATAATGTCGTATATCATATATGGATGTATGTAATATGCCATTTACCTACTGTTTCGTAATCAGTAGGTCGGCG